>NZ_JBMOUI010000008.1:0-278651 GCF_049319765.1 Paenibacillus sp. S29 | reverse complement strand
TACTTCATATCCACTGTGCGGTGGTCCAGATAGAAGAAGCCTTCAGGCTTGCCATCACGGATCATATAGCCGCTGTCTGGGTCTGTTTTGCTCACTTTAATTTCTTTTTCTTCGTTCACTTCCTCTCGGGATTTTAAGGCTTTTTTCCGTGGCTTTTCCGGTCCTCCTTCACCGCTTCGTTAAGCTCGTCCATATAGTCTTTGGTATTCTGCAACACTTGTTCTTTGGTGTACTGGTGTCTGTTAGCATTGGCTTTGACGTGTGTGGAATCGGTGACGAGAACACGCCCACCCACCATTCGGTGAGAGATCGCCTGCAGCACAATTTCATCGAAGATATCTTGAAAGATCGTGGTGTCTTTAAAGCGAGTGCGACGATTCCAGCTAATCGTCGTATGGTCTGGAACCTTATCCGTTAAGCCCAGCCCCAGGAACCAGCGATAAGCCAGGTTCGTCTGAATTTCACGCTCGAGTTGTCGTTCTGAGCGAATGCCATAGAAATAACCGAGAAAGATCATTTTAAACAACACGGTAGGATCAATGGCAGGACGCCCGTTGTCTGCACAATACAGCGGGCTTACCTTCTCATGAATAAAGGAGAAGTCTATATATGTATCCACTTTACGAAGCAGATGATCTTGTGGTACCAGTTCTTCCAGAGAAACCAATTCAAAAGATTGTTGTTGGTCTCGATGAGGTCGCAGCATATCAACACCGTCCGTTCTACAATAGTTACCTATATTATACAACATTAACGCGGTGTCGTCTTAAATAAAATGAACATAAAAAAAGCTGTCGAGACTTTCTCGACAGCCTGAGCATTCTATATAGAATGCTTTTTATCTTTCTCATGATTTAGTGATGTATGAGAGTGTGTTAATATGCGGTCAAGTACTTTTTTAGTAAGTGGCATAAAGTAATTGAGTATTAGCCCCCCTAAACAAACGGTTAACAAAGTTCCAATGCCAATGGGTCCATTTAAAATGACTGCTATGATCAAGAATATAAGGTAGATGAATGTTCTCGAAAAAAATAGATTTGTTCTAGTAAATTCTTGTACGATCAATGTTAATCGGTCAACTGGAATTGGTGCAAAATTTGTCTGTAAATATGTTGCAGTTCCTAATCCTACAACGACTAAACCAATTCCAAAACAAACAACTTTGCTGTACCATAGTTCAGGTGTTATCAAATTGTGTAATAAAAAAAGCCACATATCAATTCCAATACCCGTTATAAATGCCGTTAACAACCCCAAAACTTCTGGTCTTTGTCTTTTTAAAAGCGAATTACAACATATCAATATTATAGCTATTATGATTTCCCAACTTCCCACAGTAAGCCCCACATTTATGGACAGTCCTACCAAAAGTGCATCAAAAGGTGAAGTCCCAAGGTCTGATTGTATAGTGAACGAAATTCCAAGGGATAATATAAAAATTCCTAATACGAAAAAAACATATCTCACTTTACTCGACCTCTTTAACATAATTTTATGTTGCAAATGCAATAAAAATAAGGTAAATTCAATATATATCATTTTTATTGCATTTGCAATAAAATAGGTGCGAAGGAGTTAACTATGAAGGAAGTACTTCGTGAAATTGGAATGATCGCAAGGGCATTAGATTCTATAAGTAATATAGAATTTAAAGATTATGACCTTACAAAAGGGCAGTATTTGTACCTTGTGCGAATATGTGAAAACCCAGGAATCATTCAAGAAAAGTTAGCTGAGATGATAAAAGTAGATCGAACAACTGCATCTCGTGCTATAAAAAAACTTGTAATTAATGGCTTTATTGAAAAGAAAGAAGATAACCATAACCAAAAAATTAAAAAACTCTTTCCAACAGATAAAGGGAACAATGTTTATCCTTTTATAAAAAGAGAAAATGATTATTCCAATAACGTTGCATTAGAGGGGTTTTCGGAAAGAGAAGTAGAAACCATTTTCAATCTTCTTCAAAGAGTGAGAGAAAATATAGGGAAAGACTGGGAATTTGTGAAAAAAGGGAACAAAAGAAATTATTGATTTACATGAAGGAGCGATACATTAAGTGACTGTAAAAATAATAAAGTGCAGCCGTGAAGATTTACAAATACTCCAAGAAATAAGTATTGAAACATTCAACGATACTTTTAAAGATCAGAATTCACCTGAAAATATGAAAGCCTATCTGGAAAGAGCATTTAATTTTCAACAGTTGGAGGATGAATTATCTAACGTCTCTTCAGAAATCTTTTTCATCTATTTCAATGAAGAACTTGCTGGATATTTAAAGGTAAATATGAATGACGCCCAATCTGAAAAAATGGGTGATGAATCGCTCGAAATTGAGAGGATTTATATAAAAAACAAATCTCAAAAACATGGGCTTGGTAAATATCTGTTAAATAAAGCTAAGGAAATTGCGATGGAGCATAATAAAAAGAAAATCTGGCTCGGCGTATGGGAAAAAAATGAAAACGCCATTGCTTTTTATAAGAAAATGGGGTTTGTTCAAACTGGCACACACTCTTTTTATATGGGTGATGAAGAACAAATTGATTTCATAATGACCAAAACAATGATATAAGTTTAGGATGATATACGGATTCTTATTATTTTATATTGTTATTTATTCACTAATGTGTATAATGTTAACTAAAATTGAATTCAAAAATGTTTTCTAGGGTTCCGCGATGTAATATCGGCTGGTCCGAGAGAAAACTCACAGTCGTCGTACTGTGCCACGGAGGGATAAAAGCCTGGGAGAAAAACTGCTATATGCAGTATTCTCTCAGGTTTTTTTATTGCTGCTATAAATCCATACTACATTTGCAGCATTATCAAAAAGGAGGAAGCACAAAATGAACAAGACATGGTTATCTGTTGTAGTTGCGGCATTATTCGAAGTTGGATGGGTCATCGGCCTGAAACATGCCAGCGGCTGGATAGAGTGGGGGGGCACTTTAGTTGCCATTTTAGTAAGTTTCATACTCATGATTATGGCTTCCCGTACGCTTCCGGTAGGTACGGTGTATGCAGTATTTGTCGGGTTGGGAACGGCCGGCACTGTATTAGCAGAAATTTTGTTGTTTGGTGCTGAGGTACAGGGATCTAAATTGTTGCTAATTGGGGTGCTTCTGCTCGGAGTTGTAGGGCTCAAAATACAGAGTAAAGAGAAGAAACAAGGAAAAGAGGTGGACTGACGTATGAACTGGGTATTTCTAATTTTGGCAGGCCTATTTGAGATGATGGGAGTTCTCATGATTAATAAGCTCCATAAAGACCAGAATTTCCTGTCTGCTTTTTACCTGCTTGCAGGCTTTGGATTGAGCTTCTTGTTTCTATCCCTGGCCATGGAAACACTACCAATGGGAACGGCCTATGCTGTCTGGACCGGTATTGGAGCTTCTGGCGGTGCCATATTGGGCATGATCTTTTACAGTGAACCGCGTAATACCGCGAGAATTCTGTTCATCGCGATGGTACTCGGTTCAGCAGTTGGCCTAAAGCTGGTAAGCTGAATAATGATAGAATTGGAAAAATTAAAGAAAATAGATAGAGAAGACCAGTATGCAGACAAAGTATCGATAAGAAATTTTGTCTGCATGTTTTTTTGCATTTTCTTACCCTTCTATACTCTGATCTTTAGGATCGTCGCGTTGTGTTTTCAGTTTTAGAAAATGAAGAGTCAATTGAAGTTTCAGGCGAATATCACCATCGCTTAGATCAATCTCAAAAAGCTCACGTATCCTGTTGATTCGATAGAACAAAGTATTTCTATGAATAAAAAGTGTTTTAGCAGCAATATTTGGAGTGTCCACATATTGAAGATAGGCTTCAAGGGTAGGCAGCAAACTTGTTTTGTGGGCATTGTCATAAACAATTAACTTTTGGATAACCGGATGGCAGAAGTCAGCGAGATCATTCTGTTCCGATATGATCTTTCCAATATGTTCGCAGAGATAGTCCTCATACATATACACTGGCTTGTTAGAATTAAGTTGGAAACCAATCTCGATGGCAGTTAGGCATTGCTTATAATATTTTCGCAAAAAAGTTAAATGACTAAAGCAGTCACTCAGCGAAGCAGTTAGTCCGTTTACTTGGAGAAATTCCAGAATTCGTTTGTCTTTAGCAATGATTTTACAGGATGAATCAACAAGGGAAATGAGAAATACAATACGTCCCTGATACACGATCCAACGGCTATCCGGCAGTAATTGGATCATATGCTGTGCAACCAGCTGAACTTTCCCGTCAAAAAAGCCGTTCTTCAAGTCTGTCAAGGTCCTCACTCTCAGGTAAGGTGTAAGCGTCCATTCCAGATGAGTCAGTCGCATTGCGATAATATTAGCATCATTGAGCTCGCCTGTAAGCAGTTCGGAAAGCAAAAAACTATGCATCATTCCTGGATTGCAATTATAAAAGTTGTTCTTTTGCAATTCTACCGAAACCAGCTCACAAAGAAATTGTACGAGTTCAAAATCAATATCTGTAAATTTGCGAAGCTCCATAACACTGACCTGCGCGAATTCTATACCATGTACGTACACAAAAGCTGTTATCCAACAGTCGTTGGTCTCGGGATCACGTGAATAATAAGGAATAAGAGCCATACGGGTCAGTTCGTACAGATTGGATTTCTTCATGCTCTCAATATTACTGTCAAGAATATAGCCCGAATTTCGCTGCTGTTCGATATCAGGTCGGCTGGGGATAGGGGCTTGACACATAGCGAGTAACTTATAGCCTGCGTCGACAATGATTACCGGATTACCATAGATGCGGGAGGCCTCGTTTGTCAAGTTCGTCCACCCTTATGGCTGCAGGAATGGTTCCTTGTATCGCTGCGCGTGAGGAGATGGTAAACAATAGTCATGATGGAGTGGGCGACCGCCACGGCCACTCGGTTTCTGCCTTTTCAGCCTCGGTACTGAACACCCGGGTAATTGTCGGATCTGCATACGGAATGGGCAACTTCAATGAGTGCCGAACAAAGGTATTTGTTGCCTTTGCGAGAGTCTTGGAGGATATTCGTTTACCACTTTCGTTCTGCCTTGGAACTAGACCTATCCACAAACAGAGATGAGTGTCGGAGGGGAAACGCGCACCAATGTCGGTCCCGACTTCGTGCAGAATTTGTTCCACGGTGGTGTTGCGATCCCCGGGATCGTATCTAGCCTTCTTCAGCGTTCTTCGGGCGAATGCAGCCAGCTTTTCCGTACCTTCTTCACCCTCGATCAGGGCATACCATCATGTCGCGGCTGCTCCCCCCATGATGTCGGAGACAACGGCAGCTAGTTTAATGTTGGCTCCTTCCAGCACTTTTTGGCCCGGTTGTGTTCGCGGGACCGTCTCTGACGGTAACGAACTAATTCGCGCAGTTCTCTTAGGTTCCGGTCTGGGATGTAACTGAGTTTCAGCAGACCGTAGCGGAGCAGATTACAAATCCATTCTGCATCTTTTACGTCCGTTTTCCTGCCGGGAACGGCTTTGATGTGCTGGGCGTTAACAACGAGGAACTGAATTTCTTCAGCTTCAAGCAAATTAACGATCGGTTTCCAGAACACACCGGTACTTTCCATGGCCACATGAGTGCAGCAATGTTGCTTGATCTAGTCGATCAAATCAAGCAGGAAAACCGTGTAGGTATGAAACGTCTTAATCGCTTTCCTTCGGGAGTTACGACACATGCGGTAATGGACTTCTTGTGAACATCCAAACCGCAAGCTCGCTCGATCAGGACATCCATAACATTCACCTTTCTACGGCAATTAAAATTGAGAACTGGCGCAACAACCAGCAAAGGGTTACTCTCCCCAGCGTGCTTCTATGTTTCGGTTAGAAAAGAATCATTAAGAGGCAGGCATTAGAAAAAGTTTTTAAACATATTATAGGTAATATCCGTTCAAATATGTTGGGGAGGATATCATAAAACCTATGTTACCTATGGAAGAATATTTCGGTAAGTTAGAACACGTTTATTCATTTTATAGGGCTATGCCTACAGGCGTTAGTGTATCAGAAACCGGGCGTATCTTCATTTGCTTTCCGAAATGGGGAGATGACGTTAGATTTACGGTAGCGGAAATTGTTGAGGGTCGGTTGCAGCCTTATCCTAATTTAGAAACGAATTTGGTAAATCCTTTGAATATCACTATGTCCTTCATCAGTGTCCAAAGTGTAATTGCTGATGGAAGGGGAACCCTGTGGGTACTGGATACAGCTGCACCAAATTTTTCTGAGCCTATTAAAGGAGGGGCAAAATTAGTCGCTGTAGATTTAAAAACAAATACAATAAGAAAAGTATACACGTTTGCAGAAGATGCAATCTTGCCGACAACGTATCTGAATGATGTCCGATTTGATTTTCGTGTTGGTAAATCAGGTTACGCATATATAACGGATTCTTCTTCCAAAGGTCCAGGCGCTATTATAGTCGTAAATTTAGAAAATGGAAATGCGTTTAGACGGTTAAATGGAGCAAATTCAACTTCACCCGATCCGTATTTTTTACCGAAAGTGGAAGGTGAAATTTTGATGAATCGAAACACAGATGGTTCGACATCTCCCTTACGATTGGCCTCTGATGGTATAGCCATTTCCCGTGATGGAAAAATGTTATTCTATTGTCCATTAACCAGTCGTCATCTATACTCGATCTCAACAGAAGCCCTAAGAGACAGAACGATACCGGATTTCAACTTACGTTATCATGTGCAGTATTGGGGAGAAAAAGGTGCGTCTGATGGATTGATAACCGATGCAAAAGGAAACGTTTACGCTGGTGACTATGAAAACGATAGTATTCGAAAGATATTTCCGAATGGAATAATGGAAACCATCGCACATGATCCGAGAATTTTATGGCCGGATACTTTTTCTATTGGTCCAGATCAATACTTATATGTTATTGTGAACCAATTACATCGGCAGGCAAGATTTCATTATGGAAAAGACCTGCGACAAAAACCTTATAGTTTACTTCGTATAAAAATTGATGAATTACCTGCTCCCACCTTTTAATAAATATTCACTTTACAAAGTTGACTTTATTTGAATAGAAAATGCATTTCATAACCAATGCATGCTGCCACACAATTAGTAGCGGCATGTATTATTAATTTGAGCAATTCCAGGGAAGCTCTACATATTCTTATGTATACTTAAATTAGAACGTTTACGTTTTTTGAGAAATTGGAAATCAAATAGTTTTAATCGGTATGCTAGCTGCTGTTATTTTTGATCTTAAGCACTACACTACATTGTAGACTATCGGTACTCTGTTAAGAGCTAACAGGCAGTTTAGTCCAACGAGTAATCCTAATTCCGAAAAAAACATAATGGATAATGGAGCTGCAAACTGGCGACGGTAACTCAACTGGTGTTAGTCTCTTTAATCCAGCTTAGGTTCTTCGATTATATAAATCAAACCGGTGAATCGGTGGATAGCCTTTAAGCCAATGATATGCGTAGCTTCTTGTGGAACCGCAGATAAGAGTCAAGCAGATGATTAGGCACGTCAGGAAAAATTTAAAAATCTTGATATAGTGGTATAATGATTTATTGAACAGAATTTATCGTTACCAGGAGGAAAAGTCGATGGATAGCCAACAAATTCTCATCCGAAACAACGTCAAAGTAAGGGGCTTTGGTTCCAAGACTCTTATATTCGTCCATGGCTTTGGCTGTGACCAGAACATGTGGCGCTTTGTCGCACCAGCTTTCGAAGAGAAGTACAAGCTGGTATTGTTTGACTTTGTAGGTTCGGGAAAGTCCGATATGCAGGCCTATAATCCTTATATTTATCATGATCTGAACGGGTATGCCCAGGATATCTTAGACATTTGTTCAGCGCTCGAATTGAAGAATGCCATTCTAGTGGGTCATTCCGTCGGTGCTACTATCGGTATGCTGGCCTCTATTCAAAGATCGGAATACTTTGATCGGCTTGTTCTGATTGGTCCTTCTGCACGATATTTGAACGATTTACCTGATTACATCGGCGGGTTTGAACGGGAAGATCTGATGGATTTATTGGACTTGATGGATCAAAACTTTCAAGGTTGGGCGAGCTATCTGGCTCCTGTCATTATGGGGAATACAGACCGACCGGAATTATCTCAAGATCTTGAGTTAAGTTTTTGCGCGACCGATCCTAAGGTAGCCCGTCGTTTTGCGGAAGCAACGTTTCTCTCTGATTACCGTAAGGAACTCGGCAAGGTAGTGGTGCCTTCGTTGATTTTGCAATGCTCCGATGATGTAATCGTTCCGATGGAAGCTGGAGCCTATATCCACCAGCAGATGAAGGAGAGCGAGTTCCGACTGATGGATGCAACCGGTCATTGTCCACACGTAAGCCATCCGGATGAAACCATTAGACTCATCAGCGAATATCTTGCCTCAATCGATTCAATACAGGAAAGCGAGTTGCACACATAATATGGACGAACGGTTGGATCATGCCCCCTGCGGTTATTTGTCGATGGATCAAAATCTGACAATACGCATCGTCAATGCAACGCTGTGTCGCTTGTTAGAATATGAAAAACAAGGGGTAAACGGTATCAGTTTTGAATCCCTGCTAAATCGGTCCAGCCAAATTTTCTTTCAGGTTTATTTTTTACCGTTGATTCGGCTTAATCATCACGTAGATGAGATATATTTAATGATGAAAACGGGTAGCGGCGGAACACTTCCCGTTCTTTTAAATGCTGTGATTCGAGAGCAGGGAGACGAATTGGTGTACGATTGTGTCTTAATTCCCATGCTGCGTAGGAAGGAATACGAGCAACAGATTGAAAAAGCTGAGAAAGCCTATCGGAAGGCGGAAGAGGAGCTACTAAGGATTGAGAAGCAGCTTGATAAAAAAAAGGAAGAACTTTCATCTTTACCTAATCCCAAGATATAGTTCAATGCTTCTTTGAGTAGTTATACTCTAAAAGCCCGAATCGTGGTATTATCCCCTTTTAGTAGACAAGAGAAAAAAGACATCTGTTTGAAATGACCCCTATCAAGTAAACAGTAATAAAAAAAGCAATATTTAAGCAACCTGAGTCCGATATTTATACGGTCTTAGGTTGTTTAATTTTATGCAGAGAATATTAGTTTTTATGGATAGACGTTAATTAGATAACATGTTCCACTTTTTCACCTGTCGAAAAGTGTAGCGTTTAAAACACTCTGATTTGAAAATGGTTAAAGAAATTTCAAGTCATTTCTACATGATCTAATAGGCGATAATCTCGTTGTTATACAGGTCTTTGATGGCAGATAGGTTTTATGTCCATTAAATATTAAATAGCGTAATAAGGATTTTTCTTACGTATAACAGCTTAACTCCTCATCTCGTTCATCAAGCGTATTCTCGATCCATACTTTGACCCGTCGATAATCGTAGATTCCTTTTACCTCTTTACAGCATCCGCTATCTTCATTTTGATCTGTTCATCCTCGAGCTGCGTGGAAGAAGTAAATTGATTCGTTTTCACCACTTATGTGTGTGAGTATGAATCCTCTATATAGTACAAGAATAACAATAATTTAAATCAAAATTCATAAGGGTGAATTAAAGATTCATAAAAATGAAACGGCAATATTTTCTTTATCACACACTTAGTCTCTACCATTCTTTGCAGAAATTGATAGTTTGTTGTTATATGAAATAATTTTCACTCCAATAGAACTATTTCAATTTTTTCCCTTAATGTCGATATAATTGAGGATTCGCCAAAAAGCCTTTTCATATAGGAAGATGGGATCAACTCGCTAAACAAAGAAATAATGTACGTTGCGATTGATGGTATCAGTTAACCAGCCGATCCTTAGGGAAGGAGGTAGTGTACTAGAAAAATGGATTATGTTATGCACAAAAAAAGGGGGCTAAAACAGAGTATAAATACTTGAGATCGTGGGATTAGGTTCTTTGATAACTTCTTGTTTCCTACATAACAGACCTTATCTTGCGATAACAGACAGCAAGATATAAACATTAGGAGGATAACCAATATGAATTCATTAAAAAAAACGAAGAGCTTGATCAGCACTCTGACCGGGGCAGCGTTATTATTCTCGCTACCAATGACGGCAGGCGCAGAGAGCAATATCAACTATTTTGCCCATGCATCCGAAGAACCGGTTACCGTGTCTGAAGCTGTGTATGAAGCAGGATCAGGCGTTCTGAACGGGGGGGTGGCCGAGTTTCAAAAATCGACGGTCACTGAGGAGCATCAGGTTAGGAAGACACTCGTTAATCCCAACGCCTCGCCTGAAGCCAAATCGTTGATGAGCTATCTGGTCGATCAATACGGCAAGAGTATACTATCCGGTCAGCAGAACAGTTCTAACATTAGCTGGATGCAGGACGCGATTGGTAAAAAGCCAGCCATTGTCGGATTCGACCTGATGGATTATTCACCGTCTCGAGTCGAGTACGGCGCTTCCTCCTCCGAGATCGAGAATGCGATCGATTGGCACAGCCAAGGCGGTATTGTCACCGTCGTATGGCATTGGAACGCGCCGAAGGGTTTAATTGACCAGCCCGGTAAAGAGTGGTACAAGGGATTCTTCGGGGATTCCACCACTTTCGACGTTGATTACGCCTTGGATCACCCGGAATCCGAGGATTATAAACTTATTTTGCGGGATATCGATGCCATTGCAGCACAGCTTCAAAAGCTAAAAGATGCGAAAATCCCCGTGCTCTTCCGGCCGTTGCATGAAGCGGAAGGAGGATGGTTCTGGTGGGGCGCGAAAGGTCCGGAGCCGTCAAAGAAACTTTACCACCTGGTGTACGACCGCTTAACGAACGTGCATGATCTGAACAATTTGATTTGGGTCTGGAACTCTAGCGCACCGGAGTGGTACCCGGGAAACGATGTTGTAGATATCGTGAGTACGGATCATTATCCGTCTGCGGGCGACTATAGTCCGGTCACTGACAAGTATGATGCACTCGTCTCGCTTGTGAACAACCAGAAGCTGGTCGCATTAACCGAGAACGGGGCGATCCCGGATCCGGATTTACTCTCCAGTGACGGAACGAACTGGAGCTGGTTCACTACCTGGACGGGAGAGTTCCTGACCGATGGCGTAAACAACAGCCGGGAGCATTTGAACAAAGTGTTTAACCATCCAAACGTGATCACGCTCGATGAGTTACCGGATGTAGATCATTACGGCCAAAACAATTAACGGTGTGTCGTAAGTGCACAATGAACAACCAAGGCCTCTTTTGCGGATACGGGTTACCTGATCTCCGACAAGATCATACCGACGCAGGGCAGTTTTACCTTGACGGTAACAAATAAGAGAAGTCTTTGTGAAAGATAAAGAGGGGAATTGGACAGAAGACTCCGTTAGGATTGAGGAGTACAAGTATTTAGACTCTATGCCAATGAACCTGCAATGATTGAATGAAATTTAAAAAAACGCTTATGCTGAAGTGATGCACTGGTATTATCCCCTTTTAGTAGACAAGAGAAAAAAGACATCTGGTAAGATGGATTTAATCTTGTTGAACGGAGGGGATTTTTTCATGGCCAAAAAGGGACAACCCTTTCGGCAGTCTCCTTGGAGTTAAAGATGGGGGCAGAACAACAGGTACGCGAGTATATTTCATTTTATAACCAAAGTAGATTTCAGAAAAAAATTAAACAACCTGTTAGTTCTGAACTAAATAACAATAAGCATCCTAGCAGGACAGCAAGTATAACCACAACAGCTGTAGCCGTAGCCCCCATTAGGGATTTCATTAACTTATCAGTCCCTACAAAATACGGAAATAGGTACACGATAAAAGCCATTTCGCTGAACAGGGCCACGACGATCATTGTACCATTCCATATTCCAGCTGGTTGCCCAGCTGGAACCAATGCAATGGCCATGTCTATATTCATCTCTTTCGAGGCGAATAGGGGGAATGCCAGAACTGAGATTTCATGAAGCACTGGCATAGACCGTTAACGTCAAAAGTTTTAATTGATAAAATTCTAACGAAATGTGATTCCGTATGTCGAACATTACTGTAAATAAGATGATTGTTGCACAATACCAAACGGGATAAAGATTAAAGTCGCTAATTCTCTCGTTACACATAAAAACCATTTCTTTTATAGAGAGGCCGATTTTACGAATACCTATATATTTTTCTTTTTCTAAGGCTATGTTAAATTCTAATGTTGATTTTTGACTATAAGAAAACCTCCTTGATGAAAAGGCGGTTTATTGAGCTATCGTATCCGTTTGTTTAACTTTTGTATCGCATCAAATAGTGAGTAAAGAAGATTTTTTTTCAATCACAGCTTTTATTGTTGAAACACTTTGTTCGATTGATTGATTTGTTGTGTCAATAATATTGGATTCATAGTGATCCAAATTGTTAAATGCTCCCACATTTTCTCTACCAACTCAATGTTGGCATCTTCGTCCAATTTGGAACGATTGCTCGTTTCATTGTTACTTCTTTAGTCGCTCTTAAGATAATGTAATGTACTTCATAATTATCTTGTACGGCTTTTAACCACGGTTCTAAGAACCAAGGACCAACAATTCCATCTATAATCACATCGAACCCACCACGTGCAAAACGTTTTGCAGCTTCCAAAAAGGCTTCAATAACAATTAAGTTTTGTTCTTGTGATTCCGGTAAAAATGGAGGGATTGCCCCCTTATGAATGTAGTGATAGAAATCATCAGTGTGCATATGTACCGACTTTGATAAATTAGACTCTTTAGCAACAATTGATGCCGTTGTGCTTTTACCAGTTCCTGGTGAACCAGTAATTATAATAATTCTGCCTTGTTTCATAAATATTCTCCTTAATTAAATGTAGGCTTAAAACAACCCCCTTCAATCAACTAACCTGCCACTTTTCTTCAAGCGGCTATGATAGCTGTTTACGTTTAGGATATGGTACACGCCTTTGACACGTTGTTTTCCTTCGGACTTGAATCGGTATTGAGCAAAAGATAAGCGGTTCTTTCCATGCGTAGACGATATAAATATTCCCAATGGTTTCACCTGAAACGGTTTTATATACCTTGAATAAATAAATTGAATGTAGCTTTTGGCTTTAGAAGCGATTTGCTGATGTGCATCTTCCAAATCATAAAACCAGGAGAGATTTGTAATGGTCAATCATAACAAACGGAGTTTGGCGAAAAGGGATCAGCGATGTTAACGCGAAAAAAACGGCCTCTTTTGAATGATCCAGCATGAAGGTCGTCTTTTTATTGTCCTCCGAATACCATTACTCAGATGTCATTTCATTACCTGATACGACATCTCATGCAGCTAGAGGCAAAAAGATTATTATGATTCGAGTAGACAATACGATAATACCAATTATCCAACAATGGTGCTCATCTTGATCTTTCGGTCTCGTTATCCGTTTCACGTATCGACTTTATAACAAGTTCAGAGAAAGCTTTCACTGTTGGAGATAGCCACTTTTTCTTTTTAATCAGCATATGGGAGTATATCGGATCGAACTTTTCGGAATGACTTACAATTTTAAGTTTTCCACTATCCACGTCTTCTTTAATTGTAATATAAGGCAAAAAAGAAAATCCAAGCCCACTCATAACGGTTTGTTTAATCGCCTCTATACTCCATAACTCCATGGTTTGAAATGGATGAATATCATGCTTTACAAGATATCTTTCAAACATGGTCCGATAACTACAGCCTTCTTCATTCGTTATAAAAAAATGGTTGGTGTTCTCTCGCTTATATTCATCGAAATGGTCTGGGCCAAAGAATAAGGATGAGTTTGACATGAGGATATTTCAAAGAGAATTCCCTTATAATCGGACTTAATCTAGAAATCGTTAAAGACTCTGGTGCAGCCACCTTAACAACACCTTTAACTTCCTGGTTGCTTCGTATATTTCTAATCTGGTCATGAGTAGCCAGTAGATCTTCTGCCAGAGGTATTAATTCTCTCCCTAATGGAGTAAGTTTCAAATGCCTTCTTTCGTAAGTGAAAAGCTCCCCGCCAATCTCTTCTTCAAGCGACTGTATATGGGCAGTGATCGTGAGTGTATCCCAATTGCGATGCAGCCCCTGTATAACTTCCGATTTCGATAATCGTCTGAAATGTAATAAGGTGTCTAATTTCCATCGGTGTTCTCCTTAGGTTTAATTTCTATCGATAAAAATGATAATGATTTTGAATATTTCAATTTTATTAATGAACAGATTCATCATACAATAGAACCCTTCTGATCGTAAATTAATCTACAAGGGAGGAAACAATGAATGGAACCGTTCAAAATTTCAATTCCAGAGCAACAATTGCACGATCTATCTATCAGACTAAAACAGGTTCGATGGTCTTCAAGTTTCTCTATAGAACCATGGGCTCTGGGGACAGACTATTCCTTTTTGAAGAGATTAGTTGATTATTGGGGCACGGAATACAACTGGCGTGAACAGGAAGCTTGGTTAAACCGTTTCCCACAGTTTATGGAACATGTGGATGGCTTCGATATACACTTTGTGCACGTCCGGGGTGAAGGAACATCCACACGACCACTGTTGTTGACTCATGGATGGCCAGGATCATTTGTAGAGATGTTAGAACTAATACCTTATCTAACAACCCCATCGCTATATGGTGGACATGCTGAAGAGGCATTTGACGTGATTATTCCCTCTTTGCCAGGATTTGCATTTTCGAGTAAACCTACACGGCCGGGAGGGGGGTCCAAATACGTAGCCACGCTGTGGGCAAAACTTATGGATCGTTTGGGTTATGAAAGTTATTTGGTTCAGGGAGGGGATATTGGGGCAGGGGTCTCAACATGGTTAGCATTCATGTACCCTGAACGGGTGAGGGGACTTCATCTCAATTATATTCCTGGAAGCTACAAGCCACCCCTCACTCCGAATACACCATCTGTTAGCGAAGAAGAGCAAGCTTACTTTGACATCGTAGCTGAGTGGTTGGAACGAGAAGGTGCTTATAGCGCCCTTCATAGAACGAAGCCGGAAACACTGGCTTTTGCACTAAGTGATTCCCCAACCGGTCTTGCCAGTTGGATGGTAGAAAAATTTCAAGGTTGGAGTGACTGTGACAGAGATATGGAAAGGTCTTTTTCACTTGATCATATCCTCACCAACATATCGATTTACTGGTTTACCAATTCGATTGCCTCTTCCATACGAATATATACTGAAGGCACCAAAATGCCACTGCATTTCACCGAAGGCCAGCGTGTTACTGTTCCTACAGGGGGTTCCTTATTTCCCAAGGAGCTACCCACGCCTCCTCGAAGCTGGGTAGAACGCGTCTATAATATTACGTACTGGGAGAAAGCGAATAAAGGCGGTCATTTCGCCGCTATGGAAAATCCTAAATTGTTTGCCGAACATCTAAATCATTTTTTTCATTCACTAAGCATCTGATAGTCTCTATCCTTGAGAGGGCTATGAACCACCAGTACAACTGGTTACCGTCTTCAGAATGCAACTCTTCAGGTGCTTCCAGAGAGCAGGGTAGAAGCGATAACCCGTTAATACTTGATGGTTGTTGGTCATTAAATATACGGAGGAATGTACGCACATAGAAGCTATCGTTGGTGCATCTTGTTGTTTAGAAATTTAGTCCAGAGCAATATCCGACTCTCTCTTGGATCTACTTTTTAAGGAAGCAACCTTAGCACGGTGCAATACCGAACTGCGGTTGCTTCAGTTAACTAAGACATACTGCCGTTTACTTCAGATAGGTTCCCGTTTCTCCAATTCCACCTCTGCCATTCAATACATATACCCTTGCATTTCCTTTGCCGGAGCATGTCAGGGTAATCTTGCCATCAGTAACGGTTTTGGAATCACCGGTCACCGCATCCACATAGGTTCCGTTCGGAATTCCGGTAAACGTGGCGTTTCCTGAAATCGTGACCAATGCAAAGCTGTCAATGCCTTTGGCACTGTCAGTATATCTTCTCTTAAACGCCAGATTGCCCGATACATTCTCTGTGGAATACTGGCCTTTTTGCAAGGCGGGTACAGCTCTTCTGATTAAATTAAGCTGTCTGATATGTTTCGCCAGAGGATGATTGAGCGATTCCGCAAGCGTGCCAGTAGCATTCGTGTATTTGCCGTAATCTTGTACCGTAACATTGCCTTCCATGTGATCGCCGAAATATGCCCGTCCTGTTTTGCTTAGCGGTGCGTTTGGACCTGTATCAATGGTTGCCCCTTTTTGAAACTCGATTTCGGAGCCATAGAAGATAGCGGGTATTCCGCGGAAGGTGAACATCAGATCGAGATTCTCGGCCCAAGTGTCCTGTGTGCCCGCAAATCTTTGATTTTCCGGAGCCTGGTCGGGCGCATAGTCATGCGAGTCGACATAGGTTACATTCCAGGTAGCATCATTATAGTATTGATCGCCACCTTTCATACTGAATGCTTCCTGTGCAGTCTTGAATGCCCAATGCATTGGAAAATCAATCACATCCATGCCCGATTTCATCGAATAGTCAGGCGTATGATAGGTATTTCCGTTTAAGAAAGCATTGTTCGAGGTTGGCTGTCCTGCTGTAGTAGAGTTGTCCGCCCACTCTTGTTCAACTGACGCTTTATTGGAGGCGTAGTCATTCTTTCCATCGCCCGGATACGATTTTGAGCTTTTCCAAGTATAGAATGGCGTCGAGATCGCTGGAATTCCACTGTTCCAGACATCTCTGTAACGAGTGGCTACTTCTCCAAAAATATAGAAATCCGAGCCGCCTCTTGTCTTCCAGGCAGGAATATAGTATTTATTGAAAATATACCGGCTTACATGCTTCACCGTATCGACACGGAAAGCGTCAACACCCATGTCTATATAGTGATTGTAGGTATCAATTAAATATTTGTTAACTGCAGGGTTTTCCGTGTTCAAATCCACGCAATCGCCCGCTATCTGACCGGTTTGAACAGTATAGGATTCCCAGGAGAGACTTTTCTCTGTATGGTAAATGTTATTGTTCGTCCCCTCTGACTTCATTAAGGCGAGCCTTGCCTGATACTGCTGATCGGGTGTCATGGAATCATAGTTTGGCGGCAACTTATCCGTAGTCTTCACCAAGTTGTTAGCGGTATCGGGTTTAGCTGGATCTTTCTTGAACATGGGATACAGATTCTCTTCACCGAAATTACCCGTATGATTGACGACGATGTCCTGAATAACCTTCAGCCCTTTGGCATGGGCCGCATTGATCAAATCCTGATAAGAAGCTCCTGCCGATTCATACCGTGGGTCTACTTTGGCAAAATTTAAAGCATGGTAACCATGGTAATCATAACCGCTGGCATTTTGCACAACAGGTGTAATCCAGATGGCGCTGAATCCGAGGGCTTTGATATAATCGAGCTTTTGAATCAAGCCCTTAAAGTCCCCTCTCCAAGCTGGGTCCGAATCTGGATTGCGCGCCTTTCCATCATCCCATGCGTGCACGTTATTGCTCGAATCACCGTCATAGAACCGGGAAGTAATCACGAAGTAAATAGTATCTTCCCGAAAATCCCCCTTAGTTCCAATATTATAAACAAAGCTCTGTTTGGTTTGATTACCAGCACCGTCTATAACGAGAAATTTTAATGTCGTGGTCTTGGAGATAAGAATAGACGGTCCAGTCACTCCGGCCAGCGCGTTGCCGAGGATATAGACTTTTGAGCTTGTGGTTGGTTCTGTACCATCCTCCGTATAGTATGCCTTGGTCGTTGCTGCCTTGTTATCTTTCAGGTTAAAGGATACAGTCACTGAGGAATCGGAATGCCCTGCAGGCAAATTCGCTGTGATTGTCGGAGCTTGCAGATCTGCATTCAGGTCAATCACATAAGCGAAAGAGGATGCATTTCCAGTTTGACCGATTGAATTAACACCGAAGGCCTTAATGGTCAAAGAGGACGCAACTTGGATTGGAGAGGTATACAAGATCGAGGATGTCGTAGGTGTCGAACCGTCTATCGTATAGTAAATCTTATCGTCACTGTTGGTGCTGGAAAGCGTCACCGTTTGGGACGAATCATAAGTTTTGGGTACAGGAGAGGCGGAAATCGCCGGAATTTTAGGCATTTCCGGGCTGGCATCATACCATGTGTTATCTGTGTAATACCAGCCCTCTTTCACACTGCGGGACAAGTCGGCGGTCTGTTTGCCGCTACTGTCATTGAAGATGAGACTTGAGCCTGTCGCCTCGGCAATGGTGTAGCTGTACCAGTCGTTTCCATCCGGCTTCATCAGGATTCCCGGCCACGCCCCGCTTATCGGAACGGTTGTCGGATTCAGATTCCAGTAATGGATTCGAATCGCTGAATTCCAGCTTGAAGGTTTCTTAAAGTGAACCGTTAACCCAGTTTGAGTTGATTTAGGTGTTGTGGTAGGTGCATACGTTGCGGTTACGGTAGACGTGATAGAAGCGGTTGTCGACGGAAAGGCAGTTGCTGTGGAATTCGTGTAGGTGGATGTATAATCGGTGTTACTGGCCGAAGCTACGCCGGGTAAACCGAAGAAGTTGAAGCAAAGTGATAAAATAATCAACCAAGAAATAAAACTCCTAGTTTTTTTCCTTAGCAAGTTAACAACCTCCTGATAATATTTAGTGGGGGACATAATGCAATCGGTTGCATTAAAAGTTAAAAAAAAGAAAGACATTTATTTTGATAAAATGGATTCATTTATCGCCTCCTCCACGGTATATATGGAAAATAATCATTGTACGCGCTTACAAAATAAACTATGAGAAAAGCCCATTAACACAGGGCTCTATATCAATGATTTTTTCCTTTTATGATTATATCATCCATACTTTTACTGGTCAATGCATTGCTAGGGACATATTTTTAAGGTTTTAAGAGTTTATATTTTAGTACTGAAAAGGGGATGATTTTTTCAACGTAATACTTATGTCTGACTTTCTTTTGCTGGATTTACGTTTTTCTTTCATTTCTTCATGATATTGTTTCGGCTTACTTTTACTTCTGTTTTTAAGGTCTTTGATGGCTTTGGCTAAAAACAGTGAAAAGATGGATTTCAGAAAAAAGCGTATGTTTAAACGAAGAAAGTGGAGTGAACGGATCAAGGAGCAGGTGGGGAAGCCGTTAGGAATTTATCTTTAATATAAGCATTGACAAATTTTTGAATAAGTGAAATCATGTCTCTAATTACAATTATGTGCAAACGATTGCCCCTTTAAAAGCTTATACATTTTGCTTTTTTAGCCTCTTTTATTTACTCCTAATCTCCCAAGAGAGGTTGGTCGTAAAATAAAATCAAAAAGGAGAGTTTAGTATGAGGAGGAGGGCAAGCCCCATCTTGAGACGAACCTGGAGTATCGTTCTCTTTGTCGCATTGTTGTTGCAAACGATTGGCTTTAATCCCGAAGCACAGGCGAATGCCAATGTTCGGCAGTTAGACGGTTCGGATGCGAAGCTATCGGCTGTCGCAAACTACGTACTCCCGGAAAGGACGAAGGATGGTATTATTTTTCATGAGTGGAACCTTTAATACGCTGTAGCTAGATTGCAGCAACGTGCAATCTTGATTTTTTTACAAACAGGAAAAATTGACTGTATTTTCAAAAAAAACGAAAATCATTTGAAATTCGTACTTAACCAGCCTGAGAAAGTTTTTTATATTATTTTGTGCTGCTATCCTTCCACTGAGAAAGCTATGACAGAATCAGGATTTTGAGGCTTCTTTAAGGATGTTATTACATAAAAGCGGATCTTAATACAATCTTAATGCTGTAGGCAAATTCGTAATACGGTACTGATTTTGCTCATGATATACTAAGGATTGAGAGAGATATAATAGAGGGTGGGCACAGGATGGCATTATGGCAACGCTGAGATAAAAATAGAAAAAACATCATCTCAAACAAAGTTTATTCAAACACATATCGGAGTTGGTTACCGTTTGGCTTCAGGTTGGAGATGATGGCTAGGTAACAATACCATTATGTAATTAGAGATCATGCTCTTATGGAGCATGATCTCTCAGGCTGTCGAGAAACCCCCTGTTTTTTTGCAGGGGGTTTAAAACTGTCTTAGTGGTCTAAAAACTAGGGTCCTCAGATCGTTTTAAATCGATTTTTGTTTTAAAATATGCGTCTCCCCATATAAAAATAGAAGTGTCGAAAAGTCCTCTGGACTTTCTCGACACTCTGTAGAGATCATGCTCTTATGGAGCATGATCTCTTTATTTTTCATCTGCCATCTATATCTTAAGATGATCTTTATACCTATATGAAAACCCTAATCCTAAACTAATGGTGAAAATGTTACGCTGAACTCAGAAGTAAGGAGGATAAGGAGGTTTAGCATGTGAGATGGGCACTACCTTGTTCGTCTGTTTCATCGGCTAAGCTGTCAACTGAGTGATAGGGAAAGAGGTGTGGGGATGAATGAAATTTTAACAATTGCGGGTCTGATCTCAATTGTGCTGCCGGTGCTGCATTCCGTAAAAAAATATATGATTTTACCGATTTGCAGAAGGTGACACGGAAGGATATCCATGAGAATTATGATGTCTAAAGCAGCTCAGAAGTTTGCTCTCGGTACACCCGTCGATGAGATCAGAGAAATCCTGACAAACAGCTATGAGTTAGACGAAAACCAGGTTGAAGAGACAATGCTTTTGGCACTTCCTCATCGGAACGATACCGATGGTAGATATCTTGCCTTTATCAAGGCTGTAAATCGGGTGCTGGGACAAGAGGTTTACAGCTAAACCTCAGAAAGAAGGAAAAATATGAATCGTCAGGCCGCGTTACTGGTGTCTGCTCCCAATCTAGCCGGAGAACAATTTTATTGAAATCGATATTAAGGAAAAACAATTGCCGACAAAGGAGTTCAGCAAGTATATATATTTGAAGAACAACGGAGGGAGCCTTTTTTTGTATGCAGAAAATCTAAGTAGAATGACAGACACTGGAAAAACAAGGACAGGTAGAGCCGAAAACAGAAGAAAACACATAAAGACAAGAAAAACCTTGGAATGATGTCGCTTCTTTTTTTGGTTCGTGATGAACGGAAGGACTACAATAAGCAATTAAACACGACAAATCGATGTCTGCAAAGAGGAAGAGAGAATAAGCTCTATGAATTCCATGAAAGCGTTTGACATATTTGAATATCAATCTATAATTATGAACAGAATTGGACCTCACAGAGATGGAAGTATTCTGATTTTTTCAATATGAAACGGATTGAGCTGTCACCAATTTTCAAATAGGTCGCTGCCTATGAGGAATACGATAATTGATAGAGCTGTTGTTCATAAACAGCAAGCTCCATAACCAGGGGCTTGCTGTTTCATTTACCTAAGGAGAATGGGTCGGAATGACACTTAAAAAAAGAATCTTTTTATTGTTTTTTCTCAGCGCGTTCATCCCCTTTATTAGTATATTTGTAATTTCTTACTATACCATTGATTCCATTTTTGCGAATAAAATCAATGATGGAATTCGGAGCAATCTACAGCAGGTAACTTCATCACTGGAGAATTCAATTAACAACCTGAATCATGTTACTCAGCAATTGTCATATAGAGGTACATTAGGTAAGAAACTGGATGAAGTCTTGAAGCCTTCCTCTAATATATTTGAATTGATTGAGGCTAGAGATGAATTAAAGAATGAGTTAAATGTCGTAACGTTTACTAATCCGAATATAGGTCTGACCTTATACTATTTCCAGAAAGAAGGCACTACACAGTTCGCTAACTTTCCCATCAAAGATCGTTTTTCCCCCGAGTCTTTGCCTGTGCTATTCAAATCATATGGCATTGCGTACTATGGTCCCCATATCAGTATGAACCGATTTGATGATCAGCTCGTTTTATCTGCTATGCGAAAGGTACAACTGCCTCAAAGGGACGATGTATATATTTACGTCGAATCCGGCTTTCGACTTACACAGGATATACTGGATTACAATCAATACAAAGGAGCTTTATCGCATTTGATCCTGAATGGTGAGGGCAACATTGTTTACAGTGAAATTCCAGAAACGATGAAGGTCGGGGAGAATTTCTCCAGCTTATCGAAAGGTACTGCAAAAGATGGAATATCCCGTGATTACCATTGGTTTAAGGAGGACTCCTCTCAGAATTGGAGCGTCATATCGGTAATTTCGCAGGCTAAGTATCAACAGGAGAAAAACCAGTGGCTGCTTCAAATATTACTGGTCGCTTTATTTTTTTTCGGCTTTACCGTATTTCTTGCTTGGCTTCTGTGGAAGACCGTCTACAAACCACTCGGTCTGTTCCATTCGGAAATTAACGGAATGTCTCAGAATCCACAAAAGGCAGGCAGCCAGATCCGCACTCAAATTCCCGAATTTGACTTTCTGCTGGGGGAATTCTCAAATATGCAGCATCAAATCGGCGACCTGTTCAAGGAAGTGCAGCAGAAAGAGAAGATCCGTGCAGATTTGGAAGTGGAAAAATTGTTATATCAGATCAATCCTCACTTTCTGATGAATACGCTGGATACTGTGCACTGGCTGGCCGTTATGAACGGACAAGGGGAGATTGACAAGTTGGTGCAATCCTTGAACAAGCTGTTGTATTACAATTTGGGTAAATTAGGGCAAGTATCCACGATGGAAGAGGAAATTGATGCGCTAAGACAGTACCTAATCCTGCAACAAATTCGATATGACTTTGAATTTGACGTGCGTATTTCAGCGGATGATCAAGTGCTACAAATACCTGTGCCTCGTTTTATTCTGCAACCGTTGGTTGAAAATTCACTTTATCATGGACTGAGTGACGAAGGTTTTATACAAATTGAAGTTACACTCGCCAAAACGCTGAATATTTTAATACAGGATAATGGTGCAGGTATGACCGAGGAAGCGATTCAAAGACTTCTGAACAATCGTATAGCTGAACATAAAAAAGTAGGGATGGGCATCGGACTCAATTATGTCCACCGCATGTTGAGGGCACAGTACGGAGATCAAGCACAACTGGTGATCGAAAGTGAATTGGGTACAGGGACAAGTATACTGCTCATACTTCCTATCAAAGGAGAAGATGTCTGAGGATGATTAAGGTGTTGATTGTGGATGACGATAAATTGGTACGAAAAGGAATAAGCTCCGCGATGCCGTGGAACGAGTTCAATATGGAGGTTGTAGGAGAAGCAAGTAACGGGTTGAAAGCACTGGATTTTCTGAAATCCCAACCGGTCGATCTGATGTTGACGGATCTCGCGATGCCGGTAATGTCAGGTATTGAACTGATGCGAGCTGCCAGGCAGCTCTATCCAGAACTACATATTGTCGTATTAACACTGCATCAAGATTTCGATTATATCCAGGAAGCGCTCAGGCTGGGAGCCATCGATTATATAGCCAAAGTTCAGCTCGAGAAAGAGCAATTCGAACACGTGCTGCATCGAATACATACCCGGATTGACGAGCTGGCGAATACAAGACGAAAGCTGCCGCTGCTAAGTGAGACCAATGTCCTTTATCGCCATGTGTATGCACTTGTTTCACTGGATCGCAAGTCAGGACAGAACTGGCCGATTGAACTGACATCCAATGTAGATGAGATCCGTTGGGAGGTTGAACGGAACAGTTGGATGTGGACGGCACCCATGGACGTAGAGGATCAGCTGTTCCGTAAACTGAAGGAATACCTGGATCAAGTTCCCCAAGGCGCCTTGCTGGTTCTGTCCGATGTACAAGAGCGAACATGGTCGCAAATCCAAAACTGGATTATGAACTATACAGAAACGTCCTTATTCTATGCATACAATCCTTGTGATCCTGTCATTTCCGTTTCGATGAATGTGGAGGACTCATTTCCAATAGAACCGCAGGATGAAGACATGGATCGTATTAAACAAAGTTGGTTCCTATCACCATGGACCCACAACGACAGTTACTACAACCAACTGATTGAACAGTTCAAATCACTAAGACTGCATAAAGGCCAGCTGATGGGTTTGCTATACTCTATAGTTATGGAATGGAATCACCTTTTTGCTCAGACCACGCTGGGTAGAATCTCAATGATCCATTCTTTTCAATCCTGGTACGAGGTAGAAGATTGGATCAAGCAGACCTCTGTGGGCATTCGTAAGGCAGATGAACAGACTTCGTATTCACAAGAAATTGTAGACGCCGTGAAAAAAGCGATTATGATCATGCAAAATGATTTGGACCAAGCTTTTACAGCTTCAGGTCTGTCCCAACAACTGAACATCAGCCGAAGCTATTTCAGTCAATGCTTCAAGGATTTGATGGGGAAAACCTTTAATGAGTACTCCCGATTTATACGAATAGAGAAGTCTAAAGAGTATTTATTGAATACAACCAACACGATTTTCTGGATTGCGGAGCGAGTGGGTTATACGGATGAAAAATATTTCAGCCGAATTTTTCGCGAATTGACAGGTCTGCTGCCAAGCGAATATCGACAGCTCGGCAGAGGGGATAAATAGCGTATTCTCCCAGATGAGTCAATAATCCGGGCGAAAGAAGGGAAAGCGATGATTAAGAAGATGGCTGCGTGTGTTCTTGTCGTCAGCTTAATTACAGGGACAGTATATTTCAGCAGCCCATACTTCCGGGAATCACCAATGGGATCAACGAAAACAATCTCGGACACTGCTACTGCCGATCCATTGGGGAAATATGAACATCCCGTTTCCATCCGGCTGGGATATGTGGTAGACCCAACAGGCGCGGATCTATCCGGAGGAGAAACACTTGAGAAGAATATGTGGAAAACGATGATTAAACAATACCTCAACATTGATGTCCAGGTATTATGGCAGGTGTCGAAGGAAAATCTGGGTCAGAAAATCGATCTGGCTATCGCCAGCAATGATCTGCCGGATGCCATGATTGTAAATCAGGTGCAGCTGAACGAGATGATCAAGGCTGGAGAAATTGAAGATCTAACCGAGGCATACAATAGCAGCGTATCACCGGAAATAAAAAAAATCATCGATAGCACAAACGGATTGGCTATGGAACAAGTGACCTTCGATGGCAAGATGATGGCTGTTCCTTCTATGACAGCGGAAGACTTCAGCATGCTCTGGATTCGACAGGATTGGCTGGATCGTCTTGGACTGAAGCCGCCGAAAACGGTCGATGACCTGGAAGCTATCGCCAAGGCCTTTGTGGAGAATGACCCGGATGGAAACAGTAAGCGGGATACGATTGGCCTTGCTTCAAGCACTGGACTGTATAACGATTTCAACAACAGTGCTTTTGCTTTTGATCTAACGCCGATCTTCGCAGCATATGGATCTTTCCCGGGATATTGGCTGAGCAAAGATGGAAAACCTGTATACGGTTCGGTTCTACCGGAAACGAAGGACGCCTTGGTCAAGCTGCGTGAAATGTACGCCAAAGGTCTTCTCGATCCAGAAATGGGCATCCGCAAAGAAGCGGAGGAAACAGTCATTAACGGTCAGGCGGGGATGTTCTTTCAAGGTTTCTATGCTGGGTACTGGCCCCTTCCGAGCGCTTGGCAGAACGAGCCGAAGGCGAACTGGCAAGCATATGCACTCCCGCTGGATGCAAACGGAGCATACCATGTGAAGGTGGATAATCCGTCAAGTTCATTCTTGGTGGTACGAAAAGGATATGCTCATCCCGAAGCGATCATTAAAATTAACAATCTGTACCTTCGTGATGAGTTCAAGTACGGTACGCGTTTTATGCTGAGCCGCAATTTCTTTGCTCCGGCAGATGAGGCACGATATGAATCGAAGGCCGCGCAGGATATTCTGATGGGAACCAAAACACCCGCCGATTTCAAGGGCAAGTCTGAATACAAATTACTGGAAAACTTGGTTTCGACGATGAAACAAACCAAATTGAAGCCTTATGATCAACATGGTATTTCCTATTGGAATAAACAGAGCGACAGCTTTATGCGGAGTTATTCGCTTCTTGTAGGCGGAAGAAATTTCTTCGATCCAAACATCCATAAAGTTCGAAGCCTTACCTACATACGAACTCCAACGATGGAGAAGGCTTGGGGTGAACTATCGAAACTGGAACATGATACATTTTTGAAAATTATTTTAGGCGCTGAACCAATCGATTCATTTGATCAATTTGTCGAGGAATGGAAGGAACAAGGGGGCGATCAAGTGACTGTGGAGGTGACCGTAGCCCATAATCATCGCTGAAGACCATCATGAATGTGATACGATAAATTCTACACGACACTTTTATAATTACATTAATCAAGCCGACAGATTCCTGTTTCAGGAGCTGCCGGTTTTTTTGTTCTTCACTTTGATTAGTAAGTAAGGATAGACAAATGTATGTCGGTAGGTAGGATAAATGCTTACAAGCCAACTACGGCTTCATGATCCCGAATGAAACCGTATACATTTCTCTATCCAAACAGACGTTCAATCCCTATCTCGATTTGTCTTCTCCTAGTCTTATAATGAAAGCGCAAACAACAACGATAGAGAAATATTCAGAACGAAGGGGAATCGAATGTGATGAGAACTAAATGGTTCATAAAAAGAAACATGTTGACGAGACGTCTGGCCGTGCTGTCGATGTCTGCCCTGATGATTTCAACCCTTGCAGCCTGTGGGGGTTCCTCCAACCCTCCCACTGCGGAGGAAGCGGGCAAGTATGAGGAAACACCGGGAGACCCATTCAGTGCCTATAAAGACGAAATAACCGTAACGATGGGTCGTGTGACTACAGCCAACCCGAAACTGCCGGCTGGAGATACGTATGAGAACAACGCGTATACTCGGCTGGTCAAAGAAACGTTTAACGCTCAGATTAAAGACCAATTTGAAGCCAACGGAGAAGATTACAGCCGTCAGGTTTCTCTCGCCATCGCCTCTGGGGAACTGCCTGACATGATGCGTGTCGATTCCAAGGATGAACTCAAAGAACTGGTTGATAATGATCTGATTGAAGATATGACGGAAATTTACAAACAGTATGCCACAGATAACATCAAGAACATTTACGAATCTTATGAGGGCCGTGCATTAGATAATGCGACGATAGATGGACGTTTAATGGGACTTCCGGCTACTTCCCTAGATTCCGCGCCAACCATGGTCTGGGTTCGTCAGGATTGGCTGGATTTACTGGGTATCCAACTTGACGCAGACGGAGACGGGGCCATCAAGCTGGATGATGTGGAGAAAACGGCCGAGGAATTCCTGAAAAGAGATCCTGGCCAATCCGGGAAACCGGTAGGTATTCCCTTTGTGAACACCCTGAATACAAGTGACTATAATGGTTCCGCCTATACCATGCTGGGAGTTGCCTCCACCAAGGGTGCATTCCCTCAATACTGGATGAAGGGAAAGGATGGCAGCATTGTTTATGGCTCGACAACAAAGGAAACCAAGCAGATGTTAGGCGTCATGGCAGATTGGTTCAAGAGAGGCATCATCGACCCGCAATTTGGAACACGCACATTTGATGATATTACGGCACTGTACACCAACGGCCAAAGCGGTATTGCTTTTGGACCATGGCATATTCCCGACTGGGGTCTGAGCAGCGTGAAGCAGATGGATAAGAATGCGAAATTCACGGCTTACACTTTGGAGGATGCAGACGGAAAGGTACACGTGGCACACGCCAATCCAGCCAATCAGTTTATCGTTGTGAGAAAAGGATATGAACACCCGGAACTCGCCGTTAAAATAGTAAACCTTTTCTACGATAAACTGGCAAATGATAAAAATGTGAAAACATCTATGCCAGAAGCCGCCAAGTATCAAGAGAACGGCGTAGACGGTTCTACCAGACCTTTTAATATTGAAGTCAACTCGGCTACCTCGCTGCTGGATGATTACTCTGACGTTGTTCGCGGGATTAAAGGGGAGATTAGTCTGGATCAGGTCCGGACAACCGAATCAAAGAACAATATTGAAAGTATCCAAACCTACTTGAGCGATATGGATACGGATAACGTAACAGCCTGGTCGAAATATCACTCGCGTATCAACGGAGTGGGACTCATCGACAAACTGACACAGGAAAACAAATTCGTTTGGATGACACCCGCTTTCTCTGGAACTACACCAAGCATGAAACAGACATGGGCTAATCTGACCAAGATGGAGCAGGAATCTTTCATCAAAATCGTGACTGGTGCAGAATCTCTGGATTACTTCGATACTTTCGTTAGCAATTGGAAGAAACAAGGCGGTGACCAGGTAATTCAGGAAATTGAAGACGAGGCCGCATCCAATAAATAAATAATCATGAACTGCTAGAAAGGGGTCCATCCATGAAACAGGGAAATGATAAAGCAAAAGGTCGGTTGGGCACGGGTGCCATGTATCATCTGATGATGCTTCCGGGAATTTTATTTTTGCTGGTATTCAGCTATGTTCCGATGGTCGGTGTCATTACGGCGTTTCAGGATTATATACCAGCCAAGGGGATGTTTGGCTCCGAATTTGTAGGGCTGAAGCATTTTATTTATATGTTTAAGCTGCCGGACATCGCACAGGTTTTTAGTAATACGTTGGTGATTGCCATTGCCAAGATTCTATTGGGAACCATGATGGCTATCATTTTTTCCATTTTGTTAAATGAGATTCGCATCAAATTCGTTAAAAAATCCGTTCAGACAATTGTTTATCTGCCACACTTTCTATCCTGGGTAGTTCTAGCGTCCGTGGTTGTTAACATGTTCAGTTTGGATGGAATTGTGAATCAAATTTTGGCTTTCTTCGGTCTGGAGAATATTAATTTTCTCAGCAGCAACACCTGGTTCCAGCCGCTGATTATTGGGACAGACGTGTGGAAGGAGTTCGGTTACAGTTCCATCGTCTATTTGGCTGCAATTACTTCGATTGATCCGGGTCTGTACGAAGCGGCAGGAATGGATGGAGCCAGCTGGTGGAGAAAAGTATGGCATATTACGTTGCCAGGTATGCTGCCTATTATCCTGCTCATGGGAGTGATGAGTCTGACCAATATTTTGAGTGCCGGCTTCGATCAAATTTATAATCTGTATAATCCGGTTGTCTATGAGTCGGGAGATATTCTAGATACTTATGTATATCGGATTGGGCTCGTTGGGCGACAGTATAGCTTCGGTACGGCTGTTGGCCTGTTCAAGTCAGTGATCGGTATTGTTTTGCTATTGTCCGCCAACCATTTGGCCAAAAAATACACCGACCGAAAAATATTCTAAGGAGGCACAGCCCATGTCATATTCTGTAAGCCTAAAAGATCGAATTAGCCGGTTTGTCATCAATGCCATCGTCATATTGCTGGCATTGATCTGCCTTCTTCCGTTATGGAATATCGTTGCGATTTCATTTAGCAGCAGCGAGGCCGTGTCAGCTAATGCTGTAGGTCTCGTACCGGTCAATTTTACAACAGCAGCGTATACGAAAATTATTGATGATGCTCAGTTCTGGCGTTCCTTTGGCATTTCTGTTCTACGTGTTGTGCTCACACTTCTTCTCAACATGATTCTTATTATTTTAATGGCATACCCGCTCTCCAAGTCGAAAAGGGAATTTAGGGGCAGAAACATTTATATGAATGTCATGATTTTTGCCATGCTGTTCAGCGGCGGGATGATCCCGAGTTATCTACTGATTAAAAACCTCGATATGCTTAATACAATTTGGTCGCTTGTTCTACCGGGAGCTGTCCCTATATTTAGTGTCATCCTTGTCATGAACTTCTTCTCTGCTGTACCTAAGGCGCTAGAAGAAGCAGCATTCATCGATGGGGCGAATCCGCTCCAGGTCCTGTTCAAAGTGTATGTTCCCGTGTCCATCCCTGCGCTGGCGACGGTAGCACTATTCAGTATCGTGGGAACGTGGAATGATTTCTTCAGCGGTTTGATCTATATGACCCAAGTCAGCAATTATCCGCTAATGACTTATATTCAGTCTCTTAACGTGGATATTGCGGAACTTCTTCAATCCGGCACCAACTCAGCACAACTCAGCAACCTGACTGAAATTTCAAACAAAAATCTAAATGCGGCCAAAATCGTAGTCGCTGTCATCCCGCTGCTGCTGATTTATCCGCTGCTTCAAAAATATTTTGTGACTGGAATTGTTGTAGGATCGGTAAAAGAGTAATTGTATGCTGTGACTTGATTGAGATAAAAACACCTATTCGTGTATTGGAAGGGTTGTAATGAACAATGAAAAATAAAAATTGGTGGAAAGAAATCGTTGTATACCAGATATATCCACGTAGTTTTCAAGATAGTAATGGTGATGGAATCGGCGATTTGAAAGGAATTGTTTCCCGTCTAGACTATTTGCAGCAACTCGGTGTCGGAGCAATTTGGCTATCACCAGTTTGTAAATTCCCTCAGGATGATTTTGGTTATGATATTTCGGACTATCGGGATATCGATCCGATGTTCGGATCTTTGGATGATATGATGAGCATCCCTGGTTTCAAGAAGCAAAAAAAGTAAAGAAAATCCGTACCATGACTATTATGTCTGGAGAGATGGCATTGGAGAAATGCCACCAAACGACTTGGGTTCCATATGGGTGGTTCAGCTTGGGAATGGGTACCCGAGATAGGACAATATTATTTACATCTTTTTTCTGTAAAACAGCCGGATCTCAACTGGGAAAACCCAAAAGTCCGACAAGAGATTTACGAAATGATCAATTGGTGGATAAGCAAGGGTGTAGGCGGTTTTCGGCTTGACGTAATTGACTTAATCGGAAAAGAACCAGATTTGAAAATTACCAGCAACGGGCCGAATCTGCATAAGTATATCAGGGAACTCAGCAAGGAGACGTTTCAAAAAGCTGGAGATCTGCTGACGGTTGGAGAAACATAGGGCGCTACGCCAGAGAGCGCCAAATTGTATAGCAACCCGGACGGCAGTGAGTTTTCAATGGTATTTCAATTTGAACATATTAGATTAACAAGGCTTGAGCTACGAAAATATTGTGCATTATGGTATAAATGGATAATTTAGGGGAATGGGCGAAGTGATTACTAATATATCATTGAGCAAACGAGAAACGTTAGTTGAAAATAGCATGGAGCAGTTTGCCGGTTGGTTGCTGCTCCATTTTTGATAAACTAACGGGCAGTTATCTTCAATCAGTATAGACTCTATTTAAACCTATTATTTAACCCTCTATAGACTTCTCTCCAATAAGGCTCCAACTTGTTCAGCCATGATTTGTGGCGGATACGGCATTTCATTTCTAATCCACCATTCTATTACCCCTACATAAGCGGTACCAGCATATTGCAACATAACGTCTTCATTTAAATCCACATTTCTTCCACTTTCTCTATCAATCTCACCTCTGAATCCTCCCATAACATAATCAAGAAGACGAGTTCTAAAAGAGGGGGCTCCTTTACTGGCTAACATAGTCGAAAAAAATAAATAATTTTTCTCAAAATACTCAAAAAAAGGTACAAGTCCATTGCTCCAATCCAGCTTACATGCCCATTCATCCATTTCGCCTAATTCATTCATGTGTGATTCGATCAGTTTATCCAACAAATCATATTTGTCCTGATAATGAAGATAAATCGTACCACGGTTTACGTTTGCCTGGTCTGCAATGTCTTGAATGGTAATGTCATCGAAGTTTTTTACAGCCATCAGTTCAATAACGGCTTTTTTCAAGGATTCTTGCGTTTTTAGAATTCTCCGATCTACTTTTATCATTTAGTCTTTTCCCCCTGACCAACTCAAAATAATGAACACTTTTCGTGATGTTGTTGTTATTTCAACAAATTGCGCTTTTTTAACCATTGAACTTAGGCTTCTTTTTTATAATAATAGACGTGAGTTGATAAAACAACAAGTTTTGTTTATCCGCTCTTTGTGGTTCACTAATATTACCTAAAAGGAGAACTTAAATTTAGAAAGGAGGGATGTTCACTTGGTAGTTAATAAAAAAATGTGAATAATCATTACTAATTTCTAAAAAAGGACTAACAGATAAAATTGTATTCACTGGAGGTTATATATGATTAATGCTAATGCACGTGCTGTGTTCGGTCCGGAAGGTCCGTTCATACTAACTACAATTGAGCGCAGAGATCTTAAGCCGCATGATGTTCTCATTGAGATCAAGTATGCGGGTATTTGCCACTCTGACATCCATACCGCTCGTGGGGATTGGGGGCCAGTCCAATACCCTATCGTTCCAGGACATGAGATCGCCGGTGTTGTCGCCCAGGTTGGCTCGGAAGTCACAAAGTATACTGTTGGTGACCGAGTAGGAGTTGGCTGCATGGTTGATTCCTGTCGAGAGTGCGAGAGTTGCCGTAGAGGAGAGGAGCAATATTGTCTTAATGGACATACGGGTACCTACGCAGCTATCGACAGATATGGACAATATACACAAGGGGGTTATTCCACCCACATCGTCGTAACGGAAGATTTCGTGGTTCGAATTCCTGACGGCATTGATCTTGATGTCGCCGCTCCGCTTTTATGTGCTGGGATCACAACGTACTCTCCGCTGCGCCATTGGGGTGCTGCTTCCGGCAAGAAGGTAGCAGTTGTTGGACTTGGCGGACTCGGACACATGGCTGTGAAGCTCGCTCATGCTATGGAAGCAGAAGTAACGGTTTTATCTCAAACCTTGAAGAAAAAAGAAGATGGTTTGAAACTAGGAGCGGACCATTATTATGCCACCAGCGATGCGGAGACATTTAAGAAGCTGGCCGGCACGTTTGATCTCATCGTGAATACGGTGAGCGCGAAAATTGATTTGAATGCCTACCTATCACTGCTGGCAGTGGACGGTACCTTGGTTAATGTCGGTGCGCCGCCGGAGGCATTGCCAGTTCAAGTATTCTCTCTTATCCCGCATCGTCGGTCGTTTGCTGGATCGGCAATCGGCGGTATTCGGGAAACACAGGAAATGCTTGATTTCTGCGCTGAACACCACATTACGCCTGAGATCGAGGTTATCTCCGCTAATCAGATTGATGAGGCATGGGAACGCGTACTTGCTTCGGATGTCCGGTATCGATTTGTCATCGACATCAGCACGATGGAGAACGAATAGGGATTCATTGCAGCAAAAAAATATCAAGGGCACGCCGGGTGGTGTGCCCTTGAGTTGGATAAGGAAAAGACATATCTCCGAAATTTATCTAAGACCCTTTGTATATCGGAGGGGTATACTGTCACAGGGTAATAAAACGACAAAACCTAAAGCAAATGCGTTGGCTTAAAGAATGTGCATTTAATCAATCATAGGAGTTAAAGGAATGAAATATAAGACCCAAAAAAATTCTCTCGGTTTTGCTCTAATATTGGCCACATTCTCGGCGCTGGGGCCGTTTACTGTCGATATGTATCTTGCATCACTTCCGCAAATCGCTGTTTTTTTTGGAACAAGTGCAACTGCCGTTCAAGCGAGTTTAACCACTAGCCTGTTAGGATTAGGGTTAGGACAGTTGATAATGGGGCCTTTAAGCGACATTTATGGAAGACGCCGGCCTTTGTTGATTTCCATGATATTATTTATCCTTTCCTCGATTGGATGCGCTTTTGCACCAAGCATAGAATGGTTTATATTTTTAAGATTTATTCAAGGGGTTGCTGCGTCCGCCGGACTCGTTATTTCGCGCGCTATTGTTCGAGATCGGTTTAGTGGGATTGAAATGACTAAGTTTATATCGTTGCTAACGATGATAAGCAATGTCGCTCCGTTAATTTCCCCTACGGCCGGAAGTACGGTCATGTCATACAGCTCTTGGTTAGGTGTATTTATATTTTTAGGGGTGCTAGGTATAGGATTAACTGGGATAACCATATGGGGGTTAAAGGAAAGCTTACCTGTACAGCAACGTGCTCCAAGCAGTCTCCGTTCGTTGATGAAAAATTATAACAGCTTGTTCCAAAAGAGGTCTTTTATGGGATATGCTCTCGTCAATGGCATATTGTTCGCAGGTGTTTTTGCCTATGTTGCAGGTACCCCATTTATTTATCAAAACATATACGGCGTGTCGCCGCAACTGTTTTCGATCCTGTTTGCGTTGAATGGCCTTGCTATTATCTTGGGATCTCAATTCGTCAAGCTGCTTGCAGGCCGGGTAACGGAAAGTCGACTATTTTTGATCGGATTAATACTGTCTTTTATATCTTCCGCTGCGGTCTTATTTATAGTACTAGTACATGGAGCATTATCAGCTATGTTTATTTCGATCTTCTTATTCGCCTTATCCATTGGGATCATTGGACCCATCTCTTTTACATTAGCAATGGAGTCGCAAGGGCATATTGCAGGGAGCGCTTCTGCCGTGCTCGGCACCTTACAATTCGCGTTAGGTGCCGTTACGTCTCCGCTTGTGGGAATTGCAGGCGAAAATTCTGCCATACCTTTTGGAATTATTATTTTTTCTACCAGTTTATTATCTATAATTACCTATATCATTCTGGTTAAAGGGATAAAAAAATTATCCGTTTGATGCACTCCATATCAAAGGAGTATTGGCGCTCACTCTATGTATGCACCTACTAAGAGCATAACTCCCATTGGTACTAGGCGACAGTCAAGGATCCACCGCGTGAAACCAACACCTAATGTACATCAATAAAGGCGCTCATTGGACTATTTTTAAGGAAAAGAAAGGGAGGAAGCATGAAATGGATTATACGAAACTTGGAAATAGAGGGAAATGTACGAATCGAATTGAAAAGAATCAAGTGACGTATAAAAAGCTATTTGGCGATGGAGTGCCAGCGGCATACGCTACCGATCCTGATTTTCAGGACATCCTGAGCCGCTTCATTTTTGGAGAAGTTTTTTATCAAGGTGAATTGGACGATAAACAACGTGAGCTTATTACTCTGGTGGTGCTTGCAACGAACCAAACGTTGCCACAGCTCAAGGCCCATACTCAGGCTGCACTGAACGTTGGGCTGACACCGGTAGAAATCAAAGAGGCCATTTACCAATGTGCGCCTTATTTAGGATTCCCCAAAACGCTAATTGCCATCGCGGAGATTAATGAAGTTTTCAAGGCCCAAAATATAGTGTTACCTCTCGAAAGCCAAAAGCAGGTTGAAGAAGAGAATCGGTTAGATAAAGGGCTTGCAGTGCAGGTAGAGATTTTTGGCGATATCATTGAAAAAAATAGGGATAATGCTCCATCCAATCAAAAGCATATACAGGACTATCTTTCTGCCTTCTGTTTTGGCGACTTCTATACTCGTAGAGGTCTTGATCTGAAGACACGGGAGCTGCTGACCCTCTGTATCTTAAGCAGCCTGGGCGGTTGTGAAAGTCAAGTCAAGGCACATGTGCGGGGCAATCTGAATGCGGGCAATGACAAGGATATGATGATCACTGCCATCACTCACTGCCTTCCATATATGGGTTTTCCGAGAACATTAAACGCTTTAAGTTGCTTAAATGAAATCATTCCGGAATAGCTGGAGAGAATTTAGTGAAGAAACAGATTTCTCTATCTCTTGTTTTTTGATGACCCTTACCCTCATGGCTTGTGGCGGTAATACCAATGGAGGAAAAACTGTGGCCAATCAAACAACTAATATAAAAATAAAATTGATATTTAACAACGAGGAAGTAATGGTAAGCATGTACGATAATCCGACCAGCCAAGATTTTTTACAGCGACTTCCAATGACTATAACCTTCGAGGATTATGCTGGTACCGAAAAAATCAGCAGGCTAGAGAAAAGATTGTCCATTAAAGCTGCGCCGTCAGGCATCGATCCTTCCGTTGGAGATTTTACTTATTATTCTCCTTGGGGCAATTTGGCTATATTTTATCAAGATTTTGGTTATTCAAGTCGACTTGTAAAGCTAGGTCATATTGAGGTCGGAGTTGAAAAGCTTGTAAAAATGAACGGCAGTTTCACGATGACGATTGAGCAAGCCCAATAGCGTTAATGATTCCTAAAAAGTAGGAAGTCGATAGCATCTCGTTGGATAATAATAAAAATATAAGAAAGTAGGGATAAAAAATGAAGAATGAGCACTTAAGCAATAGCACACTCTTCCCATTGGGTCAAAAAGTCGAAAAAAATTTTATCGGTGACGCATACTTACAAATGGTGTTTACCGATCCAGCACCACTCAATACAGCAATTGGGAATGTAACCTTTGCTCCCGGTGCCCGCAATAACTGGCACTCTCATCATGCTGGGCAAGTGTTGTTGGTTACTGGCGGTGAAGGATGGTATCAAGAAGATGGAAAGCCAGCCCAATTACTCAAAACAGGCGATGTGGTAAACATTCCACCAAACGTAAAACATTGGCATGGTGCTACGAAGGACAGCTGGTTTGTTCACTTAGCTCTTACACCAGGACAAACAGATTGGTTAGAACCCGTAATGGATGAAGATTATACTAAACTTTAATAAATGAAGTAACACACAGAAACGGCAGACATCAGTGCTGCCGTTTCTATTGAAGCTTCTCATAAACCAGGAACCCACTGTTTCTAGTCTGCGGATATTCATCAAACGAATATGAGGTCAGGGAATATTTGAAGCTAGTACTGAGTGATTGGAGACAGTATTATGCAAACGATCGATCAACAAATACTTACTGGAGAACGAGCACTTTTCAAATGGAAGTATCCCTTATGGTATTGCAATAATATTCGTATTAGTAGCAGCACTTTCCTTGAAATGGCCCGATCAGGAATATGGTATACACATCAAATTGCCATCAGTGACACCGTAATAGAGGCACCAAAGATATTTCGGCGTTCGAGCGGGATCCGACTGACAAATGTCGATCTACCCAACGCGCAAGAAACCTTATGGAATTGCGCAGATATTCACTTGAATCATGTGACCGCAAAAGGCGATTATTTTGGAATGAATAGCGCAAATATCACCATCGACGATTTCACATTGGCAGGGAACTACGCATTCGACGGAGCAAAGAATATGGAGATTCGCAATGCAAAGCTTATTTCAAAGGACGCTTTCTGGAATTGTGTGAATATCACCGTTTATGATTCATTGATCATCGGAGAATATTTAGGCTGGAATTCGAAGAACATCACGTTTATCAACTGCACCATCGAAAGCAATCAGGGAATGTGCTACATGGACCGTCAAAGATTGGACGATTGATTCAATAACGGTTACCGGACACTCCTCCACGAAACGAATGGAAAATCTGCTTTAGAGATGCGTAAAAAATTCGTTTAGTTAGCGATCGAGAAGTTATATATTATGATCAAACTGAAATCGATTTGACCTCTTTGGCGGCCACAATGCGTTCATCGTTATTAAGCGTTTTGAGCCATAAGTGAAATATAAATGATTAAACCCCAGGGACCTTATCCATCTGGAAGAAGCCCTGAGGTTTTTTGTTAATGAGCAGGTAGGCCTTGTCTGTAGTAATACGAAGCGGTCTCAAAATCTTTTTGGTGATAATAAGCTTCAGCTATAAGGATATACAATTCGTTTATTTTTTTGTGCGCTTGCTTTTGTTAATATATGGTGCGAGCTAAAAAGAAGTGATCCAGAGCTTGTGCTAGATTTCCATAGCGGGAGTTGATTTGTCCTATTAAAATATTGAGCTGGGCTTTTAAATCCAGATTCATATTTACATGCAAAAAATTATCACAGATCCTTTGTGAAGAAGGCAGAATTATTAATATTTCCTCTGTAGCGGCTTTACGAGAGGAAGCTTCGGCCCTCATTATGGTGCTTCCAAGGCCGGATTGATTGGATTAACCAAATCCTCAGCCCGTGAGCTGGCAAAATACAATATTAGTGTGAATGTGATCGCGCCGGGCCTGATCGCCTCGGAAATGACAGGTTCATTAAATGACGCTGTGATGGAAGGGATTATCGGGAATACGCCGCTGGGTCGCCTGGGTAAAAAATCCGAGGTTGGGGAGCTTGTGCCCCAACTTGCCAATCCGAAAATTGGTTATCTCACGGGACAAACCATTGTCATGGATGGAGGACGCTATATGCAATAATCATATTCGCTTTTTGTTGTATACTACCAGTTTCTACATGTAAAGCATGCCGCCCAAAAGCGGTAACACAGCCCCATCTTCTTCTACGAAATCACACATGAGATTCATTCCATTATGGTACGTTCATATATTAGTCCATATAAAATGGCAAAAATCTCGGGATGTATACACTTAAATGGATACATTTATCCATACTCCACAAGATAATAATTCAACCAAGTATATTCACAAGACGGACACAGTGATTTGAAAGGAATTACACAAAAACTTGATTACTTAAACGAGGGCAAACCCCATTCGGGGTGGATTTGGAGGTCAACTGCCTCTGGCTTATGCCCCTAATCCGTCTCCAAGTTACCATAAATATGATGTAACTGATTACTATCAGGTATACCCGCTGTGTGGGAGTCTAAATGATTTTCGCACCTTGATGGAAGAAGCGGACCGAAAGGGAGTAAGATGTCATGGACCTTGTTATCAATCATTCAAGCCGCGAATATCCATGGTTCAAGGAGGCAGTAGCAACCTACAAAACAAATACCACTGTATATGGATGATATTACAGATTTGAATGAAAAGGGCTCGTAGGGTCAGATGTTTTTTCACGTTTAACCATGTTAAAATAATAGAATAATTGGAGACTTGGCATGGAGAGAAGGCAGGTTGAATCAATGAAACCAAAACTTAACGATGTTGCACAATTAGCTGGAGTTTCACCGACTACGGTTTCTCGCGTACTTAATAATCGTGGCTATATCAGTCAAGAAACGAAGGATCAAGTTCATAAAGCGATGCAGGAACTGAATTATTTACCAAATGATGTGGCTCGGTCATTATTTAGTAAACGAACAAATCTAATTGGATTAATCATTCCAACTACAAGCAACCCATTTTTCGGAGAGCTGACTTTTCATATAGAGAATATTTCTGCGTCATTAGGCTATAAGCTGTTGCTTTGTAACAGTTTGAATCAGCTGGATAAAGAAGAATCTTATGTGGATATGCTTATGCGAAATCAAGTTGACGGTATTATCGTTGGTACACACAACCGAGGTATCGTAAATTATGAACAGAAGAATATTGCCGTCATTGCGATCGATCATTTTCTATCCGATTCAATCCCAGTTGTAGGATCGGATAATTATTTGGGTGGAAAACTGGCGTCAGAACTGCTTATTGAAAAGGGGTGCAAGCATATCTTACACATCAATGGCCCTGTTGAATTGGAAACACCGGCAAGCTTGAGAAGAAAAGCATATGAAGATGTGATGGAGCAGTATGGTCGAAAGGCAATTACCTATGAAGTACATGATCCCTTCCACCAACAGAATCACGATGAACCGATTAAACGCTTGCTCGATGAACATCCTGAAGTAGATGGATTGTTTGCGAGTAATGACTTGGTGGCTGCGTCTTTTATTGCTAAAGCAAGAAGTAGAGGAAAACGTGTTCCTGAAGATATTCGCGTAATTGGATATGACGGAACAGAAACAACCCGCAATCTTCTCCCAGAATTAACGACAATTCAGCAACCAATACAGGAGATCGCGAGATCTTCCATAGAGTTACTTATTAAAGAAATTGAAGGTGGATTCAGTGATGTCCCGCGAGAAACCTATCTACCAGTGAAACTTATTGAAGCTAGTACAGCTTAATACAATTTCCATAGTTTCAGCATTGTGATATAAGGTGGAGCTATCCTTATTAGAGTAATTGAAATCAAAGAGGAGAGCTCTTTTCCTTTTAGAAATATGTCAAGCGGTTGACATATGAAAGCGGTTGACATATAATCGATCTGTAAATACGGAAGTGCTTTCATTTACATTAAATGTTTAACTTAGAGGAGCGTTCGATATGAGAAAGTCAAAGAGCTTGTACTGGAAACTAAGTGCCTATTTCTTCTTTTTCTTCTTTACTTGGTCAGCAAGTTACTCATTGTTCTCCATCTGGCTAGGGCAAGAAATCAGTCTGAATGGTGCTGAAACAGGTGTTATCTTTACTGTAAACGCTATCTTTGCGCTATGTATGCAACCGCTTTATGGCTATATATCAGATAAAATTGGATTGAAGAAGCATATTTTATTTCTAATCAGTTCTTTACTCTTATTTGTTGGTCCTTTCTATATCTATATCTATGGGCCGTTACTTCAATACAATGTATTTCTCGGCGCCATTGTAGGTGGATTATACTTGGGTATTTCTTTTTTGGCAGGAATCGGAGCCATCGAATCTTATGTCGAGAAAGTCAGCCGAAAATATGGCTTTGAATACGGAAAATCTCGTATGTGGGGCTCGCTAGGTTGGGCAGCAGCAACATTTTTCGCTGGTCAGCTCTTCAATATCAACCCTAACATTAACTTCTGGATTGGATCCGTATCTGCTGTCATTCTGTTTATCATTATGATGACAATTAAAGTTGAAATGACAGATTCTGAGATGGAGCGAGCAGAATCTGTTAACTTTAAGCAAATCGTCCATTTGTTTGCAAACAAGCATTTATGGTTCTTCATTTTATATGTTCTTGGTGTTACCTGTGTTTACAATGTGTATGACCAGCAGTTCCCGAATTACTTTTCATCGACGTTCTCAACGGTTGCTTTAGGCAATCAAGTTTACGGTTACTTAAATTCCCTACAAGTATTCTTGGAAGCAGGCATGATGTTCTTAGCGCCTTTCATTGTCAACAAAATTGGAGCAAAAAAGGGTCTGATATTGGCAGGGTTCTTGATGGCGTTCCGGATCATGGGTTCAGGCTTAGTTATTGGACCTTATGGTATCTCAGCTATGAAATTGATTCACGCATTGGAACTGCCAATCATGCTGATCTCCGTATTTAAGTACTTGGCTGCTAATTTCGATACGCGTCTGTCTTCGATCCTATATCTGGTGGGATACCAGTTTATGAGTCAGGTAGGAGCTTCGATCTTCTCGCCAATCGCGGGTATGTCTTATGACATTAGAGGCTTTGCAAATACGTACGTGATTATGGGTGTTTTCGTATTTGCCTTTACAACAATCTCAATCTTTACCTTAAAGAAAGAACCGAAAAAGCTGAATCCCAAGCCTAACAAGCTTTTTGAAACAGCATAGGAGGAAGACAGATGAACACATATAATAACAATACGAAGCAAGCTGAGGAAGCATTGAAACAGGCAGAAGCGAAAATGAACAAGCGGTACCGATTAGGTTATCATATTATGGCACCAGCAAACTGGATTAACGACCCAAATGGATTAATTCAATTTAAAGGTGAATATCACGCCTTCTATCAGCATCATCCTTATGATGAGAACTGGGGTCCAATGCATTGGGGTCACGTGAAGAGTAAAGACCTTGTACATTGGGAGCATTGTCCGATTGCATTAGTACCTGGAGATGCGTGTGATCTTGATGGCTGCTTCTCAGGAAGCGCAGTAGATAATAACGGCGAACTGACATTGATCTATACTGGCCATCACTATATTGATCAACCAAACAATATCTTTTTCCAAAATCAAAATGTGGCAGTAAGCACAGATGGTATTCATTTTACAAAAATAAGGCAGAATCCCGTAATCGCTGAACCTCCGATAGATAGCTCCCAGCATTTCCGTGATCCGAAGGTATGGAAGCATGAGGATACATGGTACATGATCCTAGGTAACAGCACGAAAGAAGATCTGCCGCGTGTTATTCTATATACATCTCCTGACCTTAGAACTTGGACCTATCATGGTGTGCTTCTGCAGGGAGATAAGAATATGGGCTTCATGTGGGAGTGCCCTGATTTCTTTGAACTGAACGGTAAGCATATATTTATGTTCTCCCCACAAGGTATTGATGCGCAGGGAGATAAGTACAATAACTTGTTCCAGACGGGATATTATGTTGGCGATTATAATTATGATAGTAATGAATATAAGCATGGAGAGTTCATCGAGTTGGATAATGGTCATGACTTCTATGCGGTTCAAACTTTTCTAGATGATCAAGGTCGCCGCATTGCGATTGGTTGGATGGATATGTGGGAATCGGATATGCCGACGAAAGCAGACGGCTGGTGTGGAGCAATGACGATCCCGCGTTTAGTTACGTTGGGTGACAATAATAAAGTACTGATGAATCCAGTAGAAGAAATGAAGTTGCTTCGTCAAAGTAAACATATTTTGTGTCAATATGGCGCCATTTCTGGAAGTTACTTCAAGGAAGTTGAAGCCGACCTGCTTGAACTTAAGGTAGTGTTCGACCTCACGAAGTCAAGTGCAGACATGGTAGGCTTGAAGTTTCGTGGAACAGGTCGAGAAGAAACGGTTATCACATATTCTATTCCGGAGCAGAAACTTATGCTTAATTGTTCTAAATCAGGTAAGAAGACAGATGGAGTACGTCAAACAGCCTTCAATGCTGGGGGGCAGCTGACATTGCATGTATATCTGGATCGCTCATCCATTGAAATGTTTGCGAATGAAGGACAAGCTACGATGACAAGTCGCATCTATCCGAGTGAGAAATTGCTAGGCATAGAAATCATAACGGAGGGTGGAGAGGCTCTAGTAAATGAATTGACCTATTGGAAATTGAAAGATATATGGCAAGCTGAATAACTCGATGAAAAGATTGCAGTTCATATTTGCAAAAGAAAAGTAAGATTTTATCTCGCTTAATTACTTAAGATAATCGGATTAAAAACGACACTGCAGAAAATATGTAGTGTCGTTTTTTTTAAGGCGATAGAATTAATATTTTTTAAAAGCAAATGAGTGGATATTTAGTCTTGAATGAAGGAGCATAAAATTGTAAAAATCAGAGGTGAATAATAAAATAAACATGAGCATCTTAGTCACCCTTTATCAAAATAAGGTGACTAAGGTGTCAAATAAAGTTGTGAGTTCTGAAGCAAGGGCGTTCGTGGATTAATGAGCGTCCTTTTTTCGTTCCTGGTTGCACTCTAGGCTTGGTTTAAACCAAGCTTGGATTAAGGGAGGGTTCGAGATAGGGAAGAAATCGGACCGTCTGCAGGAGGATCGGACGTGTTGCAGCTGCCGCGGCCAGACCAAGAGCTTGGTTCCTTTGCCGGAAAGAACAAGAACTTGTGAACATTTGTAGATACATTTAGTTTACAAAATAAAGAAGGACGATTAGATAAAATTAAATAAAAGTTGCCATTTTCGAGTGATTTAATATATTTTTGTGCAAATGTAAAATCAACAAGCTCATTCATCCAAAAATATTTGGAATGAAGTAAAAAAAAATTGACAAATGCACGCTATTGGATTATTTTGGTTCATAAGAGATGCATTTTTCAGGTACACTAAGCAGTTATTTGCACGCATTCCAATTTAGTTGCCAAGCTAGTTGAATCACTTCTATTAAGATCCTAAATAACCTAAAAGGAGGGTGAGTAACATTAAAGAAATACATTTATCTGGTGAGATGAGTAGCAGAAAAGGAACCAGTGAATATTTTTTATAAAAATAAATACAGTCCCAATTACACTATTAGCCGAAGGAAAATTAGATGAATGATCCCAACGGCATGGGTTACCATGAAGGAGAGTACCACCTGTTCTACCAACATACCCCTTATGATACACAGGCAAGGTAATCCTGTTTTGTTCCCAACGAAAATGCTAGACTTTCGTGATCCGAAGTTGTTTTGGTATGACGAATCGTCAATGTGGGTAATGGTTCTTGCCGTAAGAGACCATGTAAAATTTTTATACGTATTCCAATCTTAAGGCATGGTTTTTTGCAAGCGATTTCAGCTCTGATATTCCGGGTATCCATCGAGGATATTTTTGAATGTTCTGAGGCATTTAAAATCCAAGTGGATGAAGATCCCAATATCACTAAGTGGATTCTTATGCTAAGTGTCGGGGATAGAAATGGTGTGAATCCAAACGATTCAGAACCACCGGCAGGCGGCCGTGACCTGGGATGGCATTCCGAACGAGGACGTACGAAAGATTTGGGTCGGCTGGATGAACAATTGGCGTTATGCTTCCACTCTTCCTTCAGAAGAATGGCGTGGTCACATGTCAATCCCCCGAGAGATACAGCTTAGGACGTATTCGGAGGGAATTTGCTTAATCCAAACACCCATAAGTGAATTAAGTCAGCTAAGAGCTGTTCCCGTTGATTCGAAAGGCTGTGCTACATAACCTGAACGGCTATGTCAGCTCTAGTGTCATACTGGATCACATTGTTGATTATATTGTGCTGCCAGGACTCGTCCAGTTAAGCTCGAGTTGCTGACCGCTACTTTCAATTCCATTAGAAAAGAGGGTAAGGAATGAAAGATAAATCTAAATTCGCAATATGTCTTCTGATGGCAACGGGGTTAGCTCTGACTTCAATGGGCGTTTTTACATCTAATCCGGCTACGGGTTGGGCTGTGTTCGCTGATCAGGAAGCAAGTAAACAGGCAAAGGAGGAGCTTTCTATTTTTGAAAACGCTACCAAATTAAACACCAATTTGACAGGCTGGCAAGTGAAAGGGAAAGGGTTATTAGAGTATACTTCAGAAGGAATCTTGCTGACTTCGCAGCCTAAAGAAAATGTAACGGCCATCTCCGAGACGGTGTCCGATGATTTTATCTATGAAGCTGATGTCATGATCAGGGATACGAAGGCAGTCGCAACGTTGTTGTTCCGTTCTAATGAGGATGGCTTTAGCTCGTACAAACTCCAAATCATTCCGGATACAGGTCTGATTCGGTTAAGAGATGCAAGGAATGGAGATGGGAAATTAAAGGAGGAGCGTAAAGTTTCTGTTGAAGCGGGTCAGATTTATCATCTCAAAGTGAAGGCAGTGGGTTCCTCGCTAAAAGTATATTGGGGCAATCAATATAAACCTTTGATTGATGTTCAGGACATTACGTATCGAAGCGGAAAGCTGGGACTTCATGTATGGGATGGATCCGCCTTGTTTTCGAACATCGTGGTGAGCGATCTGAAAGGTAATTTGGGTACAGTGGTTGCAAGTAAGGGAAAATGGCAGCCTGATATCAGCGGCAAAAGAGGGACGATAGCACATGAGAGCAAGGCACAGCAAATCTATAACAAACAGGCGGCTGATATTGTGTATGAAGGGAATATTACCCTTCTTCCTGATTCTGTTGCGGCTCTCGCATTTCGTTCCTCCGCCGATGGAGCTGATGGATATGAAGCTACTCTTACGAAGGAAGGAGATCAGGTCCGTGTAAGTTTGACGAATACGAAAGGAACAGTAATTGCAAGTTCACTGCGTACTTATCCGAGTCAGATGGGAGCCAAACATCATGTGGAGATCAAGGCAAAGGGAAATCGAATTCAGGTCTTCCTGGACGGATACACTACGGCCGCGATTGACGTGAAAGATTCAACCTACACGAATGGAAATACCGGAATCGTCGTCAAACAGGGGACGGCTTACTTCCAGGATACTTATGTGACGGAATCGAGCCAATATTATAACGAAATATATCGTCCTCAGTATCACTACACGCCAATACGTGGTTCAGCAAGTGATCCGAATGGACTTGTCTACTTCGAAGGAGAATATCATCTCTTCCATCAGGATGGAGGCACATGGGCGCATGCTGTCAGTAAAGATTTGCTGAACTGGAAGCGGCTTCCGATTGCACTTCCGTGGAATGATCACGGACATGTCTGGTCTGGATCGGCTGTTGCGGATATGACGAATGCATCCGGTTTATTCGGGGATTCAGGAGGCAAGGGCCTTATTGCATATTATACTTCCTTTAATCCGGATGGCCCGAATGGGAACCAGCGTATAGGTCTGGCATACAGCAAGGACCAAGGTCGCACTTGGGAATATTCGAAGGACCGCCCGATCGTGATCGAGAACCCAGGTAAGAGCGGAGAAGACCCTGGGGGATGGGATTTCCGCGATCCGAAAGTGATCTATGATGACGAGAATAACCGATGGGTTATGGTTGTGTCCGGAGGAGATAATATTCGTTTCTATACGTCAACGAATTTACTTGACTGGACATTGACAGATAATTGGGGATACGGGGATTACGTCCGCGGAGGTGTATGGGAATGCCCTGATTTGTTCCAGCTTCCGGTAGACGGAACGTCACAGAAGAAGTGGGTTATGATGATCAGTACGGGAGCGAATCCAAAAACTGGTGGATCAGATGCCGAGTATTTTATTGGTCATTTAACAGCTGATGGTAAATTCGTGAATGATAATCCGGCGGGTAAGGTGCTAAGAACAGATTTTGGTAAAGAATTTTACGCTTCGATGTCTTTTGCTAACATGCCTGATCATCGCAGAGTGATGATGGCGTGGATGACGAATTGGGACTATCCGTTCGCTTTCCCAACGACGAATTGGAAAGGTGAACTAACCATTCCGAGAGAAGTATCATTGGTAACGACCGAAGATGGAATTCGGATGGCACAAAGTCCAATTAAAGAATTGGAATCATTGCGTAAACCATTGTACTCTGCTTCTAACAAAGGGGTGAGTCCTTCTTCCGGGAACCTGCTAAAAGGCATTATTTCAGGTGCTTACGAAATTGAAGCTGAAATTGAAATCCCTGAAGCCAGCACAGTGACCGAGTTCGGCTTTAACCTTCGTGAGGGTGCAAATCAGAAGACGGTTGTGGGTTATACCGCAAGCGAGAGTAAAATGTTTGTGGACCGAACTGCATCTGGAGTAACGGACTTTTCCAGCCTTTTCAATAAAAAGCATGAAGCGCCGATGCAAATGGAGAATAATCGGGTCAAGATGCGTATTCTTGTGGATGAGTCTTCCGTTGAAGCCTTTGGTAACGGCGGCAACGTCGTCTTTTCAGATGTTATATTTCCGAATCCAGCCAGTAGAGCGATGAGTTTTTACGTGAAAGGCGGGAATGTGAACGTTGTTTCCTTGAAAGTGCATCAACTTCAATCCGTCTGGAATGAGGACATTAATTCAAAAGCTCAGATAAAGATGGATACGAGGGTTCGGGAACTGGGTATAGGGGAATCGGACACACTGCAGGCAATGGTCGAGTACAGACCAGGTTTTGGCGTTCAACCGCTTAAGTGGGAGTCCAGCAATAAAGAAGTAATAGCCTTAGACGTGGTAGACAATTCACAGGCGGTTATTGAGGCGAAAAAAGAGGGGGAGTCCACGATCACCGTATCTACTCCGAATGGTAAAGCATCCGCTAGTGTGCTCGTTAAAGTCACAGGTGGTGAGTTCCGGACAAACCTGAGTGGATGGACCAAAGATCTGTCTGCTGCTTCATGGTTAGTTAGCGAGAATGGGATTCGTGGTAATTATTTCAGCGATGCGAATTATATCGCTAAAGAGAAGGCTGGGAATTTTACGTATGAAGCAGACATGATGCTTGGTGAAACAGGAGGAGCAGGTTCTATTTTGTTCAGGGCTAGCGAGGATGGGCGCAGTGGTTACTATCTGAATCTAGACCCTAACATGAAGGCGATCCGTCTGTTCTATAAAATTAATGGAGGATTTGAAGAACGGCAGGTTCTTGCGAAAGTACCGACTTTCATTCAGCCATGTCAAACTTATAAGGTGAAAATAGAAGCGAATGGGCCGCATATTGTAGTTTATGTGGATAGACAAAAAGTCATAGATGTAATGGATGGCACTTTTGCAGAAGGCCACTTTGGACTTCATGTATTTGGCGGCTACGCATCTTATCAAAACGTCAATGTGAGCAACGATGAACCTGCAAACATCATCATGTCAGCCTTGTAAATGCCGCAGCACAGAAATCGATTTATACAGTAAATTACTTCTTCTATCGTTGAATAATTAGGGTCGAATATAGATAGGAGGGTTTATATGAAGAATACAGTCTTGTTATTCGTTATGGCACTAACTCTTATATGTATAGTTGGTTGCATGGGTGTTCAGCCAAAAAACAAGGACCTTGAGGGAGAGAAACCACCAAAGGTTCAAATTCAGATTGATAAACGAATGTACAAAACAAAACTCGGCACATATTGCTGGACAACATCATGTGTGGATTCAGCTGGTCCAGTTGAACTTTTAAAAGGAAAAGAACCGATTCCAGTAAAGCCTGGTGATGTTGTAAAATTCCTTATGAATTATGAGCCCCAACCGAATAAATTTCATGTCGAGCAATTCTATGAAGGAAGACTTACAGAAGTTTTATTGAAAGAAAATAGTTTTCAAGTTCCTACAGAAAAAGGGACATATTTTTATTCATACGGGGTATGGTGGATGGATGAAGATGTAGAGAACCAATCTCGTGGCGATGCGTTTTATCATTTTGCCTTAAAGGTCACCTAGAGATTAAGATAATTAACGCAACACGAATGGTCTCATAAGAATAGGTTGCCGTAATATCGGCTGCCTGTTAAGCTAACGGGCAGGATGGGTTAATAACATATCGAATTTTTTAAGAGTGGAAGGGTATACAAGATGAGCGTTGCTTAACTGAAGCATGAAGTAGAGGTAATCAAAAAGGAGATACCCAGATGGAAACAAATCAAAATATTCGTTTAGCAATCAAAGAATCTATACAGTTCCTTGAATCTACTCCCCATTTGGGGATGACTCACGGCGAGTGCAGCCGTCGAAAATGGGATGGAGCTTGGTGGCATATGGCTGCTCTTTATGAAATGGGAGAGGTGAAACTAATTCCCGAGTCTGCTATTGTCGGAGCAAAATATTTACTCGAAACTCAGGTCTGGCCGACCTTCATCATATCCGCCGATGACCATCCTACAAGTGAAAGTGATAAGATGAAGATGGATTGCTGCCATTGTGAACTTGCCGTATACTATATGATTCTAATGGCGTATGGCTGTGATTTGGACAAGGAACTGCCTTGGATTCGCGAATGGCTCTTAAAGCATCAGTTACCTGATGGCGGGCTGAACTGCGACCCTGAAGCTTATACTCATTCTAAAAAGAGCTCTATTGTTTCAACACTTCCTCCGCTTGAAGCTATCTTATGGCATACAGACCGTGAATTTACTGAACAGGAAGTCGTTTTCTTAGATGAAGGCGCACGTTATTTAATTGAGCATCGTCTTGTATGTTCTAAACAAAATAGAAGCGTCATCGATATGGAATGGCTGAAGCCTTGCTTTCCGAGGTTTTTTGAATATGATATATTACGCGGCATGTCCTTCTTGGCAGAATGGTCCCGACGTAGGAACAAAACACTGCCGGTCGGGCTGCTTATTGAAGGATTGGAACGATTGAACATCTTCAAGGAAACAGGAGGATTGCGAATCGGTAGACAAGTCTTTGATCCACGAGGCCCGTGGAGTGGGCAACCCTTTCCCTTGTTAGAAGCAGTGGCTGGCATTGGTGACGTTTCGCCTTATCTAACCAAACAGTTGGATCGAGTTATCGAACGATTGGGACCGGAGTATACCTATGCATAAAGACTTCCTTTAGAAGGGAGCTCATGGTGGAAGAGGAAGTGACCAGGATGAGGAAGGCTTAGAGGGGAAAGTTGCAAATTTCACATATGTAAAAGATTGTCTAAACACTGATTGAAACCGCAAAACGGGAAGCAAAAGAAGAGGTCTTTGTTGAGGCAACTCAATAAACTAAACCATGAGGCTGCCGTGGATTGAATGGCAGCCTTGTTACGCTAACGGGCAGGATAACGAGAAGGAAGGAATTAACTAAAATATGTCGAATACGATTGATTAAGATTATGAAAGGGGGATTTACTATGTGGTTTCACAGTTACAGAAAACCAATAAGAATCCGTCACCTCCCTCAATATTAAAAAATTGAGGAGGATTACAATGAAAATAAATGATGAATATTTGAAGGAACAATTAAAGCATGTATATTGGTTAAATGGTGGTTGTTGTGCAGGGAAGTCCACAATGACAAAGAAATTTGTTAAAGAGTTAGGATTTCAAACACTGGAAGATAACGTGATGAAGTACAGACCATTCACTAATCCAGTTGAATACCCTGCCCTACAGTATCCTCATTCGGGTTTAGATTGGGATAAATGGTTCAATAAACCCAATGATGAACATGTTCATTGGCTTTTTCAAATTGTCGAAGAGATGATGGAAAGACTTAAATAAAAATGTTTTCTTTGGATTCAAAAATTTTCGGTAATAAGCTTGTTTGGAAACTTCATCAGATTAAGGTTTTTAGCCGTATTCCTTACCGAATTCCTCCATCTTCTCAAGGATCGGTAGTAATTTGATTCCCTTGCCTGTTAATGAATACTCTACTCGCGGAGGAACTTCCGGATAAACATTACGTTTAATAACTCCATCGTTCTCCAACTCTTTAAGCTGCTTTGTGAGAGAGCCTTGTGATAAACCTCCAAGAAATTTTTTTATATCCGTATAACGGCGTGTTTCTCCTTTTAAATACCATAATATAAAATATTTCCAACGTCCTGAAAGAACATTTTGGGTAAATGCTATCGCGTACATATCCCTTTTTTCATCCATAAATTCTTTATCAAATCCTTCATTACAGACCCTCATTGATATCACTCCTAATCTTAAGGTACAAAAAGTTGTACTATGTTCATTTATATTGCCCTCTTTGCAAATGAACATAATGACTTTATGATTGTGTCAACAAACCAAAACAATTAATTTTAATTAACCTAAAATGCGAAAGGATAATGTTCTTGTTTTCGTTTTATAGTTTAATAGGGTAACTAAGATTGCGTTTTTATATTTAGTAAGCTAAATAAATATAACACAGAAAGGAGTTACTGATAAGTGAATACAGGAAATAGACTACAGCTTTCGATTTTAGACTTCGTTCATGTCTATAACGGAAGTGATGCTAAGAAAAGTCTCCAAAACATTAGGACTTCTGCAGCTGATGGCTGGACCATGTGGGCCTTACTAAGGTCCAGAGAATTATTGGGGTAAATGATTTTCCAGAGCAATTAGATAACCTGCTTTCCTTTTTTGACTGTAACTTTAAAGAACCTCATGAAAGGGAGATCATTCAACAATGGAAGGAAGAAAGTTAAAAATAGGAGGGATTATTGATGGCGTTGGTTGGAATCACACGGGATGGAGACACCCCGCTATTCCAGCAGATGCCAGTGAAAATATTGATTACTACGTTCAAAAAGCCAGGCAACTTGAACAGGGAAGGTTCGACCTCATCTTTTTAGCAGACGTAAGTCATATTGGACCTGGCATGATACCACACTATCTAAGCATGTTTGAGGGCGTATCTATTTTGTCTGCATTGAGTATGGTGACTCATTCCATTGGCTTGACCGCAACAATAGCTACTTCATATGCTGATCCATTTACTGTTGCTAGACAAATAGCCTCACTCGACAAGATTAGCAAGGGCCGAGCAGGATGGAATGCGATCACCTCTAATCCGGGAGGGTTAGCCAATTACAGTCGGTCCCATTTAAGGAAAGCAGATCTTTATCCCATGAAAAAGGAGTTTTTAGAGATTGTTGAAGGCCTCTGGGATTCGTATGAAGACGATGCCTTTATACGTGACAAGAAAAGCGGAGTATTCTATGACCCTGGTAAGATGCATCCGCTGCATTATACCGGGAATTACTTTTCAGTGGAGGGACCATTAAATATCAGTCGATCCCGGCAAGGCAGACCGGTCGTCTTTCAAGCCGGAACTTCCATGGAATTCATGGATATAGCTGCACAGCATGCCGAAGTCATCATGGCTCCTGGAGATCAGTTTGAATATCTTAAGAGATTCACTACTGAACTTAAAAGAAAAGTGCAAAATCAAGGGCGTTCACCAAACGATCTACTGATGATGCCTTCACATAGCCCCATCGTTGGGGAAACGGAAAAAGAAGCCTTAGAAAAGCTAAGGGAAATCGAATCATGGATGCCTAAAGGTTATAGATTGCCAAAGCCTCAATTGATGGGAGCTGCGGAGAATGTTGCAGAAAAAATAGAACATTGGTATCAAGAAGGCGTCATGGATGTCTTGCTGATTAGACAAGATTATCCAGCAGGATTTGAGGACTTTATTAAATTGGTTGTACCCATATTGCAAGATAAAGGCATATTTCGAAAGGAATATGAGGAGGATACACTTCGGGGGAATTTAGGGCTACCTTACCCTGAAAATAGGTATAAGAAGTAATAATAAAAAAATCAATTAAACAAGAGGCGAAATCATTGATGAAAAACCGAATTACAGAACTACTGGGAATAGAGTATCCTATTATTTCAGCTGCTATGACATGGGTCACTTCTGCGGAATTTGTTGCAGCAGTTTCCAATGCAGGTGGAATGGGTGTGTTGGGGCCAAATGCTGGCCAAACGGAAAAAGCAACAAGTGCAGAGGATATGGCAGATCGACTAACGAAGGAAATTCGCAAGGTTAAAGCATTAACGAATAAACCATTTGCAGTAAACTACATTTTCCCAATGGGAGGGGCTAAAGAAGACCCATTTACTAATGCAGTTTTTGATGTATTGGTAAAAGAAGAGGTGAAAATCGTTATTGCCATTGGGCTAAATGTGGTCGATCGTGAACTGAAACGGCTTAAAGAACAAGATTTTAAGGTAGTGTACAGAGACTTAAGTCCAACTGTAGAGAAGCTTGTAGAAGCCGAGAAATCAGGAGTGGACGCACTCATCGTTACAGGTTATGAAGCTGGTGGCCATATGAGTGATTATAAAATTAGCACTCTTTCCCTTGTTCCACAAATCACTTCACTTGTAAAAATCCCTGTTATTGCTGCTGGAGGAATTATAGATGGTCGGGGAGCGAAAGCAGCACTATCTATGGGTGCAGAAGGTGTGTACATGGGGACAAGGTTCATAGTAACTAAGGAAAATCCGGCTAGCATAGAAACAAAAAAAGCCATCATTAAGGTGAAAAGTGAAGAGTTTATTGAATTTAAGTCAGACGTAGGACATTTGAGAACCATTCCTACAGAAGCGGGCAAAAAAGCGTTAGAACTCATTAATCAAGGAAAGCCTTCAGAAGCATATAAGTATTATGGAGAAGGGTTCAAAATTGGAATGTTAGATGGCGATCTGGTTAATGGGACCGTAAGTGTATCCGAATCAGCCGGTGGTATTCAGCACATTCTAACGTGTCAAGAAGTGATTGATGAAATTGTTAAAACCATCGGATGAAGATCTCAAAATTTTTTCCCTACAGTTTGCCACTGATCAAATTCGGATAAATCTAATTCAACCAGGACCTATACAAACAAACATTGTGACTAAAGCTCTAAGTGAAAAAGAAATTGAAGAACGGGTACAAGAAGTTCCCATCAAAAGATTAGGGCAGTCTCAAGAGGTATCTAACCTTGCTTTGTTTCTTGCGAGTGATGAAGCCTCTTATATTACGGGTGCTCATCATGAATTGATGGAGGATTGTCTGTAATGTAACGCAATTTTGTATTGAGTTAGTATATGAGGCCACCTATAACTAAGACCTCATTGCTATTTTTGCTAACACTTTTATTTATGATAATAACATTGAGGAGATATTCATATGAATAATACCCTTAAATTACTTCATAATCATACGTCCATTCGTTCTTATACAAATCAACCCCTGACACAAGAACAACGAGAAGAAATCTTTAAGGCAGCTAATCAAACATCATCATTCAGTCTTTTGCAGGCCGTTTCTATTATTAGAATTACAGATCCAGATCTTCGAAGAAAGGTGATGCAACTTTCGGTTAATCAACCTTATATTGAAGAAGCCGCAGAGTTCTGGATTTTTTGTTCAGATTTCCACCGGAATCATCAAATAGCCCCTGAAGTTGAACTTGAATATATAGAATTTCTTTTAATCGGTTCATTTGATGCCAGGCTTATGGCGCAAAATGCTTTAACCGCAGCAGAATCTATTGGACTTGGTGGCGTTTTTATTGGTGGTGTGAGAAGTAACATTAATGAATTATCTGAAATTTTGAATTTACCGAAGTATGTGATTCCTTTGGTGGGACTATGTATTGGTAGTCCATCTGGAAATAAACCTGAACTCAAGCCAAGGTTGCCTAAATCCATGGTTTTACATGAAAACCAGTATCAAACACTCGATAAACTGAAATTAGCAACTTATGATAAGACCATGTTGAAGTATTATGAAAATCGACCTGTAAAGGCCCCTTTCTCAGCGAAAAAAGTAAAAGGATGGAGTGACCACATCCATGATCATCTGCAAAGAAGTATTCAGCCACAAATGATGGACTATCTCCACAAACAGGGATAAGCCAAAAAATGAAGCAGGGAAGAAACTTTTTTGACCAGAAGGAAGTTCATCATAAATTAATTTGACACATCAAATTCGTCGTGATATAGTTAGCCTGCTAAATAACATTCGAGTCGAGGGATGATGAATTAATGACAGATCAAGTGGATTGTGATATTCGTCAGTCGTTAGATCGAATCTCCTCCCAAATGCGTCGAAATTATAGTGAATCTCTCAGGGAACTTAACCTTTATGTAGGGCAAGATAATTTGCTGTATCGTCTGTGGTTGGGTGATGGGATAACACAAATGCAACTATGTGAACACTTAAAATGCGAACCGCCTACGGTAACGAACATGGTTAAATCATTGGAGCAGAACGGATTTATATATCGTAAACGTGACGAACAAGATGCAAGGATAATGCGCATTTTCCTAACGGACAAAGGCAAAGAATTAGAGACACCGGTTGAGATCAAATGGAGACAACAGCAGGAAAAACTACTTCAATCCATTTCTACGGAAGATCGGCTGATATTAAGACAATTAATGCAACAAATGGAGAATAATCTATCATGAGTTCTCCATCTTTTTTAATATATTTAGCAAGCTAAACATTGCTGATTTAATAACACAACGAGAAAGGGTGCATTATTATTGGCTGCATCCCTATGTGTAATCATCCAAAGAAGGGGTAGTACCAGCGTCGCTGTCACAAGGGCAAAGTAGATGGATAAATATGTTAAATATAAGTTCTGGGAATTTCGCTATGATTGGAGAAATACCAGCGTCTCAAACGTATGGAATAAACCTACATTTATCTTGTTGGGTTGTTTACGTTAATGTGCAAAGACAGAGCTAGGCTGCCGACATTGATCGGCAGCCTAGTCTTAGTTGGAGATTGAACTATCGTTCCCCGTTAGCGCAAGTACATTACATTAATTCACCGTCTTAATCTCCAGGCCGTGACCGTGACATTTAAAGTTATAGTTAGGGTTTTTCATAACCTCTTCTTTCTGAAGTTCATACATGGCAATTTTATAGTTTATTTCTTCCATGTGTTTAAAACTTTCGTCAATTTTCTTCTGAAGTTCCAATTTATGCTGTATCAACATCTCCTCTCTTTGCAAAAAGGTGCTATTTCCCAATTCATAAAGTTCCTTGTAATCCTTGATTTTTGAAAGAGGCATTCCTGTCTCTTTGAGACAACGAATAAAAGAAATCCAATCTATTTGTTGTTGGTTATAAACTCTACGGCCTTTTTCGTCACGAGATATATTTGGTAATATCCCCTGCTCTTCATAAAACCTAAGTGTTTTTGCAGATACATTTAAATTCTCCACTACGTATGTCATTGAATACAACATCTACTTGTCCCACCTTTAGTTACAGTTACTGTAACTAAATATATATCATAAAGAGAATGAAAGCACAACAATTCTATATGTAATCATATAAAAATAAATCCTTGACCTACTGTAACGGTAACCAATTACACTGAAACAGAAAATAAAATATGATAGCGAGGTTAAAGAAATGAATCAAAAATATAGTAGGTTATTTGAATCCTTCACATTCAGAAGTGGAATAACAATGAAGAATAGAATTGTTATGGCACCTATGACAACCTGGTCAAGCAATGACGATCTTACCATTTCGGATGACGAAGTAAAGTATTACAAACAAAGAGTGAATGGAGTAGGACTCGTCATTACAGGGTGTACTCATGTTACACCGAATGGACAGGGTTTTACGAATGAATTCGCCGGGTACAATGATGAATTTACTCCAAGTTTACGAAAATTAGCTGAGGCAGCGAAAAGTGGAGGCTCTCCTGTGATCCTACAGATTTTTCATGCTGGCAATAAAGCTTTGCCCGAATTGGATGCAGTTAGTGCGAGTGCATTGCAACCCGAAATTACTAATTTAGGTTCAACTCCAGAAACAAGAGAACTATCACATGAGGAGATTTTGTCGATTGTACGTGCTTTTGGAGACACAACAAGACGAGCGATAGAAGCCGGATTTGATGGCGTCGAAATTCATGGGGCACATGGATTTTTAATTCAAAACTTCTGGTCGCCAGCAACGAATCAACGGACGGACCAATGGGGAGGATCACTTGAAAATCGCTTGCGTTTTCCATTGGCGATTATTAACGAAATCAAAAATGTCATTGAAAAGCATGCTACAAAACCATTCATTTTAGGATACCGATTTTCACCTGAAGAATCCTCCAAAGTGGACGGATTACGTATGAAAGACACGTATGAATTAATCGATATTCTTGTTGAACAGAATTTGGATTATATACATGCTTCATTAGATAATGTGTCTTCAAAGCCAGTAGATAGTCAAGATGAAAAAACACGGCTTGAATTAATTCTTGAAAGAGCAAACGGTAAGGTACCTGTGATGGCTGCTGGTTCCATAATAACACCGGATGATGCTCTTAAAGCTGTGGAATTAGGATTGCCGCTAGTTGCCATTGGGCATGCGTTAATTATGAATCCTACTTGGGTTGAAATGGTCGCAAATGGACGAGAAGCCGAGGTAGATTCTAAGTTGAACGTTTCAAAACTCGACCAGCTTAATATTCCAGAAAAACTCTGGAATGTAATTCAAGCAATGCCCGGTTGGTTTAATATTGGGAAATAAAAAGTAGTCCTAAAGGCTACTCAGATTGACGAGAAACCCACGTCTTTTATGAGACTTCGGGTTTCTTTTGCTAATTCTAAGGTGCTCCGTCCATCCGTAGTTCGGTAGGGCAATTCTTACTGTTGCGGACACACATACTGCGAATGTTTCGATCTTGAAGGGGTACCGCCAGCAAAACGCAGATTTACAACGCTAAGGAATTCTGAGTACAAAAATAGCCGGTTTTCACACGTTAAGGGTGTAACCGGCTTTTATGCTATCCTTGGTTCAGCGGACGTAATGATTCTAAGATACTAGGCGTTGCATCAGCCATTTTTGTTAAGCCTATATTGGTACCCATAGCCATGAGCGATGCCAGAACAATCGGTTTTTCTTCGGATTTAGGTTGACGATTGGTTGAAGCATGAATGAATTGCTCGTCAAACCCAGTCCAACTTGCTACTTCTAAAAGTAGGTCTGTTAGCTTTACCCGTGGCAACATGCCGTAGAGAGCAGCGCTATATTGTTTCGCCTCTTCTGGAACATCTTTTTCAAGCCGATTAATATGTAGTCTACCTTTTTCAACGTTTACTCCATCAAGCGCATCGATGTTGTCACCAATCCACTGTAATCGACGGAAGCTACCATACGTGCCAACAGAGGAAGAACTTAAGCGTTATTACGAAGTAGTCTGGAAGTCGAAAAATTTCCAGGACATGTTGATTGTCAAGACACTCATATCATTTTTCACAGAAAATATGTAAATGGATATTGCATTGATGTAAACCGGAAGAACTCGAGAGAAGAACCGGTCTCTAAAAGGAGATTTTATTTTTTTGAAGAAGAAATAATAGATGTGATTATCTATTTTACACTGCGGTGGCGGTCATTTTGATCGCCGTTTCTAATACAATAAAAGCTACAGTTCGCATCAACCTTAATCTGAAATAATTAAGTTCTAATTTTATAGAGTTGCCTACATGTTTGTGTCGCTTCGAAAAGTACATTGTGTAAGTTTGTAAAAAAATAGAATAAAAAGCGAATAGGTGTGATTGAATCAGGTGGCACGAAATTCATATGTGGGGTAGGCAATGAAAAAAGTCAGAAAAAAAGCGCTTCAAAAAATAATTGAAACGTTTCCAACTTAGTGCTATTATAATTCCCATAAGAGAGATGGGGGGGTTAAATGCCAAGTATTAGAGATGTAGCTAAGATAGCTGGTGTTGCTGTGGGCACGGTGTCCCGAGTTATTAATAACTCGGGCTCTGTAAAACCAGATACACGAAGGAAAGTGGAGAAAGCTATACAAGAACTCAATTATTTTCCTAATGAAGTCGCTCGAAATTTTAAGATGAGGAAATCCAAGATGGTAGCCTTGCTACTTCCAAGTATCTGGAATCCTTTTTTTTCTGAACTGGCTTATTACATTGAGGATGAGTTGGATCGGGAAGGCTTTAAGCTCATGCTATGTAATAGCGGTGGTAAGCCCGAAAAGGAACTGTATTATCTAGATATGCTACGGCAAAATAAAGTGGCTGGTATTGTCGGCATTACTTACAATGATATAGAAAATAGCGTAAGCAATGACATTCCGATTCTAAGTATTGATAGGCATTTCAACAAAAAAATCACTTGTGTAACCTCCGATAATTATGAGGGAGGCCGTCTAGCTTTGAGGGAACTTGTTAAAGCAGGGGCCCAGAAACTGGCTTTTATGGGAAGTGTAACTTCCGTTTTTAGTGAAACCATGAATCGAAGAAAAGGTTTCATTGATGAGGCGAAAAAATTAGGTGTAGACTATGTTGTATACGAGAAACCAGATCCTATTGTGGATGACGAAGCCTATTTTGGCGAATTTCTATCTAAGCATCAGGATGTGGACGGCATTTTCACTATTACCGATATGTTTGCCGCCAAATATATAGAAAGAGCAGGTAGGCAGGGGATTCGTATTCCAGAGGATGTAAAGGTCATCGGTTACGACGGCATTCAGGATCATCGTTATTTTCATCCGATATTGTCTACAATCAGGCAACCAGTGGAGGAGATGGCACGTTTGACAATCAGACTACTGTATCAAAAGATCGATGGTATAACTTTAGATCAGCAAGTGTATCGTCTCCCCGTTATCTTCAGACAAGGCGAAACTACATGATTTTAATTGTAAAGATATTAGCTCGTAAAGTCGGATCACAGTCTGGATATGCAAACTTGACTTTTCTTTTAGAAAATTGGAAACGTTTCATTTTACAATCAGACTACTCTGTTAAAAGATCGAAGGAATAAGTTGAATCAGCAAATGTATCATCTCCCGTTATCTTAGGCAAGTTTTTTTACATTGGAAAAACTTCAACTCATTCGGTGGATTTATGGTATGGATCACCGACTGACGTTTTTCTTATAATAAATTGGAAACGTTTCAAAAATGAAAATATCCTTTTACAAGAAAGGGAGTGTAATGGTGAATTCAAGAACTAGTGAGTTGGATCATTCCACGATCAAGCCAAATCGCAAAATATGGAACCAGGTCAAACGTGACTATGAACTGTATCTGTTTTTGCTGCCAATCATTATTATTTATCTCGTATTTAAGTACTATCCGATGTATGGAATACAAATTGCTTTTAAGGATTTTTCACCAAGTCGGGGGATCTGGGGAAGCGAGTGGGTAGGCTTTAAGCACTTTATTGATTTTTTCGATTCCTATAACTTCTGGACGATTATGACGAATACACTTACACTCAGTGTTCTATCGCTTGTGTTTAGCTTCCCTGCTCCGATTATTATAGCGATTATGTTGAATCAGATGTTGGCCAAAAGATACAAGAAAATTGTACAAACTGTAATTTACGCACCACACTTTATTTCTACCGTAGTGCTCGTCGGTATGCTTAATGTTTTTCTGTCTCCAAACAGCGGAATCGTGAATCACATCATCACCTTGTTCGGAGGAGACCCCATTATGTTTTTGGCCGACGAAGGTTGGTTCCGTCCTTTGTATATTTTATCAGGGGTTTGGCAAGAGACAGGTTTTGCTACCATCATTTACCTTGCTGCACTGGCAGGGGTCAATCCAGAATTGCATGAAGCCGCGATTATGGATGGAGCAAGCAAATGGAAGCGCGTAATGCATGTGGATATTCCAAGCATTTTGCCGACGATTGTCATCTTATTGATTCTCGCACTCGGTAACATTATGGGCATCGGTTTTGAAAAGGCTTTCCTTATGCAGAACGATTTGAATTATGCCACTTCCAATATCATTCCGACCTATGTTTATGAAATCGGGATTCAAAAGGCACAATACAGCTTTTCTACGGCAATTGGTCTGTTTAATTCTGTTGTAAATATTATCCTGATAATCACCGTCAACCGGATCGCCAAAAAGTTGACTGAAACCAGCCTGTGGTAAGGGGGAGTTCATTTTGAATCAATTATTAAAGAGAAAAAGCAAGGGAGACATGTGGTTTGACATTGTTAACTACTTCATGTTGACCATAGTTATGCTGCTTGTATTATTCCCGTTGTATTTTGTGCTGATTGCTTCACTTAGTGACCCCAATCTCATCTACTCAGGAGAAGTATGGTTTTTTCCAAAGGGTTTTACGCTGGATGGATACGGGCGGATATTCAGTGATTCATCTATATGGATTGGTTATGCCAACTCGATTTTATATGCGGGTCTAGGAACATTAATCGGAGTAGCCGTGACCGTATGTGCAGCTTACCCGTTAGCTCGTAAAGGACTGGCGGGAAAATCGGCGATTATGTGGTTTTTACTGATCTCCATGTTTTTTAGTGGAGGGCTGATCCCAACCTATTTGCTGATCAAAGATCTTCACATGCTGAATACGATCTGGGCACTTGTTATTCCTGGAGCGGGAGGTGTGTTTAATGTCATTATCGTAAGGACTTTTTTTCAGTCGACCATCCCGGATGAAATGTGGGAGGCAGCTTCCATTGACGGTTGTTCCAATACCAGATTTTTTTGGAGCATTGTATTGCCTTTGTCTAAATCCGTTATAGCCGTAATGGTACTGTATCATGTTGTCGGGTTCTGGAATGGTTTCTTTGACGCTTTGATTTACTTGAATGATGAAAGCAAGTATCCATTACAACTGGTCCTTCGCAACATTCTTGTCCAGAATCAGGCCAACTCGAGCATGATGATAGACGTGGAATCCTACGCAGCGAAGATGCGCGTTACAGAGCTTATCAAATATGGTGTCATCATGGTATCCAGCCTACCGTTGCTGATTTTGTATCCTTTCCTGCAAAAATACTTTGTTAAAGGCGTGATGATCGGCTCGATCAAAGGCTAACATTATCATGGTGCCTGAAAGGGGGAATGTGCAACAGAATCCATAGATTCAGCATTCAGACAAATATATAACAAGGACAAGGGAAGTACTCAGCTTTGTGGACTGTCATAAGGAGGTTATGTACGATGAAATTATTCAAAAGGGCTGGAATTCTAATGCTGGCTGGAGTGTTTGCTCTTAGCGGATGTTCGGGAGGTGGTGGCGAGTCAAAAAATCAGATCGTAAATCCGGATCAGGATGCGAATTTTAATAAAACCGGTCTTCCGATTGTTAAAGAAGCGGTGACATTAAAGATGGTATCCCCAAAAGCTGCTTTAGCGCCAGATTACTCAAAAATGGAAATATTTAAGCGGCTAGAAAAACAAACAAACGTAAAGATTGATTGGGAAAACATTCCAGACACTGACTTTGCAGAGAAGAAAAATTTGTTGTTGGCCAGCGGAGATTTGCCAGACGCATTTTACGGAGCCGGATTCACAGATTACGATCTAATCAATTATGGTAAAGACGGAACCATTATTCCGCTGGAGGATTTAATTGATAAATATGCGCCTAACTTGAAAGCGCTTCTCGATCGTCGACCCGACATTAAATTAGCCATCACAGCGCCGGATGGACATATCTACGGACTGCCGTCGTGGGAAGAGAATAAGCTCGATACCAACCCCTTCTTTCACGTCATCAATAAAAATTGGCTCGATAAGCTGGGCCTGAAAGTACCTCAGACGCTGGATGAATACACTCAGACTTTGATTGCCTTTAAAACGAAGGATCCGAACGGCAATGGCAAGGCTGATGAAATCCCATTAAGCTTTATGCACATGCAGTGGTGTAGTGACATTGCCGGCATATTCGGAGCTTTCGGTCTTCCGGATAATTTGGAACATCGGATTGTCCGCGAAGGTAAAGTGATCTTTACCGCTTCGCAACCTCAATATAAGGAAGCATTAAAATATATTCATGATAACTGGTATAAACAGGGGCTGATTGACCCTGAATCGTTCACCCAGGACGCCGCTCAGTATTTAGCAAAAGGCAAAACACCAGATGAAACGCTCGGCTCCTACGTTTGGTGGGAAGTCGAAGAAGTTGTCGGACCGGAGCGTAGTAAGGATTATGCTCTGCTGCCCCCGCTTAAAGGCCCAAATGGAGATCAAATGATTGGTCGCAACAACGGCGGAGGACCGGGACGAGGTAGCTTCGTGATTACAAAGGAGAACCGTTATCCGGCAATGACGATGCGTTGGATCGATCAACAGTATGACCCTTACATGGCGGCTCAAATTCACTGGGGTCCGTTGGATGTCGTATTCAAGAAGGACGAAAAAGGAAAATTGGTGAACCTGCCGCTTCCCAAAGGAGTCTCCGCAGGTGAATTCCGTCAAAAAGTGGCTCCAGGCACAGGAAATCCGGGCGTCATTACTTTCGATGACTTCGGAAAAGTTGTTGATATGGAACCCCGAGCTCAGAAGCGTGCTGATTATTTGGAAAAATATTACACTCCATATATGAAAAAGGAAAACTATCCGAGCATCTTCTTTGAACCGGATGAACTAGATAAAATTAATCGGATCGAGCCAGAACTTATTAAATATGTAAATACCCAAAGAGGCAAGTTCATCGTCGATGGCGAGGTAGATGAAAAGTGGGACAGCTATGTGAAGACACTCGAGAAGATGGGGCTGAACGAATTAATGGAGATCTATCAAAAAGGGCTGGACCGATATAATGCAAATTTAAAAAATAAATAATCAAACGATAGGTGGGGAGAAAACTGTGCTTGATGTAATAACCATTGGGGAAGTATTGATAGACTTTACGCCATCAGGTCGTACCGCGAGAGGCAACGAGCAGTTTGAATGTAATCCTGGAGGGGCTCCGGCTAACGTAGCAGCTGCTCTATCCCGCTTAGGAGCTAGAGCGACATTGATTAGCAAAGTTGGGGATGATCGATTCGGTTCCTTGCTGCACGATACCTTGATGAACGGCGGCATCGACGTGTCTGCGCTTTCGTTTACAGATGAAGCCAATACAACGCTGGCATTTGTCCATCTGGATGACAACGGAGACCGATCGTTCAGCTTCTACCGGAAGCCAGGAGCGGATACATACTTGCGCACGCAGGATGTCCCGTTTGATAGGATTGAAAACTGCCATGCACTGCACTTTGGTTCTGTGTCGATGACCCATGAGCCGGCCCGTACGGCAACAAGAGCGGCAGTTGTGAAGGCTAAAGAGGCAGGAGTCCTGCTTTCATTCGATCCGAATATCCGGTTTGCTTTATGGGAGAGTAAAGAGGAAGCGAAACAGAATATCATTTGGGGCATGAAGTATGCCGACATCCTGAAAATATCGGAAGATGAGCTCCACTTTATAACGGGTACAACTGATGTGGAAAAAGGCTCGTTAGAGCTGCAACAACAATTCGGCATCACCTGGATCGTCGTAACTTTAGCGGAAAAAGGCTGCTATTACCGATTAGCGGGTCATGACGGATATGTGCCGGGTTTTCAAGTAGAGGCCATTGATACGACAGGAGCCGGCGACGCTTTTCTGGGCTGCTTGTTATATAAGATACTGAAAGCCGGTGTTTCTTTGAATCAGCTGACCAAACAGCAAATCATCGGTATGCTAACTTTTGCTAATGCCGGCGGTGCATTAGTAACCACACGGAAAGGGGCTCTTCAATCTATGCCGACGACAGATGAAATTACCCAGATAATCGAGACAAATAAACAGCACGATGATGATAGATTTAGGCCGGGTTTTCATTTTTCACCTCACTCCCATTGGTTGAATGATCCCAACGGATTAGTCTATTACGAGGGAGTCTATCATCTGTTTTATCAGCACCATCCTTATAGTAACCAATGGGGACCAATGCACTGGGGTCATGCTGTAAGCCAAGACCTGGTTCATTGGGAGCATATGCCTATCGCTCTGTTCCCGGATGAGCATGGCGCTATTTTTTCCGGTTGCTGTGTGGTTGACTGGAATAATAGCAGCGGACTGTTCGATGGTTCCCATGGATTGATCGCGCTCTTCACTCATGCAGACATCTGTCCGGAGACCGGACAACCTCGCCAGCGGCAAAGCCTGGCTTACAGCAGTGATAAAGGCCAAACTTGGCACAAATATGAGGGGAATCCAATACTCAACGAGCATGACCTGGTTGACTTCCGGGACCCCAAGGTGTTCTGGCATTCGCCAAGTGAGCGCTGGATTATGGCTCTTGTCGCGGGAGACCATGTTCGGTTTTATCGTTCGGACAATTTACGTGAATGGTCGTTGTCAGGCCAATTCGGAAAGAGTGAAGGCTCGCATGACGGAGTTTGGGAATGCCCTGATCTCTTTGAATTGCCGATTGATGACAGCGGGCGTTCCAAATGGGTACTTATCATAAGCATCGGGGATAATCCCAACTGTCTGGAAGGCTCACGCACGCAGTACTTTATCGGAGAGTTCGACGGAAATACGTTCATCAATGACAATCCAGACGATCATATCCTGTGGCTGGATTATGGCCGGGACAATTATGCGGGGGTCACTTGGTCGGATATAGCTGAGCAAGACGGACGGCGTGTGATCATCGGATGGATGAGCAACTGGAAATATGCCAACCAAACGCCTACTGGAGCCTGGAGAGGCGCAATGACTCTACCTCGCGTCTTATCATTGACCAGCCGAGACGAGGGCGTAGTTCTGACTCAAATGCCTGTCCGGGAAATAGAGCAGCTGCGAAAAGGAACGCTCTGCTGGAATGAGGTCAAGGTTACGCCGGCGGTGCCGTTTACGCAAAAAATGAATGATGTTCTGCTTGAGATTGAAGCGGATATCGACATTCGTTCCGGGGACGAGGTTCATATCAAAATGAAGTCCTCTGGGCAAAGTGAGACTATTATCGGATATGACCCTGTGCGCCAATGGCTATTCATCGACCGTTCGAAATCAGGCCTGACTGACTTCCACCCGTCGTTTGCGTGCAAGCACGGTGCTAGAATGGTTCCGGAGAATGGAAAGATCAAGCTGCATATCTGGCTGGATCGCAACGCGGTTGAAGTGTACGCAAATGAGGGTTTGGTTGCACTGACGGATCAAATATTCCCTGATGCTCCGATGGATCGTATTGAGATAAGTGCGAAAACAGGGGAAGTTGTACTGAACTCGTTTCATATGCATGCTCTTAACTCCATCCATATTCCGAATGGCCCTACGGAGCAGGCATCAAGGAGGGTTGAAGTATGAGCCATGCAACCGATAATCGGGGATTGATCATGTATTGGGCCTTCAATGAAGGAACCGGTACAAGCGCTCTGGAGAGCGTATCCCAAGTCAAGGATAATATCCAGTACGTATTTAACCAAGCGGAGTTTACTAAACCTTGCCCTCCACGGTGGAGACAGGGAGTAGTTGGAAATGGGCTCCTGTTCGACGGTTATTCGACTTACATTGCGCATTCGTTCGATGAGGGAAATCAGAACACCGAGCCAGAGTATCGATCAGCGCTAAGCATTGGAGTATGGGTAGTCCCACGCTCCTATGAATGGGGGGATGATGGCAAATTGTCCGCCATCGTGAACCGCTACAACCTGGATCGCAAGCAAGGTTATCTGCTTGGCATGTTCCGTCACGGTTCCTGGTCCTTCCAAGTCGGGCTGGAAGGAGGGGACTGGAAGGAACTTTGGTCGCCAGACGGCCATGAACTGTCCAAGAATGAATGGTCATACGTGAATGCTGTGTTCGATGGGAACCAAGGGGAAATCAAGCTGTATTTGAACGGCAGTGAAATCGCTTCAGCAGCCGTGCCTCGTGGTTCCCGCCTGGCTGAGGCGACGGACACGGATCTTCTTATCGGCAAGAATAACCATAGCAGCCTGCTGGCGGAAGTGTTCAGCCTGCACATGTTTAGCGGTATCATTGATGAACTCAAGATTTATAATCGGGCGCTGAGCGCGGAAGAAGTGGCCGCTTCTTATCGGCATGTGCTGGATACCTTTCATGAAGGTAACCGGCCTCAATTAAACTATGACGAGATCAAGCTGGACCGAACGCCACTGCTACTTGATCGGCACAGACCGCAATATCATGTTAGCCCGCCAGCCCATTGGATGAACGAACCCCATGCACCGATCTATTTTGACGGGCAATATCATTTGTTCTATCAGCATAACCCGCAGGGGCCGTTCTTTCATCAGATCCATTGGGGACATTGGGTAAGTCAGGATTTGGTGCATTGGCGTGATCTACCCGTGGCCCTGGCGCCCGAAAAGGATCAGCTCGCACCGGACGGGATCTGGTCGGGAAGCGCAACCTATGATGCTGACGGACTTCCTGTCTTGTTCTTTACGGCAGGTAATGACAGCGCTTCTCCGAATCAGAGCGTAGCGCTTGCCCGAAGCACTTATACCCTTGACGGAAACCCGGATCTGGTTCAGTGGGTCAAACATCCAGAGCCGTTGATCGTGCAGAAGAAGGGAATGGGCGCATTTGGGGATTTCCGAGATCCATTCGTATGGAAGGACGATGACGGCTGGTATGCTCTGGTCGGGTCCGGTATCGAAGGTGGAGCAGCACTGGCATTTGCGTCACAGGATATGCTGAATTGGACGTATAAAGGGCCGTTTTTTAAAGCAGATATTCAGAAGTTTCCTTACCTTGGACCCATCTGGGAGCTCCCTGTGCTTCTTCCCCTTGGCAGTGACAAGCAGGGGGTGAACAAACATCTCCTGCTTGTCAGCCCTGTGGGGAAGGGAGCGGATGTCGAGGTGTTCTATTGGATCGGGCAACTTGACAAGCAAAATCTTTCGTTCATCCCTGATCAAGAAGAGCCTCAATTGATTGACCTCGGGGATTTCCATTTTACCGGACCGAGCGGAATGGTTGATCCGAAGACCGGCAGAAATATCGTCTTTACGATAGCCCAAGGCGACCGGACGTCCGAGATGGAATATAAGTCGGGCTGGGCTCATAACGGCGGCTTGCCGTTAAGCGTGTATTTGAGGGATGACGGACGTCTGGGAATAGAGCCGATTCAGGAGCTTCAATCGCTACGTGGCGCCAAGCGGCTATCGCTTCGGGACCAGTCATTGGCTGAAACTAATGTACAGCTCAGGGATGTTCATGGTGACATGCTTGAGATTCAATTGGAATTGGAGCCCGGCAGCGCCAAACAATTTGGAATCAAGGTCCGTTGTACGCCGGACGGGGAGGAAGAAACTCTGCTGTATTATGATTGGAATCAAGCGATGCTCATGGTCGACCGGTCGAAAACGACACTGCATCCGGGAGAAAAGTGCAGAGGGATTCAGGGCGGTAAGCTGGAGCTACTTGGGGAGAATCTGAAGCTTCATATTTATTTGGACCGCTCCATGGTCGAAGCCTATGCAAACGGATTGAAAAGCCTGACAACCCGGGTATATCCGAGCCGTATGGATGCTTTGGGACTCGAGATTTGGGGAGATGGAGAACCGTTTGTTAAATCCTTGGATATATGGGATATGCAGTCCATTTGGTAAGACGATTGCTTAGGCGCTCCATACGAATGGGGTCATGCAGCAAATGATCAAGTAACTTCGCTTTTCTCTAATTGGAAACGTTTCATATATTTTCTCCTTTCTTCTTGACTTTCATCTTTGTACTAGGAGAGCATTTCGAAATGAAGTATCGATGTTTGAAAGTGCAAGAAATTTCGAAGGAGGATCTAGAATGAAAAAGGTAAAAATAAGAAAATATTGGATATCGGGAATGCTTATATGGGCTATGGTGCTCCAGCTTGTTGTTCCAGGAATCTCCGCAGTAGCTGAATCTAGAACTGTTGCTGGGAACACGCTCATTCCTAAAAATGACGTAGGCTCGTCGGTTACGAATGCGGTTTATCAAATCAAGAATATTCCTAAGAATGACGTGGGATTGTCAGTTACGGATTCGGTCTATCAAATCCGGAATCCTGGATTTGAAACAGGAGATTTGACGGGATGGACCGTTGTCAAAGGCAATGCGTTCGGTCCGAATAGCGTGACAGACGAAACGACTTGGTGGGCGGAAAAAATACCGTATAACCAGGAAGGCGCTTATCATTTAAACGGCTGGAAGTATGACGAATCTGCGACAGGTGTACTTCGTTCCAGCACTTTCGAGCTGGGCGGAAGCGGCTGGATCAGCTTCAAGCTTGGCGGTGCGAAGAACCCAGACAAGGTATTTATAAATATTGTGGAAGTCGATACGGGACAAGTTATTGCCCGATACGGAAATAGCGCATTCGCCGACGTTGGCTTCCCGGATCCTGCGCAGGGCATGCGGCTTGCCAATATGGTGCAATACAAGGCGGATCTTTCCACACAATTGGGCAAGAAACTGTATGTGGAGGTCGTCGATAATGCAACCTCGGATTGGGGAATCATTTTTGCGGACGCATTCTCCGTGTACCATGAATCGGAGCCAGCTGAAGGAATGGTTGCGACGGATATCAAGCCAGATTTCAAACGCTATGAAATCGATAATCCAAGCTTTGAAACTGGAAATCTCGATGGCTGGACGGTTGAGGGAGATGCTTTTGAAGTGACCGATGAAGCTCATGCGAGCAAAGAAGGGAACTTCTATGCCAAATCCTCCGTGCAAGGTAAGGGCTTCATCACCTCTAATACTTTCACGCTTCAGGGAACCGGAACAATTAACTTCACTATTTTGGATATCCTCAAACCGGAAAACGCATATGTCGCACTTTACGATGCGAACAGCAACACGTTGCTTATGAAAACCGGGGATGTCAGCTCGAACGAGAAAATCTCATGGAAAGTACAGGAACACTACAACAAGAAGCTTTATGTAAAGGTCATCGATCATTCCAATGAAGCCAGCATTGCCGTTGATGGGTTCCAAGCAAGTGGTGTGGGTACCATTTTCTACTTAAACCTTGATGAAGGCGCAGGAAAGAAAGTGTTGGAGAATGTACGCAATCTTAAGCATGATGTGAACTATGTATTTAACAACGCCAGGTATATGGCATCGAAGGATCCAAGATGGACTCCGCGTGGAATAAAAGGCGGTGCCTTGTTGTTTGATGGATACTCGAATTATATTGAGGTCAATGCAAAGGATACTGTGCCTATAAGCGACGCGTTAACCATCGAAGCTTGGGTTGCACCGCGGAGCTATGAATGGGGAGACGGAAACAAGCTGTCTGCGATCGTAAACCAATCCGATCAGGATAAAGCAGAGGGCTTTTCTCTTGGAATGTATCGGCACGGTACATGGTCGATGCAGGTAGGAATTGGCGGCCAGTGGATTCAGGTATGGGTTAAGGATCACCCGTTGGAAAAATACAAGTGGAATTATGTGGCCGCTACTTTCAGTAAAGAAGATGGAAAGATTAAGTTATATCTAAACGGTGAGGAAGTGGCTTCCCAAGCAACCCCCGTCAACGTTCCGATCACACCATCTACCAAAAGCCTGATCATCGGGAAAAATAATAAACCTGTAGAGTTGGCAGGGTTGTTCTCCTTCAATATGTTCAGCGGACTCCTAGATGAAGTGAAGCTGCATAATAAAGCCCTTACGAACCAGGAGATACTTGCTGGATATGAGAGCGTGAAGGCGCTTCATGGAGGTTCAATTCCGAAAATTCCGAATGCGGACATTGATGAGAATCCCAGTGTGTTTGACGGAGATCAGCACCGTCCCCAGTACCACGCGATGCCTCCGCAAAACTGGATGAATGAAGCACATGCACCGATTTACTATAACGGCAAATACCATTTATTTTATCAACATAACCCGCAAGGTCCATTCTGGCATCAAATCCACTGGGGGCATTGGGTGAGTGACGATATGGTGAACTGGGAAAATGTAAGACCTGCTCTTGCGCCCGAAGCGGGCACCCTAGATCCGGACGGCACGTGGTCAGGCAGTGCAGCGTATGATCGAAACGGCAATCCTGTTCTGTTCTATACCGCTGGCAACGACTCCTTGTCGCCGAACCAAAGAACAGGGTTGGCATCTCCGGCGGATTTGTCCGATCCCTATTTGGAAAAATGGGTGAAATATCCTAAACCGGTAACGGAGCAGAACGGAAAAGGCATCCACAACGAGTTCCGCGATCCGTTTGTATGGTACGACAAAGAGGTGGACAAGTGGTATCAGTTAGTGACATCTGGTCTTCCAGACTTCAGCAGCGGCACAGCTTTGGTGTATGTATCCGATGATATGTACAATTGGGAATATAAGGGGCCGTTATACGTTAGTGACAGAAGCCGTTATCCGGAGTTGGGTACGGTATGGGAGCTACCAGTGTTATTGCCGTTAGGCACAGATAGTACGGGCAAGAAAAAATATATTTTCATGATTAATCCCCATGAAAAGCCGGAGCATGTTCCTCCAGCGAACGATGTGCAAAGAGATGTTGAGGTCTTTTACTGGATCGGGACCTGGGACCGGGATAACTTTAAATTTATTCCTGATTCGGAGGCACCCTCCAAAATGGATGTAGGTGACGGCTATTTAACCGCAGAGAGCGGTCTGGTCACACCCGACGGAAGAACGGTCGTATTTTCCATGGTGCAAAATGTAAGAACACCGCAAGCCGAATATCAATCTGGATGGGCTCATAATTTATCTTTGCCGGTTTCCCTAAGCCTCGATAAGCATGATAAATTGCATATCGAACCGATTAAAGAACTGCAGAGCCTTCGAGGGAAAAAATGGGTTGATTTTTCGGACAAAAATTTGGAGAGCGCCAATCAATTGATCCAAAATGTCAAAGGCGACATGCTAGAGATTGTGATGGAGATTGATCCGCGTGAGGCCCAGAAATTCGGTCTCAAGGTACGCCGCTCGGAAAAAGGCCAAGAAGAGACGCTCATTTACTACGACAAGAAGAACGGGACGTTTAATGTGGATCGAACCAAGAGCAGCATTGATCCGGATGTGCGTGTGGACGGCATTCAAGGAGGATATGTAGATCTTGAAGGAGAGAACTTGAAACTCCATATCTTTCTCGATCGCTCGGTCATTGAATCCTTTGCAAATTACAAGAAGAAGCTGACAACTCGTGTCTATGTAGGCAGATACGACTCCTTAGGCTTACAGATCTGGGCCGATGGCGATATCAATATCAAATCCATGCAAGTATGGGATATGAATGCCTTAACGGGTAAACCGGCTGCTCCGGTCTATGTACCCGATAAGTGGGATAATTCTGTGTATAAGGATATTACAGAGTTGCCTAACCATGATTTTGCTACGAGCGACTTAACAGGATGGATGACGGAAGGAGACGCCTTCCAGAATGTCCATGTGACCAATACCCAGTTCTTCTGGGACAACATTTACTTCAACCCGTCGCATAAAATTCCGGGCGGCTACCATTTGTGGGGCTTCAACGAGCAAGCCGGCGGCGACAGCTTAACCGGAGCGCTAAGATCTCAAAATTTCGTCCTTGGTGGGAACGGTAAGATCAACTTCCTTATCAGCGGCGGCCGGGATATAGATCGTCTGTATGTTGCGCTGGTTCGGGCGTCGGACGGCAAAGAGTTATTTAAAGAGACAGCGACCAATTATGAAGAATATCAACGAAAGATTTGGGATGCGTCGGATTATATCGGCGAGGAGCTTTACATTAAAGTGGTTGACCACTCCAAAGGCGGGTTTGGACATATTAACGTCGATGATTTCAACGTACCTGTTCAGGTAAAGAAGAAGACCAACAACTGACCTTGTCAATACAGAACACCCGTGAGTCCTGCAGTCACTCCAGGCAAACCGAATAGTCAGAGCAGCTTGTCATTCGAAATGGCAAAGGAGAACGGCAGGTACTTGTAAAACGAAGCTGAACCAATTTTATTTGGATGGGAGATAAAAATGTATTTAATTTAATGATTCGGTGTAGCAAAATGGATATTTCAAAACAAGTTGCTATTGTCAGCGGTTCAAATCGAGGTTTAGGCAAACATCTAGCTCTTGAACTTTAGCAAGAGGAGCTAAAGTATACGCTGGTGCGAGGAACCCAGAATCAGTCGATCTGCCTGGTGCTATTCCACTACAACTCATATTACTGCTCCGAAATCTGTGGTAGCTGCAGCAGAGATCGCAGTGGATGTTACCCTTCTAATTAACAACGCTGGTTCAGCAACGGGTGCTTCTCTGCTCACAGGTGAGCTGGATGATATTCATTTGTAATTCGACACTCATGTTTCTGGTACACTTTCAATGATTCGCACGTTCGCACCAGTGATTGAGAAGAATGGAGGGGGTTCGATTCTGAATATCCTATCCGTATTATCTTGGATCAATATAGACGAAGGAGGGGCATATTCAGCTGCAAAATCTGCTCAATGGGGAGTAACAAAAGCATTACGCTTAGAATTAGCTGCTAAGAACGTTAGGGGTGCCGGATTGCATGTAGCGTTTATGGACACGGACATGACAGCTGGCATCCATGCGCCTAAATCATCTCCAAAGGACATCTCTAGAACCGCAATCGATGGGATTGAAGCCGACCTCTACGAGATTGTTGACTGATGCTACAAGTCGGGAGGTACAGCAGGGTCTTGCCGGAGGAGTTCCTTCCCTGTACCCACATTTATTTCAATAAAAATACCCTACTCGATGCTTGTAGTGAAAGTATTGGTATTGATCGTGTGAAACTATAATAAATGAGATTTGGATTATACAGTATATTAACATATTAGGAGGAGTGAAACATGCGTTTTCTCGTTCATGTCAAAATTCAACCAGATGCACCGCAGGAAGAAATTGCGGAACAGTTGCCCGCAGAACAAGCACGGTTCGCAATTGGTGGAACAAGGGGTGATCAGTAAGAGCAAAAGCAATGGGCGGAGCAAGTGGTCTGCGTATCGGAATGCTAGAGGGTAACAAAGTGGATGGCTATATTACTGTCGGCACAGGTATTACTCCAATTAAAGAGATTAGAACTGTAAAAGCAGTGATTGATGACTTAATGCAAGATTTTAATTAATTGCCTTGTTAGACTTATCAATATGCAAAGAATAATTTTGAAATAGGATTTTTTTCGATGTTCTTGATAAGCTTTGCTTTTACCTTGGTAATAAATTGAGTTATACACTTTTTAAAAGTAAAATGATAAATGGATCATTGGACGTATTCTTTGGCCACAACGGGCGCGATATACTGGTTTCACTTGAAGTTAGCCCCTAACATTAATTGTTAGGGGTTTTAAATAGCTTCATTAGAAGAGTTGGGGACAAAGAAAGAATGCAGGACACACAAGACCATGTCTGTCGCTTTCAAAGTTTTTTTTTATTATGCTAATATAAAGTAAAGAGGGCGAACAAAAAACGCCAATAGGTACAAGTTCTTGTCTTTTAACGGTACAAGTTCTTGTCCTAAGCAAAGGACAAGAACATGGTACTATTGCCGATTTGACCAGGTTCGATATTGGGCCTAGCCCCAAAGGTTGGCTTAACTTACTGTTACCCGATATGTTATGCAATTAGAAGTAGTGGCAAGGCCATTCCTTTTGAGGTGGACTAGAATGGCTGGCTGAAGGAGCAATCCTGAACATACATTTGGTCCAGATGGCGAGATTTTATGTGCTGGCTGATTAGGGGGTAGCCTTTATCCTTCATCTAATTCAGGCTTCTCCCCATATTCTTTACCGAATTCCTCCATCTTCTTTAGGACAGGCAGCAGTTTGTTTCCTTTCTCTGTCAGCGAATATTCGACCCGTGGCGGAACTTCCGGATACACATCGCGCTGAATAATTCCGTCGTCCTCCAGCTCCTTGAGTTGCTTGGTGAGCGAGCCTTGCGACAAGCCTCTCAGGAAATTTTTTATCTCGGTAAACCGGCGTCTTTCCCCTTCCAGATACCAGATAATGAAATATTTCCATCGCCCCGAAAGTACATTTTGCGTAAAGGCTATTGCGTACATATTTCTTTTTTCATCAATAAACTCTTTTTCAAATCCTTCATTACATACCCTCATGATATCGCTCCCAGTCTAAAAGTACAAAAATATGTACTACGTTCATTTAAATTGCCTTCTTTGCAAATGAAACGTATGGACTTATGATAGTGCCAAGGCTGCTAACTAATTAGCAAGCTAATGATTATTGTAACATAACCCGGAGAGCAGACCAATTAAGCTTTACAGTATTATGCCAATAATGGTGCTAAAGAGAGGATAATAATTATGAAAAATCGTGTAACAGAAATTCTTGGTATTGAAAAGCCCATTTTACAAGGACCTATGAGTTGGATTACGAATGCTGAATTTGTTGCTGCCGTGAGTAATGCGGGTGGTTTAGGGATTCTTGGTCCGAATGCCGGTCAAACGACAATTACAACCTCTCCAGAGGAAACCGCAGAACGTATGCGCCGCGAGATTCGTAAAACAAAGGAACTGACGGATAAACCATTTGGTACAACTTTGATTACTGATGCAAATATGAAGTTCACTTGGCCAATTTTAGAAGTTGTCATTGAAGAAGGTGTTCAAGTTATTCTTCTTAATGGTGTTGAAGGAACATTGACTGAAAAGATCATTACCCCATTAAAGGAAGCGGGCATTAAGATTGTTTATCGTCCTTTGACTCCAACGATCGAAGATGCAAAGGCTGCTCAAGCTATGGGTGTTGACGTTTATGTTGTTACTGGATTTGATGAGGGTGGAACATTGCCAACAAGTATCATTGGTACGTTTACAATAACTCCTATGATCGTTGATGTGCTTGATATTCCAGTTATCGCTGCTGGTGGAATCGGTGATGCTCGCGGTGTTGCCAGCGCCTTTGAATTGGGGGCAGAAGGTGTCTTTTTAGGAAGCCGTTTTATTCCTACTGTTGAAAACCCCGCAGCACAATCAGTAAAGCAAATGATAGTGGATTCATCTGCAGCAGATTTGTTGTTGTACCGTACTTTACCAGCTTACTATCGTTCGTTGCCTACACCGTTTGCTGAAAAATTGGTGGCTATGGATAACCAGGGCGCATCTCGTGAAGAAATTGCTAAGTTTGGGGGTAGTTCAAGTGTAATCCGTATCGGTATGCTTGAAGGTAACGGCGAAGGTGGTATTATCACTGTTGGTACTGGAATTACACCAATCAAAAAGATCCAAACTGTACAAGAAGTGGTTGATGAGTTAGCAGCTGGTATTAAGTAAAAACGGAGACCCATCCTTTGAATAATATGCTTGAATTACTTCAAAATCATACCTCTGTTCGTTCTTATGCGAATAAACCCTGACGGCGGAACAACGGGAGGCCATCTTTAAGGCAGCTAATCAAACGAATTTACCTAAATATGTGATTCCGTGGGTGGGGCTATGTATCGGTATTCCGTCGGGAGATAAGCCTGCTCTTAAGCCGCGGTTACCTCTAATCCATGGTATTATTTGAAAACCAGTATCAGCTACTCGATAAAGAGCAATTAGAGCCGTCTATGATAATATCAGACTGTTAAACAAGGGCTATCGATACGAGACGTACTTGCCTATGGAGTCATTAACTATCATCCGGTAGTTGCAGGGACCCCCTTACAAGTTGCTGACTTCTTGGAAGAATGGTTTTTGGCAGAGGCATGTGACGGCTTCTCGGTTGTTCTGGATATAGCCTATGATGGAGTTGCTGATTTTGTGGAACTGGTTGTCCCAATTTTGCAGGACCGCGGTTTGTTCTACAGAGAATATGAGGGTAAAACACTGCGTGAGAATATGGGAGTTCCCTACCAATACGGAAGTCTAAAATAAAAAATAATAATAATTTCTTACTACCCGATCAGCGACGTAAAATAACTTTTAGAATAGGGAGAAATGAAAATGAGATTTGGAATTATAGGTGCAGGACCCATCGCGTCGAATATCGCAAAAAAATTAATTGAGAATGGACATGATGTCAAAATTGCAGATGCTCGCGGGATTGAACGGCTAGAGGGAAAAGAACTTGCAGGTACACCAGTGAGTGTAGATGAAGTAATAACAAACATTGCTGTTCTAGTCATATCGATCCCTTTCAACGCACTGCCAAGCATTCGCAGCATTGTAGATAAAGTTGGGGAGGAAGTAGTCGTTGTTGACACTTCAAATTATTATCCGTATAGAGACAATAAAATTGAAGAAATTGAGAATGGGTTGGTTGAAAGTGTTTGGGTATCAAATCAGTTAGGGAGACCTATCACTAAAGCTTTCAACAATTTATTAGCCTATACGTTAGAATATAAAGGAGCTCCCGAAGGTACCAGTGGACGACTTGCCATAGCGATTGCTGGTGATAACCAGTCGCATAAACAAATAACCATGAACGTAGTAAATGAGCTCGGCTTCGACCCAGTAGATAGCGGATCTTTAAGTGATTCGTGGCGACAACAGCCAGGAACCCCTGCGTACTGCACAGAACTTACCAAAGAGGAACTAACCGAAGCATTAAAAAAAGCAAATAAAGAAAAAGCTCCATTCCAACGCGATAAAGTGATAGAGAAGCTATCGGCAGCTACTGGGGGATATTCGCACCAAGACATTGTGAACCTGAATAGAGATATATATAACTCCTGAGTTGAATTTTTTTGCCTTCAATCTTTATCCGTGTGCTTTAAAAATCTTGGCAGAGGCCTGTGCAACGAAACGGATAAGGTGCAAACCAAGCAAGAGCTAATGTCCTTCGCATCTATAACAGGCAAAATAAGAATTTCAAACCGGACACGTCGGCCGGAAAGCGAAGTCATGAAGAAGGCGCATCAAGAAGGATTTTCTCCTCAATCATTGGTTTTGCGACCTTAGTTGAGTATCTAATGAATATTAAAGATCATTAGAAATACATTTATCCATGGATTATCCAAAGATTTTAAACAGATTAGGTACGTGGGTTCTTACAAAGAAGCATGAATATTAAAAACAACTCCTGGTGAGTTGTTTTTTTATGGCAGAACAGGGGCTTGGTTGATAATTAAATTTGTTTGAACGACAGGATAACATGGTGAAAAGCTTTCTCAGGAAGAGCGCGAGGAAAAGTACTGGAAGCAACTTAGGCAAACACAGTATAGAAATGTTAAGTTATAGATGCAATGGACGATATAGAAAATTATTAGGGAAAGGAACTTAAACTGAAATAAATCCATTCATTGCAGAATTATCATTTAGAAGAGTGGGATACTCAAGGGAATTTTATTAGAACAGATCAATCTGTGAAAATCAACAAATCAAAGTTTAGAAAGAACAAGGTGAGTAAATGCTTAATGAAACTGAGGTGCTAAACTGATATGTTATTCAGAAATAGGTGAATATGGTGAGGTTTTACTAGAGGATGGAAGTACTGATAAAATAAAAGTTTTAGCAATTTGTAATTATGATGATCCAAAAATTCAATCTTTTTGCCTGTGACGAAAAATTTACGTAAGCCATAAGGAGTGTAATGATTGGATATATTAACTTGGTTACAAGAATGGTATTATTTACACTGCGATGAAGATTGGGAGCATCAAGAACGAATAAAAATAACAACGCTTGATAACCCAGGATGGCATATTAAAATTAATTTAAAAGAAACAGAACTAGAAACAAAAAATTTAATGCGCTTATAATAGAGAGAAGCGATGATGACTGGATTCACTGCAATATCGAGAGCAGTTTATTTTCTGCAGGGGGCCCAGGAAATCTAGGTGAAATGCTATCTATATTCTATAGATGGGTAAAGTTAGATTAATACTCGGTATCGCGAGAATGATAAAACAGATGTTAAGCCTTAGAACTTTTTAACCCATGCTTAGGCGGGTTTTCTTAACTGTGGAACCAAGCTAGCTCAAGATAAAGCAGAAGCCAAAAGACTTTGGGTTGAACGTGTGCTGAAAAAAACAAAATTCTCCTATTCATAGGGATATTCCGAATTACCATGCCATAATGTAAGATGAATATTAAAATTACGTAAAATAATAATTTGACGAATAAATGAGAATGAGATATATTGAAAATACGGAGGTACGTACATATAATGGATAAACAAATGAAAATGCACTATATGCAACGAATTGATGATAAACTATCTGATTTACCTTGGTACGTTACAGAATTTATCGATAGCAAAAAACGCAAGTTATCTCCAACAACACTTCTTAATTACTGTCATGATTACATTATTTTTTTCGATTGGCTTATTGCAGAGAATCTAACTTCATCAAATCGGAAAGAAATAACCTTAGAAACATTGGAGTTATTAACAATACGTGAAGTGGAAAACTTCTTGTCATTCCTGGATTATCAACTTGGAAACAAGAAACTTACGATAAATCGCAAATTGTCCTCTCTAAAATCGTTGTTTGATTACCTTCAGAATAAGGCTGAAACAAGCGACTTGAAGCCTTATATTCAACGAAATGTAATGGCCAAGATGGATTTGAATGCTATCAAAGAAAGCCAAGAAACCATTGCAAACCGTATTGAAGGAAAAATTCTAAGAAATGATGATTTCGAATTATTCAGGCAATTTGTAGCTTATGATTTTGGTGAAAAACATAAAGAAAACAAGCGTATTTTTACGTTTCATCAGTTTAATCGTGAGCGTGATACAGCAATCGTTTCGCTGATATTAGGTTCAGGGCTTAGATTGTCTGAGGTTGCAGGAATTAATATGGATGACTTAGATATGAATAAAGCTTTAGTTCGAGTGGTACGTAAAGGTGATAAAGAACAATACGTTTACTTTAGCAAACAGGCTTTAATGGATTTAGAAAGTTATCTGCAGATCAGAGAAACAAGATATTTACCAGATAAACAAGAAAACTATTTATTCATTGCAGCTCCTGTAGGTCGTAAAGGAAAAAGCCGTCGTCTGACACAACGATCAATTGAAAAGCTGATTGAAAAATATGCAACTGCCTTTGGGAAACCTTCTCTAACAGTGCATTCGCTCAGGCATTCATTTGCAACGCGATATCATCTTGAAAATAACGATGTCCCAAGACTAAAGAATCAATTAGGGCATTCTTCCATTCAAACAACAATGATATATACTCACTTAACAGATGAAGAGATGCGTAATGCTGTGAATAATATGGACCGATGAAACCGTGTCGCTACGCGGTTTCTCTTGAACATCTTCACAAAATCCGTATTTTGACTAAATGTCTAGCGGCGCATTCACTCATAACGAGCATTGCGATTTTCAAGATTATTTGATAAATTATACATCTCTAATTTATTTCATGATAAATAAAACTTTATAAAAGCCCCACTTCATTGATTCAACATTTTCATCATTAATTATATAAGGTAAATCTAGATCAAATGCTTTTAGATACAATACGCTCATCTCCCTCTATAGTACTTCCTCCTTCGTCAGTGTGGCTGGCATAATTGATACTGAATCACCTGGCTTAACTGCACAGTATCGATCCCGATGCTTGGGACGTCCTGAAGCATGGCCATATAATATGCTCCGGCCGCAGGCGGTATCTCCAACCGGCGGCAATCCATACATCGGGGTTCTTTGTAGGCACCCTAGGAATTTTACCATTTTTTCTTCGGAACATGAAATTATGTATTATTTCATCTCCTTTCCCCTCATTATTTTGTTCTAGTGCTTGTGTGAATGCTCCTTTGTAATCGGATAAGAGAGCAGAAGAATCATTCATATAGCTGATAGGCTTTATTCCGCCGGTGATCCCCCAATCTTTATTCATACCAATTCCATATCTTCCGTATCCATCATGGCTATTTCTGTCACCCATGTGATAAGTCAATTTATTTAGATGAATGTCACAGAAGCAAACCATTGGAAATGCTATTTTCTTAATTACCTCTAAATCTAAATACTCCACGGATTCTTCGTAATATCTTGGAATCATTGCTTTGTATCTTAGTTTATCTTTTAAATAATCGAGTTTTGGCATGAAATTAAAGAGTACATTTGCACTTTGTCGATAGGGCACACTTTCTCTGTTGACTTGTGGTGCTTCCTTTAAGACCATTTCGTTGTTACTTGTGCTATTTCCCATAAGTGACTCCTTTTATTATATTTTAGCTCTGATACTAAGATTATCTAGTTTTTCACCTGATGCAAAGCAATGAAAATACGTCTTTTTAAGCAGTATTGATTCAGCTTAATTATATCTTTTTAATACGACTATATCCTTCATAATCATCTGGAGCAATTCTGTTTTGAAAAATAAAAAATACCGTCCCACTGGTAAGAGAAACGGTATCACTTTTAATACACATTTTATATTGTTTTTCTATTTAGAACTTAAAGGTCAAGATCCACGTATATTGCTGCATGATCTGATGCGGCTTGTACGGGGCTTGTTATCTCAGGAAGATGGGGAAATAAAGTTCCGTTTTTGCCTCCCCAAACACCGGCACGGTAAATGCCTCCGCCGCGTGCAATCTGAAATAGTGCTGGCCACATCAATATATAGTCAATTTTGTCCTTGGGCAGTACCATCACCCCAAGTTCCGGGCCGGCCGGCAAAGTTGAAGCCTTCTACCTCACTGGCGTCTTTCAGATCGGAACCTTCCCCTAAAAGTGGGGATAACGTATCTCTACCAGGACTATCGTTAAGATCTCCCATTATAGCAATTAGATCATTAGTAGCACGAAGACCTTCATAGATTTCAAGTACTCGCATTGCCTGTTTCTTTCGTAATGCATCATTCTCATCTTGATTTCCATTACCTTTACTCTTGAAGTGATTGGCCAAAATGACTAATCTTCGACCGTCAGGTATAACAATATGAAACTCAGCAGGTAGTTTCAGTATCAATATTTCGCTTTCTTAATTCCTAACCGCTCGTTTTTAGCTTTTATCGAGTCGTTTAATCCATAAGAAATGTGAAAACTGTCCTGCATTATGTTGCCTATTGAGGTTCTCACTAAATCACTTTTCGTTTAGGTACACATCTAATCGGCAATCGGACTATGTTCTTGTCCATTCCGGCAATCGGTAAAAGTTCTTGTCCTTGGCTCGGGACACGAACTTTTACCGATAAAATAAAAAAGCCGCTAAAATAGCGACTTCAATGACACAATGTTCTTGTCCCTCGACAAGAAGCAATATCCCGAGGTCACGATGGAGCGCATGGAAAAAACCAATCCTTCTCCTAAATGGCCTTGGTAAGATGGTGGGTACGAGGAAATTATGTTCGTCGTAACTTCAGTTGGCTTGCACCGAAGACTCCAGCATCGAACGTGACGACTTCCATCTCCAGATCGCTTGTAAACTCTGATTGGTGCAGTCCAAGCTTTAGGATCGGTTCAACTGCGCTTTTTGCTCCTGCTTTAACGTTGGTGCCTGGAAGCTTACGGCAGCTTTCAACTCGATAATCACCGGCCATAGTCGACACACCGATCAGTGCGGTCATACTCAAGCAACTCCCTTGTTTGTCGATATGATCTGGAATGAATGAGTCGGCAATGACGCAAAGAGCATGATTTTTTGTACCGCTATTGAACATCCAGTCTAATATTGTTAATGCATTAGATAGAGAAAGGCTACCAGACTGCCCGACGGAAATGGGCATAACCTCATTTAGCCCTAATTCTTGTCTCAGTTTAGCACAGCCATTAACACCAGCTTCAAAGTCCGTCTGATGACAGTAACAGAGCAAGTCAATTCCTTCGGTCCAATTCCTATTCTTTTCAATTAGATCGGTTATCCGTCCCCATGGCATTTCTAATCCCACAGCGGCCTCAGCATGATGAAATGTCAAATACATAGCTCGTTCACCTTCTTGGAATACCGATGAATCGCACAACCGTAATAGCCTCCAAAGCCAACGGAAATCGTCATATACAAGTCCCCTTCTTTCAAGAAACCTGAACGGATAGCGTGATCGATATTATTTAGGATATCGGTGTTATGAATATGTCCGTCCTTGGAGAGGGTTAGATTGTAGAAGCGTTCCAGGGACACCCTCAGCACTTGAGCCAGCATACTCCATACGTGTAGCCCCAAATTGGTGCAAAAGATCACGGCGATCTGAGCAATGTGAATACCGGACTCGCTTAATGCTGCTCTTACTGCCTGTCTGACCCCTAAATAAAACGTTGAGTAATATAATTGAATACGATCTGGAGCCAGATCGTATACGAGGCCGTCGACTCTCATAACCGAAGCAAGTGTCTGCTGTCCTTGACGCTGCCCCTTCATATATAAAGCAGCACTCGCGCCGTCACCGAACACCATGAACGGATCGCTCCGTTCATAAGAATTCATGGCTCTGTCGGCAGTGATGAACAAGATTCCTTCACCTTGCTGACGCGGGGCCATGAAGTAGTTCGACGCCAGGCACAACGATAAGTGCATCGTGGAACAAGAATATTCCTCCAAAGGGATAAATGGGACTGCCTCAAGGGCGAATTCATCTGCTAGGCGATCAAAAAGATTCCGTTCACCGTTTTCATTATTCGTTACACTAGCAAACATGACCGCCGCGATCTGTACATTCATCTGCAGAGCCCGGCGCAGAATTGGCCTACACACGGTAGCAATCATCTGTTCCAATTCAAGTTCCTCTTCTATGGACACCAGCTCAAAGCCTTTGTTCAAGTATTCCGAATCACTCATTCGAAATTCTACGCCGTCGGCCTTCACCTGCTGAATCGCTTTCGTGACATGGATACGGGACTTCGGGAGATAGACGGAATAATCGACGATCGTCACGTGGTTCTCATACATTGTGATGAGCCCGCTTTCGGAAATGCATGATCTTGTACTGGCGTTCCCCGCTTTTCATTTCATCGTACAAGGACGTGCCTGGCACACCCATTGTTTTCCAAATCGCAGTATCCATCTGATCTTCAGTTCCAAAAGCGGCTATGCGATTCTTTAGAACTTGATCACTTGAAAGCAAAACTTCCCCCGTGATATCGCGTGATATAAGCAGCTCGAAGCCCAGTTCAAGCAAATATCGTTCACCATCGTCAAACTTCCAGGTTGGCAAATCGTCCGCATAAACGAAAGTCCCGCCCGGTTTCAGCACCCGGAAGACCTCGTCATAAAAAGACTTAATCGATGGATATAGATCAGACGCTTCCATGTTGAGGACAAAATCACAGCATGACGAACCGATAGGAAGCCTCTCGGCATCCCCAACACAAAAATAGGCATTTGGGAAACGGTTGGTCAATTGGCAAAATGCAATATTGGCTTCGGTCAGATCTAAGCCAACAACGCTTCTCACACCGTAACTTCGACAGAGCTCTCGCACGCCTCCCCCCCTGCCACAGGCTACCTCCAAAATGTTCTTATCCTCGAGATATAAACCATCCAAGCACTCCTGCAGAAGCCGGATGGAGTTTCGATTGACACTTGCTGGGGCCTGATTGAACTCGGAGGCGAACCCCCAATTGATAAATGTCGAGAAACGGGAAAAGCCACTCTCGTCCAAGGACCGATTATAGTTAGTGAACATCTTCATGATATCCTTTTTGAGGACTGCAGTTTCCCCGCTTTCCTGCCCTTGCAGATCAGCCAGCATAAACGGAACACCACCATCACCGAAGAAGTAACTGACCGCGCACTCCCCGCACACCAACATCTGATCCGATGTGTTTAGCTTTGACTTGCAAATAGGACATACTAAGGCAATGCCGGTTGCCGGCCAACGAAGCATATGCATGTCATTCCTCCCTCCCTCAATTAAGTTGTCAGCCTTTAGCCGCTTGCACTGTTATAATTACGTATTGCCCGACTCCAAACGAATCGAACGATTACAAGGAGCACAATTGGTACGATAGCGCCCCATACCGCCAAAGCAGGTGTCAGCTGATTCATCACCATCATAGGCGCAAAATTCGTAATGACGAGAAAAGGCAATAAATACACGCCGATTCGTTGGATGAAACGTGAATAGATCGGCATTGGCATATTATTGGCGTCCCAAATGGAATAGAAAATTCCCGCCAGCCCTCCCGTATTAACAAGCCAGAAGGATAACAAGGCTGGGATGAACATGAGACAGTAAGTAATGATCAACGCTGTCCCCAAGTAAAACAAAAATGAGAATAAACTCCATGCCGTTACCGGGATATTTAATGCATTCCAACTGATCACAACCATCGTTCCACCCGCGATGAAATTCGGAATTGGCATCCCAAGATCGATGTATCGAAGCGAAACCAAAAACTGTAGTGAAATTGGCTTAACCATGAGTAGATCCAACGTCCCGCTGCGTATATACTCGGATACCCTGACGAAATTAGGGAAAAAGAGCCCGGAATAAAGACCGGTCATAATCGTGTATGTGCCGACAAACATCAAGATACCATCAGGCGTGATCGATCCGATATGCAAGTCCGTCTCATAGACTACTACGACGTAAAGCAGCTTGGCAAACAAGTATGCGATTTCCACAGCAATCCCGAGTATGAAGTTCGTCCTGTATTCCATTTGAGCAATAAAGCAGTTCTTAATGAACAAAAAGTAAATCATTAGGTAGTTGCGAAGCGTTCCCAGCCATCCTCTCACCGGTCAGCCCCCCAATCCGAGATACTTCTTCATTCCGGCGCGCCATACAATCCGTGAAAAGGCAAGCAGCGCGATCATCCAGAAGAACTGCATCCCGATTCCTTGTACTGCCTCGTCCATTGACAATCTGCCATTAATAACATTCGCAGGAAAATGGATCGTATACTTGAATGGCAAGTAGTCTAAAATCTTATTTATGGTCTTACCAAACACCTCAATCGGAAAAACACCACCACTTAAAATGATGACAAATAAGCCGGTCATTTCAAAAAAATAGGAGATTTCAGACAATTTAAATGCAACAGCCGCGAGCGTATAAGAGATAAGAAAGTTTAACAACAAAGACATGACCATTGACACCATAAAGAGTAGAATATGTGCCAAGGGAATCCGTATACCATAAGTTCCGGTCAAGTAAACGAGTGTAAACAGCAAGATACATAGCATGGCTGAAAAAAAGAAAATCTTTTGCCCCAGCATAGTAAATAGCTTCAGAGCGAAAAAACTGACCGGTTGAACCAAATATTTATTCAACCCACCATCTTTGATCTCGGTGGCCACGTTTTGACCTATATCCGTTGTCACAATTTTCGTCACGATGGCTGCCGTTATCGTGTATAAAATCATTTGGCCGTAGGTATATCCGAAAAATTCCGACGATTCCGATCTTCCATAGACCGCTGACCAAATATAATATTGGATCAGAATCGGAAAGAATGCACTGATCAAGGAAAAGAGAAAGTCAAATCGATATTCGAGTGAAGACTGAACGCCTAACTGGAACACGCGTCCGTATTTGGGAAAGGCACTCATCCGGATACCCGATCATCCCGCTGATACAAGGATACAACGACTTCCTCGATAGGAATATCTTCGATCGTAATATCTTCAATCGGGTAGTGTTCAAGCAAATCCCTGGAAGCCATGCTAATGCGCTCCTTACTTATCTCCAGCGTGGCATGAAATCCGTCCGATTGACGCACCTTCCCGTACAACTGCAGCTGTCCAGTCGCTACGTGTTGCTTAAATTTTAACTGTATGATTTTCGTGTCGTTCAAAACATCGTCGATTCGCTTCAGATCCCCGTCGAAGACGAGCCTGCCATCATTAATAATGATCGTCCGCTTGCACAGATCCTCGATGTCCTTCATGTAATGACTTGTCAAAATAATCGTTGTCCTATGCTGTTCATTGTAATACTTCAAAAACTCCCGCACCTTTTTCTGTGTAACAATATCGAGCCCGATCGTCGGCTCATCCAGGAAAAGCAGTTTCGGTTTATGAATAAGCGCCGCAAGGAGCTCCATCTTCATACGCTCACCTAGCGATAAACGCCTTACCTGAACATTCATAATGTGCTTGACGTCCAACAGTTCGATGAGTTCGTTCAGTGTTTGTTTGTAATGCCGATCGTCAACCTGATAGATATATTTGTTTAGCAAAATGGATTCCGCCGCAGGCAAGTCAACCCATAGTTGGCTCTTCTGCCCCATTACAATAGCGAACTGCTTCTTGAATTCCTTATTTCGCTCATAAGGCTTGAAGCCCAGTACAGTAAGTTCGCCACTAGTTGGATGTAAGATGCCAGAGAGCATCTTTAGCGTCGTCGTTTTGCCTGCCCCATTAGGCCCAAGGAAAGCAACCATTTCCCCCTCTTCGATCGAAAAGGAGATATTTTTCACCGCTTTCTTCGTCAAACTTTTCCGATAAAAGAGGTTTTTAATGGAATGAAGCATTCCGACCTCTTTGGTGTAATAGGTGAAGTTTTTAGCTAACTGCACCACATGGATCGCTGTCAATTGCGCTCCTCCTTAACAATTAAATCGAACTAGAAGGTGGACGATAACGTTTACCGGCCATAATGATAAAGTAACCCGCATCGGGAACAGACCGGCATCAGTCCGCAAGCTAATACCTCTCGGTGTTTGGCAAAATTTTCCCCCTTCCAAACCTCCTTCACATCCACATCACTAATGTTGCCGACCGCCATCTCAGGAAAGAACTTGCACGGAGTGACGTTTCCGCTCGGTAATACGTCCATTCGGGTGGAGATCGCCAAGCATTCCTTCCGCTTCATCCCGGTTCTCTGCACACCAGTGACAAAATCCTCTATCTCGTCTTGCTCCAATGCGGGCATAAATCGAACCCGGCTTCCCCATGTTTGCTCGGAGATGCGGAGAACCTCCTCCTTGAGTGCCCCCACCTTCTCGCCGGAGATATGATAAGTGAATGAATTCCAACTGCAGCTACCCTGACGGATTGGATCCAACCAGTCAAACTCTTTGATGAAGAAATTGTCCATCTCCTGAGCAGACTCAGGTGCGATATACCACGGATACACAAAGTAGACCGAATCCACGCCCATCTCCTCAAAAAACTTCATAAAATCAAACATTTTGGGAATCATGAGATCATTCATCGTCAAGCTGACGGATACTCTGCCCTTGAAAATGCCCTGCCGTTGCAACTCCAGCAGACGCTCTATGGCACTAACCACCTTTTTGTAGGTCCCTCTGCCCCTAATCGCGTCGTTCTCAGCCTCGAATCCCTCCAGACTGGCTAGTACAACAAGTCCCTCACCGATCTTAAGCAGTGAATCTAACTTTTCCTCCAAAAGAATCGCGTTTGTACAAATCGTCGTCGTCCGCTGATCGCGTTCCAGCAGATTTGCAATCTGATCGAACTTGCTATGGTACAACGGCTCTCCGCCCCAAAGATAAACTTTCGACTTCTTCTCATGGGTGAAGGCAAGGAGCTTATCGACCAACGCGACATCGATTTCTTTACCTTGCTCCTCCTTGGACATGTCCCAGTGAAAGCCGTCCGCGTTCCACTCGTAGCAATGCTTGCAACGCAGGTTGCACCCGTTGTTCAGCTTGATCCCGATATCTTCCGGGATCTCCATCGCATAGCGACTATCGGTCGCTCGAAGCCGACTGACCCGGGACATATTCATAATTGTACGCTTCAGATCGTTAAACACGCGCTCATCAAACTTCCGACTCGTTTTGGGTTGCATAATTTACACCTCCATAAGTTTTGCAATGCTCGCGGGCATATAGAAGGTTACAATGAGCACGTTCCAATATCTCGATGTTGAACCCCTGCATCTTCCAATCCGTAAAGGACACGCCAAATCCTTGCTTAATCCAATATTCAGCATTGGCGGTTTCGTGTCTTCCAAAGGGATCAAGAAAAACCATAGGCGTCGCAGCGGCGAACGATTCCATCAAGGAATAGCCACCCGGCTTACTGACAATGGCTGTGCAACGGCGAATTCGTTCAAATAGCAGGGGAACAGTTCCGCTGTCTAAGTAAATGGGAGTCTCTCCATGTTGGATCTGAGCAAATGGAGGAAAACCGAACTCCCCTCGTCTATTCCTCAGCCACGGACTCCACGAGGGGTCGTTCCGATAATAGCAAATGCGTGGATCAGGCTGGATATCCTCGTCAAAATAAGCCAGAACATCCAGCTCCATACCGCCTTCAAGCAGGTCTCTAACAGCCTGCGGGTAGGTCCCAATCCCCCAGCCGCCACCATGGACCACCATTCTCTCTTCTCGCTGGCGAAACGGGATCGGTGCTTCGTCCGTCATCGGAAGTTGTAATTCAAAACGCTTCTTGGTCGGTTCGTAAAACCAAATGTGGTTGTATCGCTCGCTTCGAGATCCATAGACCAAATAAGATGGCGAAAGCGTAGCATCGAGATGAAGCATGTCGACCTCGAGCCGAGTTCCAACAAACCGTTCATATTGTTCCAAAATCGGGATCCAGAACCCAGTCAACGCAATGAACGACGTCCGGCGCTCACGGGACCAATCTTCCAGCAGCAGCTGTACCTTGGTGGGATCCAGGCAATCTGAAATATCGCGAGCCAACTCCACACTCTTCCGAGCGATAGCGAAATTATCATGAAAGGCTTTACGATAAGCCGGCACTTTGTTCTTTAAGCCGTCGACATACACATTTTCGAGCACACAGACTTCGTTTGAAATGCCGGAACGCTCCAGGTAAATGCCTAGCTGTACGGCGGGCATGTACACACCTAGTGAGTTACCGGATCCAAGTATAGTGACACAAGGCTTCAAATGACTATCCATACCACTTGCCTCCCTGGACTTCAAAACGTTCCTTTAGCTTGTCGATTAAACTTTTCTGCTCCTGCACATCTCGCGCGATTACAAACAGATAAAGCCTGCCCTTGATGAAACTGCCTTCGCTTAATGTCTGTGGGTAATCTGATTCCCCATAGCCAGCAAACATGCACGCGGGGGAAAGCGGAATGATGCCCTCACCGGTATGATTAGGGTATAAAACGCCGTCATCATCCAGCTGTCGCAGCCACTCCCCGTAATCAAACCGATGGCGACTGCCTACCGTTCGGAACGTAAATGTCCCGTGCTTCCCATTTTCCAGCCGTTCGCCCAGTCGATGACTGACCAGTCCCATCGATTGACGGGCGTTGATTTCTACAATCGGCACGATTGTCCCGTCCTTTAGTATCATGGAGTCAACACAAACATGGCCGAAGTACCTGTCCTTGTATAGTGAGGAAGCAAGCTTCTCAATGACATCGAAATAACCGTTCCGAATTAGCGAATGACTGTTCTCCTCCTGCATCGCTTGTGACCCCACATAAGCAAACTGTCGATTGATGATTTGCTGCAAGCCGACGATCTGGTACGACCCGCTCTCATCAATTGAAAATTGGCAGGAAAAATCATATTTCACGTCAAGGAACGGCTCGACAAGAAACGCCGTTGAGGAACCGGCTTGCTCTTGTTTGCGCAAATAGCTTACTACACGTTCCAAGGATGATAGGTTTTTAAACAGCATATTGCCTTTTCCAGCTACGCCAAAGGGGTCTTTTAACAGGACCCCTTTCGACAACCCCATAAGCTCTCGCCCTACTGCAGCCAATTCATCCGCGCTGAACACTGGCTGGCTATAGGAGCTGCCCAGAAGTCTCTTAGCAAGATCGGCGGAATACAACTTAGAATTTACTCGTTTAACATCTTGAAGGGTGGGCAGCTTGTTCGAATAGTTGTACCTGTCGAGAAGCTCGTGAACGTAAGGTACGACTGAAAAGGGAGTCATTTCACTAAACTGCTTCAGCCGCTCGTCGGTCTCTGAAACTTCGTACAGAGCGCGAAATAGATTTGGTACATGGCTTGGGACATTCGCACTAAGCTGTTTAAAATGAAAGCCGATGTGCGCCAAATAATCCATGTGCGCCTCATCCATCTCAAAGCGGGTCAACAGTGTGTCCTCCGGGCCACATAAGGAAGCCAGCAATTCATCCATAGCCATTACGACCCGCGACCGTGAAGGATCAGGAATAAAAGGCAACCTGCTACTCCCTTCTTCACGCCAATAGGTTTCCGAATCAAAGGTGCTGGCAACCAACATACTACCCGACCTCTTGATTCATGCCTTTTAGGAATGCCATGAAGGCACCGATTGAGCGCAGACAAGCCAAGTCCAGGTCCTCGTAAACGATCTCCACCCCAAAAGCATCTTCAACTCCGAGAATAAACGTTATCATCTGTAGGGAATCTAACTCGACGTCGTTAATCAGGTCGCTCTCCATTGTGAGAGTTTCACGAAGCGAGTCATCCTCAAGCACAGTTGCAATGATATTTTTTAATGTTTCAAACATAAACGTCATCCTTTCAACTTGTAGTTTCGATTTTTTATTTAATTCCAAAAAAATAAATAAAAGGTATAATAGCAATATATTACTTATCACTGTTAAAGGGAGGGTTTGAAGCCTTGAATCACCACTGTCTGTTTGTCTCCGCCCATCTGGACGATGCTATTATTTCTTGCGGCGATTATATCGATTTGCTTGTTCGTGCTGGCTATCATGTGACCATAGCAACTGTTTTCACTGGTACTGGCACAGATCTATCCCTACTTGCTCGCATCCTGCACAAAAAGTTCGGACTAAGCTCCGACGTGATGAAGGTACGGCGAGAAGAGGACATTAGTGCATGTGATCTTCTCGATGTGGACACGATTCATCTGAACATGCAGGAATGTATCTATCGTAAAGATCGCAGCGGTGCCCCCTCATATGAAAAGCTGGACGATCTGTTCCGTAGTGACTACGAGACCGAGCTGGACGTGATTTCTGAGGCAACAAAAGTTCTTTTGACACGACTCTGTCTTACAGACTACGATCATATTTATATTCCGCTTGCAATCGGAAGACATGTGGATCACGGTATCGTGCGGGTTGCGGCCGAACAGGCTGTACGAAGTATTAGTGATCTGGAAGTCTCTGCCCGTTTGATTTACTACGAAGATCTACCGTATTTAAACTATGGTCAAGATATAAAATGGGAAATTGACCTAGCTCGGAATCTACATCCAGTCTACATTTCACTTCCCAAGTGCAGTTTGAAACAGAAGACTGCGGCCATCCTGGAATACCGCTCCCAGATCCGTCTATTATGGCACTCCCGATGGGAGATGCTTAGACAAGTGATTCAACATGCGCATTCGTGCCGTCCGCCAGAGCATCAGCCTGATCCAAACTCATATTGCTTCAGACTGCATGTTGTGAGTGTGCATGATCAAGTACCGCTTGCTATAAGCGTTCCTGGTAACTTTTAATAAGATCAGCCAAGTCGCCAAGGGTTAGATGACTGCCTGCCATGTTACCTACCAGTTCGTCCGGGAGCTCTAGACCGAATTCGGTTTCGAGCTCCACGACGAATGTAATCATCTGCATAGAATTCATTTGGATCCATATCTCTTCAAGTAACGCATTAGCGTTTATACGTTGTTTATCGTAGTCCGGAATCTTTTGATGAATAAGGTTTTGGATGCGTTCCAAACAGGGTTGTTTTCTCAACGTTAGACCTCCTCCTCTACGCCCATTGGAGTTATGTTTGACACAAGGCTCAAGTTGTAGATCATAAGTTCGATAGCCTCGCGCTCACAGGCTTGAATACGCCTAATTAACACTTCCACTTTTTTGAGGTTATCTTCGTTTTTCGTCAGTGAATATTTGATAATCAAATTTCGCGCTAATAGAGCATCGTCGGCAATCGTCTGATAGCGAACCTTGAGCTGATTACTTTCCCCTAGAACACCAATTTGATTCATGAAGTCAATTCGTTCCAACATCAAGATCTTGTGATCATAGATCATTTGAAACGAGCGATTATCTTCCTCAATTTGTCCACTGCGTATGCGGGTTATATCCAAAATCAGCTCGTCATAAACACGAATTCCCCATACACATGGATTTGTTATATAACCCAACTCTCTGTATTTGTCGGCGGGATTTTCTCCATTTAAATAGTCCTTAAGGTGCTCAATAACATAGTTTAGATTAAAGTCATAAGCTGCTCGCTCGTTGAATTGTAACAGAGAGAGACCACCCTTCCACGCATACAACCAATCTCCATCATCATCGATTCCCTCGTAGGCACGTCTCATTTGCTCAAATGTGATTTCGTTAAATGAGTACTTCCCCCCCGCGAATGTAAAATCGGCGATATGAAATATGTCCCTCTCCTCGTCATAACCAAAAATAAATGAGTCATGTGAAAAGAAAGATTCAATATCCAAAAACTGCGCTTGATCAAGAAGCAAATAAATATAATTATTCATGTCTATACAATCCATCAGAAAAGTACATATATCCTTGTTGAAATTTCGAACCAACTGACGACTTAAATGTTGGCGAAGCAGCCAAGGACAAAATTCAAAGGTAGGAGTACGGTAGAAGTCCACATAGGAACTTCCCTCATTTAAGGTGAGCTGGAGAGGAATGAAATGTGTCATTATCCACGGCTTTGCTTGCGGGTAATTGGCTAGGACGGCAAACGTATTTGCCTGCCACTGCCACGAGGTGATTGCCGGATACTGCATCGGTAATATCTTGGATCGCAATTAGACACCCCCTTGGGAGAGAATTTGATTTAGTGTCAATTAGCTAAGAACTACAGACTGACAGCACAGATAGAGTCAAACTTCCTGGACCACCGCAACGCTGTAGTCCTTATTCGTTTTAAGGAGTGATTGCTTCGTTAATTAGTTTGGGGCACCAAGTTCAGATCCGGGTGCCCAAAACCGGACTGTAACCATTTCGTCGAATCAAGCCATTGCTAAAGTCTAAACCGTCTCATTTTCCCAGATGCTTACCAGATCATTGATTTGAAGCGACACGACCTTTAGTTCTCCGCCAAGGGCATAGAGTTCTAGTCCTCTACTTTCCAAGTCCGGGAAAATCATGTCTGAAACGATTGTTTTTCCTTTATTGCCGAAGACCTCAACACTAGACCAATCAACGTAAATGCTCAAGGTTATCCGTTCATGCTCTGGCTTCATGGGGGCTTGGTGCTTTGCAGCAAAATCAGGATGGAAATCAATTGCGTTTGACTTCGTCCTATCGACAAACAGCTCCTCATTCAAGACATCATATCCGGTGGTTGTCTCCTGAGTAGAAGAGGAACGCACCTTGAACCCGAATTCCACGGCAGTACCGATTTCAAATTCCGCAATAATTTCGGCCTTTGCAGTAGAAATATCAGATAAGACGTTGCTACCTGGCTTAATCGTTAAGTCTTGCAGAGACATAATCGGTCTTCTGAGTTGACTTAACTCTCTTATAGGTACTTGGATTAAGCGAATTCCTTCCGGATATGCCTTAAGCTGAAACTCTCGGGGGATTGACATGTGGCCACGCCATTCCTTTGAAGGAAGGGTAGAGGCATAACGCCAGTTGTTCATCCAGCCGACCCAGATCTTTCGTCCGTCTTCTTTCGGAATACCATCCCATGTCACGGCCGCGTAAAAGTCAGACCCGTAATCTATCCATTTGATCGTATCGAATGATTCCAACGTTTCATCCCTTGTAAATACCTTACCGTCAAAGTTGCCTATAAAATACATCATGCCAGAACCGCCTGCTGGTGGTTCTGAATCGTTTGGATTCACACCATTTCTATCCCCGACACTTAGCATCAGAACCCACTTAGTGATATTGGGATCCTCATCCACTTGGATTTTAAATACCTCAGGACATTCAAATATCCCTCGATGGATACCCGGAATATCGGAACCGAAATCGCTTGCAAAAGACCATTCCTTCAGATCCGAAGACGTGTAAAAGTCGACGCGGTCTCTTACGGCAAGAACCATACCCACATTGACGATTCTTTATACCAAAACACCTTCGGATCACGAAAGTCTAGCGTTTTCGTTGGGAACAAAACAGGGTTACCTTCATATTTTATCCAAGTTCGACCTTTATCCCTGCTGTAAGCGATGCTCTGCACCTGTGGTTTGCCGGGCTTAGCCACGTTGCCCTCATTCGTATAAATTGCAACTAATCCTGATCCTTCTTCGCTGAAGAAACCGCTTGTGTTGTTCTTATCAACCACTGCACTTCCCGAAAAGATCGCTCCGTCTTCCCCCGGCGGGATGGCTGGTGGAAGTTCCTCCCAATGCACCAAATCCTCACTTACCGCATGCCCCCAATGCATGCTGCCGAAGTCAGGCTGTGTATCATGTGGGGTATGTTGGTAGAACAGATGGTACTCACCTTTAAGTGCATTTTGTTAATGTTGCTCACGCTCCTTTGGGTTTAAATAAGATCCATATTAGAATTGATTCAACTCGTTCGGGACATATTACGTCCACCTTTCTATAGAAGCAACCAAGAAAAACTACAAGAGCACTCAAAACAACATGCCCATATTTAACAAAATAAACCACATGTGTACAAATGTCAAACTTTTTCTTACATTCGCATTATTTTTTAAATTAAAATAAACTTTTTAGTTTACATATGCACATTTTGGTAGTGTTTCATCTGAAAACGGCCGTTTTTATTTGAGTTCTCCTTATCGCATTTAATTATTCAGTAAATAAAATGTAAACCATTGAATACCCAAATGGATGGATTCGACTCCAGTACCTTGATCTCTTTCTCCGTAAAAACCCGTCCGATTTTCTTCATAATCTACATCCCCACAAACTTTTATAATCTGATTAAAACGCAAAAGACCCGTAAGAGGGTACTTTTTTCAAAGTGTCCATCTTACGGGTCACAGTTCATGACTTAGGAGTGGACTTTTTTTATTTTTCAATAATTCTAGCTGTTTAGCTTCGCCTGCACGTACATAGCGGTCACAAACTCATGCTGCCTGGTCAAGTGCTGAAGCTCACTGTAGGACTCTTCCCACTCGCGATGCGCTTTAACATCCCCACGGTAATACATCTCGGCAATATGCCAAGCATCTGCTGCATCGGTTTTCACTTTTCGAAGTTGTGTGCCTTTGGATCGTTTCGCTTGCAAAGGATTGATGATGTAGTGAATCCATCCGCTACGTTTCAGATATCCTGCCAAACCTCGATGGTAATGTTCGGTTGCCTCGAAGACAACGACAGGCTCCACACCACTTGCCTCTTTCAGTTTGCTAGGCACTTCCCCTAGCCGCTCGAAACCTTCTTCACCATGCTGGAGGGTCTCCATCCTTCCATATGGTTCGTTACGCTTTTTGAAGGCCTGAATAACACTACATCCTTTCGCCACATCAATTCCAACAACGGGTTGCATAAAAACCTCCCTAATTCGATTTACCGGCATTCCCACCTGGTTTCCAAACCCATAGCTTAGCTTGTGATACGAGGTCATAGCCCTCAACCAGCTCAAACATGGTCGTTGGATGGATTTTGTACAGGTTCTTTGTCCCTAAGCCGCCCTCGTTCTCCGGGCTACCACCATCGTAAAACACCCATTAAAATAGGCAAACCAGAAAAATTCTTTCTGGCTGTCCTAATAATACGAAAAGCCGATATAATAGTGACTTTAAATGGTGCAATGTTCTTGTCCCTCGACACGTTGGCAGAGATTATTCATCACTATTGTAAAATAACTGGAAACATATGCATAAAAGTTGTATATTTAATTCATATTCTTGAAATTAATTCTAAATTTTAAAGGGGGGGATTGATCGTGGTAAAGTGTTCATCCTAGCGCCAGGTAAGTAAGGATAAAATATCGCGCATCAGAAAAAGCAACAAATGGGGAGTAAAGATTATGAATGCAGAAAATTATTACGAATTTTGGTCCACTTTTCTTTATGAACAGGCTGGATGAAGGGCTTATGCTATGGGGCGGTGCTCGTCCCGATCCTTCTTCTGGTAAATGTCCGTTTGATTTGGAGAAAGGCGATAAATAATTATAGCAGCGCAAGCGGCTAAAACGATGAGGAGATGTAGATATGAAAACGACTTGGCCTTTGTCCGGTATTACCCTGGTATGCACTGAATGCAAGAGTGATCTTTATGAGGCGGACAACTGTTTGATCTGCGAGACCTGTGGCCTCGAATACGCCTGGGAAGAGGGCCTCGCAAGTATGGTAATTGACCGTCCTGTAGCGGAGAAGCTTGCCGAAGGCGCGGCGCAAAAGGAAGCGATCATCGGCATGTTTGACTCTATTAACCGGTCGCTTGAGGAGAAAAGACTGTCCAGATTTTCCACCTTTATTAACTGGGGTTATGCATCCGATAACGAACTACCGGGCGGCCCTCAAGGTATTAACCACAGCAGTATCCAGCTGCTTCGCGAAATTATTGGCGGCCTGGATGTTTCAGGCAAGGATATCCTGGAAATCGGTTGTGGACGGGGAGGCAACGTGAGCGAGCTATGCAAAAACTATGGGACCGGCAGCGTGGTCGGCATTGATCTGACACCGTCCAATATTCAATTTTGCCAAAGGAATAACCGATATGAGCAGGCTTACTATTGTATTGGCGACGCGGAGCAGCTGCCTGTTAAAACGGAAAGCTGCGACATTGTGCTGAACATCGAGTCCTCGCATTTGTACCCTCATATTGAGCTGTTCTTTACGGAGACCTACCGTGTATTAAAGCCAGGTGGGACATTTTTGTATGCGGATATTATGAGCGCTTCCGACGTGCCGCGCTATGAAGAGCAGTGGCAAAGACTAGGCTTTCACACCTCGTTGATCCGGGATATTACAGGCAATGTATTACAATCGGGAGACGATGCTCTGGATACCCGCCTGCATGCGCTTGAAGGCTCCTTAGAAGGGGAAGATCGAGTATGGGAATGGCTGGAGGCACCCGGCACGCAAAATCATACCGATATGGTCGCAGGTAGAAGAGTATTCAAAATTATCCATTTGGTGAAGATGCCTCCGGCACCGAAGGAGAGCCTAGCCATGGTTGAAGGAGGAGCAGCGGTGAGTAATGCTTGACCATTAACAGACGTTAACTGGGCGTGTCCGCAGTGCAAGCAAACGCTTGTGAAGAGGGAGTTCTCATTCGACTGTACGTCATGGGCGAAAGCTACCTCATGACCGCTGGCTCGATTCCATGTCTGCTTGTGGAAAGTGACGCGTTAGAAACGATGGAGCATAAGGTGCAGAAGGAGGCGGTTAAAGAGCTGGCAAGCGACAACACAAGGAAGACTCGATTTATTTTCAAGATTACAGTTCCAGACTCGTTCGCCCTGTTTTATTTATAGACCGGATAAGAAACTGCCTTAAGAAGAGCTATCTTGCAAAATGAAATTACAATTGTCGCTAATCCCAACGGTAGCTGACATGGCAAATTCGGTAGCGTTATCCGACAGTGGAATTCCTTTATTTATGTTGATACTTAGCATTGTATTAATATCATAGCCCTCATTTTTGTATAATCCGACGGTCGATCCGCAGCCGGCTACAATTTTTAAACAGCGGTTCTCCAATATCGGAGAACCGCTGTTTTGTCTAGACAATATTTACGGGGCCTACTTCTCCGCAGATAGGGCGCATGTCTTTTATTGCACGGTGTGCTTTTGGCCAAAACCTCTTCAGCGCTTGATAGACTTCCTTTTTGGTCCTTGATAACATATGCATGAACTGATCCTACTTCAGATGATGGTGGGCGGACATCAAGTGCTGCTGTTGTACTGGTTCACCTCGCCAGCCAATCCCGAGAAACCCCAGATCTTTGTCCATGTATAGTTCTCTAATCGGCCCCATTGCTTTGGAAACAGGTAACCACTTATTTATCGCCCACAGACGATTTACTCTCATGCCAATAATAAATACGATAGACTCCCCATCGATCTCGGCCTTATATCTTCCCTTCTGAATTCCTCACTTCACTTCTCCTTTTCACCCAACATGGTTCTCTGTTCAATAAACTTGATGTTGCTGGCAATGTGATAGACTTCGTTCTTCGTCAGGCCTTCTTTGTTGAGGTGACCCGCAGGATCTAAAGCCTGTACGTTGGTCCACATGAAATCCAATGTCTGTAATTTTCAACATCTCTTCCTCTGGGATTAAACGAAATATAAAATTCTTTTTCGGAGGAGATTGATTTTTGTCTTCAGCGATGATGCAACAATCTGAATCATGAATTACTAGATTTCACATTAAAAGTAGCGAATTTCCTTGTGTTTCGCATTACAAAAATTGACATTTTATATGAAAAAAAGTAATATAATTAGAAACATTTATACTGTAAAAGGGCCTTTCTCATCCCCCTCTTTTTAAATTCCTGATCCTACCTAATTTAAGGAGTGAAAATGCTATGTGCGCACGAACGCTAAAAGCGAATACAAGGAATGTAATCGGTAACTATTGCAAATGGATCACAGTTGGTATGATTTTAACTTTCACGGGATGCCCGCTTGCATCCGCCGCTCCCTCACCCTCATCCCCTAGTAAAACTAGTGAACCCGCTTCTTCCCTAGTTACATTTCAATTGCAAGAGGCTACGATTGCTCAAATGCAGGAAGCGATGAAGTCAGGGGCACTGTCAAGTGTCGAGCTCACTGCTCTGTACCTTAACCGGGTATATGCCTATGATTCTAGTGGCATTCGACTGAATTCCATCCCTATTCTGAACCCCGACGTACTAAAAGAAGCTGCGCAAGCTGATCAACTAAGGGCACAAGGTATTAAGACTGGTCCTCTGCAGGGCATCCCCTACACGGTTAAAGACAGCTACAAGGTTAAGAGACTCACTGTCGCTTCTGGATCTCCAGCTTTCAAAAACCTGATGGCAAAGGACGATGCCTTTACAGTAGAAAAGATACGCAAATCCGGTGGGGTGCTCATTGGTAAAACCAATATGCCGCCAATGGCAGCAGGGGGGATGCAAAGAGGCGTTTATGGCCGTGCTGAAAGTCCGTACAACCCAGATTATTTGGCTGCAGCCTGGTACTCTGGCTCCTCTAACGGATCTGGCGTATCAACAGCCGCCAACCTCGCTGCCTTCGGTATGGGGGAAGAAACGGTATCCTCTGGAAGATCACCAGCATCTAACAATGGTTTAATTGCCTACACCCCATCGCGGGGCCTAATCTCCATTCGGGGGAATTGGCCGCTCTTCCCTATACGTGATGTCGTTGTCCCACATACGAGGACTGTCGAGGACATGCTCCGCTTGCTTGACGTGATCGTTGTAGAAGATAAGATCACCAAGGGCGATTTCTGGCGAGAGCAGAAAGCCGTTCGGCTCCCTTCTGTCAACAGTGTCCGTCCCAAATCCTATTTAGAGCTGCGAGACATTCAAGCTTTGAAAGGCAAACGCATTGGCGTTCCGAAAATTTATATCGGTAAGGACCATGAAACCACAACTCCGATCAAATTCAGACCTTCGATACAGGCATTATGGGAAAAAGCTGTAAAGGATTTAACTGCTCTTGGAGCTGAGGTTGTGGAAGTTGACTTCCCCTTGCAGGCGAATAGCGAGAAGGACCGGCCAACAGCGAAAACACCTGAAGAGCGTGGTTTGATGCCGGCAAAGTGGGCTGAAAAGGAATTCGGGTTGCTTAATCCTTATGCAGCTGAGGAATTCCTTAAAAGTGTGGGCGATCCAAATTTCCCGTCATGGGCAAATATCGACCCTGCAACCGTCTTCCCGAATCCGCCCGGTTCGGTAGATGCCAAACGTGGCAGAGACCTTGGCCACTATGACGTATTCATTGAAACCATAAAGAAAGGCGTCACCCCTTACGAACAAATTCCTCAGTTTCAGGAAGGTCTGAGGGGGCTTGAAAATGTACGAAAGATTGATTTTGAAGATTGGATGAAGCAAAACAACCTTGATTTTATTGCATTCCCGGCAAATTCGAATATCGGCAAAGCTGACTCCGATGTGAATGAAACGTCCTATGAGGAGGCTTGGGAGAATGGCAACTATTTCTCCAATACGAATTTCATTCTACGCGAGTACGGGATCCCAAGTGTGTCTGTGAGTATGGGCGCTATGAAGGATACCGGTATGCCCGTTAATCTAACGATGGCAGGTGCCGCATACAGCGATAATGACCTGCTTCGTTACGCTTATTCCTATGAGCAGGCGACCAAAAACCGTCCTATTGCAGCACGTACGCCAGCGCTTGAGGATGAAACCTTTTCCTATAACCCGCAAACCACTCTCCCACCCTTTAAACGCAAGGAAATAGGAACCCCTATACTTAAGTTGAATGCTTCGATCACGGATGATGTTCTCGCTTTGGAAGGTTCAGTCACAGATCAAAGTGATATCGCGCAGCTTAAAGTTTATGTCAATGGCATTCGTGTCGTTATTACAGAAGATAAAGCCAATTGGTCAGCAACGCTTCCAACTACTAAATACAAACAGGATGGTGCCTCCCAAGCTGATACGCTGCATATTCTCGTGCTGGCCAAGGATATTTACGGAAATACCTCTGCTCAAGTCAAGTCTGTCAATTTACCCCAACGATAAAGGACATCATAGAACTGACTATAATTGTGGGTTCCCTGACCGTAAGATTATCATTAGAAAAGCTATCGCTGCAGCTAGCCTGAGCGACGGGATAGAGTGTAATATCCTAATTCCTATTGCTGTTGCAATCCCGCTTCCATTTAATTGGTATTTGAAGGGAGCGGGCTGTAAGCTATCACCAAATAACTTGACGTATTGAACGATATTATTGAGCGGTTTGAGGCTGGGGCTATTGACGGATTTGTTGGTTGAAAAAGGCTTATTCAGAAGCGAATATGCAGGTTCGACTCTGAGGGCACACTTGGGTATTTAACACCTGATACTGTCGAGGACAAGGACTTGTACCTATTGCCGTAAGGACAAGAGATTTAGATTATCAGGTCAGCTATGTATAAATCATTTTGTGTCATGGGATAAAAGGACGAACAGGGTAACCGCCCTTTTATCCATGACAGGTTGCATTTAATACTGTCCATTATGACAGAGGCAATTACTTAGCGTATTCAGCCATTACAATATTTCGATATACCCTTCTGTTCCATGCACACGAATTCGTTGCCCATCTTTTATCAGTTTGGTAGCATTCTCCACTCCGACAACTGCGGGTAAGCCATATTCACGTGCGATAACGGCTCCATGAGTCATCAGTCCACCAACTTCGGTGACTAGGCCTTTTATGGATACAAACAATGGTGTCCAGCTGGGGTCAGTAAAGGCGGTGACTAATATATCTCCATCTTCCAGATCAGCATCTTCCATGTTTAAGATGACACGTGCTCGTCCCTCTATAACTCCGGTAGAAACAGGCAGACCTACAATCGCTTCAGCTGGGAGATTTTCTCGTTTGTATTCACCCGCAATGATTTCACCATCAGACGTGATTACACGCGGGGGAGTTAGTTTTTCATATAATTTATAGTCGTCTTTTCGTTTACGGATGATCTGATAATCCAGTTTATTTGTGCGTACGACTTCGTGAAGTTCTTCAAAAGTGAGATCGTATATATCTTCTTTCTCGTGAATAACACCAGCTTGTACGAGTTGTTCGGCTTCTTTTAGTAAAGCCTGCTTATAAACGAAGTAGCGATTAACCATGCCGTATTTGGGATATTCACGATAACCGATGAAATTCCGGATCAGGTCGATCATTCGTTTTGTTTCTTTGGCTTTTTGTTCACCATCCGGTAATTGCTTCAATCGATCTAATAACTCTTGTTCTTTTTTCAAAGCCTCCTGTCGCCCCTGCTCAAATTTCCAATTGCCAGCATTAGGCTCAAAGTTTTTGATATTACTGAGAATCATGGGGACAAGTATAATTGGTTTTTCACTCCAACGAGTTCTCGAAATATCGATTTCACCGGCACATCGCATTCCGTATTTGTTGAGATAAGCATAGATAGCGTCTTGAGTTTCCTGTCCACCATCCAACTTAACCAGTTCATCCAAAAAATTATCATCTTTTACATGTTGTAAATAATCAATTACCTCCGGATAAGGACGAATCGCATCTGCGACATCCAATAGCGCCAGACCCATTTCCGAAGTAATGTTGTTTGGTACAGATTGAGAAAGCGTATCTGCTGCGTTTTTTTCACCTAACCACTCGTACATTTTTTCATTGATCCATGACGAAGCATTCATAGCAGTCATAAAAACCTTTGAACTTTGTGGGTCAAATAAGATCTTCTTTAATTCATGGAGATCTTCCAGAATAAAATCAAATAAATCTGCTCCTGATTTCGTTTGGATGTTTTGTTTTAATTTTTCTATCGATGTTTGACTGTTCTTAATCAAATCAGAAACGATTGCCGGATCGTTTTCGATTTGTGCTTGAAAACCTGCAGACGACCTACCTTTACTGCTATTACCGGGACTCCGTTCTGTTCTATCATCTGGTAACGATTTTATAAAATCTCGCTCTATTAGGGTCATAAATGCGTCTTTTATGAGCGGATCAGATTGTCCCAGGGTATTTAAGAAAGTTTCTCTGCTGACAGGTGAAGCCAGCATTTGTGTAACATCAACAAACAGCCTTCCACCGGCTATACGCATGGGTGCAGGAGTTATTAACAGGTAAAAAGACAATCCCAATGGTTTTATCGGGTCAGTCATCATTTGTTGATGACCGACAGATACATAAACGTGATTTTCCTGATCATTTGCTTCAGGGATCGGGTATAAAGTCGTGATTGGACGACTCTGGACAATATAAAAAGTATCATTGGCCAAACACCATTCGATATCTTGTGGGCAACCAAAATGAGCCTCGATATGTCTTCCGATACGCGCCAGTTGCAAAATTTGTTGTTCAGTAAGGGCTTGATTCTTTTGCTGATCAGGCTCGATCTGCTTTGTCTCTGTTCCGCCTTCTTTTCGTCCATAGATAGCCAATTTTTTGGTTGCTATCCTCTTATCGACGATTGCCTCTTCCTGTACTTTATAACAATCGGCAGAGACCAAGCCAGAGACCAATGCTTCTCCAAGTCCAAAACTAGCATCGATTGATAGCAGCTTCCGGTTGGAGGTAATCGGATCAGCGGTAAATAAAATTCCTGAAGCCTGCGGGAAAACCATCCTTTGAACGATAACGGATAAATAAACTTGACTGTGGTCAAATCCATTTTGCATACGATAGATAACCGCGCGATCCGTAAATAGGGAAGCCCAACATTTGCTGATATGCTGCAAGATTGCTTCTTTGCCGATGATATTTAAATAGGTGTCTTGTTGACCAGCAAAAGAGGCATGTGGCAAATCTTCAGCAGTCGCACTGGAACGCACTGCGTAAGCATGTTCTTCTCCAAACCGGGAGAGATAGTGAGTAACTGCTTCCACAACATCGGCAGGAACTTCTACTTCCATAATGATTTGTCGAATCTGCCTGCTGATTTCACCAATTTGAGCACGATCTTCTGCTTTTAGCCTTGTTAGTCGATCCAACAATGCATAATACGTTTCTTTTTGTTCGATGGCTTTTTGATACCCCACTGTTGTAACACAAAATCCTTCTGGTACATGTATTCCTTCAATTTTTGATAATTCCCCTAAATTCAACCCTTTTCCGCCAACGAGCAAAAACTGCGTTTTTTCCATTTCCTGAAAATCGAGAACCAAAGAACTCATTCAATATCTCTCCTAACTATTAAATTGAGAAAAAAACATTTGACAAGAGTTTAGCGGCATGGTAAAGTTAAAGTATAAGATGTGATATTTATGATCACTTAAATTAAGAAATCACAATCTAATTATATCATCGTGTCTGTTTTATATGCAATAAAAAAGAACCTGATAAAACTATCCAGGTTCTTTTTTGATTTTCCACTATCATTAGTCAAATTCAAAAACCGTGGCTCGAGCTGAACTCAGTTACTGCATAGTTCCATATCGGTTCTATGCAGCCTAAAGAAATCCTGAAGTGGCGTCAGGTTCTTATTGAGCTACCTGCCCGTTAGTTCAGCGAACGAAGCACGTATAGTGAACCTCTTATATTTTTCCGTTACTTCTCAACTTCATCCCGTTACCCCTCTGTTGAGTCAAAAGAAAAGAGTATTTTTTAAATTTGTTCGAACTATTTGCCCGTTAATTGAAAAAAACGGCAGCCGATCGTTGTGTGCGGCAGCCGTAATTTTAAACCAAATCAAGCGACCAAACTGATCAAATTGCCATCAGGGTCCTTTATGATCGCATAACGCTCGCCCAAAGGTGTAGCGTTCGGTTCAAAATGCCCCTCATATCCCTGTACTGTCAATCGGCTATACGATTCATCCAGCGCTTCCTTACTGTCAAACTGGAAAGCGATCTCCATCCGATAACCGGCAGGCTTCTGCTGATCGCCTAGAATCATCTGTGCCGATTCCCAAGTATCAAAAGAAAGAATAACATCGTTGTATGCTACTTCTATATGATGTTCTTCATTTACCCTTTCCGGTATTTCTAAGCCTAATGTCCGATAAAAATCCAAGGACCTCTTCATCTCTTTTACGAAAATCGATAATCTTTTTAACTTAACTGCCATGCTTCACAACTCCTATCCAGTGGTATGATTATTCACCTCCATTGTATCGATCATATAGACTGTTAAATAGGAAAAATCGGACTCTTTTGTCTCTTACTTATCAAGCTTTTAAGAGACAATCCATAATATTGCTTAAATGTATTGGTAAAATGTGACTCATCGTAATAGCCGTATTTGAGCGAAAGATCCACTAAACTGGAATAACCGCCCTGAAAAAAATCTTGCAGCGTGCTTTGAAACCGAATTATTCCAAGCATCTCTTTCGGACTTAAGCCCAGCTCCTGATCAAATACCCTTCTAAGATGCCGTTCACTAAAGTGAACTTGATTGGCCAAATTCGTTACGGATAAATTCCCTTTTCGGCCATAAATAATCTGCAAGCTTTGATACACAAGTGGAGGAATTGCCATATCGCTAGTCGCCAGCATTCGGACCAAATGATGTTCAGCAACCGCAAGAATTTCGGAGATCGTAGTGGCTGATAAGATTTCTTCTACCCAATACATTTCTTCTAAACCCAATACATCATCCAAGTAGATATGCTTTCCCTTAAACGCCGAAAGAGGTGTCTTAAGAATAGAACGAGCTGATTCCGAATATATCCGAATACCAAATAATGAACGAGATTCAGAGAACTGCAGTAATTCTGATCGAGTTGTAGGACCCACAACGTAGGCAGCCTTTCGGCTGAATGGAGAAAGAAGATTCACGACAATATCGACACAGCCATCCGGTATAACTCGATGCCAAAGCTTGTCTGGAACAGGACGATAATCCATTGTCCAAAAAGAAGCCACATGTGATTCCAATTGAGGACTCGCTGGATACTCCCGGCAGTTATACCATGGCTGTTGTAGCTCCGGTTGCAATTTGGGAGAGTGGACGGGATGGAATGAATGAGTCATCTAGATCCCTCCTTAATCAAGTTTAACTAGTAATATCAAGCATTTTCAGGTATCTGGCCTCTTTTTAAGTTACATCATAGTTGGTTCCTAGGAGAGTCTGCAGTCCTATTTACGATAAATTTGATTAAGCTGTCACATTATTCCATGAGTGTATTCAAGGAGGATTTCACCTGACATGTATACAAGGACGAAAACTCCTGTACATGTTAATTTGAGCTAGCTGCCTTATTTCTTGATATAATCAGCGAACTTCCGAAGAAAATCGAGCGAATGGATATCCTCTCTGAGATGATGATGAACCAGATCATCCATTTTAGTTGTTTCCTTATTCAGCATGTATTCAAGCATAGCTTGGTGCTCATGCCAGATGCCTATCAGCTTCCCTGTTTCCAGCATATGCAGCTTGCGATATCTGATATAGTGAACATTCGACTGCTGAATGAGCTGCCAAAGAAACCCCCGCCCCACCAATTGGAACATGGTTTGGTGGAACTGATCATCCAAACTGAGAAATTGATCCGTAGCATGATCTTCTTCAATCACAGCTCTCTGTCTGTCCAGAATATCGCTCAGCTTCTGTACATCGCTTAATGCAATTTGCGAAGAAAGCTCCTTCATAATCTCCTTTTCCAATGCGCTTCTTAAGTAAATAATTTGTTCAACGGACTCCAGATCAATATAGGACACAATGTTCCCCTTCTTGGGATAAATATCAATGTAGGACTCAAGCGCAAGCCACTTCAATACATCGCGTAGCGGAGTTCTGGACAGCTGAAAGCGTTCTGACAAAATCGTCTCGCTGAGAAGAGTACCCGGCTTTAAGGTCAGTGACAAAATATCTTTTTTCAACAGTTGCATGATTTCTTCTTTTGTAAACATATCATTCCTACCTTCACTTTATAAATCTAGTAGACTTATTATAAAGCATTTTGAGGTGACGGACTCCTCTGAGATTATCATTGACAAGAACAAACCCTATAATTTATGATCAACTCAATCTTGTATACAAGACAGATGAAATATAATCAGGGAGGTATCGTTATGAATATGACCTGGAGATGGTATGGGGAAGGCAACGACAATATTACACTGGATCATATCCGGCAAATTCCGGGAGTTATGGGCATTGTCTGGTCTTTACATGATAAGGTAGCCGGTGAAGTATGGGAAATGGAGCGAATTCAGGAGGTAGCTGATCAGATTACGAGCAAGGGCTTTAGTACGGCGGTCGTAGAAAGTGTAAATGTCCACGATGATATCAAAATCGGCCTACCATCCCGCGATCAATATATTGACATTTATATCGACACCATTCGAAAATTAGCCAAAGTGGGAGTTAAGGTGATTTGCTATAACTTTATGCCTGTCTTTGACTGGACCAGAACAGAGCTGTACAAGGAACTGCCTGACGGGTCCAACGCCCTCTTTTATGAAAAGGCTGCCATTACCGATGATCCCCGCCAAATGGTGAATCGGGTTCTCAAGGGAGCTGGGAAGTTCACCATGCCTGGCTGGGAACCGGAACGGTTGGCGAGACTGGATGAACTTTTTGCTGCTTATGCGGATGTCACAGAAGACAAGTTGTTTGACAACCTGAAGTATTTTCTTGAGCGCATCATCCCGGTCTGCAAGGAGGTTGACATCAAGATGGCCATTCATCCTGATGATCCGGCATGGCCCATCTTCGGATTGCCGAGAATTGTCCGTAGTCGTGAGACCATCCAGCGCATCCTAGATGCAGTGAACAGCCCATATAATGGTCTGACCTTCTGCACAGGCTCACTGGGGAGCAATCCTGAGAATGATTTGCCAACCATGATTCGAGAGTTTCATGATCGTATTCATTTTGCGCATATTCGTAATGTCAAGGTGTTTGAGAATGGCGACTTTATTGAAGTGTCACACCGCGGGAAGGACGGAAGCGTCGATGTACCGGAAGTAGTTAGAGCTTATCACGAGAACGGCTATCAGGGATATGTACGCCCGGATCACGGCAGACATCTATGGGGGGAAGAAAAGAATTGTCGACCTGGCTACGGTTTGTATGACCGTGCACTGGGGGTTATGTATTTGCTTGGTGTCTGGGATAGTCTCTCTCAAGGCAAAGGAGTGAAATAAATGCTCCAACTTGACCGGAAAGGCCTTTCAGACAAAGCGGCCTGGCGAGCAGCAGGCATTGAACTGCCGAAATATGATCTGGAGCTTGTAGCCAATAACACCCGAGTTAGACCGCAATGGGTGCATTTCGGCGCAGGCAATATTTTTCGTGGGTTGATAGCCAATGCGCAGCAACAACTGCTGAATAACTTGAAAGCGGATACAGGTATTATTGCGGCCGAAGCCTTTGATTTTGAAATGATCGACAAAGCTTATAAGCCTTACGACAATCTAACCTTACTGGTGTTGATGAGTGCAGACGGAAGATTTCACAAGAGCGTGGTCGCAAGCATTGTTGAGGGACTCGCAGCAGAGCAAAATCGTCCAGACGACTACCTCCGTCTGATTGAAATATTTGAGAATCCGTCCCTGCAGATGGCCAGCTTTACTGTCACGGAAAAAGGATACGCCCTGACCGGGCCCGACGGCAAGTATCTGGCTGTTGTGCAGAGGGATTTGACGAATGGTCCTGAACAGCCGATGCATGTGATGAGCCTGGCTACTTCGCTTGCCTATCGGCGTTATCTGAGAGGGTTGCATCCAATGACCTTTGTGAGCATGGATAATTGCTCCCATAACGGCGATCTGTTAAAGGATAGTATGATTGCCATCGCCAAGGAGTGGGCTCGCAGAGGCCTGGTAGAGGAAGGATTTTCAGACTATCTGCAAAACGAGGAGAAAATAACCTTCCCCCTAACCATGATTGACAAAATCACCCCCCGCCCTTCCTTGCAAGTACAGTCTGCTCTTCGGAAGCTGGGGTTAGCTGACATGGAGATGATCGTTACCTCCAGGCATACGTATACGGCTCCCTTTGTCAATGCTGAGGTTAGCGAGTATTTGGTCATTGAAGACAAGTTTACGAACGGGAGACCTGCACTGGAGGAAGCTGGCATCATCTTCACGAATCGGGATACGGTGGACAAAGTGGAGAAGATGAAAGTCACTACTTGTCTCAATCCGCTGCATACAGCGCTGGCCCTCGCTGGGTGTCTGCTTGGGTACGAGCTCATCGCAGATGAAATGAAGGATCAGACATTACGTCGTCTGGTGGAAACCATCGGCTACAAGGAAGGCTTACCTGTTGTAATTGATCCCGGAATTATCCAACCGAAACCATTTATTGACGAGGTATTGCAGGAACGCTTCGCAAATCCCTATATTCCGGATACGCCACAGCGGATTGCAACAGATACGTCTCAAAAGATGAGCATCCGTTTTGGGGAAACCATAAAGTCTTATGCTAGCACAACAGGGCTTGATCCTACGAACTTGACTGCTATCCCCTTGACCATTGCGATCTGGTGTCGCTATTTGCTGGGAGTGGATGATCAAGGAGAACCCTTCACACTCAGTCCGGACCCGTTACTGGATACGTTGCAGGGATATTTGCAGAATACGAAGCTGGGCGATCAGACCTCCGAGGTTCGCTGCCTCCTCGAGGATGACAAACTGTTCGGTGTCCGATTATATGAAATTGGTCTGGGCGACAAGATTGAAGCCATGTTTCATGAAATGCTGGCAGGTCCCGGAGCAGTCCGAAGCACGATAGAGAAGTATGTGAACTAGAACTTACATTAATGCAATCCCCCCTGCCAGAAACTTTAGTCAGGGGGATTGCATTAATGAGAACCAATTCTCTAAATAATCAAATCCCGGGTTGCTTCACCCGCGAATACCGTTTTTTAACTCGCTAGAATGCACGTTTTATAAACAAATAGTAGAATGAACATTCTACTATCATGAAAAAATGTAATATTACTTAGAAGGTCACAATCACTTTGCCTTGGGAGTGGCCCGTTGACACTTTAATCAACGCTTTGTTAATGTCATCAAACGTATAAGTTGAATCTATAGAGGGCTTGATATTTTCTTTTTCAACAAGTTTAGTGATTTCTTGTAATTGACTTCCATTGGCTTGCACAAATAAAAAGCGATATTCATTTTGATTCTTACGTGCTAAAGAATCTAAGCGAGCACCCACTAGACCAAACAATGCTTTTTTCCACATTGGAAAATGATTGTCAACCGCAAAGCGATAATTAGGTCCGGCTTTCAATGATACCAATTTCCCTTGTGGTTTTAAAATACCCAGTTCAGCTTTGAACTCTTTGGTACCCAAGGTGTCGATCACATAATCGATATCGGACAGTATGTTAGCATAATTCTCTGCCTTATAATTTATGAATTGATCAGCCCCGATCGACAGTATACGTGATCTGCCTCTTTCACTTCCACTTGTAATAACAAATAATCCCAGTGATTTGGCAATGGGGATTGCCATAGCGCCAAATCCTCCGGTTCCTCCAGGAATGAATAGCTTTTTATTCGGCTGGACATGGAGTACATCGTGCAATGCTTGATAAGCAGTCAAGGCAGTAAGGGGTACAGCAGCAGCTTCAATAAAAGATAGATTTTCAGGCATGATGGATAAAGCATCTTCATTTACGGCCGCATACTCAGCAAAAGCACCGATTTTATTAAGCGGCAACCTCGTATAAACAGGGTCACCAACCTTAAAATTCAAAACATCATCACCAACAGCTTCAATAACCCCAGATAGTTCATTCCCTAAAGTTAATGGCAACTTATAGTCGGCAATCATCCGAACACTGCCATTCAGATTAAGAATGTCCAGTGGATTTACACCTGCAGCTTTTACTTTGACAAGTACCTCATGGCTATTGATCTGTGGTATGTTTACATCATTTAATTCCACATGGATTATTTTTGAATATTTCTGTACTTGTGCTGCTCTCATATTCATCCTCTTCCTTTGCTAATTTGGAGATAGCATAACCATGAACGCAATCAAGCTTTTAGGTTGACCCGCTCGCTATACCATTATTTACTAAATGTGTTTTTTTGAAAACATCGAACATCTTAGACTAAAAACATGGCGTACAATTTTCAGTAGTACGCCGTGTTTCAGCCTTTATGTTATTGTAGACCCTCTTGCGATTCTAATTCTTCCATCGTAGGATAATCCGTGTAACCTTTACTTCCCAAACCAAAGAATGTTGACTGATCTGCTTCATTTAGTTGTGCACCTTTTTGAAGTCGTTCCACTAAATCTGGATTGGCTAATGACCATACACCAACAGGCACCAAATCAGCAAGGCCACTTTCTATATCCAAGCTAAGATCTTCTAGAGCTCGTCCAGCACGATTGACTAACAATGGATTCGTCCAGATTGAGCGAATGTCTTGGAGCAGCTTTTCATTTCCAAGATGCATAACATGAAGGTAAGCTAAATCCAATTGAGCTAATTCCGTTACAAGGTAGCGATAAAGTTCAGAGCCTTGTTCACCATCCTGAATCCCACCAAGAGGTGTCCCTGGCGAAATACGGAAGCCTGTTCTATCAGCTCCAATTTCTTCGACGATGGCTTTCGTTACTTCAATCGCGAAGCGAGCACGATTTTCTATAGATCCCCCATATTCGTCTGTCCGTATATTCGAGTTTTCTCCGATAAATTGATTAATCAGATAACCATTGGCTCCATGAATTTCAACGCCATCCGCGCCTGCTTTGATAGCCGCTGCTGCTGCTTTGCGGAAATCCGCAATGGTAGTTTGTATGTCCTTTTTACTTAACTCACGAGGGACGGGGATGTCCTGCATACCTTTAGCAGTAAACATTTCTACACCGGGCGCGATTGCAGATGGCGCAACAGGTTGGCGATGATGTGGTGTATTATCAGGGTGCGACATGCGACCAGCATGCATTAACTGGATATACATATATCCACCTGCTTCGTGCACTGCATCGGTCACCTTTTTCCATCCTTCAATATGTTTATCCGTATAAATCCCAGGTGTCCATAAGTACCCTTGACCATCATCAGAAGGTTGTGTACCCTCCGTAATAATGAGTCCCATTGATGCACGCTGAGCATAATAAAGGGAAGTTAGCTCTCCCGGTGTACCATCTTCTTGCGATCTACTACGTGTCATTGGTGCCATGGCTAAACGATGAGGTAATTCCATTGTTCCAATGTTTGTTTTACTCCACAACTTTTTCACTCGGATACTCTCCTCTTTTAATGTATTCAAAGATATATGAATTGAATTTAAAATTCTGAAATGATTGGATAGATTTGGCCTCTCAGGTTGAAATCATAGTTCTGGTCTACAATACCTACCACTTCGTTGTTATCATAAAGATCCACCATGAAGCCCGCCATTTGTTTGGCAGTGTGGTACTTAGGCATGTTTGCTTTGTAATCAAATTCTTCAGTATCTAATGATTTCTTCACGAATTCCGTTTCCGTTATAGATGGTGCTAAAACCTTTGCTTTTAGTTTTGCACCTTTCATTTCTAGTTCTTTTGCAAGGCCTTCTGTGAAGGCACTAACGTAATATTTAGATGCAGAATAAGCAACACTCCCAACAGCAATGGCATATCCGAGTGCGGATGAGACGTTAATTAACTGAGTTCCTTCTACATCAGCATAATCTCGTACATATAGTGTAGAAAGGATCGTCAAGGTTTCAATGTTAACACGTAGCATAGTTTCAACTTTATCTAAATTCTGTTCTGCTACAAAAGAAGCTTCACCGAGCCCCGCATTGTTAATCCAGGTCTCAATTTGGTATTCCTTTAAATTGTTATATAGTGTGTAGGCCTGATCTGTAACAGACAGGTCACTTGTACGAACAATAACATTTATAGTAGGATCCATATCCAGAATTGCTGATTTGAGTTCTTCTAATTTATCCAATCTTCTAGCTACCAAGATTAAGTTTTTGCCACGTGCAGCAAACGCCAATGCCGTTTCATATCCAATCCCTGAACTTGCTCCTGTAATAACTGTATACTTCATAATATTCTCTCCTTCATAACATGCAGATTAGTGTAAATGAGTTTTAAAGATGATTTTAGAACGATCATTCTTATTAGGGTAAAAAAAGTTAGATCTAACTTGCTATTAGCATATCAATTTTAGAACGAACAGTAAATAATTTTTTTATGACTAAAATTTTAATTTTGGAGCGGTATTCCTTGACTTGTATGAGGCATAAGATACAAGTTCTTTCTTTCATTAGAGGGACAAGAAAAAACTTGTATCACGGAAACAAACAGTCCTGCATTTAGGTGACTCCTTTTGCCTGTCATGCTGTAATTCCACTTTTAATCTAAAGCGGTCAGTGTCATATCAATAATATTCTTTAATTTTTGCTGATCCGTTGTTGTCTTAACCAACGTACGTAGCCCTAACCACGCATTCATTAAATAATGAGAAATAACTACAGGATCCAACTCAGCCTTGAACTCACCCGATTGTTGACCCTTCAGAACAAGGTTAGTCAAGAGTTCCTCAGTTCGCGAATAACTCTCATCAACTAAGGATGCAACTTCAGGATCCAACACGCCGAGTTCCACGCCTGAATTCACGAGAAAACACCCTAGAGGTTCTCCTTCATTTCTTACTGTCGCCTCAAACAACTCCCGAATTAATTCTTTGATCGGTTTTTGTTTTTCAATCAGAAACCTCATTTTGCTGGTCTGCTTCGTTTCATATCGTTCGAGAGCTTTCATAAATAAGGCATGCTTATCCCCAAAGGTATCATAGATACTTCTTCGGTGAATGCCCATAAACTCAACCAAATCTTGCATTGAAGTTTTCTCATATCCTTGTGCCCAAAACAGGTGTATTGCTTTATCTAATACTTCATTAACTTCAAATTCTTTTGATCTTGCCATCGTCATCACCTCGAATAATCATTATACAATGTAGTGAAGGATCGGCAAACTAGATTTAAAAAAAGTGAATACATTACAGGTATGAGGTCTATCTATATATTTAACCCAGGATTCTTCGTTTGTCTGCTTGTAACCAATCAGGCGTCCATCCTTTTTCCAGGGCATCCAGGGTTACTCCTGGCGGAACGATAGCATCTATCGCATCCAGGATATCAGTGCTTAATCGGATGTCGCTGCCTTTTAACGTTTCACGAAGTTGCTCAATTGTTCTTGCCCCCACTATAGCAGAAGTAACTGACGAATGAGCTTGTGTAAATGCCATGGCAAGATGTGGCAAAGTTAATCCTGCTTCATTTGCAAGGGTTTGGAGCTTAGCAACGGCTTCGAACTTGATGCGATTTTCTTCTCGATTCGGATCTACAACAGTTGAAAGTTTCCCTAGAGAACTTGCTGCTCTTGAATCTGGGGCAACAGCTTCTCCCGAGCGGTATTTTCCCGTTAGTAGACCACCCGAAAGTGGGCTCCAAACCATTACGCCCATTCCGTATTTTGCGGTTGCAGCAAGCAAATCGAATTCGATGCTTCGATTCAATATGGAATACGGGGCTTGCTCGGATATAAAGCGTGCGATATTTTTGCGTTCGCTAGTCCATTGTGCTTCGGTCACTTGCCATGCCTGAAAATTGGATGTACCAATATAGCGAATCTTCCCTTCACGAACCAGGTCCGTAAGTGCGTCAAGACTCTCTTCAATGTCAGTATGGAGATCTGGCTGATGTAGTTGATACAAATCGATATAGTCCGTTTGCAACCTTCTCAAGCTTCCCTCTACTGCACGCTTAATCCAATATTTTGAGTTACCGGATTGATTAAGCCCACTGCCCATGGGCATTCCGCCTTTCGTGGCCAGAATAACATCCTGTCTGCGTCCTTTTAGGATGTGACCCAGAATTTCTTCGGATTGACCACTTGAATAGACATCCGCTGTATCGATCAGATTAATGCCTCCAGCCAAAGCCTCATCTAACATGACTGCAGCTTCTTTCTCCGTATTGTTGCCCCAAAAACCAAAAGTACCTGTACCTAATACAAAACTGCTTATTTTAAGGCCTGTATTTCCTAATACACGATATTCCATGTTCAATCCATCCCTTCTCCATCTGCTATAATTAGAACGATCGTTCTAATATTCGTAGAAGAGTTCACGGCAAGATCTCACACCACTCCTCATAACTCTTGGCTTCTTATCCGTGTATTCCTCCTACGCCAACAATATAACATATTTAGAATGATCGGTAAAGAATGATTTTATGCCCGAAATTAAGATCCTTCCTGAAAATGAACTAAGAAGACTCCAATGCCGCAGTCAAAACGGAGCTGAAGTCTTCTTTTCAATAGAAATGAACATTCAAAGCGGGATGTAAAATTTACATTAGTTTACGCATCTAACGTATACAAGGGCAGGTTTTCCGGTAAAACCGCCGGGCGCAGACATTTGCTCTGCATTGGATAGACGGTCTGCTGATCGGAGGAATCGTGGAACGCCCACATCGCCTCCAGCACATGATAAGCCAATTCACCACTGGCGCGGTGAGGCCGTCCGCTGCGGATAGCGTAGGCCATATCGGCAACACCGATGCCCCGCGTATTCTCCTGGTAGCCCGGCAGCAGCGGTACCTCTGTCCATTCTTGCTCGCCCAGCAGTCTGTAGCGAACTGGCCCACCGAACGTGTTCGGGTCAGGCACTTGTAGCGTGCCCTGAGTGCCGTATACCTCGATCGGTGGCAGAGTGCTTCCACCAAAGATGTCAAAGCTGGTAATGAGCGTGCCAACAGCCCCCTGCTTGAAACGCAGTAATCCGGCCACATGGGTCGGTATATCGACCGGGATGGTCTGACCTCTCTTTTTCTCGCTCGTAATCGTTCGCTGATCCATCGCCTTGCCTGTCATGCCCGAAATGGCAGCAATCGGACCCAGCAATTGCACCAGAGCCGTCAAATAATAAGGGCCCATATCAAACATTGGACCGCCGCCGACTGCATAATAAAATTCAGGATCAGGATGCCAATGTTCATGTCCACGGCTCATCATGAAAGCCGTAGCGGCTACCGGACTCCCAATGACTCCGTCTTCAATCAGCTTCAATGATGTCTGTATACCGGAACCGAAGAAGGTCTCTGGTGCGCAGCCGACAAGCAGTCCCTTTTGATGAGCAAGATCCAAGACAGCCTGCCCCTGCTCACGGGTGACGGCAAGTGGCTTCTCCACATAGACATGCTTGCCTGCCTCAAGAGCTCTGAGACATACGTCGGCGTGAACGCCCGGAATGGTCAAATTAATGATGAGTTCGATCTCCGGATCAGCCAAAATCTCATCTACCGAATATACATGCGGAACGTTGAACGCTACCGCCTGCTCCTCTGCCCGACCTTGGTCCAGATCCGCTACAGCGTACAGCTCCAGAATGTCGAAACGATGGCAATTTTCCATGTAAATTCCGCTAATTTTACCACACCCGATAATGCCTACTTTCATTTTGTTCATGCCTAGACTCCCTTCTTCTTCAGAAAAAATGGATAATGGCATTCTTTTATTACCGCTGTTGGTTGTCTGTCATGCCTGTATAAGCCTCTGCCAGAGAGTTGCCCCGGGTGGCCACCGCCTGTTTGCCTGCTGCTGCCCACAGAAACCCGCTGCGCATCATCTCGGTCACTTGAGGCATATCTATGATATCTGCGTGATGGCCCAGCGAATTGTAGAAGACGCGGCCGTTCCCCCAGCGCTTCGTCCATACAACGGGCATATCCACTGGCCCATTGGCTGAATGGGGGCCTGGTACGATCGGAAAGCGTGTGGTTGCCAACACTTCAACTGCCGGGTCTACGTGGAGGTAATACTGCTCGCTTTTGACCTGAAAATCCTCAATATGGTCTAGAAGTGGGCTGGAGCCGCGCTTCATGTTCACCATGTACTCTACGCCGTCATTGCCGGGATGCGCAACCCATTGCCCGCCTGTCATAAACTGCCAGTCCACGTTGTTCCGGAAGGCATCACACATGCCGCCATGGCAGCCTGTGAGACCTACGCCGCTTTGAACCGCAGCTGAAACATTATTGACCAGTTCCTGCTCAATCTGTCCCATGGTCCACATTGGAACGATCAGGTCCAGGTCAATCAGTTTCTCAGCATCCTGGTAGGCTTCCAGGGTATTAGACACTTCCACCTCGAACTGCTCTTCCTTCAAAATGCGTTCAAAAATGGCCGCCACCTGCTCCGGCTCATGTCCGTTCCATCCACCCCATACAATCAGTGCCTTGCGCATCTGTAATCCACTCACCTTTCGGAATGTATTGTTATACTACATTTCTTCAATGGATACCCAGCGGCGTTGCTCTATGGATCGTTCTACCGCTTCAAGCACAGCCTGACAAGCAACACCGTCGTGGAAATTCGGCGACGGTTGCCGTCCTTCAGAGATGGCACTCAACATCTCAAGCATCTCATGGGTGAAGGTATGTTCGAATCCAATCGTATGTCCTGCAGGCCACCAGGCTTCGGAGTACTTGTGTGCCGGATCGGTGGCGAGTACGCGGCGAAAGCCCTGAACGTCCTCCTCATCCTGTGTGAAATACACTTCCAGTTCGTTCATTCGTTCAAAGTCAAACCGTACACTGCCTAGGCTACCGTTGATCTCGAATGAATTTGTGCTCCGATGTCCGGCAGCAAAACGTGTGGCTTCGAAGCTGCCCAACGCTCCTCCGGCGAAGCGTGCCAGGAACAACGTGGCATCATCGACTGTCACTTCTCCCATCGGAGCATTTGCTTCAGCGCTCCTTTTGGAGCTCAACCCGCTCATCTCCAAAGCCAACGGGCGCTGTTTGATGAATGTCTCGCTCATGCCGATCACTTCATGGAACTCGCCGACCAAGAAGCGAGCGAGATCAATCAGATGGGCGCCAAGATCACCATGAGAGCCAGAACCGGCCACTTCTTTTTGCAGCCGCCATACCAGGGGGAAGGACGGGTCCATGATCCAGTCTTGAAGGAAGAAGGCACGGAAATGATAAATTTTGCCTAGGCGTCCGCTCTCGACTAGCTGCTTAGCCAGCTGGACAGCCGGAGAAAAACGGTAGTTGAAGCCTACCATATGTCTGATCCCTGCTTCCTCTGCTACCTGCAGCATGTCACGTGAATCCGCCAGCGAGAGCGCAAGTGGCTTCTCACAGAATAGATGCTTGCCATGGAGGGCTGCCTCAACGACAATTTCCTTATGGGCATTACTCGGGGCGTTAATGTCAATGAGGTCAATATCGTTACGTTTCACTAGATCACGCCAATCCGTAACACTTTCGGTCCAGCCGTACTGGCGGGCAGCTGCCTGAACCCCCTGCTCGTTGCGTCCACAGATAACGGACATCTCTGGCTGCAGCGGGGCATCTGGGAAGAACATAGGTAGACTACGGTAAGCGTTGCTGTGAGCCTTGCCCATAAATTTGTAGCCAACCATTCCGATACGAAGACGATTAGACATGTCGTGATCCTCCTTATGGGTCTGAGTTTCAACGAATTTTTGACGAATGGTGTTATGGACGAATGGATGACGCCCTGATAATCAGCTCTGTGGACAGGAGTTTTCTTATCGAGTCGCGCCCGGTTAGTTCCAGGGCTGGAATAAGATTCAGAGAATCGGGTATAAGCTTCGAGGCTGCAAGCTCCCCCATCTCATAAAAAGGTACGCGGACACTGCTTAGCGGCGGAACAGCCATCTCAGCCGCATCCGAATCGTCATAGCCTACAAACGCCGGAAACCGGTCTGCTGCCAGTCCGCGCTCACGGAGACCCTGCATTACCCCTAGGGCCATCCGGTCGTTCGCCGCAAATACAGCATCAATATCATTCAATTTGTCTGCGATTGTAGCTGAGGCTTCGAGCCCGCTTCGACGGCTGTAATTGCCTTCCAGAAGTAGATCGTGGTCATATTCAATACCGGCCTCCTGAAGCGCGTTACGGTAACCCTTCAATCGCTCAGTACTGTTGGAATAGATGTCCGGGCCGTTGAGAAAGGCAATCCGTTTGTATCCCTGCTCGATGAGGTGACTTACAGCCGCCCGGCTGCCTTCTACATGGTCTGCATCCACTTCACAGAACGATTGCCCTTCAAAATGGTGATTCATGACGCAGAACGGACGTCCTTCTTCCTGAAGTCTCTTTAGAGCTTCCTCCTCATCGTGGTCATCCCTGGCTCCAAGGATGATACAGGTATCGATTCTTTGCTGGCGGAAAAGACTACTGTAATCAATCCGTTCCCCCGGCTTTCGGAACAATAGAAGCAGATCGAGCCCGCTGTCTCTGGCCTTGTTTCCGATACCGCTCAGCATCTCAGAGAAAAAATAGGCTGAGAACAGGTGCGCCTTCGGGACATAAGGCATAACTACACCAAGATGGCCACTCTTACTTCGGGCAAAGTTACGAGCCAGCGCACTGGGTACATATCCAAGCTGATTAGCTGCGTCCAGAACCCTTCTCCGCGTATCCTCTTTGATAGGACCTACTGCATTCAAGACCCGAGATACCGTCGCTTCAGACACGCCGGAAAGTTCTGCTACTTCCTTGCGCGAAACGATATTACCCACCTCCAAATCATTTTATGTACGCGCGTACATTTTCTCATGCAGCCATACCTCTGTCAATCCCCAAAAAGCGTACCCCATAGATGGATAAGCTCTTTTCGTTACTCAAAGGAAAGGGTCTAGATTCCTTAAGGCTTGAGCAAGCTAATCATTCCTACTCCAATCATAAGTACTGTAATTCCCGCAAGTATGCCTATCCATTCCTTTGGACTCTTCTTTTCCTTAAATATTAAAATGCTGCCAACACAAGCAATCGCAATGCTCGCTTGAGAGATTGGAAAACTAGCCGCCATGCCGATCAGCCCGTTGGAAATAAATAATGCTAGATTCGCGATGCTCCAAACCAATCCTGTAGGTAAATTGCGAACCACCAGAGAGAATCGTAGCCGCTTTTTGCCCTTCAGGTTCATGACCATGGCTGAGCATAGCATACCGAGCGATTGCGGCAGAATGACGGATAGTCCCGATATATGAAAGAACTGATTAATAACGACATAACTACTTAACGCTAACCCCGAGCAAACCAACATTATGATAATGGGTACCGGCAAAGGCTTGGACAACCCAGCAGACTTGCCCTGATAGCTGGTTAACAGAACCCCTGCCAATATACACAGAAGAGAACCAACGCCTATCCCATATTGGTACCCTGTTATCCATTCACCCAAAATAAGTGCGGCAAATAGCGTCGTCCCTATCAACTGCAGACCACAAATCACAGGAATGGCGATCGATACGCTTACTTTTTGAAAAGCTTGAAACTGAAGCAATTGTCCAGCAGCCCAGAAAGTACCAGATATAAAACTTACCACAAAATGAATCGGTGCTAATGAGGTAGGGTGAATGATATACAAGCACAGGGCAAACAGCACAGCACCAATCACGGTACCTGTCAGCTGTTCTCGGGGACTGGCTTTTGTTATATGTGCCAATATCGGCATAACTCCCCAGCCAACGGCTGGAATAAAAGCAATAATGAAATCCACGTGCGGAATTCTCCTCCCGTAAAAAGTACTCTTCCTACAATTGTTAAATATGCCATGCAGGAAAAAATCTACAGTTTTACGATAGCAAAAAAAACCGCTTCTAAATACAAATATTTTTATAGATTAATATAGCAAAATCAAAGAAATTGTTTTCTATACGCACTGGGAGATATACTCATTACATTTCTAAAAGCCCGTGAAAAGGTCAATTGATCGGTATAGCCGACCGAATTGGATATGACCTGAATCGAATAGTCTGTATGTTGCAGCAGTTCGCACGCTTTTTTAATCCTGAGGTCTATCAGATATTGTTTAGGCGTTTCACCAGTCTCAAGTTTGAAAACGGAGGTCAGATAATTCTGATGTAGACCGAGGTACTCCGCTACTTCACTAATCTGGATGCCGCTGATGTAGTTTTTCTCAATAAAGTTTATCGCTTGAACCGAATAAGGAAGCTGCTTCTTTACCGACATCGTTTCTCCCAAGTCGTGCACAAGTTTGGCGAGAATATGGAATAAATACCCCTGTATAGCCAACGATGAAGAAAGTGTGTTATCTCCGATCCGCAACATCTCAAGAATCGTGGAATGAAAGAACGTAATATCTTCAATATCGATTACATAAGGGTTCTGGCTCGGAAGTGATATGTTTTGCAGGTAGATGTCGGATTTAATGCCCATAAAGCCGACCCAACAGTACTCCCAAGGCTCGGCTTCATCCGCCTGGTAATAAGCTACCCTATTGGCCGGAATTAAAAAAGCCTGTCCTTCTCCTATATCGTAATTTTTGTTGTCAATCACCAACCTACCTCGTCCTTTTAGCACAAAATGAACCAGATTAAAAGCGCGGGCGATGGGTCCAAAATCCTGATTGGATAAGCAGAGCTCTGTGCCACAGTTATATAAAATCAAATCTGATATATTTTTATGCTCTGAACTGGTATACGTATCAACATATTGAATCATATTCTCGCCCATTGGCATCCTCCCCACTTTCCCAAATAAAGAACCTATGCTTGTTAATTTATCAGTATAGCATAAGTTAAGGATGACAAATATCCAGAAAAAGTTTAGCTCTAAACTATAGTTTTTTGTAAGGTTCTTTGTTTTTCCTATATTCGACTTAAAAAAAGTCATGTATTTTCTATCACTCCCTTTGTTATGCTGATTCAATAATAGCGTTAACAAGTGGTTGACATATTTTGAAAGGGGCTATGTACATGGCTGGTCTACAAGTTAATCAAAAGGAACGGACATTTCACTTAACGAACAAATACTGCAGTTATCTTTTCCGTGTCATGGAGAACGGGCAATTGGAACATTTATATTACGGCAAAAAAATAGAGTACCTGGGTCAATATGACCGTTTTATCGAGCGAAGCTACCGTCCCGTGTCTGTCGGTGAGTTTGATAGTGACTTGGTGACATCGTTGGAAAGTATTAAGCAGGAATTTCCTTCTGCGGGAAGTGGAGACTTCCGAGAGCCAGCAATTGAGATCATACAGGAGGACGGATCTCATATAATGGAATTCACTTATGACCATTACGAGGTAATCACTGGGAAGCCTAAAATCCCCCATCTTCCAGCTACGTTTTGTAAGGAAGCACATGAAGCAGAGACACTCCTCATAACGCTGACCGATTCTCTTACTGGAGCGGTGGCCGTGCTTGCTTACACTATCTTCAGCGAACTGCCCGTGATCACGAGATCCGTATCCATAACGAATTCCGGGAATAATCCCGTGAGAGTCAGCCGTCTAATGAGCCTGAGTCTTGATCTCCCTGACTCCGAATATGAAATTATTCATTTATCAGGGGCTTGGGGCAGGGAACGTCATGTGGAGCGTACACCATTGAGACCTGGGCTACAGTCGATTGGGAGCACACGAGGAATTAGTAGTCATGTTCACAACCCATTTCTGGCGCTTGCCAAACCCGGATCACAGGAACACCAAGGAGAAGTATATGCGGTTAATCTCGTTTACAGCGGGAACTTTCTTGCCCAGGCGGAAGTGGACAGCTATTCAACTACCCGATTGATGATCGGCATTCATCCTGACAAATTCTGCTGGACCCTGAAGCCAGGAGAATGTTTTTATTCGCCTGAAGCAGTTCTGGTCTATTCTGAGAACGGTTTAAATGGCATGAGCCAAGCATACCATAGCCTGTACAATAAACACTTAATTCGCAGCAGTTGGACCGAGCGGGAACGACCTGTATTGATCAATAACTGGGAGGGGACCTATTTTGATTTTACTGAGCAGAAAATAGTTGATATGGCAAAAAAAGCAGGTGAACTGGGGATTGAACTCTTTGTCTTGGATGACGGATGGTTCGGTCGAAGAAACAATGATACCTCTTCCCTAGGTGACTGGTTTGAAAATCCTGAAAAGCTACCGAACGGTATCTCGAATTTGGCAAAGAAGATCAATGCGCTCGGGATGAAATTTGGTCTTTGGTTCGAGCCGGAAATGGTTAACTCCGACTCTCATATTATGAGGGAGCATCCAGACTGGGTTGTGGGAACACCCGGCCGTCAACGCAAGCATGGACGCCATCAATATGTTCTTGATTATTCCCAACCGCCTGTTGTGGATTACCTGTTTAAGTTAATGGATGACGTGCTCTCTTCTGCTCGGATCGAATACGTAAAATGGGATATGAATCGCTGTATTTCAGAAGCCTATTCGTTATCTCTGGGCAAGGAAAGACAGGGCGAATTTTTTCACCGCTATGTCTTGGGTGTATATGCTTTATATGAGAAACTGACTACCGAACACCCTGAGATTTTGTTTGAGTCCTGTGCTTCCGGTGGAGGACGGTTTGATCCAGGGATGCTTTATTATGCTCCGCAAACATGGACAAGCGACGATAGTGAGGCTATAGAACGTCTGAAGATTCAGTATGGTACATCCATGGCCTATCCGCTTAGCAGCATGGGTGCTCATGTGTCAACCATCCCGAACCACCAGGTAGGCAGAACTGCACCGCTGCAAACCAGATCCAATGTCGCCTACTTTGGTATATTCGGTTATGAACTTGACCCATTGGCTTTGTCCGAAGAAGAGTGCAATGTAATTAAAAAACAAATACAAGTGTATAAACGTCACCGACGATTAATTACACAGGGAACCTTTTACCGTTTGCTAAGTCCCTTTGAAAAAAATGAGACTGCCTGGATGGTCATTGATGCAGAATGTGAGCATGCTCTCGTCGGTTGGTACCAGGTGCTCTCGCGTCCGAATCAAGCTTATTTACGACTAAAGCTAGTCGGGCTGAACGAAATGGCAGTATATTTTGTGGAAGAGCTGGGCCAACGTTTTACCGGCAGCGAGTTAATGAACATTGGACTTATACTCACCCCGCCTCATAAGGCGGGACAGGATTTTAATATTGCGGAGAAATACGATTTCTCATCTCAATTATTTACTTTAACAAAAGAGATTTCCTCATGATTGGATTATGACTTGAAGAATTAGATCAAAGACTCGTTCTTTTCTCCAGTGCAGGGACCTTATGGAGTCGAATTGGCTCAGATTGCAGTCGAAGGAAGCAGCACCTATCGAATCCGAGATGCTATTGACTATATTGTCGGAATTGGGACCAGTCTTTTCGGAACGAAGATCTTGCAGACACCGCCAGCATGAGTGTTTCTTCGTTCCATCGGCATTTTAAAGAGGTAACCGCCATGAGCCCAATTCAGTTTCTTCATCAATAGACATATTAGTTAAAACATTCAATTATCATTTAGAAATTTAGGGGTTGAACACAGTGAAAGTGGATCAGGGCCAAATACAAGATTGGCGGACTGCTTGGCATCCTCGATGACCTTCATGACCTTTTCACTATGTTCAAGCATATCCGAAACTTTTTCCAAATCGTTTTCTCGGATGATACGGTCAAATTCAACAAATTCGTCATACATTCGATGCGAATGATCTTTTAGGTCCACCCGAATTGGCGTTTCCTTATTCGCAGTATAATCAAAGCAGTCGCATATATTAGCTGAACTTGCCATGTGTATATAGCCCTTATTACCTTGAATGTTCACGGCATTGGGGGCCGTACTATCTTTTGAACCGATGCAGACACACTTGAAATCACCATAATCAAGCAACAGCATACCTGAAGTATCAATTCCACGCTCCATGTTCGCCCAATACTCCACTTTCTTAGGGCTCCCGAAGAATCCAACAACAAAATGAATATTATATAAATTAATATCCATCAAGGCTCCACCAGACATTTCTGGATTAAACGCAGGCTGGATTATTCCCGCTTTGAAAGCTTCATACCGAGATGAGTATTGAGAATAGTTGCATTCAACGATTTTGATCTCACCAAGTTTAGGTAGATACTCCTTCATGAACAAATAATTTTTCAAATATTGATTTGTTATGGCTTCCACCAATATCAGTTTTCTTTGCTGAGCAATTTCTTTTAGCTCTAGGAATTCTTGCAAATTGGAAGTAAACGGCTTCTCACAAATGACATGTTTGCCACTCAATAATGCTTCTTTGGCATATGAATAATGAAGATGATTAGGTAGCCCGATATAAACTGTATCCACTTCACGATTCATCAGCATCTCGCTGTAATCCGAATAAATCTGAGAGATTCCATATCTATGTTGCCAATCCAGTAATTTTTCCTCATGACTAGGTCTAGAACAAATTGCCTTTAATAAAATAGTCGGGATATCCTGAATAAAGCTCAATAGATCCCCTACGATCATCCCTGCTCCGACAATTCCCAACTTCATTTTAGTTGCACTCCTCTATACCTTTTTCAAGTATTTCCATACAAATTATTGTTTCTTCGTCTTTAATCACTTTTTCTTTACCAAGTACGATCGACTGATAGATATCGTCATATACTCGAGCATAGTCTCCCTTTTCAGAAACGACTTTTTCTTCATGATACTCGCCTTTATCATCCAGATATGTTAAGATGCCGTAATGCTCGGGCTGGTCGATGCCGAAATCGGAGTGTCCCTTAGGCAGATAGTATAATTTCAGATGCTCCTCCTGACGATCCTTCGTTTGCTTTATAAAAACGCCTTTTTTGCCGTATACAACAAAACCCGGCCGCTCTTTTAAGCGAAAAAAGCTGGATTTGATGGATACCTTGAGCGATGGATAATAAAAATCCAGATCAAAGTAATCATTCATTCTCCCAGTACCCAGCAATTGACGAACATCATAATGGATTGTGTCCGGCTTCCCAAAATAGGAAAGAACCTGGTCAATGGTATGAACGCCATGTCCATATAGGTAACTGTTATATCTGGAAAAATGAGAAGTGGAGTTCGGGATCTCAGGGCGATAATAATCGTAATGCATCTCCACCTCCAGCAAATCTCCAAGCTTTCCTGATTCAATAACCTTCTGGGTAGTGAGGAAATCCGAATCGTAACGTCTATTCTGATAGCATTGTATAACCAGATTTTTCTCTTTAGCATATTGGAAGATCGACACGGCTTCTTCTTTGGTTAACATAAAAGGTTTCTCAACAAGTACATTTTTCCCGTGGTCTAGCGCCATTTTCGCATAAGAGTAGTGGGATTCTACAGGTGTACAGATAACAATCAACTGAATCTCCTTATCGTTCATTAAAGATTCTATATTATCTGTATACAGCACGTCAGGGATTTTTTTCCACTCCCTTTTATCTGGATTACGGGCATATATCGTCTTCACTTTCAATTCAGCTCTGTTCAATGAAAAAGGAAGATGATAACGGTTCGTGCTTTTCCCATTTCCAATATAACCGATGGTAAGCATATTATTTCCCCTTTAGGCTCTTTTTCATTTATTATAAAAGAAGAACGTTGATCGTAAAGGATTCGCCACCAAAATGGTACATTCAACCGATTATTTTTAAAAATGGTTGTTTATTTTTAAACAAAATGTTTATTTCATATTATTTCTCGAACGTTTTATTCAATTGAGCCGGGGTGAACCTGTTGAAAATACTGATACAATTATCAGAAATGCAAAACTTTACACCAAACGAAAAAAGCATTGCATCCTATATTTTGCTTCATAAGGAAAGTATCCTGCACTTAAATATTCAGGAGCTTGCAAAGGCAACGTATACTTCGCATTCCGCAATTAATCGATTAACACATAAACTTGGGCTATCGGGCTTCAAGGAGTTTATAATCAAACTTGCTCGGGAGTTTCAGCAGAACACCCAGAACATTTCCAATGTAGACCCCAACTATCCCTTCGGTTATGATGAATCCCCACTTCAAGTGGCGAAAGAAATTGCAGAATTAATGAAAGAAACGATTGAAAAAAACTTTACATTCATGGATGATAATTCATTGTCGCAAACAGCCCTATTGCTGGATCAAGCGAAAAGGATCTTTATATATGCGTTGGGCGATTCACAAATCCGTGCGAAAAGTTTCCAAAATAAATTGGTAAAAATAAACAAGTATGTGGTTATAGCTACGGAGCTGTCTGAATGGGCTTACCATACGGCTAATCTTACGACACAGGACTGCGCTGTGTTTTTAACTTACCACGGAAAGTCGCCGATTTTTTTAAAAGCAGCACGGCATTTCGCACATGAAAATATCCCTTTTATCACAATTACAGCAACCAATCAAAGTGAATTGGCCAAACTCAGTAATATCTGTATCCGGGTGCCTAATGACGAAGTAAAACATGCCAAGATTGGTACATTTTCGTCGCAAATTGCTTTTGACTATGTATTAAATGTGATCTATTCCTGTATCTATAAAATCGACTACTTGAAAAACATGCAAACCCTAACACAATCGTTGGAGAATTCGCATCTCAATGACATGATGAATGACGTATAAAATAAATATGCACTAAAACAAAAAGTCGCCAATATGGCGACTTTTTCAGTAAGTATATATATTGTTCTCCTCAGTCAAGGCTCAACTTTCATCTATTGCTTTTCGAATATCATAATCATTGATATCGATATCTAAATTCATTCCAAGTGCCAACTTTGCTAGCTGATTTCCAATAAAGGGACCCATAGTCAACCCGGATGCTCCAAGCCCATTTGCCGCTATAAGACCATCCCAGCCTGGAACAGCTCCGATCACCGGTAGAAAACCGGGTGTAAAAGGACGGAAACCAACTCTTACCTCCTGAAAAGTGCTGTTTGCTAAATCAGGGGCCAATTCTAAACCTTTATTCAGAATTTCCTGCATCCCCCCTGCTGTTACTCTCGTATCGTAACCTTCGATTTCATTTTCGTGAGTCGCCCCTATTACGATCTTCTGTTTATCAAAAGCCAGCAGATATTGATCAGAAGGCGGTATGACTACAGGCCAGGTGCCTGTGTCTTGCCTATTAGGAACCTGCAAATGCATAATTTGTGCTTTTTGATAACTAACCTTAAAATGAATGCCCAAAGGCAACAGTAGTTGATTTGCCCATGCACCTGCACAAACAATGACCTTGTCAGACGAGAAGCTTTGTGCACCGACCACTACTCCCGTTACATGGTCGAACTCATATTGAAGCGTAGCATTTCCATGTATAAGGACCGCCCCGTTTTTTTGTGCTGATCGGACCAACGCATCCCGCAGCGCACGACCATCTATTCGGGCGGCACCGCTTATATGAACAGAATGATAACCTTCTACTAACAAAGGAAACCGTTTATAGGTTTCTTTTTCATTTAGCCGGGTAATTTCACCGATTTCCGGTGCATCCGCTTGTCGTAAGTGTGCCCGCGTCTCCATTTTTTTGATTTTCTCCAAATCATCATGAATACTGAGAGCCCCCACTTGAGCATAGCCAGTTTCTGTTTCTCCCTCGCTTTTGAGTTCTTCAATCACCCCAGGGTAAAAACGTGCTCCCGCTTTGGCTAGCTGGTACCAAGCCTGATTGCGTCGCTGTGATAGCCAGGGACAGATAATGCCAGCAGCGGCATCAGTAGCCTGTCCTTTATCTTTACGATCTACAATAATGACATTAGCACCCATTTTTGCTAGATGGTATGCTGTCGATGCCCCCAGAATTCCTGATCCGATTACGATGACCTTCTTCATGATTACATCCCTTTCCTACATCACTGTATCCATTATAGCGAATAGTGCATGAATGCATAAAGTTTGAAATTAATATTTTAAATCCTTATAAAGTTCTTAGAATTGATCTTTAAAGTAGTTGTCAGAACAAATGAAAAGGATGAACTGATATGGATAACATTATTTTACAGACTAAAAATCTCTGCAAAACCTTCGGACGACAACAGGCGGTGAACAACGTCACACTGTCTATTCAGGAGAATTCCGTCTATGGATTACTTGGCCCAAATGGGGCTGGAAAATCAACCACCTTGAAAATGTTAACCGGTATGCTACGCCCGACATCCGGTGAGATTTTATTTCAAGGAAAACCCTGGTCCCGAAAAGATCTTGCTCAGATCGGCGCACTGATCGAATCCCCTCCACTCTATGAAAATTTGACAGCTAGAGAGAACCTCAAAGTTCGTACAACGTTGCTCGGATTGCCTGATTCGCAGATTGATGAAGTGCTGAACATGGTTGATTTGACCCATACCGGGAAAAAGCGCTCGGGCCAGTTCTCGATGGGTATGAAACAGCGGCTGGGCATTGCCATTGCTCTCCTCAATCATCCCAAGCTATTGATCTTAGATGAGCCAACCAACGGACTAGACCCCATTGGTATTCAGGAGCAACGCGAGTTGATTCGCTCCTTCCCGAAGCAAGGAATTACCGTAATTCTTTCCAGCCATATTTTATCTGAAGTCGAACAAATCGTTGACCATGTCGGTATCATTGCCGGCGGCGTATTAGCTTATCAAGAGGCGGTCACTCCAGGGCAAAACCTGGAATCGTTGTTCATGCAGATTGCACAGGAATACCGAAAAGGGGATGAGTAGGATGCAGCAATATATAGCCGCCGAACATCTAAAATTAAAGCGCACCTTCACAAAAAAGTTGGTCTGGCTTGCCCCCATCGCTACTCTTCTTCTGTGTACCGTACTCATGGGGGGACGTATGCTCCAAAGCGCCAGCTACAATTGGTGGTATTTCATGCTGCTGCCAGGTACCCTCACCTTAATGTGCTCAGGAGTGATCCAAAAGGATGGCAAGAAGCTGAAATACCGTGCTGTCCTCGGCATGGCTGTAGATTTGGCTCAGGTATGGTACGGTAAAATCGGGGTTTGCGTAAGACTCTTAATAGTTTCCTTTATTGTCCTATTTATAGGGATAACTCTTGGCGGATTCGTATTCTCAACTTCTGTAACACTAGCAGGAAGCGTTGCTGCAACTCTAATCCTCTTCATCACCTTTTTGTGGCAAGTTCCACTTTGCCTGTTCCTGACGGACCGAATAGGCATGTTTGCCACTCTAATTATTAACATGCTGGGCAACGTATCTTGCACCATTTTGTTCGCTACGTCCTCTGTGTGGTGGGCGGTCCCTTATGCTATTCCAGCCCGATTAATGTGCGCCGTCATTAAAGTGCTACCTAATGGGCTTGCCGTTCCTTCAGGAGATCCGCTTTTGGATAAAGGCGTGATTGTGCCCGGCCTAGTGATCACAATCTGCCTGTTTATAATTCTGTCGATACTGACGGCGATGTCCTTCCGCAAGCGGGAGGCTAAATAAGATGATTTCTTTTTTCCGCTATCTGAAATCCGATATGCTTAAACTTAGAAGGCAGCCCTTACTGCTTGTGCAGCTGTTTGTGCCGCTTTTAGGCATAGCAATCTTTCTAGCCTACTATTCCTTTACTCCGTATTCACCGATTTCAAAGGTGGACGGCTATTTACAGGTTCTAGCCGTGGTTCTTCCTACCATGATTGGTATTGTCTGCTCCATTGCTGTTGAGCAGGAGGCAGTCGCTGGAAATTTCCAGCAGCTATTGATCTCGCCAGTGAAGCTGCTACCTTTCCTGAGCAAGCTCAGCCTGCTCCTGATCTTGGGATTTGGCAGTGTGCTGCTTGCCTCCGGAGGCTTTGGGGCTGGCTATATATATCTTATGAGAGAGTCACCGTATGGCTTGAAGTTTTATGTGTTGGCTGCCTGCATTCTGTTTATGTCCAGTGTATTCCTCTATTTTCTGCATTTTTTCATTAGTTTGCGGTTCGGCAAGGGAGCTTCCATCGGTCTAGGCATTATGGAGAGTCTATTGTCCGCTTTGCTTCTTACAGGGCTGGGTGATCATAATTGGATATTCATCCCCTCTACTTGGGCTGCCCGGTTCATCACGATCTGGGTGCAATACGATATAAACGCAGCAGTATCTATTCCTGAAGCTATACGGCTTGATTCGGGAGTCAGATATTGCGTAGTAGGGACCGTAGCCATCATGGTATTATTAGGATTATGGATTTGTCGTTGGGAAGGACACAATTCGTCGGAATAAAGACTAGAGTAAAGAAAGCAAGGGAAGTGAATTAAGCATGGCAAACTTGTTGGCCGTTGATGATGAACCCGCCGTTTTGGCACTCCTTCAAAATATTTTGCAGAAAGATGGCCATGTTGTCACGGTGGTCTCCGACTCCCCACAGGTTCTCACCATGCAGCTTGGAGCCTTTGACCTCATCCTGCTTGACGTGATGATGCCTACCATGGACGGGTTCACACTCTGTCGGGAAATTCGCAGCAAAATAGACTGCCCGATCCTGTTCCTCACCGCAAAATCCATGGAGAACGATGTGATGTTAGGGCTTGGGGAAGGGGCGGACGATTATATTGTCAAGCCGTTTGGTGCTGGAGAGTTGCGCGCAAGAATCAACGCCCATCTCAGACGGGAGAATCGTGAACGGCGTAATGTATTCTGCATCGGGGAAGTTCATTTCAATCTGTCCGGCAAGGAAATCACCGTTCAGAATGTTGTAGTCCCGTTTACCAAAAGCGAATATGAGATATGTAAGTTTCTAGCCCTGAACTGGGGACAGGTGTTCCCTAAAGAGCAGATTTACGAAGCTGTCTTCGGCTTGGATGGGGACAGCGATTCCGCCACCATCGTGGAGCATATTAAAAATATACGAGCCAAGCTTGGCAAAGTAGAGGTTTCGCCAGTGGAGACGGTTTGGGGGATCGGGTACCGATGGAAGTAACCAAAGTACAGCAAGCACGCAAGACAACCAAACTACGAACCATTTTTCTGGGTTATTTAGTTATGTTCTGTATCGGGACGATTGCGCTCGCTCTGTTCCTGGTTCTCATCTTCTATGTCCTGATGTCTTGTGGGACCATTCTCCCCGCGAACTATGCTGAGAATCAGGTGCGGGAGGACAAGACAATCATTGAAGCTGGCAAGACCCTACAGCCGGATTCTCGGCAGAAACTGTATAAATACGCATCATTCACTTCGGAAGGCCGCCTCAATGAGGGAAACCTTTCTGAAAAGCAGGCTCAAACTGCTTGGAGTGTTACACAGCAGAACGATACTGCTTATCAATTTCCCTATAACTATGTAAAAGTCTCACATCATGATAAAGTTACTGTGATGCGCTATTCTGTCTCGGCTCAGTTTGAACTTCCTATCCTGCGTCAATACCTGCCGAACGCGGAATTGTCCTTTTTTGCCGTGTTCTGTATCGCCTTTCTGGGGGGAGGTGCCTTGCTGGCTTCCTCCTTCGGACGAAAGCTGGCACGTAAGATGAGTGGGTTGCAGCAGGCCACCAAACAAATTCAAGCACAGGATCTGGACTTCTCAATCGAATTCAGTGGCGTGATGGAGATCGATCAGGTGCTGCATTCCATGGATAAAATGAAAGAAACGTTAAAGACTTCGCTTCAGAAACAGTGGAATCTGGAAAGATCCCGCCGCGAGCAAATATCCGCCCTAGCACACGATGTCAAAACACCACTCACTATCGTTCGTGGAAACGTAGAGCTACTATCCGAGACCGATCAGTCCGAAGAGCAAAAGAACTATACGGATTATATATCGGAAAGCACCAGGCAGATGGAGCAGTATATTAAGACTCTTATTGAAATTTCAAAAGCGGAAACGCTTGTCACCCTGCGGGCGGAAACGATGGATGCTGACTTCTATTTAACGAAAGTGAAAGATCAGATAATGGCCTTGGCTGCTGTCAAAAAAATATCTGTAGCATTCGCTGCATATAACCTCCCTAAGACGCTGTATGCAGACCCAGTTCTACTTGAGCGAGCCATTATGAATGTTGCTTCTAATGCGGTAGATCAGGCGCCTGAATATAGCGAGATCCAGCTGACCGTAGAGTCTGTGGAAGACTGCATTCGGTTCAGCATCTTAGACGAAGGCCCAGGCTTCTCTCCAGAAGGCCTCAAACAGGCCGCCGAGCAGTTCTATATGGGTGACTCGTCCAGAAGAATAAATGGACATTACGGTATGGGTCTGTATATAACAAAATCCATTGTCAATCTACATGGCGGAAAGCTGATCATCACCAACTCCACCCAGACAGGCGGCGGACAGGTAAGCATTGAGATTCCGTCAGTTCATTAGCGACATAATGAGAAAATTACCGAAATAAATAATTTGCTCTTAAGCTTGGTTCGATTCATAAGGCACACACCTCTTCCTCGTTTGTTATTGAAACAATTTAAAACGCTACTGACATATGAAGGTCAGTAGCGTTTTATCATTTTGCCATCGGAATGAAAACACTCCTGGCACAGACTCGCGATTATTATAAGGAACATGGGTTATTGGATTACTATATGTGCTGCTGAACGGATGATGCTATAATTTTGCTTTGTACTCCTTGATCAAGTACGGAACCAAGAATAGACGTTCCGATAGCCCCCGCCATAAAGCTTCCCATCATATAGATACCCATACCAACTCTGGTTTGGTTGCCGCTTAATATTCGAGAAATGGTGTTTGCCATTGTAATCTGAGCAAAGGTTAATCCAGTATTCGCTAGAATTAAGATAATCGCAATCACGGCAGGAACCGCGTCCATAAAAATACCCAATATGAAGTATGCCGTCACTTGGAACAGGAATGCCAACGAGAATACAAAGCGATTGTCTAGCAGAATGACCTATACAAAAATGCTACAGGATATTCGTATTCACGAGAGTTGTAGCTTACTACTAGATACTAGTTGGAGCGTTCAAACGATCGCACTTGAAGTCGTGACGAGAGATGACAACAAATTTTAAAATGAAAGAACTTATGGATCAATTCCAAATCAGTGAGGATACCTTACGGTATTATGAGAAAATAGGTCTTCTTCCTCCCGTGGCCCGCAAAAATAATGGGCACAGGATATATAACAATTCACACAAAGAGGCACTTTTAATGATCAAGTGTTTAAAAAAAGCCGGAATGTCGCTGAAGGAGTTAAAACCTATTATCCAGCTTCAATTAGATGAGAGCAACATATCAAATAATGAATGGTATGATAGGCTTTACAATTACCAAAAAAAGATAGATCAGCAGCTGCAAGAACTTCAGGAAATTAAGGATATGATTGAATTGAAATTGCAAACCGGGCAAAAATTTGGCCATAACTTTTTGCCGCTTGAGACCCAAACTTAATCTTTTTTTAAAACTGAATTGCTCTGCTTGACCTAGTGTTTACACCAGGTTGTAAGATGTGCATTAGATTCCCTCCAAGGATTCCACATCATACAAAAGGAAGCTTATAAACATGAACAATACAATAGCAATAGGAAAAACAGGATTAAAAGCATTTAAACTTGGTTTTGGAGCAGGTGTGGTAGGTAATTCAATGATGTATCCAAAAGTCGATGATACTCTAGGCCGACAATTAATTAGAACTACCCTTGCAAAAGGCGCTAGCTTGGCTATTAACGCGTTCAGCCGTTGATCTAATTATTCCAGGTGCAACCAAGCCTGATCAAATCGAGTCCAATCTTCAAACTCTGGGTGTTCGACTAACAAGTGGCGAGCTTAAGCAACTCGATATTCTTTTCAATCAAAATAACTTGTTTACAGAGTAACAGATTGTCATTGTTCTACATACACTTCCTAATACACAGAAAGGGTTCTAAAGTGGAAACTTTAGAACCCTTTCTTGCAGAAGTATTTATTTTGTAATCGTAATTTGTTTGGATGCAGTATTATAGTTCACCTGATACCCCGAAAGCTCGCTAATCACTCGTAATGGAACCAGCGTGTAGCCGTTAACAATAACCGGAGCTGTGATGTTCGTCGAATAACTCCGGGAGTTGTTCAACTCATACACGGCAAGGGTAGAATTCTTGACCTGAAGCACTACTTGTTTGCCGTCTGTAGGTCGAGTCAGAATGATCTTTTTGGTCGCTTTTTCATAATTCACCTCGTAACCTATCCGTTCACTGATAAAGCGCAGCGGGACCATCGTCGCCCCATTTATGATTCGCGGAGCCTGAGCCATCGTCGTAGCACGACCATCGACATAAGCTGATTTAGCTCCTGGTGTCAGGGTGAACGAAGTTGAATATGAGGAAACCGCATTGTTAGGGTATGAGGACGTTGTACCAGAAGTTGTTGTTGTAGTAGAACTCGTCCCGGATGATGAACTACTGGTCCCAATTGCTCTATTGCGAATAGCTTCTAACCGATCCAGCAAATCGCTTTTACGGGTTCCGCTCGGCAGATCACTGATTGCATCTCTGGCAGAACGCCAATCGGAGGCATTCAGACTGTTTTCTGCAATTCGCATCAAATCTCTCGCTTTCTCATAGTTCGATGAACTAGATGACGAAGAAGAGTAGTAACCATCCGAATCCGTGCGTTCTGATATCTTAACACCACTAGATTCTCTTCCATTACTATTGACAGTTACGACCTTAATCTCATACCAGCGTCCTTCTCGCAAATCCGTTATTTTATAGGACTCAGAGCTTGTAGTTCCCTCATAATCACCATCAACATATATCTTTACCTTGTCGGCTTTACTCGGCATATCGTAGGTGATTTTGATCCAGGTGTCGCTCTTACTATCTACTTCAAGATTGGACACTTCTGACGAATTGGAGGACGTACTGTCCGTTGTGGCAGTCAGTCTCACACCAGAGGACAATGCACCTGTGCTTCGCTTGGACCTAATCGTGAACGTGTAGGTCTGGCTTGCCGAAAGATTGTTGAATGTATAGGATGATCCTGTTGAATCAGTTACCAGTTGCCCATCCTTATACAGACTGACCGTATTAATTCCGCTAGGTCTTGTCCAGGAAACAGTGACGCTATAGTTATTAACTGATGTCACTGAAGCTCCTGTCACTTCGGGCACTGTATCAACGGTGAGTGCTGAGGTCGTAACCGGAATACTGATTCCTCCAGATATGTTGCCGGATTTGTCAATAGTCTTGACCAGTACTGTATAGTTTGTGGAAGCAATCAATCCACTGAATGAATAGGACGTCCCTGTAGTTCGCTGCACTTCCTTACCATTTAAATAGATGATCGCTTGGCTCAGGTCAGCATCCTTAGGCAATATGTAATTTACGGTAAAAGCGTTATATCCTACATTCGTAGCTGTCAGTCCGCTTACCTCTCCTGGAGGTGTCTTATCTACAGGACCATCAATGGAAGCCGTTTTAGCCTGTATTGTCGTACCTAGAGATTCATCTCCACTCTTATTCACCGTTTTCACGCGAAAGGTATATGTCGTGTTCGGCTGTAAACCGCTCATCATATAAGAGTTACTTCGAATGTTATCTACATATACAGCGTTAGTGACATTTACCACTTTTATGTGGTCAAAATTAATGTCCGACGGATTGTTCCAGGACAAATTTACTTTTGTTGTTTCTGTAGGAACCGCTGTCAGATTGCTTACCTCTGCCGGTGCGATATTCGCAGTAACCATTTGACTCGACATTACTTTTAGCATTTGGTTAAGATAGGTATTCTGACTATAACCTTTTGTTAACGTAGTCACTTTCGTGCCCGAAGTAACAGGCACATGACGGCCTTGAGTGGTTGCTAATTTGGTATGTAACTGTGCTGTATTCAGGCCTGTCAGATTTGAGTTATGCCTTTCAGTCGACAACGCGCTAGCCACTGCATCGGGTGCCAAAATGCCATATCCCGTATTCAAAATCAGTGTAGCCGTTGCGAACGGAGCCATCCATTGACGCAAACGTTTTTTATTCATAATCTATGCTCTCCTTGATACCAGTATGGAAATTTTATTTGTCAAAACTAATAAGTCAAGCTTACAAACCCTTCTGCTGCAATCCAGCTTTTAAAATTCACACTAAAATGTACAGACATTCATTTAACTGTTATCGGAATTTCCATACAAAATGTTTAGGTTTCACACTAGCATTTTTACAGATAGGGGTCGCGCAAACAATATATGCTAAGCCTTCAAACTACACCAGCTTAGTGTTTTCTCTTACTCCAAGCCATCTTTCTAAGCCCCATTGTTTGTTTCAACAATTTAAACAAAATTACGATTATCGTTTCCGGGGACGCTAAGCTGTGGGACGTTGGAAGCAGATAAATGAAGCATTGGTGGGAGATACTTCTATCATGTGAAAGCTCTGACATAACCTTTGGATTCAGCTATAAATATTCGATATATCGTAACTTTCTACCGTTTAATAACATTGCATTATAGGATATATTAAATTTTAAGCAATAGGAGAAGGAGGTGTATTATGTTCAAAAATGCCTTTAAGATGTTTGGTGTTATTGGTAATATTGAAGCGATTTCATATCTGCTGCTTGTGTGTATCGCTATGCCACTTAAATACGCAGCTGGAATGCCACAAATGGTAAGCTGGGTGGGTATGATCCATGGGGTACTGTTCGTGGCCTATGTTGTAGCGACTGTCGTCATGCTGATTCTGCGAAAAATAACGCTACTGCAAAGTCTTGCAGCCTTGATTGCATCGCTGTTGCCGTTTGGTCCCTTCATTTTTGATCGTAAGGTGCTTAAGAAAGCCGAAGCACGGGCCAGTCATACCAGCCCGATAAAAGCTACATAAGCATGTACAAGGGAAAGTGCCAACACAATAACGTTGCTTTCTCTTCCCACTCATGCAGCAGTATACAAAAACAACCGATGGCTCTAAACCACTCGGTTGTTTTTGTATACGCGAATTGTAAATTGTTACTTTCCCACGCAGTAAGGGAGACTCTAACTTTGTCATTCTTTTCTTCCCTATCTGCTATATTTATGTAATCACAACAACTAATCTCTCGGGTAATTTACACTCATAATATCCATAAAAGGAACTTTATCCGTTTCTCCATTACTCTCTACATGAACCTTTCCTGTTCTCGGGTCCATTTTAACAATTTGTCCACGGGTTGTTTCTTCGCGTCCCCATACGGTCAATACAACTTCGGATTGCTCTCGTTGTGCTTCTACAAGCTGATTCCCGATTTCCTCCAGTACAAATTCATCCCGAGTAGGGCGTTTGGGTACTTTCGCTTTTGCCACTTGCTATCACCCTTCCTTCGTGCAAAATCAAAATCAAATTCATTCTATTTTACCATACTTTTCATCATTTGGTGCTGGTAATGTGAGTAAAATTACGTCTCAGAACCACAAAAAAGCCGAGTTCTCAAAACCGAAAACATCGGCTTTTTAAAGTTGCTTGTTGGAGCTCATTAGGAGCGATTGAAAATCGAAGAGACAGGATTATTTGACCAACTGTGGAATGTAATCCACGATATTATATATAGGAGCACTGCTCTGTTGCGTAACGGCCAAAATCAATGCACCTTCGAGCATCGAAATAATAAGTACCGCCAGACTATGTGCCTTTTCCTCTTCCCAGCCCGAATCCTGAAGGCGCTCCATATAGATGTGCTGCCAATCTGTAAACGTATTCACACAAGCATGACGTAGCGATTCACTAATACAGGAAGTTTCCGCAGCAGCCCAGAAGCCAATCGGCATGAAGTCGTTAAAGCCGGTACGGTCTGCCTCCTCAGCTGTATTACGGATAAAATCCTGAATGGCTAGTACTGGATTATCATTCCCGTTCAGTGTCTGTTTTAATTTTTGCTTTATAAACTCATTCCCTCTTCTTATGCACTCCAAAGCCAATTCTTCTTTACCACGCGGAAAATAATAATAAAGTGACCCTTTCGGTGATCCACTCTCCGCAAGAATCTGATTCAGTCCGGTCGCGTGATACCCCTGATGAAAGAAGAGCTTCGATGCGGTTTGTACGATATTCTCGTATGATTCGGGTTTACCAGCCATATACAGCATCCTTCATTATATAGTAGTTATAACTTATACTTTGACAAAAAAATAACAACATGTTTATTATATATAGACCGATCGTTATAATTCAACACCATTAATTTATTGGAGGAACAAAAACAACATGAATACAATGAGTCAATCGAGTTCACCCTCTGAACCCAAAACGTTCAAGGTGCTACCTATTATGATTGCCCTGCTCCTTAGCGGCTTTATTGGGATGTTCAGTGAAACGGCACTTAACATTGCACTGAATGATTTGATGCAGATTTTGCATATTACAACTGCAACAGCCCAATGGTTGACTACCGCTTATCTGCTTACACTCGGTATTTTAGTACCTGTATCGGGATTGCTGATTCAAACCTTTACGACAAGACAGCTGTTTGTGACATCGTTGCTGTTTTCAATAGCTGGTTGTCTCGTTGCTGCACTTGCACCTACTTTTTCAGTGCTATTGATCGCACGTATTCTTCAGGCCATTGGTACAGCGTTGTTATTGCCGTTGATGTTTAACACCATCTTGATCATTTTCCCGGCTGAAAAGAGAGGCGCGGCTATGGGGATCATCGGATTGGTAATTATGTTTGCACCTGCCGTGGGACCTACCATTGCAGGACTGGTACTGCAAAATCTGTCTTGGCACTGGATCTTCTGGATTTCCCTTCCGTTCTTGGTTCTCTCGCTGATTTGCGGTATTTTATTTATGCAAAACGTTTCAGAAACGACCAAGCCTAAAATTGATCTTTTATCTATCCTCCTGTCTTCCATTGGCTTCGGCGGTGTTGTGTTTGGTTTCAGTAAATCCGGAGAAGGTGGCGAAGGTTGGGCTAGCCTGATGGTTCTGCTTCCTGTGATTGTCGGTCTGGTATCGTTGATACTGTTCTCTGTACGTCAGTTGAAGATGAAGCAGCCTATGTTGAACTTGCGTGTGTTTAAATATCCTATGTTCGTGATCGGCGTTATTATGGTGTTCTTATGTATGATGACGATCCTTTCTACGATGCTGATTCTTCCACTCTTTTTGCAAAAAGGGCTGGCTTTGTCTGCTCTAACAGCAGGTTTGGTACTTCTGCCTGGTGGGATTATCAACGGTCTCTTGTCTCCCATTATGGGCTCCCTATTCGATAAATTCGGTCCCAAATGGCTTGTCATTCCAGGGCTTGTGATCGTGGCCGCTGTTTTATTTTTCCTGTCTGGCATTACAACAACATCAACTCTCGTACTCATTATTGTGCTTCATAGTTGCTTGATGATCGGCATTTCCATGATTATGATGCCAGCTCAGACAAACGGACTTAACCAGCTCCCTATGGATTTATACCCAGACGGAACGGCCATTATGAGCACGCTCCAACAAGTTGCTGGTGCTATCGGTACAGCCGTAGCGGTAAGCATTCTCTCGAAGGGCATGGACAGCTATTTGAGCCAATCCAGTATGCCTGAATCCGTAAATGAAATGGCCAATGCCATGGCAATCGGATCACAAAATTCATTTTTCTTTGCGATGATCATCAGTGTGATCGGGTTGATCCTTGCGTTTTTCATCCGTAGAGTTCATGTTGAACATGGCACTGCCAAAGCACCCATGCATTAATTCATAAATTTTTAGCCATTCCAAATTAAACATTTCTAAATATACTTAAAGGCTGCTAACCATCTCACTATTGGTTATGCAGCCTTTTTTCATATGAATTTACATACACATTCATCAATTACATATTTACAAAGCTCCTTCATTTGGTTACGATATGGTTTATGAATTAAAGCGTAAAAATTACGATTACTATTAAGGAGGACTCCCTGTTGTTTAAGCGTTCGTATTTTAATCTATTTATACCTGCGGTAATGGCGGTGATGATGGCAGCCTGCGCTTCATCTCCGTCAGCTTCACCCTCTCCATCTGCTGCACCACAAGATAAAAGTGTCACCTTATTGTTTAACGTGCAAAGCCCTTCTATAGACCCTCATTCAGATGTAAATTACACAGCTGTTCGTGCTGGAGTAAGTGAAACACTGATCAAAGTGAACAAGGATCTTAAGCTGGAAGCTTGGCTTGCAGAGAAATGGGACAGCAAGGACGGACAGCACTGGACCTTCAACATCCGACCAGATGTGAACTTCCACAGCGGTAAAGCCGTCAATGCCGCTGCTGTCAAAGCCTCTTTGGAAAGAGCGATAAAGCTCAATCCATCGGTTAAAAATGCGCTGCATATCCGTGATATTCATGCGGATAGACAAATTTTGAACATTACGACAGACAAGCCTTTCCCAGAATTTGTGTCTGAGCTGGTTCATCCGAATACGGCTATTATAGACACCACAGCTACAGGTGACCTCCCATCAGGGACGGGACCGTTCAAGGTTGCCAGCTTCCGTGCTGGAAGTGAACTGAATTTAGATCGCAATGAACAATATTGGAACGGTGAAGTAAAGTTGAAACATGCCAAATTCATGTTTAACGAAGACGCCAATGCGCGTCAGCTTGCTTTTCAAGCCAAAACAGCTGATATTGTGTATCGCCCGCCAATTGAAAGCTTGGAGCTATTGAAAGCTGATTCTACTGTTAAGGTAGACTCGCTTCCTAGTTTGCGAACGCATCAACTGATTTACAATATGAACAATAACGATCTGAAAAAGACGGCTGTGCGTAAAGCATTCGATAACCTGATCAACCGGGATGAGATTGCCAGTGGTATCATGTCTGGTCAGGGAACCCCTGCTCAAGGCCCGTTCTTGTCCGACTTTCCTTTTTCACCGAAATATATTACGAAACAGTTTGATTTGAATGCTGCACGAGAAGGCTTCAAGCAAGCTGGATATACAGTGCAGAACGGAAAAGTTGCGAACCCCGACGGCAAGCCGCTTCATCTTACATTGCTAACTTACCAGTCGAGAGCGGAGCTTCCACTCATTTCCCAGCTGATTCAGGCTAACGCTAAAGAACTTGGCATTACGATTGATATCCGTCAGGTTGATAATATTGACGAATATCTCGCCGCACATCAGGATTGGGATTTAGCGACTTATAGTAGCATTACAGCCCCGCGCGGCGATGCAAGCTATTTTCTGAATGCGGCTTACATGCCTGAAGGAGCACTGAATTATGGGCGTGTGCATGTACCAGAACTCACGGGTATGATTTCACAGCTGAACACAACCGTGAATGAGGAACAACGCAACAAGCTGGCGCTGGAGGCTGTCACGCTGATTGACCAACAAAATCTGCAATCCTTTCTGGTCCATCCTAACAACGTAGTGGCCTATCGCGATTACGTACATAACTGGGTAACTAGCCAAAGTGAATACTACTTGTTGACCCAGGACCTGGATGTGAATTAGCATGTTCAAATCCATCGCCAAAAAGTTTCTTGAACTGGTTTTGTTCTTTCTTATTCTTTCCTTTGTGAGCTTCTGTCTGCTTAAGCTTGTTCCAGGCGATCCCGTTCGGAGCATTCTCCGAGTCGATGATGTAGCTGTGTCCAATCAGCAAATTATGGATATGCGCAGCCAACTGGGGCTGGATCAACCATTACCTGTGCAATATGGTAAGTGGTTGCTTCAGTTGCTTCAGTTTGATTTTGGACAATCTTATTTAACCCATCGTCCGGTATTCACAGAGTTTATGGAAAAACTGCCTTATACACTTCTGCTGACCGGAGGCTCCCTGTTCATTATGCTGCTGATAGCTCTCCCGCTCGGAACGATGGCAGCGCTCTACCGTAACCGCTGGATTGACAGAGCCAGTCGTGTGTTTGCCTTAATCGGCTCCTCAATTCCCAGCTTTTGGCTGGGGCTTTTGTTTATCGAATGGTTTGCAGTTAAATTGCGCATTTTGCCGTCTATGGGTGAAGGAACCGCTTTTCATTTGGTACTCCCTTCTCTTACCTTGGGATTGGCAATGGCAGCCGTTTATGTACGAATGATCCGCGCAAGTCTGATTGAAAGCTCGGGGCAAGACTTTATCAAAGCGGCGCAAGCCCGTGGAATCAGCCCCATCCGCATTTTTTTCAGACACATGCTCCGTCACAGTCTAGTCCCGCTCATTACGGTATTCAGTGAGAGTATAGGCAGCCTACTGGGAGGCACAGTCGTAATTGAAGTGCTATTTGCCTATCCGGGGCTGGGCAAATGGATTGTGGATGCCATTGCTGCAAGGGATTACCCCATTATTCAGGGCTATACCGTATTTATGGCTGCATTCATTGTATGTATCAATATTTTGGTAGAGCTGTCCTACCGTTGGGTCAATCCTGAAATCGCTTTGAAGGAGAAACGTTTATCATGATAAAATCCGTACATGCGGGAAACGGGCAGCTCACTAGAACACGATTGTCCAAAGCATGGATCGTGTCGCTCTCCATCCTGCTCATTCTTGCAGCAATTACAGTCGTTCCGTTGCTTGCTCCGCAAGATCCGTATCGTATCCAGATGGGGAATCGACTACAATCAATCAGCGCTACACACTGGCTGGGAACGGATCATTTGGGCAGAGATGTACTATCGAGAGTGATAGCTGGACTTCGGACGACTGTCGGAACCAGTTTGTTGATTTTGGCCGTTTCGCTGGTTGTTGGGGTCCCTCTTGGTCTGCTTTCAGGATTTATTGGAGGCTGGATGGATCGTGTATTCAAGCGGGTGGTCGATGCCTTCATGACATTACCTGATTATATTTTTGCCATTGTACTGAGCGGTTTGCTCGGACCAGGCTTAGTAAATCTTATTTTCGCGGTGACTGCGGTAAAATGGGTTGGTTATGCACGTCTAGTGCGTAGTACCGTTCTGGCAGAAAAGCAAAAGGATTACATTTCGTTATCCATACTGGCGGGTACCTCCTCCCTGCGGATTGTCATGCGGCATATTCTCCCCCATGCAATTGGGAATGTTCTTGTGCTGGCTACGCTGGATATCGGCAAAATCATTTTAATGATTGCCTCCCTATCTTTTTTGGGCTTAGGTCCACAGCCGCCAATTCCCGAATGGGGTACTATGTTGAATGAAGGACGAGCGTATTTTCAAATGGCTCCCCACCTGATGCTGGTTCCAGGGATAGCTGTCGTGCTAACAGTGCTACTGGCGAACGTATTGGGAGACAAACTGCGCGACCGTTATGATGTTAAAACCTGGACAGAGGAGTGAACTGTACATGCTGACTATTGAAGGCTTAACGATTCGGACAAATGTAAAAACGATTGTAGAGCAACTGGAGCTTGCCATTCGTCCGGGGGAATGGTGTGCTCTAGCCGGCGAAAGCGGTAGCGGCAAAAGCATGACGGCGTTCGCTATCGGCGGCCTTCTCCCCTCTTCTGTTACAGCGGAAGGAATCATTGCGTGGAAGGACAATAATTTGCTAGCCCTATCCGCTAAACAACGACGTTCTTTGCTGGGTAGTGAAATATCTTACATTTTTCAAGACTACCACGGGGCTTTCACCCCCTTTCTGCGTCTAGGCAGCCAACTGGACGAGCTGATGCGCGCCCATGGCAAACAAGATCGCAAGGCGCGCAAACAGCGCTGTATCGAGGTGCTGGAGCGCGTACAGCTTCCCGCCAAGCGTGTGTACCGCAGCTATCCGTTCCAGCTCAGCGGCGGTCAATTGCAACGGGCAGCTATTGCGGCTGCACTACTGCTGGAGCCGAAGTTGCTTATTGCCGACGAGCCTACAACAGCGCTGGATACGCTCACAGCTCATCGAGTGCTCCAACTCATTGACCAAATCCGGACGGAGACGGGTATTTCCGTCTTGTGGATCACTCACGACCTGCGTCATGTACGCAAGTATGCAGATCGAATCGCAGTGATGCGCGAAGGTTCACTGGTTGAAATAGGTGACACGCAAGCGGTGCTGAACCATCCGAACCACCCGTATACTCGTCGTCTACTGGCGGCTATTCCGCCGCTGTCTCCGGGCGCTCCAGCACGTTTACCTTACAACAGCACTGAAGAACAGAACGCAATGGAAAGGAGCGCTTTACATGGATAACCAAGCCACCTGCGCTCAGCGGCAAGACACGTCTAATCCTGTCGTGACCGTCTCCGGTTTGACGAAGGCTTACGCTGGAGGCAAAACGGTGCTGCAAGATGTTGCTCTGACGATCTCCCCCCGAGAATGTCTGGGTATCGTCGGGGAAAGCGGCAGTGGGAAAAGTACACTCGCTCGCTGTATTTTGACTTTGGACCCATTTGATCAAGGTGAGCTTAGACTGGATGGACAGTCTATCCGAGGGCTAAAGCGGAGCGAATTAAAACGGATTCGCAGCAGGCTGGGTGCAGTATTTCAACATCCATCTGCGGCTTTGAACCCCAGACTAACCATCCTGCACTCCCTGCTGGAGCCACTGGACCAGCTTAAGTACTATGTTCCTTCCTTTATGGCGGGTATGTCCTTAGAACGTCGGGATATAGCAGAACATTTGCTTGATATGGTAAAGCTTCCAGCCAGCTATCTGGACAAGTTTCCACATCAGCTCAGCGGTGGGGAAAAGCAGCGTGTAACCATCGCACGTGCCATCAGCACAGAGCCGGATTTTATCGTATTGGACGAGCCAACGGCTAGTTTGGATGTGACTACACAAGCTACCGTTTTAAATCTGCTCAAGGATTTGCAGGATGAGCTAGGACTGGCTTATCTGTTTATCTCACATGATCTGGCGGCTGTGCACTTTATGAGTGATCGAATCATGGTCATGAAAGAAGGCAGTGTGCTTGAGCATTTTCCCAAGGAAGCATTATTTCATTCGGATCGCCATCCTTATACACAATCATTACTGGAGGTTTTTTCAACATGTTGCCTTCCCACCGAGCCTATCTTGCTTTAGCTATCCCTTTAATTATTTCGACGATTACAACCCCGCTGCTCGGTGCGGTGGATACAGCTGTAATCGGTCATTTGAGCCATTCCGCGTATTTAGGCGGTGTAGCGGTGGGCACTCTTATTTTCAATACTTTATATTGGCTGTTTGGCTTCCTGCGAGTCAGTACATCAGCTTTCACGGCACAAGCCGCGGGGGCACAAAATAACGACCAGAGCATAGCTGCTCTCATGCGCCCACTGGCCATTGCTCTACTCATTGGTGCGGTATTCATTGTGTTACAAAAGCCAATTCTGCTAGCTTCTCTTCAGCTAATCCATCCGGCTCAGGATGTGGCGGCACAGGCAGCAATTTATTTTAACATTCGTATTTGGGGAGCCCCTCTTACATTGGTGAACTATGTGCTGCTTGGCTGGCTGATGGGATTATCCCGTGTGAAGGCTACATTATTTTTGCAAATTTCAATGAACGTAATCAATATGGTATTAGCTATTGTATTTACACAGATGATGCATTGGAATGTCACTGGTGTAGCAAGCGCTACTCTGATTGCGGAGGCTCTTGCATGTATATTGGGTCTAGTTCTGGTGTTCCGCTCATCGATTTGGAGAGAATGGAAGCAAAGCGGACAGATGAATTGGCGAGGTTGGTTTGGAGCCTCAGAGTTGAAAAGTGTCATGGCAACAAACCTTGATCTTATGATCCGTACAGCCTGTCTGCTGACGATGTTTAATCTGTTTACGGCGCGCAGTGCGAGCTTTGGAACCGATCAGTTGGCGGCGAACGCTATTTTGTTGCAGATCCATTATATTATGGCTTACTTTTTTGATGGGTTCGCCAACGCCAGTAGCATTATGACGGGTCAGGCTAGGGGTGCCGGGGATCGTAAAATGCTGCAAAGGGTTATTCACTTGTCCTGGTTCTGGACACTGGTGACCAGCGTAGTGACGGGAGGATTGTATTTCGCACTGAAAGAGCCGCTTATCTCGCTATTTACGGATAATGCTACAGTGATTAGCCTTACAGGCCCTTATAATGGATGGCTTGTGGTCTTTCCGCTGGCAGCCGGGCTGGGACTGGTGTTCTATGGTGTGTTTACAGGAATGACAGTAACGTATCCGATTCGTAATTCGATGCTGATCTCATTGCTCTGCTTTTTGATCGCTCTCTTCTGGTGCGTTCCCCATTATGGGAATCACGGACTTTGGCTGTCCTTTATCGTGTTTGCACTAGGACGGTCACTGTTTCTTGTAATCTATTTACCTCGCTTGCAGAGGATATAATAGCACCTGATTTATATCGCTCTCAAAAACAAAGGATGTCCCATCCACCATGTACGTGGTGTTGGGACATCCTTTTATTATTTATTCATACGGGTTTATCAGATTAGAAGTTTGCAAAATCCTATTACTCGCCTTGTGGAACGGTCAAGCCCAGACCATCCGCTACACGACGTCCATATTCAGGATCAGCTTTATAAAAATGACCGATCTGACGCAGTTTGATTTCATCACTTTCTACGGGCTTCATCGCATTTACGATGTTTCGAACCAGACGTGAACGCTCTTCTTCACTGAGCAAGCGGTACAGATCCCCTGGCTGTGTGTAGTGATCGTGATGATCGTAGGCTACACTTTGAGCCTCGCCAGACACTTCAAAAGGAGCAATTTTGTGCGCAGGTGATTCTTTGGGTCCACCGAGACTATTAGGCTCGTAATAAACAGATCCTCCGCCATTGCTGTCACTACGTAATGCACCATCGCGTTGGTAGTTGTGTACTTCTGCATGCGGACGGTTGATCGGCAACGAATTATGATTTGCACCTACACGGTAGCGATGTGCGTCGCCGTAGGCAAACAGGCGTCCTTGCAGCATTTTATCCGGGGATGCTTCAATTCCAGGAACAAATGAACCCGGAGAGAATGTCGCCTGCTCTACCTCAGCAAAGTAGTTCTCAGGATTACGATTCAGCACCATGCGCCCAACCTCAATCAGCGGATAATCCTTTTGAGACCATACTTTTGTCACATCAAATGGATCAAAGCGGTACGTATCTGCATCTTCTACCGGCATAATCTGCACATGAAGTTTCCATGCAGGAAAATCACCTTTTTTGATGGCATTAAACAAGTCTTCTGTATGATAATCAGGATTTTCACCGGCAATTTTCGCAGCCAAATCCACATCAAGATTTTGCACACCTTGCTCCGTTTTAAAATGATATTTCACCCATACTGCCTGTCCTTCGGCATTTACCCACTTGAACGTGTGACTACCGAAACCATGCATATGTCTAAGTGTAGCTGGAATACCGCGGTCAGACATAAGGATACTTACCTGATGCAGCGATTCAGGAGATAAGGACCAGAAATCCCAGACCGCATTCGGGTTTTTCAGATGGGTTTGGGGATGACGTTTTTGCGTATGAATAAAGTCAGGAAATTTAATGGCATCCCGAATAAAAAACACAGGTGTATTATTGCCCACGAGATCATAGTTGCCTTCTTCTGTATAAAACTTCACCGCAAAACCACGTGGGTCGCGTACAGTATCGGACGAGCCCAGCTCACCCGCCACAGTAGAAAAACGGATAAACATCGGTGTACGCTTGCCCACTTCAGACAAGAAGCTTGCTTTTGTATATGCAGACAAATCATTAGTGACTTCAAAATATCCGTGCGCCCCTGCACCTTTTGCATGAACGACACGTTCCGGCACACGCTCCCGGTTAAAATGCGCCAGCTTCTCCAGCAGATGCACATCCTGAATTAGTGTGGGACCCCGTGAGCCTGCTGTGATCGAATTTTGATTATCTCCAACAGGAGCGCCCCAGCTTGTAGTCAGGTTCGTTGGTTGGTTACTCATGATTGAAATCACCTCTTGAATGAATTGGTTAACTATGTGCCTTTCACTATAAATTGTGCACAAACAAAAATCAATACTTTTTTATAATTATTATAATCTAGGATTTAGAATTAGTTTAAAATCATAAATAAAAAAGCAAGCCCCATAAGGCTTGCCGTAAATGCAGTACTGTATTTATTCACCAATATATATGTTTCATTTTTACTTTCTATAATGATTACTTTGATCACTTCTCGAAGTTTTGCCATTGAGGCTTTCAGACAATATTCATGTAGAATTCATCATTAAATCATAATAGCAGCTGCTTCCTATCAAGAAAATCCAAGATATCCTGAACCGACTGGGTCATCTCCCGACCTTCAGTGGATACGATTAGATCAGGTTCCAGCGGTGCTTCATAGGGAGCATCAACCCCCGTAAAATGATGAATTTCTCCGGCACGCGCTTTCTTGTACATTCCTTTTGGATCGCGTCGCTCACATTCCTCCAGGCTGCACTGTATATAAATCTCATAGCAACCTTCCTGCTGTAAAATCTCCTTTACCATTTCACGATCTTCACGATAAGGGGAAATGGTGGCGCAAATCGTTAGAACACCCGCATGTGCCATTAGCTTTGCAACTTCAGCAATACGGCGGATATTTTCTTTACGGTCAGCGGGCAGGAAACCTAGATTCTGATTTAAACCGTGCCGAACATTATCTCCATCCAAAATAAACGTGTGTATGCCTCGTGCGTATAACGCTTTTTCAAGTGTGGAGGATACCGTTGATTTTCCCGAACCAGACAGCCCTGTAAACCAAAGTACCGGACTTTTATGGCCATTCAAAAGCTGACGCGCTTGCTTATCAATATCGGACACATGCCAGGTTATATTCGAAGATGGATTCATTCAGCACCTTCCTTTTTCATGGAATATTATAGTAAAACAGTTTTTATGCACTGCCTTCACTTCAAGAAAGAACATTTTTAAAGCTGTTTAAAGTATGTTGGTCTGCTTTGTGATCCAACACTGCAAAAACAATCCGGTCAAACAGCAAACCATATCCTTCATCTACAAGCACTTGCTTGAACCAGAGGGCAACCTCTTCTGGCTTATTGCGAAATACTCCGCAACCATAGGCTCCCAGCACAAGATGTTCTACGCCGTTTTGCTTAGCCATTCCAAAAACGTAACGGATCCGCTCCAGCATCACTTCCCCAATCCGATTCACCTGCTCTGGCTCCCGTTCTCGCACAACTCCAGCATTTACAGCAGGTGCAGTCAGGAAGTCGACTTGATATGGCTTCTCCAACAATGTTCCCTGATCATCCCGAAATACCGGAACTTCAGGCGAATAAATCATATAATCTGAATAAAAACAGCTCCGCAGCTTCCGATTATGTCCATACATCTCTTCCATTTGTGAAATGCAAGGATATAACGCTGACGAACGAGCCAAGCTTTCTTCTTGAGCCTGGCTGCCTCCGAGAAATCCACCTCCCGGGTTTTTAGCTGATGCAAAATTCAAACACGCCACGTGGGTCAGCTTCTCCTCTACCTGGAGTCTGTATGCCGCCTGTAACGTGCTTTCTCCCGTAATTTCCAATTTTGCAATAATCGTCTGTTCTTCTATGCGGGAAGAAGGCCCCCATATACTTTTTATTCTTTGCTCTGTTTCTTGCTTTACAGCTACCAGTTGAGAAGGTGTATATAACTTCGAGCCTGTGACCGCATTTCCTATCTCTTTTGTCATATTTACTTGAACCTGTTTGATATTCGTGTAATATCCATTCTCCAAAATGGATAGTGTCTCCTGCGCCATATGTGATCGTGCATCCCGGTTACTCCGGGAATTCATTGTATTTCTCATGGTGACTATACCTCCTTTTGCAATACATCCTCACGTAAATTCGTCAATATTTCTCCTAGCCAGTTCGTGCCACGCCATAGCTTGCGGTTCCGTATACGAGCATCGCTCTCAGCTAAGCCTACACCCCAAATGGTGTCGGTCGGACTAGCCTCAACCAGAGTGGTTCCTTTCGTTTTAAGCAGGTGCTTGAGCAAATTCGGATTTTGTGTAAACTTGGCGTAATTACCGTCATATACAAATTGCCGGCAATTGGCCTCCCACAAGGATTGGTCAAATCCGCGCACACTGCGGCCACGGGCTTTTTGCTCCCTTGGGGTAGGTGCTTGCATAATTTTCAGGGCCGCCTCTTCATCCCCAAAAAGCTGTGCTTTTTTCAACATCATATATTGCTCGGCACAGTTAAACTCCAATCCATCCACGACAAAATCAGAAGGATACCATTGCGAAAATGGCGAATGACTGCGATAAAAAAATGTAAACTTTTCCATGAAGATTCCTCATTTCATATTCCTTATGCTACATAAAACGCGCCCGAGGCTTAAATCGGTATAACTTGGACGGACGATGTCCAGCCGCCTTTCTATACTCATTGGTTTCTTCCACGAGATCAGCTATTTTGCGACGAAAGGCTGCGGCCAACAGCTCCTTACCTAGAATAATTTCATACACCTGCTGAAGCTCACTCAGTGTAAATAGAGCTGGCATCAGGTGAAATGCGATATCTGTGTATTCTATTTTGCTGCGCAGACGCTCTATACCGTACGCAATAATTTTGGCATGATCAAAAGCAATTCCTTGTGACTCAAGCACCTCTCGCTTGATTTCAATAGTTCTTCCCTTAAGAATTTCAGTTATTTTTACTTTGGCTGACAGATGGATGTCCCCATGCTTCAATGTGATTTCAATGTCTTGCTCCCATGTGTAACCTTCCGGCTGCTTCGTCCGCGTTTCCTGAGCTACGCTGTAATCCAGCTCAAACCACTGGGCATCATCGGCATCATCCCCCGCCTGTACCTCCAAGGAATCGTGATCCACCAATGCCATGTAAGCGCAGCTGATTACCCGCATACGAGGATCACGTGCCACATCTCCCCAAGTATATAGCTGCTCCATATAAATCTGATCCACATTCGTTTCCGTTTTAAGCTCGCGTCGCGCAGCCTCTTCCAGACTTTCATCTATACCTACAAACCCCCCCGGCAACGCCCATTGCCCTATATAAGGGTGCTCCCCTCTTTGGATCAAAAGAAGCTGGAGGGTCTTCTCAGGCAGCTTCCGATAATTTTGTTGGAGCTGATCCATTACCGTAAATAGCAGCATATCTACCGTTACGGATGGGCGCTCATATTCATTCGCATCATACAGGGCTAAGAACTCCTCTTCCGTCAAGCCACTGTGATTATGTTTCGATCCATCTGTCACTTGCCTCACCTACCTGTTCATATATGGGTCATTTGTCGCTTTTAATTCAAAAGTGACGAATGCTCTATGTAACTTTTAATTTGAATCAATTGATAAAAACAAAATGTTAATATCAATACAGTAATATATAAAAACTGCTTCGTCAATAGGGTGTATAGTCCTATTTTTAATCATTTGATAGTACTATTAGACTGTTTACTGAATTTCACTTGTTGCTTATTGTCATATCATGTATGATGTTTTGGTCAATATAGGAAACACAACATACTAATCACGTAGGGAGAAGATCTAATTGTCTAACCAGTTTAATCCGCAATTCAATCAGCAAGGAGCACCATCCAGACCAGCCCCTGTTTACCCGCCTCCTGTATCATTCAAGGAGTGGATGATCAGTTTACTTCTGATGGCTATACCGGTAGTTGGACTTATTATGCTGTTTGTGTGGGCATTTAGCGGCTCGACTAATCCGAGCAAAGCTAACTATGCTAAAGCAGGCCTTCTTTGGGCAGCTATTGTAATTGTGATCTATATCATTATGGCTGTTGCTCTGTTGCCTGCTATCATAAGTTCATTGAATTCAAACAGCTACTATTGATTCTGATTACATAGCAAAATAACCTTCCGATGAATAACCTGATCATCAGAAGATCCTTAAACTAAACTGCCGATCTCGTCGGCAGTTTTATTTGATTTCTTTTCGCTTTACTCCTCCCAATTGGCGTAGCTCCCCCTTATAGCTTGAAAAAAAGCAAAAGAGAAACCCTGATCTTGTGTGAACCGGGTTTCTCAGGCAGCTAATCTAACTTCCTTTACTTATACCAAAGATCATCTGTTTCAAGTTCCTGTAGACTGCTCAAAAACGATTTTGAGTTATCAACATAAAGTTCGGTATCGATATAGTACAGCTTTTTATCATGTAAGCATTGATCAATATACTCTGCATTTAATATACTTTTATCTTCTACATTGGCAGCAAAAGCTTGCAGTTTGGGAAGCGCGGTTTTCTGATATTCAAGCCATGAATGGTGGAATCCAGCTGGCTCCTCCAGACAATAAATGTCATGATATAACGCTTCAGCAATTCCCTTCTTCCTGAGATAGTCGGGTGAGAAAGGCATACTTTTGAAGTACCGGCCGGTCATGGCGAACACGCGGTAGCTCCAATGAGGAGCACCGTGATTAGATTGGCAAAAAAGATTCAGGAAGAATACAGAATAGTGCATTTTAATTGTAATAACTTGATGTTTCTTCACTTCCGAAACAATACGATCCGCCATCCGACTGTCAATGATCTCATCAAAATCAGCCAAAATGATCACATCATCGTCTTTAACTTTATCCTGTAAGATAGAGGTACTTCTGTTTCTTTGGCAAGCCTCATTATGAAACGCACTGTTATAGCTGAGCAGACGCCAGTACCAGCGGTCAAAGTTATCTGCGCCGCAGCTATCCACATCGAAGTACAATGAGTGCTTCTCAGGTTCACGAAACAGTTGATCCGCGTGAAATGGATGATGAATCACCTTGGGACCAACATAATCTGGATTAAAGTTGCAGGGCTTATCCAAATAACTGAACGTCTTGTTGGCTTCGATCACGTGCAGCTCGTCAATCCAGCCGGCATTTTCTTTTATTTTAATATCTGCAATGCGATTTTCATTGAAAAATGGGCAAAATTCATATACTTTCATAACCTGAAGCTCCCCTCCCCTATCATGGTATATGGGCGAACACCGATGCTTTCGCACAGATGTTCGCTTATGAAGCGTATTAGTTCAGCGATCGTCTGATCCTTATAATGTAGTGAACTATAATAGCAGGTTAAACTTAATCTATCGCGTCTAAGACCTGCTGTTATATTTAGCTTGTAAGCAGAGGGATTGTCTGCGGCGTTCGTATTTCCGTAAGAAATGGATAAAGGCTCGTACAACTCATCGGCTATCCCATTCATTTCCTCTGATTGGTAATGGAAAAGCATGTGTGTTTCGTCCTTTAGTGGTTCCGTATTTGGATAAATATTCTGTATCAAATGGCGTAAAATAAAGTAATCCATGCCTTCAGATGGAATATGCCGCAACGTGTGTACGACATGTCCCAGTGCCATTTCCCAATTGTCGGACAGTTCTCCTTCCGAGATCTGAATTCGAAGGGGATATGCTCCGGCGAAAAAACCAATTGTACGATCAATCACAATACCCGGCAAAAAGGACTCACGTTGATAAGACATCACATGCAGCAGCAAATCTGATTGCTTTTTCAATTGGAAACAAGCCTGTGACAATGCCGTCAGTAAGATGCTCAGTGGCGTAGTATGGTGCTTTACAGCCAATGCTTTTAGAAGAAGAATATGCTCCTCTCCTTCAAGTAAATCATACGTTATAGTTCTCATGTGGCGATGAAGTGGCTGTATCTCCGATTCCGTGTCAACCTGTAAAGATTGGCCGTCTTCCACAACCTTACTCCAGAAAGTGGATGCTTTAGGAAAAAAGTCTTTCACCGCATATTGGGTCAACGCCATGCACCAATCCCGATAACTGCTTCCCTCCTCCTCCGCATGTAACGCCAGATCATTCCCTTTTCCCGGCAGGAGAAGATGTCTCAACTCTTCTAAAAAAATGTTTATGGAAATCCCGTCAAAAATTAAATGATGGAACAGAAGTAATATCACCTGTTGTCTCTCTTCGCAATAATGGTCAAACAACACAACTTTCCATAAGGGTCCTTCTTTGATATCGAATTCACGCTGCACTTTCGAGCAGTATTCCGAAATGTAGGCGTCATGTGATCCCGAGACCATGTGCAAATCCACGTAAGAGACTACCTGTTCTACACTTATTTTCTGCTCAAACTGATACCATTCATCATCTTCCAGTTGAGCAAAGGATAGTCGCAAAGCCGCATGTTTGTTCAATAGTGACTCAAGCGACGTGTTCAGCAATTCTGTAGGGATGCAATTTTTGAGCCGGGCCAGGTAAGGTACATTAAACATGTTACGATTCACGAGATCTCTTTGAAAAAAACGTTTTTGTACAGCAGACAGCGGAAATCCGTCATCTGGATATGCTTTTCTTATGGACTGAATATATGGGATATCCATATTCGGACAAAGGCCAAGTGCTGTATCCGTCATTGCATTACTCAATGAGAGAGCCAAACGTTCGATCGTCTGTTCGCGAAATATTTGGTTGACCGTAACCGGATATCCGCTTTTTTGCAGCAGGCTGGCTATGCGTAGCGCATGGAGCGAATGTCCTCCCAACGTATGAAAGTCTTCATTTTTGCCAATGTAATCTAGCTTCAGAACCATGCCCCAAACTTCTTCTATTGTTTGTTCCAATTCAGTCTTCGATCCAGCATTTACTTCTCTATCACTACTATGGATTTCAGGTAAAGGAAGCTTTTTGCGATCGATTTTTCCGTTAGCCGTTAATGGGAACGATTTCAGCCAAACGTAACGAAACGGTATCATATAAGATGGAAGACCTTCAGCCATAAAAGTATGAAGCTGCTCCACTCGTTGCTCCTCTTCCGCTGTATAGTAAGCGATCATTCGCAAATCGCCATGAACCTCCCGGACAAAGGCCAGACATTCTTTCACTACAGGATAGCTGCTAAGACGGAACTCGACTTCTCCAAGTTCGATTCGATAGCCACGTAGTTTTACCTGATCGTCAGCCCGTCCAATATACTCGATATTCCCGTCTGGTAGCCATCTCGCCCGATCTCCCGTACGGTATAGAATTAAATTTGTACCTCTTTCACCATCTTTGGCAGAGCGATATGGATTCGGTGCAAACGCATGCTGTGTCAATTGGTTTTGCCGCCAATACCCCCTTGCAACCCCGTCTCCCCCCACGCATAATTCCCCGATTGCTCCGACAGGCTGAACACGACCCCACTTGTCCAGAATATAACAAGTTGAGTTACTAATGGGCTTGCCAATAGGAATATTCTGCTCAAAAGGCTTTTCGATCCGGTAGCTCGTTGAAAAGGTGGTGTTCTCCGTAGGACCGTATACATTGAGAATCGAAAGTTCCGGATAGGCAAGCCGGATACGATTTATATGCTTAACTGACAAAATTTCTCCACCTATGAGCAACCATTGGAGTCCAGCAAATATCTTTTCATTTTCTTCAATCCAGTGATTACACAGTGCGGAACTTAGCCATAGTGTATTAATTCTCCACTCCTTCATCCGCTGCTCCAGCACATGGATATTTAGAAGATCATCTTTTGAAACTACAAACAGCTGTCCTCCATTCAGCAACGTCCCCCAAATTTCAAACGTAGAAGCGTCAAAAACAGGCGAACCCGTATAGAGCAATCTGATATCAGAGGAAAACGGGAAATAAGAGGTGTTTTTGACCAAGCGAATAACACTGCGATGTTCCACCATAACGCCTTTCGGTTTTCCTGTCGATCCTGATGTATACATTAGATAAGCAAGGTCATTGGGAGCAATCATGTTCTCCTTCTCTTCTTGTTTCACCACTCCATTTTGGTCAAAATGCTCTGTATCAATTAATATTAAATGGATTCCCCTACTGGCTTCCGAGATACGTTCCGCTCCTTCCTGTGAAGTGAGGATGGTGTCCAGTCCAGCGTCCTTGATTAATTCATGGGTTCTTGCTGCCGGAGAATCGGGGTCAATGGGAACATAGGCATATCCCGCTTTCATGATCGCCAGGATGGAGACAATGAATTCAAGAGAGCGCGGCAAGTAAACTCCGATAAACTTTCCATGATTGTTGTCATTAGCATCATCCGTTAACATCTTGGCAATGTGCTGGGACATGAGGTTAAGGCTGTGGTAGGACATAACCTGATTGTGTGCAATTACTGCCGGCTGCATAGGCCGTAGTTTCGCTTGCTCCTGGACTAAATCAACAATTGAACGTTCTCTGGGATATGCTGTATACGTATTGTTCCAGTCATAGACGATTCGATCATATTCATCCTTGTTCATAAAGCAAACGTCTCCGACGGTGTGATTCGGATATTCCAACACATATTGCACCGTATTTAGCAGATGCTCTGCCAGTCGGCAAACCGTTTCTTGTTTCAGTCGATCTGCATCATACATAAACTTGATGGTGATCTGTTCCCCGTCATTGGCAACGGTGATCGTCATTGGATAATTTGTTTTCTCTCGTTCCTCCATAGCTGACATCTTCAATTCATTTTCAGGCTGCCGATAGTCGTTCAAATAATTTTCGAATGCCACGATGCTGTAAAACATGACATGTCCTTGAATACCAGACCAGCTCTTCAGTTCGTTCAGGCTCACATAGCTGTAGTCGTTTAGTTTCTGAATGGTTTGGTGCAGCTTTTGTACATATTCAGTGATGGTTTGCTCCACATTCCAGTGCATGACCAAAGGTAACGTATTAATCAGCATACCCGTGATCCGATCCGATTGTGCAAGATCCGATCCCCTCCCGGACACGACCATGCCAAATACGGTTGTATCCGCATCTTGATAGACTTGTAGCACTTTGCCCCATGCGAACTGCACCAACGTATTTAGCGAAACTTGTGCTTTCTGTACAAAATCAGTGATCCGCTTGGTTCGTCTCGAATCGATACAAAAAGTCTCGATCTGCTGGTTCTCAATCGGTTGATGTACATCGGGAAGTATGCCCTTCTCAATCGGCAGATGGGTCGGCTCCGTTACGTCAGCCAAATATGCCTTCCAGAATGACTCGGCCTCTGTGCGATCCTTATTGTTTAACCAACGAATATAAGTTTCAAAAGAACGGGTCAAGCTGCGCTGTGGCATCCGGTTTTGCAGGCTACAAGCATAGAGCTCATGAACCCGATTCAGTAGTAGCGGCAGGCTCCAACCGTCCAGCAAAATATGATGGTAACTCCAGATCATCGTCCATTCATTCGAAGCGGTCTGAATCAGTGTTATGCGGAAAGCAGGCTGACTCAGATCAAAACGGCGATTACGATCCATTGTCATCCAGCGTTCGATACACTCCTGTTGCTGCTCTGGTTGCTCTGCTTCAAAATCCAAAAATGTCCAATCCCATTCTACATTTCGGACAATACATTGTATGGGCTTGTCCAACGCCTCCCAAATGTAGCAAGTCCGCAAGCTATCATTTTCAGAAATGATGCTGTTCCAGGCTTCCCGGTAACGATCTACCTCTAGCCTGCCATGATATTTCCAACTAACCTGCACAAAGTATTGATCGGAACTAGGATGATCTAAATAATGGAACAGCAGTCCTTCTTGTAAGGGACTTAGGTACATCATTTTATCCAAACCAAATTGCCAATGATATGTCTTTACGATCTGGTCGAGCGAATGCTGTTCCAGTGACACTGATGGAAAATCACTAGGTGTGAACTCTTGGTGTTCAGTCCGGCTGCAATGTTCGATAATAGCAAGCAAACGTGTTATAAAAGTATCTAACAACTGAGTAATGGTGGCTTCTTCATAGTGACGTTTGCTATATTTCATAAACAAATGCAGCTTGCCATGAACAATGGAACAGTTGAGTTCCAATAGGCTTGTTCCATGATTAAGCGGCGAGCTATAATCCTGTGCTGCGTCACTTGTAAACCCTAACCACTGGTTTAATTCGCTCGCATTCCCCTGATCAAACTGGCCCAAGTAATTGAAAAGAACCTGAGGTTCAGAAGCTGATAACTCGGAACGGACTTCTGTATTCGGATGGCAGTATCTCAAAGCGCCATATGACATGCCGCGGTGAGGAATACAACGCAACTGCTCTTTGACAGATTTAATCGTCGCTCCCAAGGGGGAATTGTCCGTAATCTGAATGCATACCGGAAACATGGAGGTAAACCAACCGATGGTTCTTGTCAGATCTATATCGGATACAAAGTGCTCACGTCCATGACCTTCTAAGCGAAACGCAATCGTCTTCTGCCCAGACCAAGCGGAGAGCGCCAGGGACCAGGCTGTAAGTAGCAGGTCGTTAATCTCGGTATGGTAAGCTTGGGAGCAATGGTACAAAAGCAGTTCCGTATCGTCTGGAGTAAGCATCGTAACCCATTCCGAAGATTCACTGCTCTTTTTACGAGCCGGGGAATGGTCCACTGGCAGCACAAATGCTGCGGTTTGATGCTGCACCTTTTTCCAATATTCAATATGGCGTAAAGTATCTTTATGTTTAGAATAACTCATCAATACAGAATTCCATTTTTTGTATGGATTTAAAACAGTAGGCAGCGCTATACCCTGATACAATTGATACAAATCCTGGACCAATATTCTCCAAGACACTCCATCAATGACTAGATGATGTATAGTCATAAACAGACGGGTTTTACCGTCAGGGTGACCTTGAATTACTCCTGCATACATCATGGCGCCCGTCTCATAATTCAATTGTCTGTTCCACGTATCACATATGCTTGAAATTTCGGATTCGGGATAATCGACTTGTTGAAGGGTGTAGCTAGCCAGTTGAATGGAAGCATCCTTTCGGTAGCGCTGCGAATACACATGTTCCTTGACTACGATCTCCATTGAAAGCTCTGGATGTAATCGAATCAATTGATTAATGGCAGTTTCCAGCTTCACAGCATCACAATCACTGAGTACAAACAGCTGAGATTGGTTGAAATAATGCGGCTCTACAAACTGTTGCTCGAAAAACCAGTGCTGGATCGGTGTCAAACCAAATTCGCCTGTCAAGTCAACACTGAGATCTTCCTTTTGATCATTGTCTGTCCAAGTAACCACAGCAGCTAATTTCTGAATGGTTGGATACTCCGCAACTTGTCTTGGAGTAAGCATGATACCATGATCCCTGGCCATAGATACGACCTGAATGGCAAGAATTGAGTCTCCCCCAACCGCGTAAAAATGGTCGTTAACCCCGATATCTCCTCTTTTTAAAATCTGCCGCCAAATCCAAAGCAAGCGCTTTTCGAAACCGTCCTCGTCTGCTTCCACTACTTCATCAGCTTGAATAAATAAGTTGCCCCTCGGATCGGGGAGAGCTCCACGTTCGACTTTTCCGTTTGTATTTACTGGAAATGACTCCAGATAACAAAAATATGAAGGAACCATATAAGCTGGTAATACAGAGTTTAAGTGCTGTGTCAGATCGGCCTCTTTCAGTTCTTCTACGGCAGTATAATAGGCCACCAGTTTATGGTAGGACCCGTCTTTCCAGGCTTGAACGATACATTGACCGATGTCGGGATGTTGGCAGAGCTGATGTTCTATTTCACCCAGTTCGATACGATACCCTCTGATTTTAATTTGTTCATCACTACGGCCGATAAATACCAATTCACCACCCGGCGTCCATTTCACAATGTCCCCGGTTTTATATAACCGCTCACTGTGTGGTGGATTTTCACTGCTGATTACAACCTCTTTGTGAACGAACCGTTCCTGAGTCAGTTCTTCACGATTCAAATATCCTCTGGCAAGCCCTATACCGCCCACCCATAGTTCGCCGGGAACGCCGACAGGCACAGGACTGCCGAATGGATTCAAAACGAATAAACGTTTGTTATAGACGGATTTGCCGATCGTAATTTCTTTCCCTGGTCTGCAGACAGAAGTAGAACAAATAATCGTCACTTCGGTCGGCCCGTAAGCGTTCACGAATCGTCTTCCTCTTCCCCAATAGTCTACAATATCAGACGTACAGGGTTCTCCAGCAGATACAATTGTCCGTAACCTTGGCAGTTCCCTATGTTTCATCGTTCGCAGCACAGATGGCGTCAGCATGGCAATGTGGATATTTTTCTCTTCAAGAATATCTGAAATGTCTGCATAAGGAGGCAGTTCCTCGTCTGACAGAACAACCACTGTTCCGCCTACTGATAGCGTGCCGATCCATTCGTAGACCGAAGCGTCGAAACTAATGGAGGCGAATTGCATGACTCTTGAATCTGAGGTGATACCAAACTTTTCAACAAGATAAGGGATCAACGTAACCAGACCAGCGTGTTCAATAAGCGTTCCCTTTGGTCTTCCAGTAGAACCGGATGTGTAGATGACATAAGCCAGATCATTATGTTTAACCTTGATCTTCAAGTTTTCGTAGGGATAGTAGCCCTGCCGTACCAAGCATTTATCCACACAAATCAGCGAATGTGCTCCCATATCCATTTGAGAAATATATGGATTCAGCCTACTTACTAATTGGCTGTGCGTTATAATCATTTGTGCCTGTGCATCTTCTAAAATAAATCGCAGCCGTTCCCCAGGATATTGGGGATCGATCGGAAGATAAGCAGCGCCCGCTTTCATAACTCCAAGCATCGACGGGATTACATCTGCGCTTCTATCCAAGACGATGGCAATCAGCGTGCCGGTCGGCAGAACGCCATGTCCCTGTATCGAATACGACTCTAAAATCATGCGGCTGATTTGATTTGCCTGGTGATTTAACTCATAGTAGGTCAGCTTCTGCTCTCCAAACTCTAAAGCGATTGCATCGGGTGTTCGGCCAGCCTGCTCCTCGATCAAATGAACCACAGTTTTATCCAAAGGATAGGACTGTTCCGTATCATTCCATTGTTGCATCTGTCTGCGTTCTCTTGTGGTCAGCATGGGGTGAAATAGTACCGTCTTCTCCGGAAGAAGGAGTGCATTTGCCAGCAGTGTTTTGAAATGGCCTGCGAATCTAGCGATTTGCCTTTTTCCCAAACGGCTGCCATCATACTGTATTGCGCACTCCAATACATCCGGGCCATAACGGTAGCAGAGCGCGATTTCTGGCTGATCTATACCATAAAGGGGAGGGGACTTTTCCGCATTTAAACTTGGAGAAGGAAAGTCATCATAAATTTCTGAGATACCCACATTGAAGAAATCCTTCTTCCCCCCTAATAGAGGATCGACTTTAGTTTGCTGCGAAAAATCCTCTCTCCACTCGTCGCTACTAAGTTGTTTGTTCCATTCCATTTGTATCCTTTGTATCAAAGAGAGAAGATGATCTTCCTTCTGTATATGAATGAGTAGTGGATAATCCAGACGACATCCTTTCCCTTCTTTGTCTGATACCACGGAATATAAAACAGGCAGAGCATATTGATTGGCGTAATGGGATAACAGTACGGACCATATGGCTGTTATAAAAGAAGGCATACCCAGCTGATGATGCTGTACAAAACCCATAATCGTTTTGACCTGTCTCGTCCCCAAACGAATCTTGTAAAGCGCTTGATCATGGCCTTCGGGCTGACCGGCATTTCCACTATGGTGAGAAAATAAAGGCAAGTAACGTCGCGGTCTATCAGAACAACTCTGATTAGATGTATTGGCGGATTCCATCACTTATTAAACCTCCCCTATCCGGGATGCCATACCTGCAGCTTGATAAAAAGCAGCCCTGACTTCCTTAACCTCTATCTCGTAACTGCATCGTATAGAAAAAATAAGGCCGTCCGTGTAGGAAGAAGCAATGCAATTGAACAGTGAATAGATCGGCAGCGGATTTGGTTGCTTTATGACAGTATCATCATAATAATTGCTGTATTTTGAGCCTGCTTTGGCACTGTTTCCTAAATAGTTAAACATGAATAAGTCTAGTTGCTCGTACTGCTTCCCAAACTGTGCAAGTGTTCTGGCACGTTTCCACTTGTCTTTGTAATCAGGACTCGTAAAAAGATGCATAAAATTAATCGTGTGGTGCTTTAATAAGTCTAGTCTGCTTCTGACAGACTGCATCATTTCATCTGGATTCTGCTTCAGTTCCATCAGCATAGGCACAAAATCGATAAATTCACCGGCCGTGTTATAATAAGCCGCCTCGTCGTACCTTCTTCCATCATATAAAAATAACAATGGTAGCTTATCCATACCTAAATAAGTTTGCAAGCCCTTTGTATAGACAGAAAGCGCAAACTCCAAAGAAGGATCTTCAGCAGGGATACTTACGTTAAACAGGTAGGCTTCTGTGCTCGTTCGAAGCTTCGGAGCTTGGAAGACGTTTTGCTTGCTTTTTTGGAACGCTTCCAAATTAAAGGCTGATATCAATTCTTGTTCCGTGATCCCTTTCGGTCCACTTTGGATTTGTTTAACATACTCCACATAGGGCTTCACTTCATCCTTAGGAAGGGGTCGATTTTGAAGCAGACTCCTGTAGTAAGCAATCAACTGTCGTTCGGCTACTTCCGAGGTCACCCGATCGCATATCGCATGATGATAAATAGTAATGACATAATGTTCACGCAGGTTTCGTTTCAGCACAAACATGTGGAACAAAGTATGTTCTCCGGCGAATCGGGTGTTCGTTACATAATCATTTATCATGTCCGTAATAGGACCACATGGATTGTAATCCGACACGTCAATGATGTTGAGCTTTGGCAAACCATCGCTAGAAAGTACGTATTCCCTCCAATAAGTCCATCCATCTCTTTGGACCGGGACGCTTCTCAGTAATCCTTGACTTTGTATAAAAAGAGCGTAAGCCTGATCCAAAAAATCGTAATTCACACACTCATCTAGCCTAAATATACCTAAGCTTGGAGGTGTATGAAACGAGATTTGCATTTGTTGAATTCCACTTAGCGGATATTCTTGTGCCACTTGCCCTGTTTTAATCCACTGATCTTTTCTCAAATAATCGTCTTCCAGCCGCTTGCGTAAACTTGCCGCCTGATCCAGATCCATGCTTTTTAAGCCCAGACGCTGGAAAAACTCCTCTTCATCCATGGTCCAGTATGGATCAGCCATTTTAGCTTTTTGATGCAGTGGTACAATGTAGTGAGGCAGTAGCTCTTGAGCTATTTTCCCATCCATGATCCGCATGATATGGTTTACGTCGGCCGCCGTGTCGTAGTAAAGCACCTGAATATCTCTAACTTCGTGAATAAAATCCCTTACTTGGTATTTCACCAGCTCGTAAACACCATCTGTTTCTTGGTGAAGCCAAGACATCAACTCTTGTGTTGTTTCTATGATGTCCTGCTGCTTTTGGGACCCTATAACACTATTCTGAGTTGAACGAAGGTAATCAGCGAGTGCCCGAATCGTTTTATAGTGGTAAATGTCTGTTAAAGTGGCGTGATATCCTGCACGCTCCATTCTCGACATTAATGTAAGCGCATGAATAGAATGCCCACCGAGGTCGAAGAAGCTATCTAAAACACTGAACTGCTGCACCCCCAATACATCCTGCCAGATGTCCATCAGCTTCGTTTCCAGTCCCGGCTTCGGAGACACATATTCTGCACCACCATGTATATTCTCTTCAAGGGCCAACAGTGCCTTGCGGTCCATCTTACCATTCAGTGTCAATGGCATTTGCTCTAGTTGTATATAAAAAGATGGAATCATGTAATTTGGCAGCTTTATAGAGAGAGCGGTTTTAATTTCATCTGCTGTCAGTTTTTTGGTCGCCGTAAAGTATGCTTCCAGCTGCTTTTGACCGTCCTCCTTTTCACGGGCGATAACTGCCGCTTCTTGTATATCATCTACTTTTAATAAATGCGACTCTATTTCCCCAGGCTCAATTCGAAAACCCCTTATTTTCACTTGATCGTCGATCCGGCTGATATATTCGATGTTTCCGTCCGCTTGCTCTTGCACCCAATCTCCAGTTCGATACAACCTGCCTCCAGGTACCCATGATGACTGAATAAACCTCTCTTCTGTCAGCTCTGGACGATTCAAATAACCTTTAACTAATCCATCGCCAGCGATGTACAGTTCACCTGCAACTCCCTGCGGCAGAGGATGCTGCTCTTGATCCAAGATGTAAACCTTCGTGCTGCTGATTGGTTTGCCGATCGGTACGGTATTTGCATTTTCGTCCAAATGATCAATCGGGTAATAAGTAGCAAATACCGTACTCTCTGTCGGTCCATAGACATGAATTAAACGGCCCGGACCTAGACGGGCAAACGCTTTACGCACATGGCTGACTGAAACCTTCTCACCACCGAATAGCAAGGTTTCAATAGTTGCAAAGCAATCGGGATCCACATCCACCAATGCATTAAAAAGTGCTGTCGTGACGAAGCATTTCGTGATCTGTTGTGTCCGTAGGACGCTTGATAGCTCACGTGCATTCATGGTTTGATCTTGTGAGTTCAATACGAGAGTGCCTCCGTTAAGCAAAGCCCCATAAATACCAAATGTAGAACCATCGAACGAAAAACTGGCCACTTGTAATATCCTATCTTTTGACGAGAATTGGATGTAATTTGTCTTTTTAACAACACGTATAATATTGTAGTGCATCGTCAGGGCGCCCTTAGGTTCGCCGGTAGAGCCAGACGTATACATAATGCAAGCAAGAGTATCGGAACCTTGATTAGATGTGAGGTTCCCTGTTTCTTTCCCATAGTTCCGCTTGTCCAACAAATCCAGTACAACACTGGCGAGCTCTGTTTGTTGGTGGATTGGAAGCTGGGTCAGCAGGAGATTTGCACCAGAATCCGTCAGCATATAGCGTATACGTTCCTTCGGGTATTCAGGATCAATCGGCACATAGGCTCCCCCAGCTTTTAAAATCCCGAAAATTCCGATGATCATTTCCAATGAACATTCGACCATAATTCCGACAGCCTCGTCATTATCTAAACCTTTAGCCCGCAAAACATGTGCTAGTTGATTAGCCTGTTTGTTCAGATCAGCATACGTCAAGTGCTTGTCCCCAAATACAACCGCTATGTGATCCGGTGTGCGCTCAACCTGCTCTTCAAACAATTGATGAATCGTTTTCTCCCGCGGGTAATCCGCTAACATACCGTGTAACATGTTCCACTTCATCTCCTTCTCCTATTAACTTTTTTTAAAAATGGGAATCTTTCTTATGAGCCAACGCTAAAAAAGAGTATGTGTGGCACTTAGAAGTGATTTCGGATAGGCAGTTGGATGAAGTGAATGAAGACTACAGAGGATAAACCATAATACCGATATTACATTAGGTTGGGTATTTAACTGGAGAAAAAGAAATGACATCAGAGCTTGTTTTTCAACTGAAAATTTCTTTAAAATAAGTATATAGCTACTTTTTGCTCTACAATAAAATACCACAGATTGGTTACTCGACTGGAGGAAAAGAAATGACATCGGAGTGGCAGAGATTACAGACCAAACTGCCGGAATGGGTAGAACAAAGCCGTCATGAGTATATTCATGGCAAGGTAGCAGCATATATTCCTGAGCTGTCCAAAGCCCCGGCCGACGCGCTGGGTGTTGTTGTAATGAACGGTGCGGGTGAAACTGTGGTAGCCGGAGATACGGAAATCCAATTTACGATGCAAAGTATCTCAAAGGTATTTACGCTCATTCTGGCCTTGATGGATAATGGAGAGGACGTTGTCTTCTCTAAAGTGGGTATGGAGCCTACCGGAGACCGTTTTAATTCCATGCTAAAGCTAGAACTAGTTGAACCGGGCATTCCGTTTAACCCACTGATTAACGCCGGAGCAATCGCAGTCTCCTCTCTGATTCGCGGGAACAGTCCAGAAGAGAGATTTGCCCGTGTTCTCCAATTTTTCCGCCTGCTTACCCACAATGACACATTGGAATATGATCAGGATGTCTACGATTCAGAATCAGCTACAGGCCATTTGAACCGTTCCCTTGCTTATTTTCTAATGGAAAAAGGAATTTTAAGAGGTCATGTGGAGGATGTGCTTGAAGTTTATTTCAGACATTGTGCTGTCAAATTGAACTGTACTGATTTAGCTCGTATGGGACTTGTATTAGCTTACAATGGTCGAGATCCAGTGACAGGTATACCGCTGATTCCCCGCCGCTATGTACAGATCGCCAAAACATTTATGACGACATGTGGCATGTATGACGCCTCAGGGGAATTCGCCATTCAAGTCGGACTACCTGCCAAAAGCGGCGTATCAGGCAGTATTATGACGATGGTACCCGGACGATATGGCATTGGACTGGTTGGACCTTCTCTGAACCGTATGGGCAACAGTACAGCTGGTGTACACTTGCTGGAGAAGATGTCTCGGGATTTGGACTGGAGCTTGTTCTAAGTATACGAAAAAAGGGTATTCCCAGCCTTTACGGCTTAATAGGAATACCCTTTTTTGTTACGTGCCTTCTTTGTTACGAGATTTGACCGTTAATCAGTTTAATTTGAATGCGGAACGGATCAGCTACATACTTGGCGCCCTCGCGTTCTTGCACTCCATAGCCTGCTGCCTCTAAACGAGCGACAATGGCATCCAATTCCTTCTGATCTGGTACGATCAATTCAAAATAATCCAATCCGGCAGCGTGCTCAGGAGCTGGTGGGGCTCCTTCACCTGCCCATATATTCAAGCCCATATGGTGGTGGTAACCACCTGCGGAAACGAACAAGGCTGAAGAGCCATACCGACACGTAATGTCAAAGCCAAGCACATCGCAATAAAATTGCTGTGCTTTGAGCAAATTAGACACATGGAAGTGGACGTGCCCGATTACCGTTCCCTGAGGTAGTCCCTGCCAAGGTAAATTTTCGGAAATCGCAACCAAGTCTTCTGCATCCACGGGATCTGTTCCCATCATGTAAAATCCATTAGCATCCTTTTTCCATTGATCACGGGGACGATCTGCATAGATTTCAATTCCGTTATTATCGGGATCATGGATATAGAGGGCTTCACTTACATCATGATCTCCCTGTCCGATTTCAATCTCATGAGCCAGCAGATTACGTAAGGACAGGCCCAGAGCTACACGGTTTGGTAAAAGAATAGCAAAATGATATAACCCGGCAGCAGATTGACGCGGCAGAATAACTGCATTTTCAATATAGTTAAGGATCAGTAGCGCATGCTTCCCATCGACAGTCAATTCGGCGGTATTCGCCGTTTGACGCATTAGCTGAAAACCAACCACCTCTGTATAAAATTGAATAGAACGCTCCAAGTTACTAACTTTTAATGAAACCTGCCCAATTTTGGTGTTGTCATGTATATGTGCTGTCATGAGATTTCCCTCTTTCTACATGGATTGGAGGACTAAAGCAACCAAAAATTACTTTTCTGTTGACTCACGACGCCCGAACAAAGAGTCCAGAGACAAGCGAGTCGTTGGTGCAAATACCAGATGAAGAGCTACCAGAATAAAAGCAATATCCAGCTCATAGCCAGCGCCTTGACCATTCCCCATCAACCCGCCGGACAGTTTTGCTGTAAAAATGGCGCCGATCAAAACAATAACCAAAAGCCCAGATACATAACGAGTAAGCAATCCAAGAATCAATGCAATCCCGCCGACCAACTCAATCACCGCAACGACATAGCCTAGAAATCCTGGAACGCCAATGCTGGCAAACCAGCCTGCTACATTACCCAACCCCATTTGGAATTTAGCAATTCCGTGTGCCAAAAACAAAATTCCCAGTGCCACCCGCATAATTGTAGAAATGTTTCTGCTTGCTGAACTCATGTTTATCTCTCCATTCTGTTTGTTTATTACACTCATACAAGTGCATATGAATAATTAATTTATATTACTAATAATTTGGTTAAAAAAATAATCCTGTCTGAATCTATGCCGCAACACATTAGTGTGAATCAAACTCGAATTATTAGTAATAGAAATAATTATTTTGTAATGTGAATTTATCATAAGAAACTGTAGTCTGTCAACAAATTATTTGGTATGATAAATATTAAATTAGTATACATTATATTTCCTTAAAGGAGGAACGTTCTATGAGTATAGGATGCAACATACGCGCTGCTCGTAAACGTAAAAATTTATCCATCCAGCAAATATGCGAACGAACCGGACTATCGCAAGGGTTTATGAGTCAAGTAGAAAATAATAAAACCTCCCCTTCCATCGCTACATTGGACAGTATCGCTAATGCGCTTAAGGTCCCTCTCGCTTTTCTGCTTCTTAAAGATGAGGAACGGATGCAAGTGATTCGCAAGGACGAGCGCCGTAAAACCTTATATGGTAAAAACAACCTCCAGGTTGATCATTTGGGGGGGCAAGGAAACGTTAAAATGATGCTGGTGGACATGCCGCCAGGCTCGTCTACAGAAGAGGAGCATGCTCATGGGGGGGATGAGATTCATTTTATCTTGGAAGGCACGGTATACGTGGAGCAAGGCGAGGATTCAGCTACCCTGGAAGCAGGAGATTCCTTTAGCTGGAGAGCAGCTATCCCCCACTATGCCAAAAATGTGGGAGATAGCAACGCCCGAATTCTGATCTCCGTGTTTCTCGAAGCAGATAATGACGCTTAATCGATATTTACGCAAGCACGAAGTAACAAAAGTACAAATTCCATTAAAAAAAGCGCGTACCGGAAGTATCTTTACTTCAACGATCCGCGCTTCTTATATTTTCATTTGCTATTGCTGCTCTTAACTTATTTCGTCGCCTGCTGGGCATCGGTACGCGATTCCCACGGCAGCTTGAAGGTTTTCATAATTTGTTTGGTATTAGCCGGGAGTCCAGTTATCGGATCACCAGTAGTACCCAGCAGTTCTTCTTTTTTATCCGTAGTAATACGCCCATAGAAAGTGGTACTGCTGTCTCCCCATCCTGTAGTGAACTCGTAGATCAGCGGCTTATTAAGTTTCGGATAAATTCCCCACTGATTTTTGGCTTTATTCTCCAAAAAACGCCCCAGCGGGTCGTATTCCATTGTAAATTCTTTATCAAAGGGGGCTCCCACATACCCTTGATAGGTGACAACTGGAAAACCGTCCTTCACTTCAACCAGACTTAGCACATCCCCGTTCACTGTAAAATACCGTAATGCTTCACCTTGGGGGAACATGTAGACACTGGACAGGAGCTCAGTGTTAGGACGGTGTGCTTCTATATAAGGATGGACAGAACGTCTGCCTAAACGAGTTAATGCATCACGCGCTGTGGCCAGATCCCCCTCGTATATTTTTTCTTTTATTTTACCATGAATCTCTGGCTGAACCTGAATCTGTGAATTTGTCTTCTCAAGCGTATAACCTAATTCAAGCGACACATCTCTCAGAGGTACATATACTTCTTTACTTACAAGCTCAAAGGTAAGTTGCTGCTGGTTCTTACGTGACCGCTCTTTAAGAACCAAGGACTCCGCCCACTTTTGTAGCGTAACCTGCTTCTTTTTGACATCCCAGTGGTAGGTTGCACCCACAGCTTCGGCGAAAGGTTTAAGCGGAACCATGAGCTTTCCGTGGATCAGTAGAAGCTTAGCCTTGCTGTCTATAGGTTGACCGTTTATAACAATATCTATGAACTGCGTTGATTGAGACGCTATAGCACCCTGTTCAGCAGCTTCGGCAACCGCTTGATGCATTGTGGTCAAGAGTAAGGATAGCATTGACAAGGCGACAAACAATCGCTGAAATCCTGCTCGTTTTAGCTTCATCATCAGTCTCCGTTCACTCAATAGACTTTTTATTCCAGATCTATCTCTTTTTGGCTGCATCAATGTCTCCAGGATTCAGACCTTCCCATATGTTCGGGATACTAACGGTCTCTGGATGCTCAAATACGAGAAACGCAGTCGGCAAATACCGCTCTCCGTATTCAGAAGAAGGCTTATTCACAATGGCATTATCCTTGACGAGCACCGTTGAAGAGCCTCCATCCAGATTAGCACCGATAACCGCTCCATGTTTAAGCAAAATATTTTGCATATCATACAAGTTGGCACCAATGCTGTACCCAGGCTGACGACCGTCGATGGTCACGAATATAATGGCCCCGTCTGCTCTTTGCCCCATTGCGGTACGGGGAGCAATTCCCCACCCCTCGCTTGCATTGCGAATCAAACCTTTCCCATTCACGATTAGGCGTGGTTGAAAAGTAACCGCTTCTTGTACATTCATTTTGGACAACTCTGACAACGAATAGTGACCGGCTATCATTTTTCCCTGTTTATCAATACCTACGATTTGAACAGAGGCATTTTTGCCCATGTCATTGTAGTATATCTCGCCCTGGGAAATGACAACGCCAATCGGTTTAAAACCATTCCCATTCCAGTTGGGATCGGCAAAGCCACCGCCATTTACTCCAGCAACAGCCCCTAAACGCTCGACCATACTAGATACCCTTTCTCCCCGGCCGACCTTGGCAGGAACCCCGAGCCGAATTTTAGTGGGGTCATGAACCGTCATAACATAGCCATGATAGTTACGGCCCGATACCTCTTCCACTTCAACCAGCGGCGTTTGTTGTACTTTGGTCGGTATCAGCTCAGGCAGATTGATTGTATGTCTGTCCTTCTCCTCACCCATCGCTTCAAAACGGGCCGAATATTCAGCCACACGTTTTTTCGCCTCTGCTTCACCGATAAAGTACTTCGCCCAGTGACGATGTTGGGTCGTGATCAGCGTATCCGCAGCCAAATAGCGCATGTCCTTGCCAGATGACGTTAAGAACAACCACGCACCACCCCCTATTCCTGCTACCAGGAATACAATAAACAGTCGCAGTATAAAACGACCGAATTTTCCTTTTCGTTTCTTTTTTCTATTTTTCTGCCTGCGAGCTACTGCACGCTTTGGCAAGACTTCCGGTTTCATTCATCATCTCTCCTGTTATTGGTGACTTCTATCTTATTCATCACTATGGCCCATCAAATGATCCGTAACGATAGGCAGCGACATCTAACGACAATATCATAAACTAATTTTGTAGAATGATAGTGTCAATTTTTTAACAGATTCATCCACTCTGAAAAAAATACAGGAAAAAGTCCTCCACATGAATGTGAAGGACTGTAATTAAGGGTACTCTACGCTTTTTACGGAGCAGCCTCTGGTTCGAGCAGCATGAACAGTTCTTTCATCTGCTGTCGCTTGAGTTTGGGACTAAGCACATACAATGTATCGCCCGGTTCAATCACCGTCGTGCCTCTCGGGGCAATAATTTGCTCGTTCCGAATTATGGCTGTGAATAAAATGTCTTCAGGCAACTGTATATCCTGAATCGCTTTGCCCGCAATCGACATCCCTTTTTGTACCTGAATGTGGTTGATTTCCGAAGTGGTTTTTCCCAGAGAAACTAATTCCAGCAGTGAAGGAGATGACGTCTCGTTAGGGTCCATCAAGCCAAGCTTCACCGCTAGCCACGAAATAGTGGTACCTTGAATAATCGCAGAAGTGAGCACGACGAAAAATACAACATTAAAAAACAAGGGTCCTACATCCATCTCATCCAGTAAAGGATAGGTTGCTAGTACAATTGGTACCGCCCCCCGCAGTCCTGCCCAGGATAACAGTGTCTTCTCGCGCACAGAGTACCTGGAAAAAAGTAAGCTTAGGAATACGCCTATTGGACGAGCCACGAGCATGAGGATGAAGGAGAGCGCCAAGCTTTGCCACGCAATGCCCAGCAATTGATCGGGAAAGACCAATAGCCCGAGCAGGACAAACATCATAATCTGCACCATCCAGGCGAAACCATTGTTAAAATGGATAATGGATCGCTTGTAGGTCAAGTCGGAATTTCCCAAGACAATGGCCATGACATAAACCGCCAGCAATCCGCTTGCCTCCAGTAACGATGCGGCCGCATACGTCAAGACCGCAAATGCCAGCGCCATCACAGGATACAAACCGGATGAATCAAAATTCATTTTATTAATTGCATATACACCTATGCGTCCGAGTACAAAACCAACGACTAAACCGAAACCCATTTCCCATAAAAATAACAAGATATGTATCCAAATGGATTGCTCAGGGTGATGTATCAGCTCAATCAATGTTACCGTGAGAAATACAGCCATCGGGTCATTACTGCCGGATTCCGCTTCGAGCGTTGAGGTAATTCGTTTTTTGATGTTTTTACCTCCTAGAACGGAAAACACGGCCGCCGCATCGGTCGATCCGACAATAGCGCCAAACAGCATGGATTCCATCCAGCTTACGCCTAAAATAAACTTGGCGCATACGCCAATGACTACGGTCGTAATGATGACCCCTAACGTTGATAATGACATTGCAGGTCGAATAACCGGCTTAACATCTGCAAACTTTGTCTGCATCCCGCCTTCAAACAAGATTACAATGAGCGCGAGTATGCCCACCAGCTGTGTGATAAAGGCATTATCAAAATAAATAAACTGACTGAGCACCATACCTACGGCAATAAACAAAACGAGCGCAGGCATACCGAAACGGCTGGAAAATTTGGTAGTCAGCACGCCGACCAGCAGCAAGCCGGACAGCAAAAGTACAATCAAATTAATAACGGTTGTCTGTTCCATACGGCTTCTCCTATCTTGAAAATAGATGTTCAATTTTTCGCCTTCTATCTATATACCCTCAAATCACACAGAATACTAATCCTAAATAAAAAATTATATAATAAAATCAAAAAATCCAGCTCATGGTTTGTGCTAAATCGCACTCCATGAGCTGGTTTGTATATTTTTTATAGGGCTTAAGCAGAGACTATCGTCGTGCTTTAGGCTTTAGGATGAATCATATGCGCAGGTACAACATATTGATCGAACTGTTCTTCAGTCAACAGTCCGCTGCGGAGTGCCGCTTCTTTTAGGGACAGCCCTTCTGCATGTGCAAGTTTGGCGATTTTAGCGGCATTTTCATATCCGATATGTGGATTCAATGCCGTCACCAGCATCAGCGAATTATTCAAATTGTGCTCAATTTTAGCGAGATCAGGCTCGATGCCAATCGCACAGTTGTCATTAAAAGCAATCATGGAATCGGCCAGCAAATGAACAGATTGCAAAAAATTATAGATGATTACTGGCTTAAACACGTTCAGTTCAAAATTACCCTGACTCGCAGCAAAGCCGATAGCTGCATCATTACCCATTACTTGCGTAACGACCATCGTCAGTGCTTCACTTTGAGTCGGATTCACCTTACCTGGCATGATGGAGCTACCTGGCTCGTTAGCAGGAATCGTGATTTCGCCCAAGCCGCTACGCGGGCCACTTGCCAGCCAGCGAACATCATTGGCGATTTTCATCAAATCAGCCGCGAGCGCTTTGACTGCTCCATGTACGGCCACCACTTCATCGTGGCTGGTCAGTGCATGAAATTTATTGGGTGCGGAAGTGAACGTTTTGCCAGTGAAACTAGAAATTTCCGCAGAGGTTCGGGAGCCGAACTCTGGATGAGCGTTAATTCCTGTCCCCACCGCGGTTCCGCCAATCGCCAGCTCCTTCATGTATTGCACCGTGTCGATGATAATTCGCTTGCTCTTGTCCAGCATAGCATACCAGCCGCTTATTTCCTGACCCAGCGTAAGCGGTGTCGCATCTTGTAAATGGGTTCGCCCAATTTTTATAATATCCTTGAATTGCTCTGACTTCTGTTGAAAAGTCTCTTTCAGCATATCAATGGCAGGCAACAAACGGTCCTCCACTGCAATGACACCCGCTACATGAAGCGCCGTAGGAAACGTATCATTTGAGCTTTGCGACATGTTTACATCGTCATTGGGATGCAGCTTCGTACCTTTTCCCTGCTCTTGTAACCATTGGCTTCCCAGATGAGCAATCACTTCATTTACATTCATATTGGACTGCGTACCGCTTCCTGTCTGCCATACAACCAACGGGAAATGGTCATCAACCCGCCCTGCGAGAATTTCGTCCGCTGCATAAATAATGGCGTCCTGCTTCTCCTGTGATAACTTACCCAGCTTATAGTTACTGATCGCCGCGCTTTTTTTAAGCACCGCGAACGCCTGTATGACCTCTAATGGCATTTTCTCCGAGCCAATCGGAAAATTTTCCTTGCTGCGCTGTGTTTGCGCTCCCCACAGACGGTCTGCCGGTACCTTGATTTCGCCCAACGTATCCTTTTCGATGCGGTAGTTCAACTCATTTCCTCCTCTTGGCCTATGTAATTCAGACAAAATATGGTGCTCTCTCTTGCCTATTATACATTAAATTTCAAATGTTATCATTTATTTTGCAAGCGCTTTTTTACGATGCGGCCAGAGGAGGCGAAAGGAAATTTCATTTACAAGCATGGCTACTAGGTTCAACTAATGGTGATATTGCTTTTGCCATGGACTTCTTTTCTGCCCAGTAGCTTGTTCAGCGCATCGATGTAAGCTTTGGCGCTAGCTTCCAAAATATCAGTACTTGTGCCTCTTCCCAGAGCTGTGTACTCACCTTGCCTCAAAATAGCGTGTACTTCCCCCAACGCATCTTTGCCATATGTTACAGATTGGATCGAATAATCCTCCAACTCCACCTCTTCACCACTGGCCTTGTCTATAGCATGGAAAATCGCATCTACAGAACCGTTACCCATTGCTACTTCATCAATTGCTGTCCCATCTTGTTTACTCAACCGAATGGATGCGACTGGAACCGACTGATTGCCATAAGACACCTGAATGGAATCCAGTGTGTACATTTGAGGTGAGGCATTGCGGCTTTCGTCCATCAGGACGAGCAAGTCTTCATCCAACACCTGTTTTTTCTTATCCGTCAAGGCCTTGAATTTGCGGAACGCCTCTTGCAGCTGTTCCTCCGTCAAAGCATCAAACCCCATGTCCGCCAGTTTTTCTTTAAATGCATGTCGACCCGAGTGCTTGCCCAACACAAGTTTACTCGTCTTCAGACCAATACGTTCAGGGGACACGATTTCATACGTTGTACGCTCTTTAAGCATTCCGTCCTGGTGTATACCGGACTCGTGAGCAAACGCATTGGCTCCAACAATGGCCTTGTTTCCCGGTACCGACATCCCCGTACGTTTGCTCACTAGGCGACTGGTGGCATACAGCTCCTCCAAAACCAGACTCGTTTGTGCACCATAAAGCTCGGTTCTGGTATCAAGGGCCAGTGCAACTTCCTCGATAGGTGTATTTCCGGCTCGCTCACCGATTCCATTGATGGTACCTTCAAATTGATCTACACCATTACGGATGGCCGCCAGCGTGTTAGCTGTTGCCATGCCAAGATCATCATGACAATGTGTACTAAGTTGTATTTTTTCGATACCGGGCACTTGTTGCTTTACAATTCTAAACATTTCACCGAACTGATCCGGCGAGGCATATCCCACCGTATCCGGTAAATTGACGACCGTCGCTCCAGCACGAATCGCCATATCCACGACTTCACAAATAAAGTCCAGCTCGGTACGACTGGCGTCCTCTGCTGAAAATTCTACCTTGCTGAAATACTTGCGTCCATAACGAATGGCAGCAGCAGCGGTCTCTAATACTTTCGCTTTATCCATTCGCAGCTTATGTTGGCGGTGAATGGGTGAGGTAGCCAGGAACAAATGAAGACAGGTATCCTCAGCTCCTCGTAGCGCCTCTCTGACTGCATCAATATCCTGTTCTTTCGAGCGTGCAAAGCCAACCAGTGTTGCTTGGGTAACCTGTTTGGCAATCTCCTGCATGCTGATAATCTCACCAGGCGAGGTTGCTGGAAAGCCAGTCTCAATCCGATCTACGCCTAATTTTTGCAGTTGAAGAGCAATTTCCACCTTTTCTGTGCTGGTTAAGCTAACTCCTGGTGATTGCTCTCCATCTCTTAACGTTGTGTCCAACACCCATATTTTGCGCATACAGATACCACCTTTGGTTTGATTTTAGGAGATGCTCAAATAAAAGGCTCAAAGGTCATTATATTCATCTGATCATCTGATGTTTAAGGATAAAAAAATTATGAACTTCCCATATGCTTTTCCAGCTCCAGCTTGGTGCCGTCCAAATGTTGAATGCTATAAAGTTCGGCAGCCTTGCCATCCTGATCACGGATTGCTTCATATATTTTTTCATGCTGCAGAGTAAAATGATTTTGCATCGCTGGATCGGTAATGAGATTGTTCAACGCCTTGCGGATGGCCTCTACAAAGCTGCCATATACGTCTGTAAGCACCTTATTGCGTGTAGCTCCGGCAACAGCCAAGTGAAAAGTGATATCCGCATCTAGGTACCCAGTCAAATCTCCAGCGGCCAAAGTTGCAGCACGACGGTCCAACGCCGCACGCATTAAGCGTAAATCCTCGTCATTACGACGTAATGCAGCCAATCTGGCAATCTCTAGTTCCAACACACTCCGCACTTCATAAACCTCAATAATTTCAGCACGGCTTAGACGGTAATCCAATGGCTCTTGAGAAGTCGTCGGTTGGCAGACAAAAGTTCCGTGTCCTTGCTTTTTCTCTAATAGACCGGCATGCACCAGAACGCTAACCGCTTCACGTACTGTAGATCGCCCGACTCCGAATAGCTTCATGAGCTCAGGCTCGGTTGGAATCTTAGTGCCCACATTCCATTCACCAGCAGCAATTTTTCGTTGCAGCTGTTCAGCCACTTCATCGGCGATTTGCTTGCGTTTGACGGCTTGAAAAGGAAAATTCATCTGATCATCTCCTGTTTCGTATCATACTACGACTGCTTGTCATTCTGCAACCTTTTTCGTCCTCCTTCCCCATTGGTCCTTACCTGTGCTTACATACCCAAATAAAGCCTGCACCGTTGGACACGATACAGGCCTATAAGGATAAATTTAAATGTTAGGATTTCGATTTATTAGGTGTAATACAATACAAACGGCTGGTTGCTTCAAAAATATGGCCTGGAGCCAGTGCAATCAATCCGATCTCCTCTGCTGGCAGGTCCGGACGATTCGGTGCATTGATCATGTTCATTTGCGGCTCAGGACAGATGAATTCCTTGTTCGCTTTGTTATTCCAGATCATCCAATGCTTATAAGCTGTGCCTACATCGTATACGAGGGTAGCACCTGTCTTACTGTGTGTCAGTTCCATGTAGTTGCGTCCATTTTGCGGAGCTGCCGTGTAATGATTATCCATAGAGGCAAAATAAGGACTAACTCCCGTCGTCTTCAGCAGTTCCTCTTCCGGAGATAAAGGCTGGAACTGACCTGTGGCCAACAACCGTTCCGTCAGCTCACGACGCTCACCGATTGTGACCTTAATCTTGTAATCCTCAGGCGAGCTATCGGGTACGAACGGAACGCGAATCGCTGTGTGAAAGGCAAATAAGTTGGGGATCGGTTGATCGCCCTCGTTATGGATCACATAACGCTGATGCAGGCCAAATTCGTCCAGGCTGTACGTTAACTTCATGGTAAAGGTGAAGGGTAAATAGCGGAACATGGGATGTCCTTCCCTTACATGCTGATTCATTACCACATAGCTACCTTGCTCCCCAGAACCGTAGTCCTCAACCTCCCACCGAACAGTGTGTAAAAAGCCGTGCAGATGGTTGTGGGTCGCCTCTTCATTTATCGGCAGCTCATATGTAACACCATTCCACAGGAATTTTCCATCCTCATACCGATTCGGAGGAAACAGGAAAGGAATTCCGTAAACGGACGGACTTTGCTTAAAAGCCTCTATGCTCTCAGCATCTGGCTCACGCAGAAAAGAATATCCCGTTTCATTGTCACGAAAAGAAATCAGATTTGCGCCGTTTCCCGGCAGGGCAACTGCTTCATATCGTCCAAATTTAAGACGAATCGCCGGTATTCCATAATAAAGATCACCAATTGCAGCATGTTGTTGTGTCATCAAAAAATCCTCCTTGATGAAATGACGATGTTTAATGAAAGCGTTTAGCTTTTGGCTTGACTATACCATGCTGAGCAAAAAAATTCCACGTCCACACAAAAAACGATGCCCCGCAAGGCATCGTCCTTCACACATCACTACACATAACGGCCCTGTTTGGGTACAGCCATGTGCTCAAAATCTCCCGCCAGTCGCTCCAGCTGATCTGTCAGCTCAGCACCATGCATGTAATGACCATGTCCTGTGACTGCAATCTCAGGCTTTAACTTGGCCAGCATTTCCACCGAACGCTGCGCAGCTTGCCAATCTGTCGTAAAATACGCAGGAGGCCCATGTATTTCTTTTTCCTGTAAAATAACGGCCAGTGCCGATTCCTGTTTCACCGTAATAAAAGCGTCACCGGCCACCATTAACCTTCTTCGCTCATGAAAAAGCGATACATGACCAGGTGTATGTCCTGGCGTATGCAGCCACTTCCAACCAGGGGCACCGGGGACACTGCCATCTGGGGGCAGTGATGTGATGCGATCATCGAGATCTATAGCATCATTAGGGTATAAGAAGGAAATGCCCGACATTAAACCTCCCCCTACACTAGGGTCAGGTTTTTGATAATCCTTCATTCCCGTCAAATAAGGTAATTCCAAAGGATGTGCATAAACAGGTGTACCCCAATGCTGTACCAACTCAATAACCGAACCTACATGATCAAAATGACCATGTGTAAGCACAATAGCGATCGGAGGGCCAGTGAACCGTTCCTCTGCCAGGCGTATAATCGAGTCTGTAAATCCTGTCATCCCCGTATCCACCAGCACCCAGGAACGGCTTCCCGGCTCCCCAATAAAACACATATTTACAAACAGCGTCCGTAAGCTCAGGAGATCGGGAGCAGCCTCTTCATTTGCCGTCATTCCTTCGGTGAACAGATGATTTGCCAAAGCTTCACCCTCCTATTCACATGGAATTTCCTGTTAACATCGACCTTTAGGCTTCCCCCATGTCAGCAGATTATGCGGACACTGCTAAATATAATCCGCTTGTCACGAAAATAGACCATGTTTACATTACTCGGGTAATTTGCTCCATGCCGTATCTAGCAAATAGTCGAACAAATCATCGTTCTCTTCAATCCAGCTATCCATTTGCAGCATCTCTTCCTCCACCCGTGGCTCTCCCGCAAAATGGAGACTGTAATCCCATTCCTTTCCCCTTTTGCTGTGGAATGTGATTTCATATACAGAACTCTGTCCCTCTACTTTAAATACCACTTGGCCCAGATAAGCACCATTCTCATCTTTTGTCATTTGTGCCTGTTGAATATGTACTTCTTTCACTTCCTGAGGTGAATTTTGCTCTGTCATTCATCTATCCGCCCTTTCATTTTCACTAAATAGTACCAAAACTGATTTGTGAACCTTTTCGTTACATTGTACAATATATAAGCTAAGTGTGGAATTTGCAAAAAAACTGTGCAAGTTACCCAAGCCTTGTTTAAGGCTTTTCGTGAAATGGAGGAAAGTTACATGTCAGATTTTCAACAAAAATTGCAAAAATATGCCGAGTTAGCCGTTCGGGTCGGCGCCAATGTCCATCCTGGGCAGACACTCATCGTTCATGCACCAATTTTGTCCGCCGAACTCGTGAGGCTTATCGTCAAATCAGCGTATACTGCTGGGGCCAAGCTGGTTACAGTAAAATGGAGTGATGAGACTATTACTCGATTACAGTATGAACTAGCTCCTGATGAAACTTTTAATATTGCTCCCAAATGGTACGCAGCCGAAATGACTGAAGAGGTCGAAAATGGCGCAGCTGTACTGCATGTCATTGCAGAAAATCCGGATTTGCTTCAGGGAATTCCGTCCAGCCGAATTACTGCTGCCCAGCGTGTGCGGTCACATGAATTACGTCAATATCGTGAGTATCAAATGGCCGACAAATTCAGTTGGTCTCTGATTGCTTATCCTTCAGCAGAGTGGGCTGCCAAAGTATTCCCTGATCTGCCAGCTTCAGAGCAAATGGATAAACTGTGGGATGCCATTTTCAGCACCGTGCGTGTGGATCTGGATAACCCTGTGGAGGCGTGGAAAGAGCATTTGAAAACCCTTTCCAGCAAAGCTGATATTTTAAATGCCAAACGCTATAAAAAGCTGCATTATCTGGCTCCAGGCACAGACCTCACCATCGAATTGGCAAAAGATCATCTGTGGGTAGCAGCCGAAAGCGTCAACCAACAGGGACATACTTTTGTAGCCAATATGCCTACCGAGGAAGTGTTTACAGCTCCGCTCAAAACGGGAGTGAACGGTAAGGTCAGCAGCACCAAGCCACTTAGCTACAGCGGAAATATCATCGACAACTTTTCACTGACTTTTGAAAATGGACGTATTGTCGATATACAGGCAGAAACCGGTTTGGAAACTCTTCAGCATCTCGTAGAAATGGATGAAGGTTCACACTATCTGGGGGAGGTTGCTCTTGTACCTCACAAGTCACCTATCTCTGATAAAAATATTTTATTTTATAATACGTTGTTTGATGAAAATGCCTCTAACCACTTGGCCATCGGTAATGCTTATGCATTTAACCTTAAAGGCGGCAAGGATATGACTCAAGAGCAGTTGGCTGCCAACGGCCTGAATTCCAGCCTGACTCACGTCGACTTTATGATCGGTTCAGCTGAAATGGACATTAACGGCGTTACCGAGGACGGTACTGAGGAACCTATCTTCCGTAAAGGAAATTGGGCGATCTAACACGGCAAAAAAGGCTCCCACCGCTTTATGCGTGAGAGCCTTCTTGCTTCTTCCTATAGGCTATGTTAGATCTATTTTACAACGTGTTAACCAAGAATTCGCTGCAACTCCAAAAACAATTTGTATCACGCTGATGATGAAAAAGACAATAAGGCAATTTACAACTCTTCGATTGGTGGTTTGATGCATGGATAAAGATGATTTCACGTAAAACATGCTGCCCAATATTCCTATACACACACCGAAAATCCCCGAAAATAGCAATCCTATAACCAAGCTGACCACGACAAAAGCCCAACTCCAGCCCGGAACTTTACTCACAGGAACATAAGGTTGATTGGACCCAAGATATACACCTTATAACATAAGTTGCAAGATAAAAAATGGAAAAAAGGTCGCTGATCAGCGACCTTTGAATCTACTTTATTTCGTATGAGGTTAGCTTTTATGTCCAATTTTAGCCTTGTAGACAAGTGAATATTGGTCAGCTGCTAAAATCGCATCAAGCACATCATCCGCTGTGACAGCAAATGGTAGATTGTGAGCAGTTTCGCCTTCTTTGGTAGCAGCCTGGGCTACCCTGTACAAATCCTCTCGGGAAGCTTCCTGTAGCTTAATGTCTTCCAGCGTGACAGGCAGATCGAGTTTTAGATAAAAGTCAATATACCGCTCCACCTCGGACAAAGGTCTTTTTTCCAAGGCAAGCTGGACTAAGGTGCCAAAAGCTACCTTCTGACCATGTGTCAGGTGATGAATATCCCCTTCCAGAACGGTAAAACCATTGTGAATCGCATGTGCGCCTGCCAAACCGCCGCTTTCAAAGCCCAAACCGCTTAGCAACGTATTGGCTTCGACTACCGCTTCAAGCGCAGGCGTGACGACTTTGCGTTTCACGGATTCATAAGCCTGCAGACCGTAATCGAAAAGAACTTCCTCACACTTGGACGCAATGGCTTCTGCCGCCAAGGTTGGCAAACCACCAGCCATTGTCGTTGCGCGAGCTTCAATGACCGCACGGACCTCAATCCACGTTGCCATGGCATCTGCAATGCCTGAGGAGAGGAACAAGGGCGGCGCTTGAGAAATGACTTTCGTGTCCACCAGGATCAGGCTCGGATTTTTACTGAAAAAGGTATACGTATCAAATGCACCCTCATCGGTGTACAAAACAGATAGTGCACTCGTAGGAGCATCTGTAGAAGCAGTCGTTGGAATAATCACAACTGAGGAACCGAGTAGTTCATTAACGGCTTTGGCCGTATCCAGCGTTTTACCACCACCTACACCAATGACAATATCGACCTGGGCGCTTCGTCCCTGATCCGCAATACGGTTGACTTCATTTTTCGATGCTTCCCCTTGAAACTCAATTTTAACCGCCGTAATATCAGCCTGTTCCAGACTTTTTACTACGCGGTCGGCTGCAATCTCCCAAACCAGCTTGTCCGCAATAACCAAGGCAGTATGACCTAATGGCTTAACATACTCACCTGTTTTATCAATCACATTTTTCCCTTGCACATATTTACCTGGACTAATAAATACTTTTTCGCTCATCGTTTAACTCTCCCTTCCAAGTTTGTACAATTTCTATTATACGGTTGAAAGGGCACACATCTCAATTTCGAAACCAAGATCTTCAATCATTTGATGATCAAATGTGACCTCTTGGCCTTCTGTCGTTAAATAATCTCCTACAAAAATTGAATTCGCTGCATACAGGCATAGCGGTTGTAACGAGCGTAAATTCAACTCTCTTCCACCTGCAACGCGTATTTCTTTGGATGGACAGATGAAGCGGAACAGTGCCAGCACCTTCAAAGCTTGGATAGGTGATATTCGCTTTGCTCCTTCCAACGGGGTTCCAGGGACTGGATTCAAAAAGTTAACCGGAATAGAGTCAGCATCTAACTCCCGTAAGGCATAAGCCATTTGTACGATTTCCTCATTCGTTTCCCCCATCCCGATAATAACGCCAGAGCATGGAGACATTCCGTGAGATTGAGCCATTTTCACAGTTTCGACGCGTTGATCGTATGTATGTGTGGTTGTAATCGAAGGATAGTTGGCCTTGCTTGTATTTAAATTATGATTGTATCGATGTACCCCAGCCTCTGCCAACCGCCGTGCCTGATCTCCCTTGAGAATCCCTAAGCAGGCGCAAATTTTGAGCGGCATCGTGCGATTAATTTCTTGTACTGCCTCAATCACCTGATCCAGCTCTCGATCTGTTGGACCTTTGCCGGAAGCTACGATGCAATACGTCCCTGCTCTCCGCGCTACTGCTTCCCTAGCTCCAGCCAACAGTGATTCCTTGTCCAGCATACTGTACTTGCTCACAGGCGCCGTGGATACGATAGATTGTGAGCAATAACCGCAATCCTCCGGGCACAGGCCACTTTTGGCATTGATGATCATGTTGAGCTTTACTTTTTTTTCATAAAAGTGATGTCGCACCTGAAATGCAGCTTGCATAATCGGTAATAATTCCTCATCGTCGGCTTCCAGTACCTCCATACCTTCTTCCAGCGATATACGGCTGCCTTGGATCGCTTTTTCAGCCAACAAGCCCCAATCTATAACCTCGTTTAGTAAATTCATACTTCTTGCCTCCCAAAATTTAATAATCATGTAAGTAGAGGAAATTCCTTTGTTATTGTCAACCCAGTCGATCATAATTAGGTTGACAATAACACGAACATCATATCAATTCATGTCCTTTCTGTAAAGGAGGCAAATTAAAAAGCGACCCCACATCGTTCAAGGTCGCTCTCAAGATTTATTCCGTATTCCGTTATGAGACTCCTGCTTCTTCCAAGATAATAGGCTGTTTTATCAGCCGAATACGTGAAATCCGCTTGTTTTCAACTTCTTCTACCGTGAACATACATCCCTCAAACACTACAGTCTGGCCAGGCTGTGGAGGAATAACCTCGACATGTGAGTATAGCCAGCCCCCTACCGTATCATAATCCTCATGATCCAGATCCAGTCCAAAGCGATCGTTCACTTCATCAATTAATAACATGCCGTCAATGGAAAATTCCTCGTCATTAATCTGCTCACAACTCGGACGTTCCTGATCGAACTCATCCTGAATTTCACCAACGATTTCTTCCATAATATCTTCCAGTGTTACCATACCCGATGTACCGCCATATTCATCAATCAAAATTGCGATTTGCGTCTTGCTACGCTGCATGCGTTTGAGCAGATCACTAATTTGCGTAGATTCAGGGACAGCAAGAATCGGTCGAATCATCGTACGGGTATCCAGTGTGTTCGCCCGTAGAAGGTCCTTAATATGGATAAAGCCGATAATATGGTCCTTATCTTCGGCGCAGATTGGATAACGGGTTCTCATGCTTTCCGTCGCAATCGCGAGATTTTCTTCTGTGGACTCATTACTGTATAAGCAGATCATCTCAGTTCGCGGAATCATGATTTCCCTGGCGGTCGTGTCGGTAAAATCAAATATATTATCAACAAGCGCCAATTCCGTATTATCAATTAGTCCGCTCTTATTGCTTTCTTTCATCAGAATGCGTATTTCATCTCCGGTATGCGCGGAATCGTCATTTTCAGATACCGGCTCCAGACGGAATAAACGCAGCAGGCTGTTCGCCATTCCATTTAACGCCCATATGAATGGATACATCAACTTGTAAAACCAAGTCATCAGCATGGCTGAATACAGCGTAATGGTCTCAGATTTACGAATAGCTATCGTTTTGGGCGCCAATTCACCCAACACAATATGCAGAATCGTAATAACAATAAATGCAATAACCACGGCAGTACCGTGCACATATACCGCTCCTAATCCAGCGGCTGTAAATACAGGTTCGATCAAATGTGCGATGGCCGGCTCTCCGATCCATCCTAGTCCCAACGATGCTAGTGTAATACCCAACTGGCAGGCAGACAAATAAGCGTCCAAGTTGTGTAACATATTGGCGGCGTACACGGCCTTTTTATTGCCCGCTTCCACCAATGTTTCAATACGGCTGCCTCTGACCTTCACCATGGCAAATTCCGCAGATACAAAAAAACCATTCAATAGTACTAATGCAAAAACAATAAATAAGTTAAACATACTCGGTAAAGGGTCACTCAATATGCTCCCCATCAGCCGTCATTACGGCAGACAGGCGCACCTCCTTCGGATAGTTTCATCATAAACAGAACGATAACACATCATAAGCAGCGTCAACTTCCCAACACATTCACTCCCTCCGGCTTCTAAAGCCATATTCCGCATAAATGATTAGATCATTCATCAGCTTATATTTAATTATATAACTATACTCTATACAGTCAAACCACAAGCAATGTCAGAAAAAACAGCTCCCCTATCATTTAGGTCGTAAAGCTCTCGTTTTCTCCGCTTACCACCAAGAAAGCTACTATATTTGAGAAAGATTATAAACAAAATACATCCCCTGCCGTCTGGCAGAGGATGTAGACTCATATATATGAAGGCATCAGCGAACCGGGGATGCACCCGGATTCCCGATGACGCCGGGATATTGGTACAACAATGGCTCATCAAACGTTGCATAGTCCAGGTTTAGCATCAGCAGAATGGTCCGTTTGCCTGTCGCCGGATCACTAATAATAATGTGATCCCGACCTGCTGCTTCCAGAATGCCTTTGAATATTTTCGCATTCCATTCCCGGTTATTTTCATAGGTCATATAAAAGGTTCCCGTTTTGCCTAAGTTCAAGCGTAAAATATTTTCGATGTATGATTGCTCGTATTGCGGAGTCTGAACCTGCACTACGGTACCCGTTGGTGTCATAGGGCTGCCACTACTTACTTGAGGTGGAAAGCCAGTCATAGGCTGCATGGTTCCCATTGGAGCCATCCCTCTTGGCCATTCGGGATATCCGTTGCCGGAAGCATAAGATACGGGACGGTAAGCTTGCTGTGAAATCATGTAAATTCCTCCTAAAATGGTTTTAATTTAATTCTTCAAGCCATTCTGTAAAGTGTCTAATATACATTAGGACAATCCTGTACAGACGGGCTAAAAAAGCAGTGGGCTTTAAAACGCCCGGTATTGGTCTGGTCATACCAAGTGCCCGGACAGTTTCCTGCTGGTCTGAAAAACCATAATGCATTGGATGCCGGATGTAGCTTTTCTCCATTGATTACACGCTGGGCAAGTCGAATGTCCCGATCACGGGCTTTCTGATAAAAATACCCCTTCTGAGTGGCTTCAAAACCTCCGGGGCTTTGAAACACCATGTCATTCATAAGGCGTATCCCCCGGAAATCTAGGCAATTGGATAAAATTCGGTTCACACCGACATTGCCAACCATGAGCATACCCATCTCGCCTTCACCTTCAGCCTCAGCCCGCATCAGCCGGGCGAGGGTCCTTACATCTTCTGAGTTGGTCTTGATTACAGCCACCGCGTCCCCTCCTCGCTTCTCCATCACATACCCTATCGTATGGTACAAATGCCCAATGGGTGACAGTCCAGAAAAATAAAAAAATAGCCCCAAGACTGGGACTACTCATTCAGGCTTTTATTATGGCTCATAAATCATTTTACGCGTCATGCCACCATCTACTACCAGATTCGTGCCTGTTACAAAATCATTGCCGGGTTGTGTCAAATACAGACAGGCCCGTGCGATGTCCTTAGGGGTTCCTACTCGCCCAGACGGATGCTGTTGATGGTCTTCTGCACGCAGTTGATCATAATCCCCGGTTTCAATCCACCCTGGACTGATGCAATTGACCTGAATCCCGTCCTTTCCTAGCGATATGGCCATCGCGTGTGTAAGGGCCGCAATCGCTCCTTTGGATGCCGCGTAGGCTTCTGTATCCGGCTCTGACATGAAAGCTCGTGTAGAGGTCATATTGACCACAGAGCCACCTTCTGCGTTTCGTTTCATCACCTTAGCTGCTTCCCTAGTGGCAATAAAACAGCTGCGTACGTTTGTATTTAGAATGTCATCCCATTCTGCTATCGTTAACTCATAAGGAGATTTCCATTTGGACACGCCAGCGTTGTTAATTAGCGTATGAATCGTACCGTATTCTTCTTCCGTGGCACGGATTAGCGCTACAATATCTTCTTCCTTCCGCACATCACAAGGAATAAAAATGGCCTGATAGCCCTCGTTCCGGGCCGCTGCAGCGGCTGCTGCACCCTCCTCCTCATTGTGGTCGGCAAATACAACATGGGCACCCTGAGCAGCGTAGGCAAAAGCGACTTCTTTCCCGATGCCATGCGCCGCTCCTGTTACAATAACAACTTGTCCCTCAAATGACACAAATCATTCCTCCTCTGAACTACTCTGTTCTAGTATATATGTACCAAATTGGACTGTACAAGAAACATCTACAGCCCCCTACCCTGGCTTCTCGCAGAAGGCTGTAAATGAATCCAAAAAATAATTAGACTGAATTCTACATTTTAACCTGTTCCAAGCTATAGCGATTAAGTCGCTGAAACCCGATATACCTTGTACCCTGAAAAGTAAGCCGTCCCTCATCCCCTTCAGCGCATTGACCATATTCTTCCCCAGATACCTTAAACTCCATCCGGTCGCCACTTTCCACCTCGAAGGTTACGTAATAGAAAGTATAGGTACGAGTCCCTTGTTCCTCCTGCCGCCTCTGTTGGAGATGTGTCCTTCTGGCTGTAATTCGGGAACCGACCGTCAATACAGGCTGCCTTTTATTCCGACTCCATTCCATGACTTCCCTGCCTGCAGACAACACGACAATACCCAACACGACAACGAAAAATACGGGCAGTACCGTGCCCAGCCAATCGAACATCCATAATGACTCAAAACCCATGCACCGCACTCCTCTCCGCCAGGCATTTCACAGGGAAACTACCGGGCATCCTGACCTGACCTAAGCTTTCTATAACAGTATATGTATGTTCCTGCCCAAATTTGATAGCAACCCTTAAGAACGCCAAGAGCCCCCACGGAATTATCCGGGAGGGCTCAAGATATGGCGATATCAGAATGATACATCGATTTACACATGTACAAGCTGGAGATAACGTTGTGTTTCATCCAGAACTTCATGATTTTCGTCTTCAGCGTAACGCTCTGCACACTGCTTGCAGTCCTCTTCAGTCGTGCAACCATAGGCATCCTGGCAAGTATAACAAAATTGAAGGTAGTATTGGGTTAACATATGATCCTGATTCGCTCTCATGATTATCACTCCTATCATTGTTTACAGGTTTAGTATAACAGCGGCTTATTCGTTAGTTTGTGATTTTTTTCACATAAAGTCGTATAAAATTTAAATTTTTTAAAAATAAAATGCCCTGGGAAAAACACCCCAGGGCAATCACCTTTATAGCGATTATAAAATTCTCCAGTTCGCACCGCCGTCCGTCGTTTTCAGCAGCAGTGACTTCTTGTCATCAAGGCGTTCCAAAAGAAGCCAACCCACCGAAGAAGAAGCGAAACGGAGCTTAACCGATCGTGGGTAGTCTTTTAGCTTCAAAGGTAGCACTTTGTTGCCTGTGAGACTTGTCCACGTCTTCCCCCCATCCATTGTACGGCTCATTCCGGTCTCGGTTATGATCCACCCTTCCTTTTCATTTAAAAACGTACGGCCAGGGATAATAGAATTAATGTTGCTACTCAGACCCAAAGGCACACCGTTCCATTGTGTCCCTGTATCGTTTGTAAACAGTCCGTTATATTTTATGGCCTTATCCCCATAGCAAAGAACTGGAATCCAGTACGAGGCACTGCTCCCTTTCAGAGACTGCTGGGCTTCTGCTTTGGCCTGAGGGCAGCCCTGTATTCTGTTAGCTACCGGAGTCCAGGTTTTCCCTTGGTTCAAAGTCTTGTACAACTTAACACTGTTATCCAGATTGATCGCTACAAACCCCTGATTGTTGGAAGAAAAGCTCATCCCCGCCAGGCTGCCCCGATCGGGTAAACCTGAGCCTGATTTGTTGGATGTCATACCCGAACTTTGCGCAACTTTATTCCATGTGGCTCCCCCGTCAGCGGTGTGATACAACAGTTTTTGTTGATCCTGCTCATTCAGATTTACATATGCCATGATCCAGCCAGTAGTTGGATTTACATATTGAATCGAGCTCACATGGTCCCCGCTTGGAAGCGCTGAAACATCCCAGCTCTGTCCTCCATCTGCTGTTCTCAGAATGACGGTTGCTGTTTTGTCCAAATTTTGACGGACAACCCAACCGTGACGAGAATCAGTGAAACTGATGTCCTTTCCATATTCAAGCTTGTCTTGAAATTGGACGTTTTCGGAGGGGGAAATATTATTCCATGTCTTTCCGCCATCATGAGTATCATAAAGCCGGAGCTCATTATGGGTAACCCCCCAAACTAACCCTTTATTGTTATCAATTAAATGAAAATCTGCTATTCGCGTCTGTACTACATATTTGGCGTTGGGATCGCCCACCTTTGGAGTCACTGGTGGATTAATTGTAATTGTCTGACCCTGGTCATCAGGTTCCTCAATCGGAGGTTTAGTTAACGTATCTGGGGCTTCAGCAGAACAGGCAGTCAGTAGAATGCCCGTCAGCAGCAGTACTCCCCCCAAGAGCGCACGCCAGCGCAGTTTCATATAAAATCCTCCCTCGATGGCATGCTGTAATCACGTGCCAAAAGCTTATCTGAAACAGAATTATACCATAAACGACTCTATGTGACACTTTTCGCGTAATGTCAAAAAAAACCGGACCCTCCACAAAAGTGCAGGATGCCGGCTCTTTTTATACTAGAATTTATTAAGATTTACGGTTCAACAAACTTTTGTGGTATCCATAGAAGAAATAGATCAACAATCCAAGCAGGAGCCACACAATGAATCCAATCCAGGTGCTAATATGAAGCTGAAGCATCAGACCGATGCAAACCAAAGCACTTAAAAGTGGGAGCAACGGAACCCACGGCACGGTAAAGCCTCTTTTCAAATCAGGGCGTTTCTTGCGCAGAACGATAACTCCTACCGATACCACAGCAAAAGCGAATAGGGTTCCAATACTCGTCAGATTGGTCAGTGCATGTAACGGGAACAATCCACTAGCCAATGCGATAATGCTGCCCACCAGCCAAGTGCTTCGAATTGGCGTTTGAGTTTTGGCATTTATTTTAGATAAAAAAACGGGTAAAAGGCCATCACGTGACATGGAGAAAATTAACCGCGTTTGACCATACAAGAGCACCAATAAAACGGTCGTCATCCCCGCAATCGCACCGACTGAAATCAATCCGGCTACGAAATCCTGATGAATAAAGCGGAGAGCAAACGCAACAGGATCACTTACCCCCAACTGCGTATAAGGTACCATTCCCGTTAGCACAACTGAAACCGCAATATACAGTACTGTGCAGATCGCTAGAGAAGAGATAATACCGATGGGCATATTCCGTTGCGGATTGCGAACCTCTTCGGCTGCAGTTGATATGGCGTCGAAACCCAGATAAGCAAAAAATACGATTGCCGCAGCACTCAAAACACCAGAAAATCCATAAGGCAAAAATGGTGTCCAGTTGTCAGGCTTAACATAAAAGATACCGATCCCAATAAATAGCAATACAACTCCGACTTTAACACAAACCATTATTAAATTAAATCGGACCGTCTCCTTGGCTCCGAGACTCAGTAACAATGTGATGAGCATAATGATGCACACGGCTGGTAGATCAATAATGGTTCCCTTGGTCGAATCGAAGGCTGCGGTTAAAGCCAGCGGTAAATGTACATCAAATCCAGCCAGCAAGCCTTGAAAGTAAGCAGACCATCCACTACTCACAGAGGCGGCCGCCACTCCATATTCCAGAATTAGGTCCCACCCCAGTACCCAGGCCAAAATTTCTCCAAATACAATATAACTATACGCATAAGCGCTCCCAGCTGCGGGAACTGTAGATGAAAGCTCCGCATAGCACAAGGCTGCTAGTACGCAGGCAATACCTGCAATAACAAAGGAGAGCATCAATCCAGGACCTGCATTTTCTGCTGCTGCCTTGCCAGTAATAACAAAAATCCCGGTACCGATAATACATCCTACACCTAGCATGGTGAGATCAAAGGCACCCATTGTTCTCTTTAAGCGACCTGTAGATCCGCTTTCCTCATGCGGGAGCAGTCCTGTTTTTTTTCGAAATAAGTCCATATGCCGAATCCTCTTTCCATAATTTCATGCGTCAATATCGGTGCTGCAACGCTTTAGTGCGTGTTCTTATCATTCGATTAATTATTAGCGAGCTCGCCTTTGAAGTCAAGGAAAAATGTCATATTTCTTTGCGGTGGGTTAGTATATAGGGTACACTGAGTTGGAAAGATAAATTTTTAAGTAATATCCCAAAATGAAAAGGTATACAACCCGAGAAGGAGATGAGGATTTTATGAGCTTAAAACCTTACAAACGAAGTAGAGTGGCCATTGTCGGCATGGGAGCGGTTGGCACAACAACCGGCTATACCCTACTTCTGCGCCAACGCATGTCAGAACTTGTCTTTATTGATGTCAACGTCAAAAAGGCGAAGGGGGAAATGCTCGATATGAATCATGGGCTTCCCTTTCTCGGTGGTGTCAAAGTGTGGGCAGGTGATTATGAAGACTGCCGTGATGCAGATATCATTATTGTTACAGCGGGCGCTTCACAAAAGCCGGGAGAAACGCGCATTGATTTACTGAAGCGTAATGCCGAAATTTTTGAAAGTATTATTGATAATATCGTCAAGGTCAATACACATGGCATTTTGCTGATCGCAACCAATCCAGTGGACATTCTCTCCTACATCTCTTGGAAACGCAGTGGTTGGCCTTCAAGCAGAGTCATTGGATCAGGAACGTTGCTGGACAGCGCACGCTTCCGCTATCTGATCGGGAAGCAAAAAGGCATCGATCCACGAAGCATCCACGCCCATATTATTGGAGAACATGGTGACTCTGAGTTACCTGTATGGAGCACAGCCAACGTAGCTGGAACTCCGCTGGAACTGGGTGAAGAAACGAAAAATGAAATTTTTGAAAATACCAAGAATGCTGCCTATGAAATTATAGATGCTAAAGGCGCAACTTCTTATGCTATAGGGCTGGCTCTCGACCGAATCGTAGCCGCCATTCTCGGTGACGAGGGGTCGGTACTTAATGTGTCCACCTTGCTGGAAGATTATAACGGAGTATCTGACGTATATTTAGGTGTTCCAAGTATCGTAGATCACAATGGGGTACGTGAAATTTTGGATCTTCCGCTCAATGACGAGGAACGTGCCAGGTTGCTTCAATCTGCGGACAAGCTGAAAGATCAAATTAGCAAAGTTCATATGTAGATTGGGAACATAAAAGCTAAACAAAACTGGCCTCCACAGCGGTAATATCCGTTGAGAGGCCAGTTATTTTAGTCATTATAATGTAAAAGTTCAATTTGTCGTCTTGCTTTGCATTCGAATTACCAAGGTGGCGTATCGCCATCCTCATTTTCATGCTGGCGTTTCTCTTTTAGCCGCTCAGCCACCGTTTCAAACGATTCAGGTTGGAGCAGCTCAATCGGTGAAAATCCCTTTTCAAACGTAAATGCATCGCCTTCAATAATAAGTGCATATCTATCATGAAGTTTCGTGATGTGCAGCTTGGCGCCAAAGTCGGACAGTAGCCCACGCACGGCCGTATCATCTAGTTTGAAACGAACTTCAATTTCTGGTTTCAGCTCGACAATATGCTGTGCAGCCTCTACGACCTGAAGGGGTTCCCATTTCCCTTGCAAATCCCGTTTTTCGCTAGCCGCCCACAATTCCAGATCACGCTCTTCCTGTTGTCTTTCCTCATTAGATGCATCCGGCCATTTGGTTTCTACATAGTTCTGAACGAAGCCCATGACATGCTCATTGACAATTTCGGGCATGGATTGCTCATAGGTCACGAATTTCAAAAAATCTTCAAAATACCGGGCATGCGAAGACTGGTGAATTTTAAGCTCCCACTCATCGTTCATCCCCTCCTCAAGCATGTAAGGATACATGATGGATTTCATATTACGGGCAGAAATAGCCATTTCGACCTCACTCACCAGACTGCTTTCAGTAATTCTGGCAATTTTAGGTTCAAAATCACATTTAAGCACAAAAATAAACGGATCATCCGAGTGTGTATTCAAGGTAGCCTGTACAATGATCAGCGCTCCGCCGCGTACTGCGCTCGTATCCAGATACATCCGCACCAGATCGTCACAAGCATTTTTAAAATCTTCCTTATCCTCTGCTGCCCGCAGTCGGGCGAACATATTGAAATTCGGATTACTGCTCAATTCATGCTCCGGTTCGACGATAAAGCGGCCGATTTTGGTCGGTGCCTGCTCTGTGCTGGGATTTTTTTCAACCTTCCGCTTGCTAATACGAGTAAATTCCCCGTCCAGAAATTTTTTAACATCGCTTTCGTCATAATCGTAGTCGTCCATTGTAGCGTAATGCTTATAGGACTTACCACCCTGTCCTTCTTTTCCATCTACCTGAATTACAAAAAAAGATAAAAAATCCACTTGAAAGTTCATTTATGTTCCATTCGCTCCTTTTCAGGCATGTACGCGTAATTATATCACTATGATTTTAAAAGGTACATCGGATTCAGAGCCCTATTATTAGATAAGTATTTAGTTAACATAATATATATTATGTTAATATTTTTTTGATTAGATATTATTACCAACTCACAAGTTTAAAGTGAGTACTTTTATCACTATTCTAATTCACGTCCTTAAGGATCATTGGCCTCTTTTTTTCCATGCTCTACTTTCTTCTTGGTTGCAAAAAAACATTTGACTAAATGGTAGTTAATTTATTATATTATCTATTGTTATATAGACAAAAATGAATTTTGTTTATATAAAATGATATTCCAAGGGGCTCGCGCTTTGAAAACAGGAAAGGAGAGTTTGTTGTTGTTTAAAAATCCATATATAAGGACCATTATCGCCTCCAATGCGCTGCTAAATTTGGGCATTTGGGTGCGCAACTTTGCCATACTGTTGTATGTAACAGATTTGACTCATAATGATCCCGTCTACGTATCGCTCATTTCGGTTGCTGAATTCATGCCTATTTTTCTGTTCGCTATCATTGGAGGAACATTTGCGGACCGTTGGCGGCCCAAACGGACTATGATTAGTTGCGATTTGCTATCCGCGGCCTCTATTTTTATTGTCTTGTTGGCATTATGGTACGGGTCATGGCAGATGCTTTTGCTGTCTACTTTCTTTTCGACCATTCTATCTCAATTTTCTCAGCCGTCTGCAATGAAGATATTTAAGCAGCATGTAGCACCAGACCAGCTTCAGGGAGTGATGGCCCTTTTTCAATCTCTCATGGCATTATTTATGGTTATCGGTCCTGTTATCGGTACATTTATTTATCAACACTTTGGAATTTTCATTTCAATGTCTATAACCGGAATATTGTTTCTCATTTCGGCACTTGTCTTGACTCGTATTCCCCAAGATGAACAAGCACTTGAGATAGATGATCAACCCACTCATTTCATTCAAGAGCTTAAAGAAGGAATACGTTATGTATGGAATAACCGCACACTTCGCACGCTTGGGGGAACATTTACCGTAATTGGGCTCGCGGTTGGACTTATTCAACCATTAATGATTTTTGTCGCCATCGAGAACCTTGGACAAAACAAGGAATTCCTGCAATGGCCATTAATGGCGAACGGAGCGGCTATGCTGGTGGGAGGCGGCCTGATTATGGGGGTTGCCAAAAAAGTACAGCCGCAATTGCTGCTGGTGGCCGGACTCTTGGTCAGCACACTGACAACCTGTGGTGTCGGATGGTCGCACAATATTGGGTTGACTATGGCACTACAAGTTTTCAGCGGCCTATTTTATCCTTGCATTCATATCGGTATCAACACGATGATGATGAAAAATGCCGAAGCTGCTTTTATCGGCCGCGTCGGTGGTGCCCTCTCTCCCCTGTTCTCCGGGATGATGGTCGTCGGTATGAGTATCGGCGGAACACTCAAACACGAATCCTCCCTGAACACTGTATATACCGTGAGCGCCGGTTTGTTTTTGGTCGGAGCGATGCTGTTGTTACCATTGCTTCGTGACAGACAGCCTGTACAAGCTGTCATAGCCGATGATTCTGAATAACAGCACAAGAAACCGCCCCTGGAGAGATGATATGGCATCCTCCGGGGCGGTTTCTTAATGTTTGTATCATGATTTCATACGGATTATGACTCTCTTTCTTCATGCTCTTGATTACAATTATAAGGATCATCATTCTCATTTAAAAAACATTGATACTGGGTATACATAATATACATTATGTTAATCTTATGATCCTCATTGTATCGAATTAAAGAAGTCGGCCTTGACTTCAACGCCTGTCCAATCGTATAGTATGGTTATATCTTCAATTAAGGGAGAGATTTTGATGTCGGTGAACGTTCTTAACTAAGCAATTGCATATTCAGGGAGTAACACCAGGCGCTTGCACCCTTCGGGGACAGGTTTGTTTCTTGCTGTGTTGTTATCCTGATATTAGTTAAGAACATGCGGATATCATAAATCGCCTTCGGGATTATCTTCATCCAGGCCTTATTCCGTGCTGTGTTCAGCACGGTTTTTTGTTTTCAGATTTTGTAACTTCCCTTTTAACGTTTCCATTCGATCCAAATAGCTTAGCAAAGAGCTGTTGCGTGAATGAATTGGAAACACGGAACTCGGAACTACAAAAGCTGTATTACAGGCTTATTTGTTGATAAATTCCCTCTTTCCTTAAGGGCGGAGAATGAACGTTTTGTTCATTCTCCGCCCTTTTTTATTTTAATAGCAAGTTTTCCAAAATCCTGACTACACAACTAAAGGAGAGATTTATTCATGAACGAAACTACAATGCTGCGATTGGAATATGATCAAATTAAAACAAGAGTTTCCGAATGTGCTTTTTCTTACCTAGGTAAGCATCACGCTGCTTCTATGTGCCCAATTACTGATATCCGTACCATTAAGATTCGTCTTGACGAAACCAACGAAGCGTTACAGATCATTCGCCACGGAGCAAGCGTCCCTGTTCCTTCGTTGGAAGGAATGGAGCACATTCTTCAACTGCTCGGAACCGGGTATATGTTCAGCGAGCGTGATTTTTCTCATATGGCTCAATTCCTTCGAAGCTGCATTCAACTCATAAAATATATGCATTCCAAGGCGGACGCTGCTCCAACCGTCAGCGCTTATGCATCTTCCATGTATAGCATGGAGCCACTTCTATCCGAAATCGAAAGATGTATTCATTCGGGACGTGTGACGGATATCGCCAGTAAAGAACTAGCTAAAATTCGCAAAAAAATTGCGGTTACTGAAGAACGCATCAAGAGAAAACTTGACTCTCTCACAAGCCGTCACCGATCCATTATGCAGGAAAATATGATTAGTCAGCGCAATGGCCGTTACGTGCTTCCTATCAAAAAAGAATTCCGTAAACAAGTGAAAGGCAATGTACTGGATGAATCGGGAAGTGGTCAGACGGTTTACGTTGAACCTGCCGAAATCACGAATCTGCAATTCGATCAGAGCGCAAACATGGCAGAAGAATCTAAAGAAGAAATGAAAGTGCTGGGAGACCTGACGGCAATGGCCGAGTCATACAACCGGGAACTAAGCATCAATACAGAGACTGTAGGTGTACTGGATTTTTTATTGGCAAAAGCCAAATACGCCATGACTCTGGATGCTGTCCCTGTCGAACTTAACCTTGACGGGATTATAGACATCCAAGGTGCACGTCACCCATTGATGTCCAATACCATGGTGCCGCTTGATTTCTCAATTGGTGAAGGATATTCCTCACTCATCATCACTGGACCGAACACAGGCGGAAAAACGATGGCCCTTAAAAGCGTCGGTCTATTAACACTAATGGTGCAATCTGGGCTACTGGTACCTGTTTTGCATGGTAGCCGAATGGCTGTATTCGAGGAAATTGTGGTAGATATCGGGGATGGACAAAGCATTGAACATGCTTTGAGCACCTTTTCTGCACACATCCGCAACATGATTAGCATTTTAGAAACAACAGGCAACTCTACTCTGATTCTGATTGATGAAATGGCATCCGGCACCGATCCAGGAGAAGGAGTAGGCCTCTCTATCGCGTTGCTAGAAGAATTCCATCGCCGCCGAGCGACAGTAGTGGCTACAACGCACTTTAGCGAAATCAAGCATTTTGCTGAAAACACACCGGGATTTCAGAATGCTCGTATGGAGTTTGATACCGAAACGCTACAACCTTTGTACCGACTTCGCATTGGAGAGGCCGGAGAAAGCTATGCATATGCAATTGCCTTGAAGCTGGGCATGTGGACACGTATTATCGAGCGTTCTGAGGCCATTTCTGCAGGCAGAGCGTCTCGGAATACACAGGAATCGTTTGTTATTCCCCCTTCTGTAGATGATGAAAAGTCTGATGATGCAAATAAGCCTTTCCCTAAAAAAGAGGCTTTAGACCAGACAATCACAAAACGGGGTAAACAAGAAATCCCTCTCAAAACCAAGCCTTTTGCCCTTGGCGATAGTGTTTATGTAGGCTATCTGGATCGAACTGGAATTGTATACAAAACCGAGGATGAACGGGGTAATGTCGGGATTTTGATCCAAGGACAGAAGCTAACCATGAACAAAAAGAGGCTCGTCCTTCACATCGCTGCTACTGAATTGTATCCTGACGACTATGATCTGGATATTGTTTTAGAAACCAAGGAAAACCGCAAAAAACGAAAACTGCTGGGACGTAAGCATGTCGAAGGACTGATGATTGAATCTCCCCCGGAAAATGAAATATAGACGCATGCGTATATTCTCAACTGAAAAATAAGCTATTTTATATTGTCAGTGAAACTTGAATCTGCAAGTGGACACTTGATAAGAGTGATTCACTTGCAGATTTCACCACACTAAAAACATAATATATATTATGTAAACTATATGCTTCCTTATAGACAGGACAAGATAAATCAGACATCGAAATATAACTTTTGTTATCAATCAAGATGATAGGTTTGTTTGTAGTTATATATAGCACCTAGCAAATTCGCTTCATTGCCTAATTTACTTTGCTCAATATCTGCACGCACAAAATTTAAGATCGAATCTAGATAAAGTTTCTCTAGTTCTTCTTTAATAGTAATAACCAGTAAAGGATTTGCAGATATGCCTCCCCCAATTACAAACTTTTCAGGGTCAAGAATCGTTTGCAAATTAATAATTTGTGTTGCGATGTTCCTACAGTATTCTTGAAAAATCGCTTGGACCGTGTGATCACCTTCTTCAATGAGCTTGAATACTTTTTCACCTGTCATAGAATCTGCAGGAAGCCCTTTAGCTTTGGCAACAGTTTTAGATAATACAGAACTACTCCCTTGCATACCAAGCAAATAATCAACATTGTCTGCATACTCATTGTTAGTTCTGATGAAGGAGAATTCCCCAGCCGATAAATGATGGCCTTTCAGCAATTTACCTTGAGAGATGATTCCACCGCCCATTCCGGTTCCAACGACCAGAACAACACCATCAGCGATTCCCTGTAATGAACCACACCATGCTTCTCCCAGAGCAGCGCATTTTCCATCATTTTCAATTGCTACGGGTAAATGAAACGCTTTCTTAAAAACTTCGATCATATTTATATCATTTATATATCTTAATGAACCGCCATGCACCATGTGACCGCTTTCTGAATCCACAATACCTGGCATGCTGACAGCTATACCTTCACATTCATCTATAAACTGATTATGAATTTGCTTCAAAGCTACAAGTAGATTCTCAAGTGAGTCCAATGGAGTTTTAACTTTCCCCTTACACATAAACTCACCTTGAAAATACAAACTAAATTTAATAAAAGAGCCACCAATATCAAAAACCAGTATTTTATTTTTCATGCTACGTATAGTCCTTTCATGATGCAATTTGGGGTCTTATCAATAACGATAATTAACATTATTGCTTTTGTAAATCCATCATTTTTTTATCGTTAATAAGTCACCGTTTTCTTCGTTGGATTTAGTGATAAAACTGGCTGCATTTTTAATGTTCTCACATGCGTTTTTCATAGCAAAACTATATTTTGCTATACTCATAAGTTCCACATCATTTTTACCATCTCCAAAAGACATGGTCGACATCGAAAGTGCCACTATTATTCAGAAAAGTACCATCCTGATCACTTACCACCAGTTTAAACATATATAAATCCTCCCTTAATATATAAGCTCTTTATTAGCCAAGTTTAATTTACGGCTTTTCATTTTCTTTCCATGGATCAACATCAAAATCTCTATTAAAATCTTCAAACATTCGTGCTGCAAGCTTTTGAACATGAGGAGAATGAGCCAAACTACTGATCATGAAGTACATAATGATTAAAATTATGATACATGAGATACCTTCTATCGCCCACACAGTCACACCTCCTTATTCCGTAAATCCAACTTAGTGCCAGAATTTGATCCACTTAATAGGTGCATTGCATATTCTGCATTCTGCACACTTATTAAATTAATTAATTAAACATGTTAATAAAGCGAGTAAAAAAAGCTTCTTTATTAAGTGGACATAGAAAGTTATTCAAAAAAATCATCGATGGAGCGGTAAGGTTTTACTTCCCTAGGCTGCCCGGATAATACTAAGCACCAATAAGTACCAACCCATATAACTGAGCAAAGTAAAATCAGTGAGATCATAGAGTGCCCTCGCTTTCTCTTTTAGGTTACACGTTTACTTTAGCTGATGAAACGCGTTTCAGGTCAAGTGATAATTTCTATTAACCCTTCATAATTCTCTTTTTCAATGTACGATTCACTTGCTAGGAATTGAACAGCATAAAAAGAAGGAAACAATGACGGCAATCGGGGAAAATCTATGCTTGCCTGAGAAGTTAAAACCCCAAAAACGGGAGGGAGTAATGTTGTTCCTGTATAAGCAACTGACATTTGGTATCCCATGAGTTTGGAAGAATTCTCTTTACCAAACCGAGTTGGCGTTTCATGAAGAAGTCCAGGGTAAATCGGTGCAAGTCCTAACCCAATAAGAATAAACCCATTTCTCTCCTCCTCTCCTCTCTTCACTACACATATATACATTATTTAAAGACAATGATCGGACGTTCCAATTCTTTTAGAGTTAACCCTCTCAACCCTGTTTTAAAATCTTCATAAAATAAATCTGAGAGTATAACGTCAGGATACAAAGGCATCTTATGCTTAGATTTGTAGGATTCTAAAAAATGAAAGAAAGACACTTCTTCTGTATTCTCTCTATAGATCACAATTCGGTCAGGATCAAATACAGATTGTAATATTCGGATAATTTCACATATACTATTAAAGAAAACTTCCGTTCCTTTGCTTTCATCCCAAACTATCGACGGAATGAATTTGATTTCACCAGCCAATCCATGTTTGCCTTTTAACACCCCATTTCGCAAATAAATTCCCATCCCTGGTGGAGAATTCTCAGGAAAATAAATAGCCAGCACACATTGATCTTCATCTATTTGTTTTCTATAGACGTATCCACATACAGCAGCATTTACGTCATTCTCCACAATAACCGGCAAACCAAATTTGCTTTGCACATCCTCTGCCAACCGAATTCCATTTAACCTTTCATGACTGCTGACTGTAATTTCTCCATTTACAGATTGTCCCGGGATTCCTATACCAATAACTTTGATGGAGGGATAGTGAGAAATGATGTCTTGAATCGTGGAATAAAATTGTGTAGCATTAAAAATTTGAAAGGGATGCTCTTCTTTCATTAGAACGTCCTCATTTAAATTAACTATCGTGGTATTGACAACATCCGTCCCTTGTTTTTCATTAATATGTATGATCAGTGCTAGACTATACTCATAATTAAAACGATAGGTTAACGCATGCCTGCCTCCGTTTGAAGGGACAATTTCATCTTCAAATATTTCTCCATTATTAAGCAATTCCTGCATAAGCGTATTGATAGTTACCACACTTAAATCAGTTAATGCGGCTAGTTGGGGTTTTGTTGTCTTATTGATCTGTTTCAATACTTTTCGAACCAGGTTCAGATTTATTTCTTTAATTAAATTTGTATTAGCTTTTTCCATACATAGCACCTTCTTTCTATAAAATCATGAAAGCACTTCATAAACCATGTTTATAAAGCACTTTTACTAATTTTGCAGCAAAATATTACCTTAGTCAAGGCAATATCGTACTAGCCTTTATTTCACCATTGCTTTCCAGCTTATTCTGAATTATTCTAATGCTAATCATAAGACGATCGCTAAAATAAGGAGGCTAATCAATTGAAGAATGCTGTTGAAGAACTGGCAAGGATCATCGAGGATTATGAAAAAGAATTTTTTTCGATCACAGAACATGAATTTAATGCCAAACCGTTCTCGGAGAAATGGTCCAAAAAAAGAAATACTGGGACATCTGTGCGACTCCGCTTCTAAAAATCAGCGAAGATTTATCATGATTAAGCATTCAACATCCCCTATCAAAATTGAATCGTATGCGCAAAATGAATGGGTGGCAGCTAATCAGTATCAGGAAGTGTTCTCTTACGTGGATGTCATACATCTATGGAAACTATTGAATAAGCAAATCATAAATGTATTAAACTCATGTACATCATTCGATTCTAAGAAAAGATTTCAAAAAGATGACCACTCCACCGAAACATTACAGTGGCTAGTCGACGATTATATTCAGCATTTGCGGCATCATTTGGAGCAAATCATTCAAAAACAAGACTAACGCTATGAAAAAGAATACTACGTTCATGATCGTAATGACCTAAAGCCGTTGATGTGATTTTCAAGTCAGGATGTAATTCTGCCCAATGAGTTTACATAATAATTATTATGTAAACTCATTTTTATTTAATCTCAACTTTCATGTTATACTCACAATCCTGATATTGGTATCTGAATATCCAGCTTATCCATTGCTTTTTCTTTTTCCCGATCAGTGACATGTGTATATACTGTGGTTGTCTGAATGGATGAATGCCCCAGTAGCTCCTGCACGGTACGCAGATCTGCTCCCTTACGTAATAGCATTGTCGCAAATGTATGTCTCAGCTTATGGCTGGAATATGCCTCCCGGCGTTCCATACTCTTATCTTGCTGGAATCGTTCGAACGTTTCTGTAGCGATCTGTTGAATGGTGCGCACTGCCAGACGGCGGCCTTTTTGGGATACGAACATCGCATCCTCTTTACCTCTCCACGGCGTCAATCTTTCCTCCAACGCATGCTCTACAAAATCACACACGGCTTCTGGTACCGGGAGAGTACGCCACTTACGTCCTTTACCGAACACATCTAAGGTACGTCTTTCTCGGCTGTAATCCGAGACATTCAATGAATGAACCTCCCCCACCCGCAATCCCATGTAGACCATCAGCAGAAAAATAGCCATATTACGATTTGCATATTTCCCCTCCACCGCGAGCAAAAACGGATGAATATCCTTTTCATCCAGATAGACGGGCATACGATTCTTTTCAGTCTTTGCTTTTTTAATTCCCGCTGCCGGATTTGTGCTGCATAACTCAAATTCCTGTAGCGCTTTAAAAAAACTATTCACCGCTGCATGCTTCCGGTTCCGCGTACTATCTCCGGCGCCTCCCTCCCGCGCTTTAGACAAATACGACATAACATGAATCTTCTTCACCTGATCGAGTGGTTTTTCACGCAACGTCCGTAAAAACTGCTTCACATCCCCCATATAATTTTTTTGCGTATGTATCGTATATCCTGCATCCTTCATACAGATCAAAAAAGCTTCCAGCTCCTCAGTATATATTTCATCAATTTCTTCAGTTGTATCGAGCTCCACATGTCGCATCTCTTTTTTCATCTCGCTCGCCTCCAATTCAGTTCATATTCCGAAATATACTGTAAAACGATCATTTTCGTCTGATTTTTATCGACAATCCAATCGACATCTTATGCAGGAGGGATTCTAAAAGTCGTTTTAAACCAAAACAGCGTATAATTTATATTATACGCTGTTTTTTTAGTGCTTTTCAAGGGCAAATAGAGCGTTTTTCCTCTTGTCCAGCCTAGTATCGCCTTCAAGCAGACATTTCAAATCACTTAACGGCGTGACATAGGGTCAGAGGGGGGCGATCCCACAATGTAGACAAATTAAAACACGCTCAAGAAAAGTTCACCTAATGTAATTCATTCATATCCAAAACAAAACTAAATAGCCAATAGTCTTGCATGCGGCACCACTTCTCTACTTCATCAGCAAGCTGGGGGGCGCTGCTCTCGATCGGTAGCAGTCAAAATCGCCATAGATCCAGCTTCTGGGCAAATTTCGAGCAGTGTGTAGAAACAGTCTTGTTCACAGGAAAAGTATGGACTGGCCTGCCTGACGGTAAATTTCTACTGGACGCCTACATAACTTTTCATTTAAACTATTAAAAATTAATTTTCGAAAGAGTGAGATTACAACGACAGCACGAGGCTCCAGCACCCGGATCTTACACACGAAAATACAAACATCATTTTCCGTCAGCCGAAACCCTGATTAATAACTACATAATAATTATTATGTAAACTACGATTGGAGGATGATTGTATGATTAACAAATTGTACTGGTTACCGATCGGTCAGCTTGATATTGATCGTTCCTCACTCAACCATCATGCACAGCCCGGTGAACTGGTGCGCCTGCAAATCTGGTCGTATCTGCTGGAGACAGATCACGGTCCGATTCTCATTGATACCGGTATGCCGGATTCGTTTATCGACAATCCAAATTATTTTAAAAGTACACCGTTTGAAGGGCGCTTCATTCCCCATATGTCAGCCGATGATAGTATCGTGGCTGTACTGGATCGGATCGGCTATCACCCGGACGATATCCATGCCATCGTAATCTCTCATATGCATATGGATCATGCAGGAGGCAATCCGCATTTTCCGAATACACCGATTTATGTGCAGCAGACCGAAGCAGACGCTGCGATCGGTAATCTGGAGTATGCGCCACCGGAATGCGTGCAGGCGGACTTGAATTACCGACTGCTTCAAGGGGATCATGAGCTGGTTCCAGGTTTGCAACTGTTCTATACTCCGGGGCATTCGCCGGGTCATCAGTCCGCGCTGGTCACAACAAAGGAATCGGGTCCGGTCATGCTGACGATTGATGTTGCCTACACGCAGGAGAATTACGCAAACGACGTGCCGTTTGACAGCTTTAACCGTGAACAGGCACGCCAGTCAATCGCCCGCATTCAGCAGATTGTGCAGGAGGTTAAGCCGAATCTGTTGTTCTTCGGTCATGATCCTGAGCAGGTAGTCGTTCAGCCGGTATATCCACAATACAAATAATGTTGATAAAGCAGCTATTTCTCCACCATTCCGGATCTTTTCAGTACGGGGTATGATGAAATTGGTATTATGAATGCACACAAAATAGACGTATCCGGAGCCGTGCTTCATTCGGATCATGGCTACCAGTATACGTCTATGACCGTACAACACAGGACTTGAAAAGTTCAGCCTCAAAGGCAAGCGGTGCGGACTGGCAGAATAGTCGTAATTCGGCTAGCTCCCCTCATGATCTCAATTTCTTCATCCGATTTTTAAATAATCATTATTGTATCTCCTCACTTCCAAAATGTTATAGCCTCTTATTCTTTTCTTTTCATTAGGTAGTTGTAATGACTCCGACATTTAGAACTGCAAAATTTGGTTAACTGAGCTCGCTAATATGGAATAAACCAATGATTGCATTGAATACAACTTTGCAGTTCTAGTTGCTCCCCTCCATAGCTTTTAGCAAACTGATAAGTGATTCCATATACATTCGCTTTAACTGGTCGGGTTCATCTATAAATTCTGTATGTAAAATGCTGATCTTCAGAAACCTAGCTAACTTTTAAGCGCACAAGTTGATTTTCTGCAAATACACAATTGATCCTTTGTATTAACTCGCTATTAAGCCCCTGCTTGTTCAGAACAGCCTGAGCAATATCCAATACGCCCCTTACTTACAAATATTTCAAATGGATTAATACACTTAATCCGTTTATATCAAAAAAACAATTATATACATGAAGTTAATTACGCCTAATCCCCTGTTATCGCTAGCATCAGGAAGTATATCTAAGAACTCATGGGGTGAGTCGCTGTCGATACGGCATGGATGATGAGAAAAAGCAATTTGCTGTCTCGCTCCGTTTTCCCTTGATCATCCAGCACGATATACTTAAAGAAGTCGAAAGGCAAACTTAAAATCAGCCTATGCTCATTTCAAAAATGTAGGTTTATTCATGACAAAGGGAGTGTTCATTTATTTATGAGTACCGAAATGCTGGAACGTCGAAGTGAAATTCTAAAACGAAACATCCATCAGTTGCTGGTTCAGGAAAATCAACACGGCGTGACACGTCAGGAAAATTACACGTTGCATAAAATGATCAGAGAGCTGCATCAAACCTCTCATGCCTTGAATACTTCCCGTTGAGATGAAAGGCTGCTAAATTAAATGAAACAAATAACCTTCAGCCCCACTTCCTTAGTGGTGTTGAAGGTTATTTGTTTGCGTAGCCTTAATTGACAGGTGGTACTCTTTCGTGACGTTACCCTTTGGAGCGACTCAACAGGTATAAGAAGTATGGCGCACCAATGATGGCTACAATTAAACCTGTCGGGATTTCTTTCTGTAAAGGTAAGGATCGTGTGATCGTATCCGCTACAAGTACCAGGAGTGCTCCGACTAAAGCACAGGTTACCAGCAGCATTTTATGCTTCGGCCCCACCAGCTTTCTCGCCAAATGTGGAGCCACCAAACCGACAAAGCCGATACCGCCACTAACCGAAACACTAGAACTGGCCAATCCAACCGCAGCAGCGAGAAGGAGAATACGTTCCTTTTCGATAGCTGTACCCAACCCCGATGCCGTCTGATCTCCCAGATTAAGCACATTCATCACATTTGCTTTGTAGTATGCGAAAGGAAGCAATACAATCAGCCAAGGCAACAGAGCCATCACGAATTTCCAGTTTGAGCCCCAGATGCTTCCTGCTAACCAATTAGCTACAAACGTGTAACTTTCGGGTGTCAGCTTAAGAGTCATAATGATCATCGCAGCACTGATACCCGCCGCTACGCCAATTCCGCTCAGCAGTAGCCTTGTCGGAGAAATTCCTTCACCTTTCTTGTAAGAAAGCGCGTAGATGAGAATAGCAGCTGCTCCTGATCCAATCAGTGCAAGAGCGGGAAGTAAAAACAATGAATTCGTAGTTTGCATAGATGGAAAAAGCAATACAAACAGCATGACCATCAACCCGGCGCCTGCATTAATGCCTAGAATACCAGGGTCCGCTAGGCCGTTACGCGAAACTCCCTGCATGATGCAGCCAGAAACAGCGAGACCTGCACCGATAAGAAGGGAAATAACCATTCGTGGCAATCGGAATTCAAATAGGATTAATTCCTGCTGTGGAGTCCCTTGTCCAAACAAGGTTCTAAATAGCTCCATTGGCGAAAGCCGGATGGTTCCCGTATTCGCACTTATGGTGAACGCAGCAATGAGCAATACGAGCAGAATGACTACAACCATCCAATCATGTATTTTTTTACGATGACTAGCTTTGGCAATAGCCCCATTCGTAACGTTATTCATCTTACAGTGCCCTCCTTTCTTTACGTGCCAGATAAAGGAAGAACGGAACCCCAATTAAGGCAATAAGTACGCCCACCGGTGTTTCCTCAGGTGCGTTAATCATACGGGCTGCCAGATCGGCAAACACAATGAGTAAAGCTCCCATAATGGCCGAGCATGGAATAATCCAGCGATAATCGACGCCAACCAGCTTGCGGGTTATATGGGGAATAATCAATCCCACGAAACCTATAGAACCCACCAACGACACCGCTGCACCCGCCAAAATCAGAACAAGAATCATTCCGACTACCTTTACTACCCCAGTTCGCTGACCAAGGCTCAACGCAATTTCGTCTCCCAAACTGAGCAGCGTAATGGAGCGCGACAACATGAGAGCACCGATAAAAGCTGCCACAACCCAAGGCAAAACTATACCGAGCTGAACCCACTTGATTCCACTAAGCCCTCCGGCATACCAAAAGGCCAAATCCTGTCCAACATCAAAGTACAAACTGATCGCATCTCCTAAGGCAGACAGCAATGCCGTGACAGCTGCACCCGCCAATACAAGACGAACTGGCGTAAGACCTGATTTGGATATGGAGCTTGTACCATATACCATCACAACAGCCAGAGCTGCACCAACAAAGGAATACAACATTAACTGTAAAAAGGAAGAGCCAGGAAAAAGGGCAAAGCAAATCGCCATCGCCAAGCTGGCTCCCGAGTTCAGTCCAAGCAAGCCCGAGTCAGCAAGCGGATTTCGGGTCATTCCTTGCATAATTGCACCTGCAACAGCAAAGCAAATTCCGATTAAAACCCCACCCAGAATCCGAGGTAGACGGATTTCCCAAATAATCTGATGGTTTTGCAACTCGGGTTTAAAATGAAAAACGGCGTTCCATACCTCTTCCAGCCTAATTGAGGCTGCACCAAAAGATAGAGATAGCGCGATACCGAACGCTAAAAGTCCAAGCCCAACTGTCAGGATAAGCGAAGCCGCCCATGGTCGCGAGTGGAATTGAGTCGGCGACTGGTTATGATTACTTTGAGCGGGGCTATCCGATGATTCTGATAATTTCATAACTATTGTTCACCCTTACTGTTGAATAGTATGTAGCTATCACGAACTGTGTTGAAGATGATGTTGATAATGAGAATTATTATCATGCAATCTTTACTATTGTAAATTAATGTGGCAACGGCATCAATAGCAAATTTCGAGGAATGCCTAATACTCTGCCCTATTGTGAACAAATAAAGCCCTTTGGCATAAATACCAAAGGGCTGCCAACAACACCGAAGCGACTACTTCTGTGTGGCGTTCTCTTTATTCCGCTGGACGATCAAATCTGCGATTTCTTCAGCTTGCCCTACAATGGCAATGGGATCGAAGTACCAATATCGATCCTCCTGGAGCTCAAAAACCTTACCTTGCCGGACTGCATTCAGTGATTTCCATATGCTGTCTCCTTCGTAACCGCTCAAATCCTTGTTAACCGTCAGAAAGATATAAGAGCCCGCATATTGATTAATGACTTCTTTTGACACCGATTTCCATTGAGTCTCACCAAATAATTCTTTTTGGACAAGCGGCGGAGGTGTCAAATTCAGTCCTTTGTATACCGCCTGTCCTCCTCTGCCAAAATTATCGCCATATACATAGTATTCTTTTTCCGAAGCTTCCATTACGGTGAAAGTATCTCCAGGCTGAACAATTCCCTTTAGCTTGTCACGTGCAGCCTGCATCCGCTGATCGTATTGGGCAAGCCATGTTTTGGCTTCCTGTTCTTTTCCAAGCAGCTCACCAAAAGCTGTCAGTTCCTCATGAACATTCTTGTACGTTCCATAAGGAATGACGATGGTCGGAGCAATTTTACTATATTTTTCATATTCATGAGCATCTTTGGAACCAATCAGAATCAAGTCAGGCTCCAGAGCCAATACTTTTTCAATGGATACGCTGCCGCGATCTCCAATGCTTGCAATGCCCTGCACAAGCTCCTTCGAAAACGGATTATCCAGATAATATTTAACACTTCCCACAGGTTTAATTCCTAGTGCTAATAAATCATTCTGGTACATATCTACTACAATCCGCTGAGGGTGAACCGGTATTTTAATATCTCCATGAATCGTTTTGACTGTTTTCATTTCCTCTGACTTTTGTTCGCTAGATATTTGATTCTGCTTTTCATCCGCTTGCTTTACATTTCCACCACAGGCGGTAAGAGCTAAAATGACTGACAGAAGCATCATTACAATCCACATTTTCTTTGTCAAACCTGTTCATTCCTCTCTCTATTTACGGTGTCATATTGGCCTATTTACGTTCCATATTGAGCTTGGTGCAGGCGGCTATATGCCCCTTTTACTGCCAATAACTCTTCATGTCTGCCTTGCTCGGCAATCCCTTGATCTGCAACTACGATAATGCGGTCAGCATTTTTGATCGTTGCCAGACGATGCGCGATAACGAGTGTCGTACGGCCTTGGGATAGCTCTGTCAGCGCTTGCTGAATCGCGGCTTCTGTCTCTGTATCCAATGCTGATGTTGCTTCATCTAAAATGAGAATTGGCGGATTTTTAAGGAACATCCGTGCAATAGACAAACGTTGCTTTTGACCACCAGAGAGCTTCACACCTCGCTCACCGATCATTGTATCCAGACCATCAGGATATGAGCGAACAAGGTCTTCAATCTGAGCTCGACGAGCAGCATCCCAGATTTCTTCTTCCGAAGCATCCAGCTTACCGTAAGCAATATTTTCACGAATCGTTCCATCAAAGAGGAATACATCCTGCTGAACAATTCCAATCATGGATCGCAGCGATTCCAGCTTCATTTCACGGATATCCATTCCATCAATAGTAATGCTACCTTCCTCGACATCGTAGAAGCGAGGCAACAAACTGCAAAGTGTCGTTTTACCTGCTCCTGAAGGACCCACAAGTGCTACGGTTTCACCCGCATGGATAGATAGGTCCACTTTGCGTAATACCTTATCTTTGTTTTCGTAACCAAACGTTACACCTGCAAATTGAATATCTCCATTAAGATGGCTAACCGCCTTGGCCCCAGGCAGATCTTCTACATCCGATTCACTTTCCAGCAAATCCAGGTACCGTCGGAAGCCAGCAATCCCTTTCGGATACGTTTCGATGACAGAATTAATTTGTTTAATCGGCCCCAGGAATACATTAGACAGCATCACAAATGCGATAAATTCCCCGTAGGTCATCTGTCCTTCGATAACAAACCATGTTCCACATACTAGCACAAACAATGAAACCAGCTTCATTAGTATAAAACTAATCGAGGAATTCCAGGCCATAATCCGGTACGCGATCAGCTTCGTTTTACGGAAACGCCCATTATTTTCAGCAAAACGTTCCATTTCATGTGCTTCGTTGGAGAACGCTTGAACAACGCGAATCCCGCTTACATTATTTTCAATACGAGCGTTATAATCCGCAATATCAGAAAACATACGATGGAATGCAGCAGACATTTTACGGCTGAAATAAAGAGACAAGTAAATCATGAGGGGTACAATGATGAAAGTCAGTACAGCCAGCTTCCAGTTAATACCGAGCATGATACCAAAGGCTCCCCCCAGTGTCATCAACGCGATGAACAAATCTTCGGGTCCGTGGTGGGCAATTTCCCCAATATCCATTAGATCGTTGGTCATACGTGAAACGAGATGCCCTGTTTTGTTATTGTCAAAAAAACGAAACGATTGCTTTTGTACCCGATCAAACAGCTTTTTACGCATGTCCGATTCGATGTTAATGCCCAGCTTGTGTCCCCAATAGGTGACCACGTAATTCAGTGCAGCACTTATGACATAAATACCGAGTAGAGCCAGACAGGCATATAAAATCCATTTCCAGTTCCCGCTGGGCAGCAAATCATCGACCACCCGGTTGACTGCAAGCGGAAAAGCCAACTCCAGCAGTGCAGCCAGCAAGGCACAAGAGAAATCAATGATGAACAAAGTCCGGTAAGGACGATAGTATTCAAAAAATCGTCTAAGCATGATTATGACTTCTCCTCTCTTATTTCAATTGAACTGATCACTTCGGATCAACGGAAAACATTTTAACAGCCTCATCGAGTGATTGGTCAACGGCTAGCGGTGAGTAGGTAAACCACGGATCGGCTTTGATGAAATACACTTTGTGGTTTTTGACAGCCGGGAGATTTCTCCACAATGCACTTTGCTCAATTTGCTTAAGCATTCCGTCCTTGCTCGCTTCATCATAAACCAGCATAATAATTCGGTCTCCGGATAGTTCAGGTAACTTTTCCATTGAAATAACATCATAGACATAATTAAATCTCGGGTCCTTCGCCAGCTTCTGACGTATGTACTCAGGAGGATTCAATTCTAGTGAACGGTAAATAACATGTCCTACATTCCGCGCTCCGTATACCCTTAACACATTCTTATCGTAGGCCATATAAATCGTAACCGTTTCATCTTTTTTGAATTTTCCAACCAGCTTCTTTCGGCCTTCCTCAGCCTTTTTGTTGAAACTAGCGATCCACTGCTCGGCTTCCTTGTCCTTACCCAGCACGGCTGCGACATTCCGCAGTTGCTCAAATACATCGCCTTCTCCAAACGAAACGACTACGGTTGGAGCAATTTTCTCTAGCTGCTCCTTCACTTCGGGCGTGGTATATTCTGTTGTGATGATCAGGTCCGGTTGTAACTCCAGCACCTTTTCTACATTTGTCGGGTTCCCAATATCCGCAACTCCGTCAATCTTGCCTTTTAAATAGTCGCCTTCCAACAAATGGGAAGCAGCGCCTGCAGGCTTAACTCCCAAGGCCAGCATAGCATCCAAATATTGTGTCGTGACAACTCGCTGTGGATTTGCAGGGATACTGATCTTATTGCCAGTGGCATCAGTATATTCGCGCATGACAACCGTCTTGGATTGCCCGGAAGGATCATTAGTGCTGGTCTTGTCGTTTGTCTGGTTGTTGCTAGCTGCGTTTCCACATGCACTCAATACAACCATCAAAAGAACCACAAGACAAAGCGTGGATTCCCATTTTAATCTGTACCTTTGTTGCACAATATACGTCCTCCTTAGATATATACAATTCATAATATGATAGTGATTCTCATTATCATACAATTGTTATTCTATCTTTTACTGTCTCTTCTTACAATACAAAAATAAAAAACTTCCATTTATGTGTATGTATCGTCATCGTAGAATAGCCAAAAAAAAAGGACTGATGCGCATTACAGCATCAGTCCGAATAGCTTAATATGTTGGGCCAAGCGCCCTTTTTATTTCGATTGATCCACTAACTCCAGCTTAGCGGGAATTGATGTTTTCACGTTTTTACCTTGAAGTACATCCTTGGCTGCCTGCACCGCCAATTGACCAATAAGCTCGGGTTGCTGAGCTACGGTGGCTGTCAGTTTCCCTTCCTTAATTGATTTAAGCGCATCCTCGTTACCGTCAAAACCGATGACTGGAATGTTCTTACCTGAGCTTTGGATTGCTTCGATCGCACCCAACGCCATTTCATCATTGTGGGCAAATACTGCCTGAACGTCCGGGTTGCCTTGCAGCAGATTTTCCATCACGTTCAAACCTTTGGTCCGATCAAAATCGGCCGATTGTTTGGCTATGACTTTCAGATCCTTATCTGCTACTTCATGAAATCCTTTTCCGCGTTCACGGGTAGCGGATGCTCCTGGAACACCTTCCAGCTCAATCACCTTGGCACCTTTTCCAACTTGATCAATCACATATCTGGCAGCCATTCGTCCTCCCTCTACGTTGTCTGAAGCGACGAGTGCTTTTACATCGCCTTTGTCAGCAGAACGATCCAGTGTAATAACCGGGATGTTCAATGCATTCGCTGATTGTACCACAGTGGAGATGGCCGACGAATCTGTCGGATTAATGAGCAACGCGTTCACTCCCTGTTGAATCAGATCATCTACGTCATTACTTTGTTTCGCCGAATCATTTTGTGCATCCACAACAATGACCTGCATTCCTTGTTTTTTGGCCTCTGCCACAACTCCGTCTTTGAGAGATACGAAGAATGGATTATTCAGTGTTGAGATCGACAAGCCGATTTTGATGTCCTTCAGGTTCGCGGCCGCTTTAGGCTTCGCCCATTCGGGCGGTTCCAAGGAACACCCTGTCATGAGCAGGAGCAGCAATGCAGTCATTATTAATGTAAGCTTTTTCATATTTTTGTGTCTCCTTCTACGCAGATTAGGTGTATTATGCGGATTTTTTACGGTCAATCAATACTGCAATAGCGATGACTATCCCTTTTACTACCATTTGATAAAATGAGTTAACCCCCAGCAAGTTCAAGCCATTGTTTAGTGTACCGATGATAAGCACACCAATTAACGTACCTACGATTCGTCCGCGTCCTCCTGAGAGACTTGTTCCACCTAATACGACAGCCGCAATGGCGTCCAATTCATAAGAAGTACCTGCTGTCGGTTGCGCCGAGTTCAAACGTGAAGTCAAGATAGCTCCCGCCAATGCGGAGAGCATTCCAGCCAGAGAGTAAATCCAAATTTTTACACGCGGTACTTTAATACCAGATACAATCGAAGCCTTCTCGTTACCACCAATGGCATACGTTTTACGTCCGAATGGTGTTTTATGCAAAATGATCCATAAGACAGCAAAGGTAATAAGCATCGTAATCGCTGGAACCGGAATACCGAACTGATAGCCACGACCGAACAATTGAAATACCAGACTGTCCCCGAGTCCTGTAATAGGGTTACCATTGGTATAAACGAGTGTCAATCCTCTGAAAATGGTCATGGTTGCTAGTGTAGCGATGAACGGAGCCATTTTACCCTTCGTAATCATCAAGCCGTTGACCATCCCCATCACGCCACCCAATGCACAGCCGATGATAATCGCCAAAATAGGATCGAACCCGGCCAGCATCATATTTGCGACAAACGCACTGGATAGTGCTAATATGGAGCCGACTGACAAATCTATTCCGCCTGTGAGAATAACGAAGGTCATACCGAACGCAATCAACGCATTAATGGATACCTGGCGCAATAAATTCAAAATATTAAGCGGTTCCAAAAAGCTGGGATTTAAGACCGATACGATAATCACCAAAATAATGAGTCCCAACAACGGACCAAGCTTCTGTGTGATTTGTGACATTTGAAAGCCTTTGCTGCTTTTTGATTCATTCATAGTTGTCATATTACTGTCCTCCTGTAGCTAGCGTCATAATATTTTCTTGTGTGGCTTCTTCCCTGCTCAGCTCTCCGCTGATCTTTCCCTCGTGCACCACGACAATACGATCGCTCATGCCGAGTACCTCAGGGAGTTCCGAGGATACCATGATAATCGCGACTCCACGTTCGGTCAGCTCGTTCATCAACTGGTAGATTTCCCGCTTGGCTCCCACATCCACACCTCTCGTCGGTTCGTCAAGAATGAGTACATTTGGACCAATACCTACCCATTTGGCAATAACCACCTTTTGCTGATTACCACCTGACAAACTGCGAACCGTTGTTTCACCCGATTGGGTTTTAATTTGTAAGCGCTTAATTAAAGTGTTAACAAAATCCAACTCTTTTTTACCTGAAATAAATCCTTTTGAGGTAAAGCTAAAGAGATTTGGCAGCACCATATTTTCCCGAATGGAAAAATCCAGAACCAAGCCCTCATCTTTTCGGTCTTCTGTAATGAAGCCAATCCCTAGTTTCACCGCGTCATCCGGCTTGCGAATAGTCACCTTTTTTCCACGTACATGGATCTCACCACGATCCAAAGCATCCAGTCCAAATAACGCCCTCATGATCTCGGTTCGTCCCGAGCCCATCAAGCCTGAAAAACCTACAATTTCACCAGACCGCACAGTAAAATTCACATTTTCAAACAAGCCTTTATGCGTGGCATTTTTGACCTCCAGCACCACTTCTCCCAAAGCGGGCGTTCTTACCGGATAGCGTTCAGTCAGCTCTCTACCTACCATTTTCCGTACAACTTCATCAAAATTCGTATCGGGAATCGCCTGAGTATCCACCGTTTTCCCGTCACGCATGATGGTAATCCGATCACAGATCGCGAATATCTCCTCCATCCGATGTGAAATATACACGATCGAAACACCATCTTTTTTCAAAGAAGTAATAACCTCGAACAGCTTCTGAATTTCACGTTCGGTTAAGGCGGCTGTCGGCTCATCCATCACGATAACTTTAGCATCCGTCATGAGTGCTTTGGCTATTTCAATCATCTGCTGTTGACCCACTGAACACTCGCCTGCTTCACCGTTTAATGGAAGGTTTACCGAAAGCTTGCTGAATTGCTCATTTGCTAACGCTTTCATTTTAGAGCTGTCTAGTAAGCCCCACTTGGATGTCATTTCCTTGCCGATAAACAGATTTTCCAGCACGGTCATCTCCGGCCACACATTCAGTTCCTGGTGAATAAAAGCAATTCCTTTTTGCTCCGCTTCTTTGGGGTCGGCAAAATAGGTTTCCTGGCCGTCAATGATGATCGTTCCCTCATCTCGCCGATGCAGTCCGATTAAAATATTCATCAGCGTTGATTTTCCTGCACCATTTTCACCCATGAGGGCATGTACTTCTCCTTCACGAAGATCAAAGTCAACACCACTCAGTACCTGATTGGTTCCAAAGGCTTTGTGAATTCCTTTCATTTGAATCTGCATGCTGTACCCTCCTTTTTATTCAACATTGATTTATCCAAAATGAACTCCTGCCTGCAAAATACAATTGGCAAATGGCTTAGCCTCTCCTGTACGAATGACCGCCTTCGCATAACGGGTCAGCTCCTTGAATTGTTCATGAGAGCAAAACTCAATGACGGCAGTCTGCTTATTAATCTGTGGATGTTCTAATTGCTCCCCTGCAAAGTTGCGCATAATATACTGCAATGCTTGTTCATTTTCTTGTTTGATTTCTTCGGCCAGCGTTACTTTTTCGATCACCATATCTGCTGCAATGACATCAACAACGTCCTGAAAGGATGGAACACCCAGTTTAAGGGCCAAATCAATTTTGGTAACGCCTTCAGGAACAGGTAAGCCGGCATCAGCCACGACAATATAGTCTGTGTGGCCGAGATCCGCCAGTATTTTGGATATATGACTGTTTAGGATTCCATGTTTCTTCATATTATAATTGCTCCTCCACTTCACGACGGGTTGGCATTCCACCTTGGGCTCCAAATTTGGTTACGGACAATGACGCAGCACGATTAGCAAATTTCACACTGTCGGCCAGCGATTTTCCTTCGGCCAGTGCCACTGCAAAAGCAGCGTTAAACGTATCTCCTGCACCTGTTGTATCAACGGCTTCTACTTTATAAGTAGGAACCACGACTTCCTGTTCCCCGTCGAAAAATCGTACACCATTGCTGCCCTCAGTCACAAACAGCTTGTTGGGATATTTACGCAACGCTTCTTGCAGGCTCATATCCTTAAACATAATGGCAGCTTCATGCTCGTTTGGCGTAATGTAGGTCGCATTCGCAATTACGCTTTCTTCCACTTCACGAGCCGGGGCTGGATTCAGCAACAAGGGTACCTGGTACTTCGCACAAATTCCGCTTACATAAACAACCGTTTCCGACGGTATTTCCTGTTGAATTAGCACAATATCCGAACTTCGGATGACGTCAAGCGCTTCTTCCACATAGGCGGGTGTCACTTCATTATTTGCTGCTTTTACCACGACAATACTGTTATCACCTTCAGCGAGTACAATATGCGCTGTACCGCTTTCCATATGTGTAACCGGTTTCACATAACCAGTATGAACATGATTTTCTTCAAAATTTCGTAAAATCTGTTCTCCAAAATGGTCATCTCCTACACGTCCAATCATCGTAACGTCTGCTCCGAGTCGTGCTGCGGCTACTGCCTGATTGGCTCCTTTACCTCCAGGTACGGTTGTAAAGCTTTCACCCAATACCGTTTCACCAGCACCGGGACGTTTGGACGAAGTAACTACGAGATCCATAGAACTGCTTCCGATAATCGAAATTTTAGCCATCATAATCCACCTTTCTCGTCGTTTCCCGTTCTATAAATTTGACGGGCAATTGTATGCTTGAATAGGTAAGTACTTTCGAATGAAGATTAGGTACGCTTGACTTCGTTACTTGCGACTGCTCAATCAACTGAATGAGTAGTCCTGCTGCTTCCCAGCCCATTTCATAAGCAGGTTGTCGGATCGTTGACAAAGGCGGGAATAACAAACTGCTTAATGGTATATCATCAAACCCGATAATTTGAACATCATCTGGGATTTTCTTTCCTAATCTATGTGCCTCATGCATCACCGCTGTAGCCACGATATCGTTACTTGCGATAACTCCGTCCGTATCCGGGTACTTGCTAAACAGCTCTTTGGCCCACGACTCGGCCTCCTTGAATGAAAAGGAAGTTGTCTCGACCACATGGTAAGCAATTCCGGATTGCTGAAGCTCTTCAACCGCCCCGCGAAAACGGTCTTGTGCTGGACGAATATGTGCAGGGCCCTGCATGACTGTAATTTGTTTGCTGCCGCGGGCAACCATTTCTTGAGCAGCCAAGCAACCGCCATGGGCTCCATCCGCATATACGGAGAGACTGTCACTGGAAGTTCGATCGAGAAAAACGACCGGGATCTTCAGTTTGGCGTAACAGTCGGCATCGGGATCATTGGTAGAAGAAATAACACCAACGACATTATTTTGAACAAAAGTATCCATGTAATCCAATTCTTTTTGGCGATCTTCATCACTATTACCGAAAATAATCCGAAAATCATTTTCCTGCATTCGATCCTCCACCCCACGAGCTAACAAGGGGAAGTAAGGGTTCGTAATATCCGGCAGCAGCAGGCCGATTAATCTGGATTTCTTTTTATACAGAGAACGTGCAACTTCATTGGGCTTGTAATTTAACTTCTTCACAGCAGCCTCAACCTTTCGCCGTGTATCCTCATGTACATATCCAGTTTCATTAATAACTCTGGATACGGTCGCTACGGAAACACCTGCAAAGCTGGCGACTTCTTTAATTGTTGTCATAGTGTAGGTTCAACTCCAATGTGTAACCGGTTACACATATAAAATATCATAGCATTAATTTTTTGACAAGCATTAATTATTTGCACGTTGAATGCTTTAGCTTTATAATTCTTATTGTAACTAATGAAGTTCCACCTTTATGCACATTCTAAAGTGGGGAGCACCTCTCCCGGTTACTCAATAAAATACGTATACATGGAGGCTTTTTCCTGATGAATATTGAAGTATGGTCTGATTATATGTGCCCATTCTGTTATATTGGCAAACGCCGTTTGGAGCAAGTATTACAGCAATTTCCACATCGCAATGAGGTGCAATTGACATTCAAGAGTTTCGAATTGAACCCGGATGCTGTGAGAGATAGCGGTAAAACGATCAATGAAGAACTATCCGCTAAATATGGGGTCAGTCTGCAAGAGGCTCAGGCTATGAATGATCGAATGAACGAAAACGCACGCTCTGCGGGTCTTGATTATAATATTCATGCCATGGTGCCGACGAACTCTCTTGATGCTCACCGCTTAACACTTTGGGCTCAAACACAAGGCAAAATGCTGGAGCTGAGCGAGCGTTTATTCCAGGCTGTATTCATCGAAGGCAAGCATACAGGGGATCATGAAGTGCTGGTAGCGCTGGCTACTGAGGTTGGTTTGGATCAAAAGGAAGCGGCTGCTATATTAGCCAGTGATCGTTTTACCGACGAAGTTAGAGCTGATGAATCCGAAGGCGCTGTGTTAGGTGTTCAGGGTGTGCCATTCTTTGTATTTGATCGAAAATTTGCTGTTTCTGGTGCCCAGCCGGAGGAAGTATTTCATGATGCGCTTCAAAAAGCATGGGATGAACGCTCACCTTTCACCATGATAAGCGGCAGCTCGTCCAAACAAGATGCAGGTGGTATATGTAGCGATGAGGGTTGTGAGCTTCCAGGTCGTGAATGAAGATTATCTATTCCCTAAATAAATTTTAAAAAAGCGTGCCAGCACCCAATTAAACCTGAGGCTGGCACGCATCTTTATTTTATAACGATTTAATCATTCCGCCATCCACGAGGATGGTGCTCCCTGTCAAATAGGATGAAGCTGAGGACGCCAGAAAAGCAACAACTTTACCGAACTCTTCAGGCTCTCCATACCGCCCCAATGGAATGCCCTCTTCTGCTTGTTTACGAACCTGATCCGTCGTTTGCTGGGTTTTCTCAGCTCGATGCTCGTCCAAGCTACGCACGCGATCGGTTGCAATTCTCCCCGGTGCTACAGTATGTACCAGTATATTATGAGGAGCTAATTCCAGAGACAATGTTTTCGCTAATCCAGCGACTCCCGTACGTAGCGTATTTGAAATGATTAACCCCGGAATTGGCTGTTTAACTGAGGAAGAAGCAATATTTAAAATCCTACCGTTTTGTTGTTTTTTCATATAAGGTAACACCTCACGGATCAACCGGATATGACTAAGTAAATTTTGTTCAAAGGCCTGCATCCACACTTCATCTGTAAAATCATCAAAGGTACCGGCAGGAGGCCCACCCGCATTGTTAACCAAAATATCAACGGTGCCAAACAAGTCAGCTGTACGGCGGATGGCCTGGGAGATATGTTCTGGTTTTGTTACATCGCAAACTACATATTCAACGCGGCCACTCGCTGTTTCCAGTAATTCCGCCTGCGTCCGCTGAAGCTCTGCTTCGTTCCGTCCTGAAATGACGACATTCGCACCCTCGCGTGCCAGCTCCCGTGCGCTTGCCTTGCCGAGTCCTTTACTGGAACCTGCAATAAAGGCTATTTTTCCCGTTAATCCTAAATCCATCTATGACACTCCCTTTTCTCAGTGTTCTCTATTTAATTGTACACATGACCAACACATAATGCGAATAGCTTGGTAGTATCATGAAGGCTATCTATCTTCTCACCATTAAAAAGAATACGAAATCATTAATTGCAAGGTAAAACAAAAAGGCCTGACATTTAGTCAGGGGCCCTTTTTGTTCACAAAATTTTGTTTGTTTACAACACGTTATGATGTTGATGTAGTAGTTGTTGTTGTTGGCTACTCGTATACAACAACGGACTGGCTCTCAGGCTCCCATTTAACATTTGTCCCCAAGGCCTCTCCGATTACCCTTACAGGTACCATTGTCGTCCCATCCACTATGGATGCTGGCTGCTCGATAGAATACGGCTGACCGTTAATATATGCTTTCGGACTGTTAACAAATAATTTGACGGACACGCCGTTACGGGTGACTGTAACAGCCTTTTCTTTCGGATCCCAGGAAACCTTTGCATCCAAAGCTTCGGAAGCTGTTCTAAACGGAACAAGTGTGGTCCCATTGCGGTTAATCGGTTTGGCATCGTATTCTTCACCATTCACGAACAGCTTCATACCCGACGGCCGTCCGGCCTTCTTCGAGAATTCACCGAGCTTTTTGTAGCTGTCCAGGTCGGACACATTAGCCAGTACCGCCTCCTCCTGCATGTATACGGCATCTGTCACATTTCCATTTTCAGCCAGTAGCTCAGCTGCCTCAGTCAGTGCTTTACCAGAATTCCGAATCAATTCAAGTTCAGCAACCTGCTCTGGAGTCAAACGGTCCGGGTATTTCGTAAGCAGCAGATTCGCAATAACCGCTCCTGCCGGCTTATCCTTCGTATTTTCTACCGCGTGAAGCAGACCCTTGTAACCGTTGCGTCCCTTGTGACCATTATGGCCTTTGGACTCCTCGTACGTATCATCCGTTACTGCAACAGGTTCGGTTTTTCTGATTTCTGCGTGTTTTTCTTTTTTACTGTTTTCATCCTTTTTATCGGATGCTTTGTCCTTTTGTTTTTTGGACTGATCATTGTCTGAGTCATGGGGATTGATTAGCTCTTCCCCGCTCTTTTCATTCCCGTCTTTAACAGACGTCTTTGCTTCCTGTTTGCTCTCCTGATCATTTCCGCGTCCCTGCTTGGCCTCAGCGGTTCCCGCTGCCAATCCCAAGACCAGTATACACGCTAGTAAAGCTGTCCAAGTGTTTCTCATGATGCGATTCCTCCTTATAGTAAAAGACCGGGCTCAAATGTCCCTAGATGTATTAACGGCTTCTCTAAGCTGATTTTTTATCTTTTTTTACATAATGTGTGAAACACCACTATAACTGCAGTCCAGATTGCCAACATACTATAAAATTTTGTTATACGCCTAACCTATTTACACAGTATAATGAGAATTACACATGCATTTTTAAGTATCAGCCTTTACATTCGCATAATAGAAAGAAGATGAAACAGATATGTTCGGCACCATTCTTTTGGACGTTGTTTTACCTATTTTTGTACTTATCGGTTTTGGTTGTATCATGCAATATTATTTTCGACTGGATTTGTATACCTTAGCTAAAATCAATTTTTACTATATCACCCCCGCAGTTGTGTTTACGGGTCTTTATAACTCGGAAATTTCTTTAATGCTCATGGGTGAGGTTTCACTTTTTTATGCCTTGTACATAGCTATTCTGTACGTAATCAGCACTACCGTCGCCAGATCTCTGAAATACAGTCCCGGAATGCGTGGAGCTTTTACAAATAGTGTAATGCTAGATAATTCAGGAAATTATGGTCTGCCAATCAATCAGTTGGTGTTCAAAGGTGACCCTTTGGCCATTTCCGTTCAAGCTCTGATTATGACCTTTCAAAGCTTTGTCACATTTACATACGGCACTTTTGTTGTGCAAAACGGCAAGGCCAATACTCGAAAAATATTAATTAATTTTTTAAAAATGCCTGTTCCCTATGCGCTTGCGCTAGGTTTGCTCCTAAATCTGCTGCATAGTCCATTGCCTAATTTACTGGCTGAACCTTTGAATTATATTAGTCAGTCGATGGTTGCCGTGGCTCTGCTTACTTTGGGAGCACAAATTGTGCAATATCCCTTTCGTTTACGCCGGACAGCCGTGTACATCAGTATGGTACTACGCCTGATTGCTGGTCCAATGGTCGGTTTTATGCTCGTCTTGCTGCTTGGTCTTAAGGGGATTCCCGCTCAAGCCTTGCTCATTGCATCGGGTATGCCTACCGGTGTTAATACCAGTATTTTGGCGGAAGAATATAAAAATGAACCCGATTTTGCCGCACAAACAGTATTACTTTCCACGATTGTGAATGTCATTACGATGACCCTGTTAATTTCAGTATCCCGGCATCTTGTTTGAGGTGTATGATCAATATAAAAAATGGATTAGAGACGCTTTTGGTCTAAGGACAGGAGCGTTTCCTTTTCAAGATAAAAGAACATATATTCCCATTTAGTATTTCCTTTTTCTACTTACAGTGGTGTGTTTGTTTTGTGGATATCGTATGCGAGAAAGAGTTTTTTTCTATTATGAATTTTTCATATAGTGAAATAATTATACTATTTAATTTGAATCTCTATTATCTGCCTGTTTTCAATTTGCCGTTGCTTTTTCCCAAAAAAGAATGCGGGACAACAAGGTCATCAAAAATAAAGCCAGCTCACTCATTAGAGTGGCTGACTTAGGATTATCCTTATTAAGGTTTAGGGCTCAATTCCCCATTGCTTGCTTCCAGACAGGTAAGCGGTTATTTTAGCAGAATCTTGTAAACTGTTTGCTGTGGGATTAAATGAATAATCATCGGTTTGTGTGTAACTGCTCCAGTCCTCTTTGGATATCCGGGTTTGCAACTCCACACTTTGACCGGGCTCTAAAGAACCCGCAGCCGAGTTAAACCCGATTTCTGCATAAGAATCTGCTCCTGGCTTCGCATTGGATAATGTTTTGAAGCTAGCAATCACATTCCCTGTACCGACGCTCGACCAATCCGTGAAGAAATTTTGTGCTTTCTCCCCGTTAATGGTGTAATAATAACGCAATGTCACGTCTGCTAGGGAAATTGATGAGGTTCCCGTATTAGTTATTTTAAACTTGGAACTGATTGTATTGCTTGTGTCGGATACATTCCCATTGAAGGCTTGCACCTTCAGAACGCCCTCGCCTGTTCCCGGCTCACTTGGCGTATCCCCTTTCACCATAATCGTAAACAACGCATCAGTGCCTGTACTAAAATGGAAGTTGAGCGTTATCTCTCCTTTAGGAAGTTTCGATAAATACTTGTTAGTAAGAACGACCGTTTCTTCACTAACCGTATAATCTTCACCCTTGTTCAGCACCACGCTCCCCTGCTTGATCGCTTCTAGCGTATTACCGTTAAGTGTAAGCTTGACAGTAATATCGGTATTGCTGTTATCTACTCCATAGGTTGCAGTCGTTGGTGTAATACTTGCTTGCCCGGTAGATGGCTGATCACCACCACCCACACGATCTGCCACCAGAATGCCGCGGCCATTCGTTCCCAGATAAGCACGTCCGTAAACCCGAGGGTCCCCAATAATTTTGGTCACTCGAGCATATTGATGCTTGTCATCATTAATGCGCGCCCAGTTTGCGCCAGCATCGTCCGAACGGTAAAATCCACGTGTACCATCAATTTTACCAACGATAAATACCGCTGCATTCGTACGGTTCGGCGCTGCCTTACCAAAGCCTACAAAATCCGCTTCCTGCACATTAGAGAGCTTGGTGAACGTAGCGCCAGAATCTTTGGAATGCCATAAGCCATATGGTCCTCCATCCTCGGAGCCTCCAGCGAACCATACATCTCCTTCTGCTCCTCGTACAGCATCAATATCAGCATTGCCTGCTGTCGGTAAGCCAGTTACCGCTGATGGCGTAAAGGATACGCCTCCATTGGTGCTCACATATATTTTCCCGGAGGCAAATGCGTAATATTTATTAGGGTTTACTCGATCAGAGACGATCTTTGCATTCGCTGGAATCCCTGTGCTTGCTGTCCATGCGTTGCCGCCAGTTTTGGAGTAGAACACACCTTTGTCCGATGTACTCCACAGCAAGCCATTCCCATCTGCCGCTACGGCGATGCTGCCTCCTCCTGCTGTACCGGAAGGCTCGCTATTTGCCTTATACCAGTTGGCTCCGCCATCATTGGAAAAACCGATGGATTTGGCATTTGGATCTTTTTTATAATCCGCTTTACCTACCCGGGCCATAAAAGAAGGATTCAGCTCGGCATAATCGATGCTTTCGCTGCTTGTAAAGGTCGGATTATCCAGCATTTTAGCTGGAGCCTTGAACAGATCGTCATGCCTGAATCCAGAGACATCACCTACTGCGCTCACCAAAGGCGCGCCAACTGGAGGGCTCACCAAATCCAAAATCGCTGTTTCCTCTACCCCTTTAGCGGCTACCGAAATATCCAGTTTTCCACCTTTATCCCAATTGGTCAGATTTTTAGAGCCATAAATCGTAGCTCCCGTGCCGTACAGTATATGGTCTGAATTAAACGGATCTATCTCCAGATCTCCGATCATCCACCCTAGCTTGGGCGATACTTCCGGTGGAGCAGGATTGGCATTGAAAGTCAGCCAAGGCGCACCGCTTATATCCAGATTGTATTTCAGCTTGCGAGACGGATAACCATCGAACTCCCAAATAGGACTCCAGGTTGCCCCACTATCCGTGCTGCGGTAAATCGTTTCATCCGGCCACCAGGCATTCAAGGTAGCAACCATAAGTGTACCTGGCTTCTGGGCATCCACCGTCAGTCCACCATATCCAAAATGATTGTCCGCGCTGCTGCTACCAATAGGGCTAATGTTAGTCCACTGCCCGCTTGCTGTATTCAATTTCCACAGTTCACCCTTTGTTCCGTCATATGGACCAGCTCCATCGCTATAAGAAATATACAAGTTGCCGTCCGCTGATAAAACGCCGTGATGTGGCAAATAGCCCGTAGGCTGTCCCGCTATAGCAGACCAGGTTGTCCCGCCATCTGTACTGCGATAGACACTTTGCTTTTTATCTGCAACACCTACATAGATCGTCTGCGTTGCTTTACTGGAAGAGCCTGTTTTTTTATCAAAGGTAATCCAGGCCAAACCGACAATGTCGCTGGTATATTCATTGGAAGGGTCCTGTACATACGTCCCTGGATTCGGGAAACTGCTAACCTTGCTCCAAGTTGCTCCGAAGTCAGAGCTTTTCCATAGTCCATTACCACTTCGAGCTCCAAAGAACAAAATATTATTCTTATTTGGATCAATCGTCAGACGTTCACCCATTGAACGCCCCGGCATATTGCCCCCCACCTTAAAAGGAAGCTTGGTTGTCTGCCACGTATTGCCCCTGTCGGTGGAACGCATAATCTGCCCGTTTTGTTTATCCCATGAATTAGTATACGTACCTGTAGCTATATATACACGATTCGGATCAATAGGATCGGTCGCCAGTGCATCGACACCATTTTTGTTCCAATCCTCCCAGCCCACAGAATCCGTCAGCGGAATCCAGCTCTCATTGGCAGCATTCCAGCGGTAAGCTCCTCCAATATCTGTACGGGCATAGATTAGGTCTTTTTCCGTTTCATTAAAAATAATGCCAGGTACAAAACCACCACCTCCACCCGTAACGACACTTTTCCAACTGTAATCGTCACTTGGAGCAGCATGAGCCGGTGCTATCATTCCTGTCCAGGAAGCACCCGCTACCACAAGCGCCAAACAAGCAATTCTCAACCTGTTTTTTGCCTTAGTCAATGAATTCAACCTCCTTCTTCAATATCATTTGAATATGCGAGTCATTTTGAAATCAAAGTAATCAGCCGATTCTGAATACGTTCCTATCGTTATCGTTGCCTCTCACAAATCTGACAAATGTTTTCTCAGGCTCACCCCCATTCAACCAATATATACGGTGCGATACTCGTTTTGTTAGCGCTTACATTGGTGTCTTGCTCAATAGATTCGTCATCTTTTTCTCATTTCCTTGTGCGAAAAATCAAGATAATGCAATATTATCTCCTGCTCCTCAGCTTATAATATGAGGTTTGGACTTCCTTCAGAGTTAACATCCTTTATTTAATTCTATTATGAATTTTTCATATAATGAATTAATTACTTCATTTTCATTCTTTATGGATGTCAAAATACTTTGATTTACAACAAAAAACCGCGCTATGCGCGGTCAGAGTGTCGAGAAAGTCCAGAGGACTTTTCGACACTTCTATTTTTATATGGGGAGACGCATCTTTTAAAACAAAAATCGATTTAAAACGATCTGAGGACCCTAGTTTTTAGACCACTAAGACAGTTTTAAACCCCCTGCAAAAAAACAGGGGGTTTCTCGACAGCCTGACCGCGCTATGCGCGGTTCCAGCTTACATTGCTTCCGTTAATACTGTCGTCAGTCATAAACATATGCATATTATTGCAAGTATTCAAGCGCCAGAGCTAAAAAAATATGTCCTGAGACGAGCAATGCCCGCTCATCAAAATCAAAGTGAGGATGGTGATGAGCAAAATGCGTTCGTTCATCCTCATTACGGGCACCCACATGAATGAAAGCTCCCGGTCGCTGCTCCAAATAATAAGCAAAATCCTCTGCTCCCATGACCGGCTTCAAATCCAAAAAGGCGTCTGCTCCATACAGTCTGCCGATGAGCTCGCGTACACGTTCCGTTTCGGCTTCTGCATTCACCAAAGAAGGATAGCCATTCAGATAGTCAATTTCGTATCCGGCATGATAAGCCTCAGTCAACCCCTTGACGATACTGCGAATTTCATTCTCGACTTCCTTACGCACTTCCTTATTAAACGTACGTACAGTCCCTTCAATTTTGGCCTTATCTGCAATCACATTAAAGGCAGTTCCAGCTTGAAATACCCCAATCGTTAACACTGCTGATTCAATAGGGTCCACCCTGCGACTAACCACCTGCTGCAACCCGTTCACAATTTGACTGCCGATAACAATAGAGTCCACCGTCTGATGCGGTCGTGCGCCATGCCCGCCTTTACCGTTGATCTGGATCGTAAACGCGTCGACAGCCGCCATCGCAGGCCCACTCTTTAATCCAATTTTACCAAGCGGAATTTCAGATGCGAGGTGAATACCGTATACCGCCTCTACCCCATCCAGACAGCCATCCTCAATCATAAACTTGGCTCCACCAGGCGGTTTTTCTTCCGCATGTTGAAAAATAAACACAAGCTTTCCCTTCAACGCCTCACGGTTATGGCTCAATACGCGTGCCACTCCAAGTAACGCAGCCGTGTGACCATCATGTCCGCAGGCATGCATAACACCCGGAACGGTCGATTTATAAGGCACATCCTTTTCATCCTGAATGGGAAGCGCATCAAAATCAGCACGAAATGCAATCGTTCTACCTGGCTGACCGCCTTCTAAAAACCCGAGCACACCGTTTCCACCCACATTCGTTCTTACCTCAATGCCAAAAGAGCGCAATTGATCGGCGATAAATGCAGACGTATTCGTTTCTTCAAAAGAAAGCTCGGGATGTTGATGTAGATGTCTTCTCCATGCAATCAGCTCTTGTTCACCATCTTTTAATTCCTGAACCCATTTTTCTAGCATAATACCCTCTTTTCCTATTGAATTTATATACTTCTATCCTTATCTTACCATGAACGGCCTATAGAATGTAGTTCTCTTATCATGCCGATAGTAGATCAAAGGGGTGTCTTGAACCTAGGACGGGTAATGACAAGCGGCATAATGTCCTGTGCTAATCGCTGTCAGTTCAGGTACTTCCTCACGGCAACGCGAGGTCGCTAGTGGACAGCGGGTATGAAAACGACAGCCGGATGGAGACTTCGCAGGCGAAGGAATCTCACCTTGTATCGTAATTAGCTCCCGGCGGTTTTTCGGATTTGGATTAGGTATCGAGGCAACAAGCCCTCGGGTATACGGATGGGCAGGATGCCTGAAACAACTCGTCACTTGGAGCAATTCTACAAGTTCCCCCAAGTACATAACCCCTATACAGAGCAATGGCACGGGCTATCCCGATTCGTTGGCGCGTCCTCCCGAAAACTCATGCGGAAACCGCGAACCATAGCAGATCAGGACCACATCACCGGATCAAACGCCGACATCGGCTCCTGAAATACCATCGCCATCTTTTTGCCGCGAAGTGAGCTTAATTCCTGCTGCGACAAAACGGTCAAATCTATGTACTGCAACCGTATTTCTCCTTGGGCAATTCGTCCGTTTTCATAATCGGTTAGCCGCATAATCGACTTGGGGGTAATCGTTTTTCCGCTGCCGGATTCACCGTTGGGGCAGACCATTTCTCCCGTCCTGATCGTTAGTGATACGTTGTCGAGTGCTTGCAGTAAACCTTTTTTAGTGTGAAATTCGACCGTATAAATGTTCAATCTACAGCAATGATGACAAACGGACTCCCTCCTTCTATAGCATTTAAGAATAGGCTTTTTGATGCTAATTTGCATTTCTTTTCGGGTCCAACTGGTCTCTTAGAAGACTTGAATTGACAACAAAAAAGAGCCGACAGGATACTCTCCCCGACTCTTTTTCATTACTGACTTTCTATTTCGAATTTTTCAGGTATTGAAAAACTGACTTATATTCCCTCTTACCGGATGTGTCTGTTCCCTGTACTCGCCTTTCGTATAACTTCCAATCACCTTACGCCAAAAGGATTGTGCCGGCCTATTGGTGCTCATTTGGGTCACCTTCCAACGTCCGTTAAAACGTCCAAACAGCTCATGAGCCGCCCAAGTCCCAACCCCATTATGCCGATAAGGACGAAGTACAAAGAACTCAGCCATGTAGTAGTCAGCTTCTCGATTGCTGGACATTCGGTCAACGAGTGCAAAGCCCACAGGAATATCCTGTCTCCAAATCAGAAAAGGCAGCTTCTGTTCACCACTCGTCCAATATTGATACAAGTCTGGATAAGCCGGGAATGTACCCTTCTCAGTGACATCAATTCGAAGATAGGCTGTAAAATCGTATAAATAAAATTGCATGAGCTGTACAATAATGTCCTTTTGCGACTCCGGTACACTCTTAATAGACAGCTTCAGTTCCGATTTGATATTATACCCCATACTTTCACCTCTCTTGGCGGTTCCATCTGTTCTTTAACTTCGAATTACATCCCATCCAGTGCTGTGCAAAATATGCTAAAATACATATATATTATGACCGGACGAGGTGGAACCCAATGAATATACAAAAGATCATCGACCGGCGCAAACTAGATGAAAAAATGCCGGGATTACCATGGTACGTGCAACAATTTATGGATTACAAGCTGCCCGACCTGTCCCCTTCCACATTACTAGAATATGTGCGGGATTACGAAGCTTTCTTTTCATGGCTTCGCTCGGAAGGCTTGTCTACTGGAGAAACAAATGCCCAAGTTACACTGGAAGAATTGGAGACACTTCATATGGACAGTATTACAGGCTTTCGATTATTCCTGTCTACTAAGCGCGAAGGCTCCAACTCCCGTATTACCATTTCACGTAAGCTATCGTCCCTGCGTTCGCTTTTTCATTATTTGAGTCAGATCGCTGAGGATGAAAATTTTTATCCATTGCTCAAACGCAACATTATGGCCAAGGTCGAAATCAAGCGCATACATAAACCCAAGGATACGGCGGCCAAGCTTAAAGGTAAAATACTGGAAGAGGAAGAACTGCTTGAATTCATCGGTTATATTTATGAAGGCTATGGTCAGGATTTGGCCGATAACAAGCAGGCGTTATACTCCTATGAACTAAATAAGGAACGGGATGCCTGCATCGCCAGCCTCATTTTGAACTCAGGCCTGCGCGTATCTGAAATCGTCAATCTGAATCTAGATGATTTAGACATAAACAATAAATTATTATATGTGTACCGCAAAGGCAATAACGACGAAACCTTTAAAACGCCGGTGTATTTCCGCGAGCAATCCAAAGATGATCTCATACTTTATTTGTCCCTGAGACATACCCGTTACCGCGCCCCCAAAAAAGAAAAAGCTCTCTTTGTCGCACGTCCTAACGGCAGTACAGAAGGCAAACGGATGACCAAAAGAGCGATTCAGGCAATGATCATCAAGTACGCCAAGCGTTTCGGCAAGCCTTACCTTACCGTGCATAAGCTTCGTCATTCCTTTGCTACTGATTATTATTTACAAAATGATATTTACAAAACAAAGGAACAACTGGGGCACGCTTCGACAGAAACAACAGAAGTGTATGCCCACCTGACTGACAAAACCATGTCCCAGGCGATCGAACGGCGGGTAGAGACTCTAACCGACTCAGCCGATTGATGTCTCACCCCTGCTTATTCCTCATTCCTTCTATCTGCTTTTGAATCTGTTCGAGTAGCCAGCGGCCTGCGGGTCCGTTGGCCTCGGCAGGAAATATCTGTATCATTTCATCTGAGTAGTGACCTTGAGCCCAATCCATTTGATGCTCCCAAACCGCTATCCCCTGCACATTTGTCAGCTTATCGGTAAGCTGAGCATCCGATTGTTCCCGCACCATGACCAGCTTTGGATAATCCTCCTGCTTGAAGCCTTCCAGCAACACACAATCATAGGCCTGAAAATGCCAGATCAGACTGGTGACAGGCTGACTATGCTCCTCTAAAATGGCTGTTCTTCCAGCCGAAACAATAGCTACGCCTTCAGCACCCGCCTGTCGGTGCTTGTACGTATCTGTACCCTCATGATCCATTTCAAATTCATGTCCATCATGCTTGATCACTGCTACGCGTAGACCTGACTTCTGCACATAACGAATCAACCCTCCGAGAAAGGTCGTTTTCCCCGTATTTTTGAATCCGACGATTTGACATACAAATGGATGTTTCGTATTCACGTTACCTGTCCACCTTGTAATACCAGTACTCGCACCTCTTCACCTTCGCGTAATCCTTCTGTTGTAGGAGGAATTACGATCAGACAGTCGCTGTCCTTAATGGTCACCATGACACTGGATTCATCTACTCGCGCAGGAATCGCGTATACTTGCCCACCACGTATCTCCAGAGAGCTGCGTACAAAGCGTGTATAGTTGTTTACCTTCGTATAATCTGCGCCTAACTTCGCCGTCCAGGTTTGTAAATATGGATGTGCCGAAGATAACATCATTTGGATCGTCGGCCGTACAAACAGCTCACAGCCTACAAAGCACGCACCGGGGTTGCCTGAAAGCGCAAATAACAGCTTGCCGTCAATCACTGCGGCTGTGGTCACACTTCCTGGACGCATCGTAACCTTGTTGAACAGCATATTCACATCTTCCTGTCGTACCAGGTCACCCATAATATCAAAATCCCCCACCGATACTCCTCCACTCGTGACCACGATATCATAGGCAGCTATGGCTTCACGTACAGAGGTACGGGCAAGGCTCAAATCATCATGAATGGCTTGTAAAATGAACGGCTCGCCTCCTGCCTCTCTAATTTGAGAAGCCAGCATATATGTATTACTGTTTCGAATTTTCCCTGGTTGTAACGGCTCATCCACTGCAAGTAATTCCGATCCTGTAGAAAAAACGGCCACCCTTGGCTTCCTGTAAACAGGTACCTGATGTACTCCAAACGTAGCCAGTACCGAGATGTGCCCTGCTCCCAGGCAGGTTCCCTTACTAAGCAAAAGCTGACCTTCCTGAATCTCATGACCAATCTGTGTCACATTTTTGCCAATCTCCATACGCTTCTTTAAGCCGACATATGTCTGTCCATTTTCCTCACGCAGCTGTGTTGCTTCCAGCATGACAACCGTGTCCGCTCCATCAGGTAATTGCGCTCCTGTCATGATGCGGGCAGCCATTCCAGTCTCCACCCGCTTGTCCGATACGGTGCCACATGGAATTTCATCAATCACATGTAACCAGATTTCCTGACCGGACGAGCACACTTCAGTGTCCGATCCAAGGATCGCATAACCGTCCATACCTGAGCGACGAAAACGGGGATACGGGTGTGGTGCGGTCAAATCCACCGCCAAATAGCGTCCATGCGCCTGCTCCAGCTCTACGTCTTCCCTTTCACCCTGTTTAACATGGCTAGCTATCCTGCTTTGCGCCTCTTCCACCTGAACTGCTTTACGCTGGAATTTTTCTGCGTTTAATGATATATGATTCATAATCTCACTCCGTTCTTCTAAAATGCCCTCTTTCTGTTATAACGCTAAAACCGTTATCTGGCAAATCGGGGGGGTGTCTAAGTATGTATGGCAATAAAAATAACCCGTGAATTCTACGGGTCATTTCTATAACTTTTTAAGTGCTTTAAGCTTATTATGAGACATAGAGCAAGTGAAGTCAGATTCTTCGAATCGTACCTCCAAATGCGTTAGACTCGATCTCACAAAACCAAGTCGTGATAGCTGAAAAGCTGCCTTGCAAGTCTGTGCGGTTAGCCCGATCGTATAAAAGCAATGCCCCAAATTGAAAACGCGGTACTTCATCAGTTCTTTTCTTTTTTCTTAAGCTCAGCCGGTATCGGTTTAGCACCAAATACTGTTTTTTCATTTTTGGTAGATTCATTAGCGTATTTTCCCAGTCTTATATTTAAAGCTCTCGCCAATTTCTTATCCATTTTCGTTCACCTCCTTTCCATAAAGGAAGAATGCTGAATGCTTGAATAGCTAAAGCTAAACATATTATGTGGGACTGTATAAAAAAATTCACTGCGCATACCAAAACACATACCGTTTTATAATATTTGTGGTTATTGGTCTTATGAATATAAATAAAATGATTGGGTGCATAAACTAAAAACACTAATATTGAACAAGCATTAATAATCAAAATTGTTGATAAATTTAAAGAGACGAAGGGTATAGTTACACATATTGCCGTTGTAAAACAGACACAAAATGTAAGATTACTGAAGTGTGCCCCTCCTGAAAATCTTCTTATAAACATGATAGTAACCAGAGCGAATAACGATCCCAAAAAATGCCCGGTCATCCAAGCGATAACCGCAACCATTAGTATCGACGACACTTCGGTAATTTTTATACCAAGCGCATACTCCATCACTTCTACACTTGTTGGGCCATCAGGATCAGCTTTTTTTATTTCCGTTGCGATGTACCTTGATAGCGCTTCTAGCACCCTCGTAATCTCCTCTCTCTGAAAAGAAATACGACAAACCGAAAGTAAGCAATGAAATGGATAGTAATCCTATGGTATTTGAGCTATAGAGCATATACAAAGTAATAAAAATGGTGGCAGCTGATATTAGAGCACCTAGAATCAACAGCTTATTTAGAGACGATAAGTAATTTTCAGCTCTTAAAAAATCATGTGGAGGCTGAATTATAAACGAGAATCCAAAGTTATATTTTCCCATCACAAAAGAAATAAAGTACGCAATAATAATAGAAGATAACTGAATAACGTAAATAGAAGAGCCAGAAGTATCATTAATAACACCTGGTTCTGCTACTCCGAAAAAATTTGCAAACAGAAATACAAAAAGTTGTAGGTTAATGTAGGCTGTTAGACCAGAACCAGCAGAAAAAGCTGCTAGATGGGTTTTGACCCCTAAACCGAATCTAAAAAAGATAACCATTAACAAATACTGAAGCGGCAAATCTAATTTAGGCAAGCCTATAACTTCCCTCATTAGAAAGGAAAACAAAGCTATGCCAATTGCATAGAATAATATTTTTGTGCGATATTCCCTCACGGGAAGCATATAAAGCTTTAAGACCAAAATAACAGCGGCCAAAGCATCGAATACACCAAGTAATATATATAAAAAAGCAGATAACACAGATACACCATCCTCTTATTTCGCCTGTTGTAATTGTATATTTTACTAATAGATGTGGCAATGAAATAATCTAGTAAACTGGTAATATTTGTATTTATGTAAGGTAAATATTTATTTTTGTCGTCAAAAAATATGAAAAGAACGATTTTAAAATCGTCCTCTTGTTGCAGTTTTAGCCTGTAACCTTCTGAATTATCTATCTGGCATCATCCTTTTGTCGAGCTGCTCAATTACAAGCGGCCAAGCCTGCTCATGTTGGTTCCTTGAATTCTCATCTGGAAAACCTGCATGCGTTAAGTAAAGATGCGTGCCATTACCGCGAGGTTTAAGCTCAACGGTGACCACTGTTTCAGCTCCCTTGGTGCCGCCTTCGCCAGTAACCCAAGTCAGCTCGATAAGTCTGTTTTGCTCAAGTCTTAGAAATCTTCCGTAATGTGGATGACGCTTCCCCTCAAAATGCGTTTCGAAAAAGAAGGTCGTGTTCACTTCAGCCTCCATTAATACTGATCCTGGGGCTGCAAACCAACTGTCAAACTGCTTCGTCCAAGCCTGATACAGGACATTCGGAGAACACTCCATTTTTCGTTCCACCATTAGATTAAATGGTCTTTGTGAAAGATCTGGCCAAGAAATAGATAGTACCATTTAATTTTCAATCCCTTCAATCAAACAGAGTTTTGATTATCTCTACATTATTATATCCATAAAGATGTAGGTTGCGGCTGCTTTCCCTTATCTGTCCACTTCTACTTGATGGCTGTGCCGCTAGATGATCACCAACGTCATCTCTAAAAATAAAAAAAGGAACTGTGCATCAGTACCACAGTTCCGCGTCTTTGTTTTCAAATAAATTGACGATACCCATCATCGTCGACTTCGTCGGCTAATTTTACCTGAACCGCTACGTGTTTTGGGCTTACTATAAGATCTACGCGGCGAATCAAATATGCTGGAACCGCCGCTGTCGCTACGGTCACGTGAAATCGAGCCTCTGCTCGGTGAACTGCTGGGCCCTCTGTCGAACAGACTTCCGCTTGATCCAACACTGGAATCCGAGTTCTTTCCTCTACGGGTAACCGAACCTTTCCGCTCCACCGTAATCGGCGGAATCGCCTTTTTCTCCTGCACCGTAGGGGCACGATATTGGCCCTGAGAAGGTCGGTATACATCCCTGCTGGAGTAGCCCCGATAGGAGCCTGAACCACGCAACGAATCAAACAGAGCATCCAGCACAGTTGCGGTTAAGTATCCTTTTAGAAAACTTGAACTGTAATTTTGTTCGACATACTTTTTACTGTCAATTTCAATGAGTGTATCTTCCTTCTTAGCTGGATCTTGCTGCAAATGGTACCACTCATCGCTATATACCAGAAACATCCGCTCATTGCTCTGCGGTGACATTTGTTCCGGTGTACGCTGTTCTTTCAATTCCTCCGCTACTTCCGGAACTGTCTTGCCAGCTGCCCGGTATACATACGAGGTCGAGTTTCCGCTGCCACTAACCGATTCCAGCGGATACGTATCTTTTACACTTGGCGCGCCGCAGCCGCTTAACACGGATACGAACAAGCTCAGCGCCACCATGATCTTTAATGCATACTGCCAGGTGCGTTTGCTCATGTGTAACCCTCTCCTAGCTTGCCCGAATAACCTTGACGTCTCCGGTAATCACTTCTTCTCCTTCATAAAGCATAAAGCGACCGTCCTGCCACTCTACCCGCAACAGATGATAATCATCAGACTGGTACTGCCAAACATGCTGCTCTCCACCCTGTCGGAAAGGAGCACGGCCCATGACGGTAACATGCCCAGAATACTGCTCCTCCAAATGATACGTTGTATCATCCAGCTCTAAAATGGTCGGCACTTCCTCGGGGTTGTCAAGTCTGCCGTCGATGGCCTGATATAGTCCGAATTGCAGTGTTTCCCGTTCCTCAATATGAAGATAACTGACTTGATTACCATCCTGAAGCGTCAAAACAACGGCATTCCGGGCACGATTATGTACACGACCTACCACTTCATAGGTAACAAGCGACACTTCACAGATATCACCTGGATTTAAGTGAAGCATGCTTTTCTCTGTTTTTGGCGGCTCCGGCTTAGCAAATAGATTTGAAATTCGTTTCCACACACCCATGGTTATATTCCTGCCTTTCTTATCCTAGAAGCATGCTGTAATGATCAAGGCGCCAACCAGATGCAGCGCTCCTGAAAACAGACCGAAACCAATTTTACCTTCCTGTGTACCTTTATCCAGATCAAACTGAGCCCAGTACCGCAACAGCAGACGTACAATAACTTCCAAAACAAGCAGGATGACAAAGGCGATCACAGAATACACAAGCGCTTCGAGCAAATTATTAGCTGTAGCGATAGACCCTGACAAAATATAGCCTTGTGCAACCAGCTTCATAATCATTCGTACCGTTACGGCCATATTTCCAGCTTTCACTTCGGCAAAATCCTTATACTTCGTAAATAAAGAGTCGACATACATTAATACGAAGATCAAAATAGCCCCCGCACCAGTCCATACAAGCATTGCTTTCATCGTTTCTAAAAAATGCATTTCATACCATCCTCCACATCTTCTTGACCTTCATATAATGTTTTACGCTTCCAGGCAGGGAAAAGCGAAGGAGAAAACGTTTCTCCTTCGCTTCCTGAGCAATCACACTTGGTGGCATTGCTAAAATGTTCTTATTTATTTTCGTATTGCTTTAACAAAGCGGCAAGCTCATCGTCCACGGCGCTTTTCTTATCCAGCTCTTTGAACTCCTCATCCAACGATTTTTCCTTAGAGGACATTTCGTTGCTCGCTTCGGCACGTGCTTCTGCTTGCAGCATTTTTTCTTCCATACGCTTCAATCCGGCAGTTGCCGTATCAGAGCTAAAACCGTTCATAGCTTTGTTAATTTCGGTTTGCGCTTTAGCTGCATTATAACGGGCAACCAGTGTTTCGCGCTTGTTTTTCATTTCTGTCAGCTGTCTACGCATTTCATCCAGCTTGCCACGTAGATTATCGGCTGCAGCTTTGTTCTGTTCGTAACCAGCTTTGAACTCGTTCATTTTTTGTTCAGCAGATTTCTTTTCTTCCAGCGCACGACGGGCCAGATCTACATTTTGTGCTTTTGCAGCGGTATGTGCCTGTTCTTCACGTTTCTTTACCAAAGCAGCCTGTTCTTCGTATTGCTGTTTGAACCTCTTTTCAATAGCAATTTGAGCGGCTACCGCTTTCTCTGCATCTTCCAGGTCCTCTTGCATATCACGAATGTATTGATCCGTCATTTTAATTGGATCTTCTGCCTTGTCGATAATGGCGTTAATGTTGGACATCGTAAGATCTCTTAATCGTTTGAAAATAGACATGTGAAGTTCCTCCTAGAGTTGAATGCTTAAATTTTAAGCTCTGTACACATGTTTACGCAAGCTTTGCAAAGAGGGTTTCAAAAATATCTAAAAACCGCGCAAGTAAGGCTCTGGGATGTCGGCCTGTACTTTTAGCTCCCGCGATGCATGTAGCGCCCAATAGGGATCACGCAGCATGGCACGCCCTATTGCTACCAGATCAGCTTCTTTCTGCTGAACAACCCGGCGGGCGTCCTCATAATCATCCAGTAAGCCAACAGCAATCACAGGTACATTCAGCTTTTCACGGATGGTATGAGCCAAATCCACCTGATAGCCGGCACGCGCAGACGGGCCTCCGCCAGAACCAATCGGACCCTCACCACCAGAAGAAATATGGAAAATATCCACACCTGCATCACGATATCGTTCCCCTACGCCTGTTATGTATTCCACATTATATCCATCCTCGACGTATTCTTTGGCAGATATCCGCATAAGCACAGGCATATCAGCAGGAAGAACCTCTTTAACAGCATGTATGACCTCAACACCGAACAGTGACAAATCCTGCCCATATTCATCTTCTCTGGTATTTGTTAAAGGCGAATGAAATTGATGAATCAGATAGCCGTGAGCGCCATGTATCTCAACCGTATCAAAACCGGCTTCAACCGCGCGGCGCGCGCCTTCTTTGTATGCCTGAACCAGTTCCCTGACTTCAGCTGTCTTTAAGGCGTGCGGATTTTTAAAGCGTTCGCTAAAAGGAATCGTGGACGGACCCACAGGTTGCTCAGCATCTTCAGCCTTGCGTCCAGCGTGGCCTAGTTGAATACCAATCTTGGCACCATACTTGTGGACTTCCTCTATAATCTTACGATATGCAGAAATATGTTCGTCACTCCAAATACCCAAATCACGATCCGTAATACGTCCATCTGGATGGACCGCTGTCATTTCCACAATAATAAGTCCAGTGCCTCCTACTGCCCGGCTCACATAATGGACATGATGCCAATCCGTTGGATTTCCGTCCTTGGCCTCCACGCTGTATTGGCACATCGGGGGCATGACAATCCGATTTTTTAAAGAAAGCCCCTTTAATTGATAAGGAGTAAACAAGTCGGTCACTTTTATCCATCCTTCCTTCAATTCCATGTCTGTATAATTATGAATTGCATCCCCATTATACACCAGCTGTCACAGTATACCGAATTCGTTGTAAGGCTAAAACTTGCGAAAATGCTCCTGTTTTCGGTCATGTTTAAGAGAATATGTACGTTTAGCTCCATCATCTTCATTGATAATCGTTTCATCGTGGGCTTCTTTCCAGTCGTTTATGAGCCGAACTTGGTTACCAGCATATTTTTAATAAGACAGGTACATAATAGTCGAGAGCACCACTAGGTACCACTGCACGGAAAGGGGGGGATACATATGCCGTACAGGGGAGTGTTGCCATGCTTGGCACTGTTACTAGCATTCTCAAGTTTACCCGTTCACGCGGATGCGCCTCCCAACACCGGAACGCCCCATCCCAAGGAAGCAGCTGTTGCTTCTTCTGTACATCAGAGCACAGATCGAGCAACTCCTACATTAGCAATGCTGCGTAAAAAACATGCGGACATTTTTAAAATGTGCGGCCCACACACCCGCCAAATTGCCCTAACCTTTGATGATGTGCCCGATTCTAGGTATACGCCGCAGGTTTTGGACGTATTACACGCTAATGGCATCAAAGCCACCTTTTTCATCGTCGGTCACCGTGCGGAAAAGCATCCGGGGATCATACGCCGTATTATCCGTGAAGGCCATGCTATAGGAAACCATTCCTATACTCATCCGGATTTTAGGAAGGCCACACCAGAACGCTTTCGCAACCAGATTACAAAAACAGAACGTATTTTACAAGCCAGCGCAGGTTTTCGCCCCAAGTTGATTCGTCCACCCTACGGTGAAATCACGGAGCCTCAAATCCAATGGGCACGTCGTCATGGCTATATGATTGTTAATTGGAATGTAGACTCTCTCGATTGGAAGGGATTAAGTAAAACACAAATTCAACGCAATGTGATCCCAGCTACCGGGCCTGGCTCTATTATTTTAATGCACGCAGGTGGAGGTCAAAGTTCCAACTTGCAAGGCACTGTCCAAGCTCTGCCGGGTCTAATTCACTCTCTAAAAGCTAAGGGCTACAAATTTGTGACAGTCCCCCGGCTACTCCACACATCGGAACGGAAATAACCATATGTTATGATTGAGCAACAGCTAAAGCAACGTAAAAAAGCTGTCTTACCAGCAGAAGTTTTCTGCTCGTCAAGACAGCTTTTTTTTATGGATAAGACCTGATAAGAGTCCGACCTAGTTATATGCGGTAGGATACAGGTATTAAGTTTACATAATATATATTATGTTTAATTAAACCGTATATACGTACAATGCTATTTATCAATAACGTACAGCTTCACATTTTGAAATCCAAAGTCGTTCACAAATGATTTGTTGCCAGGAATAAAGATATCAATCCGCTTTCCTGTAATGGCGCTACCCTGATCGCGAGCGACAGCTACAAAAGAATGATCCGGCAAACCTGGGTGGGAATAGCCTGTAACCAGCACTTTCGTGCCCATCGGAATGACGTTCGGGTCTACCGCAATTGTACCTAGTTTAAGCGGATTGCCGTAGTAGTCCACTGCTCCCCATTTACCATTCTCGTCGGCTGCGGCAGAATACGCTGAAGCCTTAACGTCAACTATTTTGCTATAGTTGAATGTTTTGCCCCACGCTTCAATCGTTGGCCCCTCATTCGCTGGTGCTTTCTCCGTAAGAAGCTGCGGCTTCGAATCCGAAGCTGCCTTCACACTTTTTTCGCCAGGTATCTTAATTTGCAGACCTGCATATATATTGTTGGAAGCAATGTTTGGGTTCGCCTTCGTTAGCTCGTCTACCGATACTCCATAACGTTGAGCAAGCAAAAAGAAGGTATCGCCCTCTTTGGCAGTGTGAAGCGAAGCAGCATCCGCTACTCCAGCTGTCTGTGCCAACCCTGCAATAGCTGCGGCAAGCACCGCAAATTTCATCGTTTTACCAATATGTTTTAGATGTTTCAAAGATATGTACCTCCTCTGTTATGCCTGCGAAGTTAGCTGTCGGATTCGGACTCAGGAGAAGCCCTATGCTTGTGCAATTCACCCCTAGGCATATTCCACATCGTCTTTATGACGTATCGGAATGACTGCCGTTGTTACGTCCTCCGCACTTCCCATAGTTTGGGCCCAGCTTCAGCGGTTGTCATAACCACATGCTGTCCCGGTAAGTTTTGGCTTACTGCATAATATCACAATTTTGTAACCTTATCCGCATGAAAATGTTGGGAACCTTGAACATCATACTACACTCATTACAATTTTGTCATCAAGAAATCGATATTTGTTACGAAAGTATGGGGAAATGGTGACAAAAAGAAAAAAAGCCCTCCGTCAAACGGAGGGCTCAGGCTGTCGAGAAACCCCCTGTTTTTTTGCAGGGGGTTTAAAACTGTCTTAGTGGTCTAAAAACTAGGGTCCTCAGATCGTTTTAAATCGATTTTTGTTTTAAAAGATGCGTCTCCCCATATAAAAATAGAAGTGTCGAAAAGTCCTCTGGACTTTCTCGACACTCTGAGCCCTCCGTCAAACGGAGGGCTTTTTTTATAGATTATATCAGCACTTCCTTACAATACTTTGGCAAGAAAATCACGGGTGCGATCATGGCTTGGAGTGCCAAATACCTGCTCTGGTGTACCTTGCTCTACAATTTGACCGTTATCCATAAAGATAATTCGATCGCCCACCTCGCGGGCAAAACCCATTTCATGCGTCACGATTACCATTGTCATGCCGCCTTCGGCGAGCTTCTTCATTACATCCAGAACCTCTCCAACCATTTCAGGGTCCAATGCAGAAGTTGGCTCATCGAACAGCATTACGTGCGGCTGCATGGCCAAAGCACGCGCAATCGCAATACGTTGCTTCTGACCGCCGGATAGCTGGTTCGGATAGGTATTCTTCTTATCCTCAAGCCCTACGGTACGCAAGAGTTCTAGCGAAATTTTTTCCGCTTCCTTCCCTGACTGTCTTCTAACCTGTGTTGGGGCAAGTGTCAGGTTCTGCAACACTGTTTTATGCGGGAACAGATTAAAATGCTGGAACACCATCCCCATCTTCTCCCGGGTTACATTAATATTATGGCCACGAGCTGTAATTGGCTCGCCCTCAAACAAAATCTCTCCGTCTGTAGGCTGTTCCAACAGATTCATACAACGCAAAAACGTACTCTTCCCCGAACCACTGGGGCCGATGATGACGACGACTTCACCTTTGGCGATATCTATATCAATGCCTTTTAAAATTTCATTCTTACCGAACGATTTACGCAGTTGTTTAACGGTGATCACTGGCTCTCAACTTCCTTTCCCATAAACCCAGCAGCTTAGACAAGCTGAATGTCATTACAAAATAAATAGCGGCTGCGATTACGAACGGACTTAATCCTTCGTAGGTGATGTTCTTAATGACCTGGGCCTGATACATAATATCCACCATCCCAATGGTCGAAATAATGGATGATTCTTTAATGATCGTAATAAACTCATTACCGATAGCAGGCAAAATAGATTTAAACGCTTGCGGCAAAATGACATGACGCATAGCTTTACCGCGTCCCATACCCAACGAACGGGCAGCCTCCATCTGTCCACGGTCTACTGCCTGGATACCTGCCCGGAAAATTTCAGCCAGATATGCTGAACTATTCAGAGACAATGTGATTATACCAGACTGGAGTGGGGTAAAATTGACACCCAGCGTCAAAGCAACTCCGTAGTGAATGATCATAAGTTGTACCAGCATAGGTGTGCCACGCAGGATCTCCACATAAGTGGTACCTAACCACTCAATGATGCGTATACCACTCATCCGCAGCAAGGATACGATCAGACCAATGATAAATCCAAACAGTACTCCGAGTGCAGACAGCAACAGAGTGTAGCCGATACCCGTAGCGTAAAAACTGCGGTATTTCCAAAAAATATCTACGATGTTATTAGAAGAAACCTGTCGATCTGCAGAGAGCGCGCTCGCTTCTGTGGAAAACTTCTCAATCGACCCGTCCGCTTTCAGGCGAGCCAACGTTTTATTTACAGAGGCAAGCAATTCTGCGTTCCCCTTGCGTATACCTACAGCTGTTTCTGCTCCGGCATCCTCAGGCACGGCCTTGGCAAGTGTTACGGTACCATCTAACGTGTATCCTTTAGCAACCGTATCTTCGATCACAACAGCGTTGATACGCTGGGTCCGCAGCTGGAGTACCAGATCAGATATTTTGTCCAGTGAGGTTACAGTGGCATTGGGTACTTTTTGAGCAATTTCTTCCTGAATACTCCCTTTTTGTGCCCCAATCTTCTCGCCTTTCAAAGTATCCATCGTAGGATATTTGTCTTTATCCTCTGGGCGTACCATAATGACTTGCTTGGAGCGATAATATACATCTGAAAAATCAATGCTCTTTCTCCGCTCATCCGTCGGTGTCATACCGGACAGTACCAAGTCTACGCGGCCACTTTGCAGAGCAGGCAGCAAGGAGTCAAAACTCATGTCCTCAGGGACCATCTCCGCATCCAAATCTTTGGCGATTTCCTTGGCGATATCCACATCGAACCCAACAATGGTATCCTTACCGTTAATGACTTTATGAAACTCATACGGCGGAAAGTCGGCACTCATGCCCACTACAAGTTTTTTCTGTGGCTTTGCTTCCGTTCCGTATGCAGTGAGCATGGGAAGACCAGTCAACAGCAAGATAACCGCCGACAAAACCAGGGCGGTAAAACGATATGCCTTTTTCAATCTTTTTTTCTCTCCTTAAATTCTTTATAATAAATAAGATTGTGTCATTATAAATGAATATGCATGATTATGCAATGAATGTTATAGTACAATTTCAGCATACCTAACGCAGTACCTACATTACAGTTTATATAAAGGAGTTTTCAGCATGGATTTTAAGCAGACCATTCAAAAGACAATTGAGCAGCATGCCCCACGGTTTAAGGACATTTCGTTATATATTGGCGCAAATCCTGAACTTGGAAACGAGGAATTTCTGGCCGCTGCCCGTTTAAAAGAAGAACTGGTTTTTCACGGTTTTGAGGTCCAGGCACCCGTATTGGGCATAGAAACAGCCTTTATTGCAACTTACAAATCTGCAAAACCCGGACCGGTTGTCGCTTTTCTGGCAGAATATGACGCTCTGAAAGGTCTAGGACACGCCTGTGGGCACCATTTGATATGTATGATGAGTACCGGTGCTGCCGTCGGCCTCAAGTCGATCATCGACGAAACCGGTGGAGAAGTACGGGTATATGGCACACCTGCCGAAGAAACACGCGGTGCAAAGGTCCCGATGGCCGCTGCCGGGTTGTTTGATGATTGCGACATAGCACTTATGACGCATCCTTATGACCGTTACGAAAAATCAGGTAAATCCCTGGCGATTGATGCTGTACAATTCGAATTTTTTGGTCAATCCGCCCACGCGGCTGCCAGTCCGCACGAGGGCATTAACGCGCTGGACGCTGTGATTCAAACGTTCAATGGTATCAACGCATTCCGTCAACAAGTAAAAAGTACAGTGCGTATCCATGGGATCATTAATCAGGGTGGGCAAGCAGCCAATATTATTCCTGATTACGCCTCAGCCCAATTTTATGTGAGGGCCGCTACACGCCAAGAACTGAACCCGCTGACTCGCCGTGTTATTCAAATTGCTGAAGGAGCTGCTTTACAGGCCGGGTGTCGTTTAGAGACCTCCAATTATGAGACATCTTATGATGAAATGGTCACAAACCGCGTACTTTCCGATGCCTTTACCGCAAATTTGGTGCAGGCTGGCATTTCGCAAGAAGATATAACGGAAGGTGAAGATCACGGCTCCATGGATATCGGAAATGTATCGCTTCATTGCCCTGCTATCCATCCGTACATTCAAGTTATTGACGAGAAGCATGCCTTGCATACACCAGAATTCCGCGATTTGGCGATGCAGGACCGGGCCATGGAAGGAATGCTGCTGGCTGCGAGAACCTTGGCATGGACTGCTTGCGATGTAATCACTAATCCTGAACTGCTAGCCCAAATAAAAAAAGAATTCTCTCTGCTGAATAACGAAAGCTAAATCTTAATTCCGTGTTCTTTCAGAAAGGAGCAGCCAGCCATCATGGATAGTATGAGCAGCTTTTGGACGTTGTTTATTGTGGTAGACCTCATCATTGTTTGGTTTATATTCCGTGCAATACGCAGGAACCGGGGAAACAGAAAAACACGGCGCCGGAATGCTTTTTTCCTCAGTTCCCCTTCTCCTTCGTCCCTTACACAGGAGCGTCATCCAGAGATTACAGAGCTGATGCAGCTACTGGAGCAATCCATTCCCGCCTCCTATGCTCATTGCGTAAGGAGTCGTGTAATGGAAGCCCACCCAGAGCTGACGGACCAAGAATATGATTGGCGCTGGCATGAGCTAAAACGATATTTTATGCTATGCGCGATTATGAATAGAGTGCCTATGTTCAGTAGCGATGTGGATGAATTATGGCACGAAATGTTGATGTTTACCCGCGAATATCAGCAATTCTCGGAAGCTTTTTTTGGTCGTATGCTTCACCATGCGCCCCATTCCGGCGGCTCTAAGCCGATGCCTGAGGAGCGGGCGTGGTTTGACTGGTTGTATGTGGAATGCTTTGGCTGGAACCGCTATAGCGCCAGTTTGTGGGGTACTTTTTTTAATCATCCATTACCAAACGACGAGCTTTCGCGCTATTATAAACTCGCAACTTCGGCGCAGCCAGCAGGTGACCGCTGGAATACACAGGAGAATACAGCCATTTCACAGCAGGCCCAACAAGCGGTTCATAAGATTGTACAACGTCTGCGCGAGCGGGTGAATAAAGCGGTGGATGATCCTGAGGGGAAGCAATTGCCTAAGGTCAACTATTTACAGGTCGACTATTTATTATTAGCTGTTGTGTGGTATTCATGGTATCAACCTGAACAATTTGCCATACACATGCACCCGGATGCTACAGGTAATGCCGTATTAGCTAGCTCATCCGGCTGTAGCTCGGCAAGCGGTTGCTCGAACTGGGATACACATCACTCGCACCATCATTCCTCCCATGACAGTTCTCATCATGGAGGCTCTTCTCACCATGATTCAGGCGATTCTGGTAATCATTCTTCGTGTAGCAGCGGCTCTTCATGTGGAAGCAGCTGTGGTGGCGGGGGCGACTGATCATAGCAAAAAGGGAATTCCTCAGCCAAACACTGGCTAAAGGGATTCCCTTTTTCATTAACATGACTATAGTGTTCCTACTCTGTTCAGTCCGTCTTTGTTAGCAAATGGTAAATATCCATATACGCTTTAGCTGAAACATCCCAACTATATTCTCCTGCAAAAGCCGTCTGTGTAAGTTTCGACCAATGCTCAGATTGGCGATAAAAATGAACAGCACGACGAATAGTGTTCAGCATATCATGTGCATTGTAGTTTGTGAAACTAAATCCGTTTCCTTCCCCTGTGGACTCATTGTAAGCCTGCACAGTATCGTTAAGACCCCCTGTTTCTCGCACAATAGGGATACTTCCATAACGAAGCGCCAGCAGTTGGCTGATCCCGCAAGGCTCAAACCTTGATGGCATAAGATACATATCACTTGCCGCATATATTTTTCGTGACAGAGGTTCGCTAAAAGCGAGCTGCGCCGACATTTTCAGTGGATAGCGTCCCGCTGCCTCACGAAACCAATGCTCAAAAGCCGGATCCCCTGTTCCCAGCACGACAAACTGGATATCATCATAATACAGGATTTCATCAAGCACTCTCGTTACCAGATCTAGCCCCTTCATATCTACAAGCCGGGTTACCATGGCAATCATAGGTACGTCTGGCCGCACCGGCAGACCCAACTCCTTTTGCAGGCCAATTTTGTTTTCCTTTTTCTTTGTCAGACTCGTGCGGTACTTCGTATAAATACGATTGTCCGTGGCAGGATTGTAGCTTTTGGTGTCAATTCCGTTCACAATCCCTGTTAAGCGACCCTCATCTCCCAATTTACGAAGCAGACCCTCCAGCCCGTATCCGTAAAATTCTGTTTGAATCTCCTCTGCATAGGTTGGACTCACGGTCGTGATATGATCCGAGTACGTAAGCCCACCTTTCATAAAATTCAGTCTGCCATGATACTCCACACCCTCAGGGGTGAAATAGCTTCCATCTAGGTTGAGCAGCTCAGTTAAGACCTCATACGGAAAATCCCCTTGATACAGCAGATTATGTATCGTAAACACCGTGCGAATATCGCTGTAGAAGGGCAAATGTCGATAATCGGCATTCAGAAGCAGCGGAACCATTGCCGTATGCCAATCATGACAATGCAAAATATCCGGCCGAAAGTTCAGTTCAGGCAGCATTTCTAAAATCGCCCGGTTAAAAAAGGAAAAACGTTCGCCGTCATCCATATAACCGTAAATACCGTCACGACCGAAGTAATACTCATTGTCAATAAAATAAACCTTGATTCCGTCTAATGTCAGTTCCTCTATTCCGCAATATTGATTACGCCAGCCTACGGCTACTTGCTTCACCGCTACCGGACGCAGAGACTTTTTATAAGTATCGGGAATCCCCGCATATTTAGGTAAAATGATTCGGACGTCGCACCCCGCCTGACGAAGTGCCTTCGGCAGTGCGCCAATGACATCAGCCAACCCGCCTGTTTTAATAAATGGATGTGCTTCTGCTGCCGCAAACAAAATGTTCATATGTGCTTCCTCCTTATGTGTTTAATCTGCTTTTTTAGGCCTCCGAGGCGCTTTCTTGAGTACAACGATGCTTAAGGGTGGTATGGTCACCTCCAAGCTGTGAAGCTGTCCGTGACAAGGAATGGAGGCGGTCCGTATCACTCCGGTATTTAGCTGGCCATTTCCCCCAAAGTCCTTATGATCACTGTTCAGCAGTTCGATATAACTCCCGGCCTTTTCCAGCCCAATTCGATAGTTCTCTCTGGGCACGGGCTGAAAGTTAATTAGCACGACCAGTGTATCTCCCGGCTTTTTACCTTTACGTAAATACGTAATTACGCTCTGCCCACGGTCCTCCGCTTCAATCCACTGATATCCATCCCACGAATGATCCAGTTCCCATAACGCCTTTTCCTGAATATACAAATGATTCAGCGCTTTCGTATAAGCGTGCAGCGAACGGTGACTGTCATAATCCAGCAGAAACCAGTCAAGTTGCTCTTCATCCTTCCATTCGATGAATTGGCCGAATTCCCCTCCCATAAATAAGAGCTTTTTGCCCGGTGAGGTAATTTGGTAACCGAGAAGCGCTCGAAGCCCGGCAAATTTTTGCTCATAGCTACCTGGCATTTTATCAAGCAGCGACTTCTTACCATGAACAACCTCATCGTGCGACAACGGCAGTGTAAAATTCTCGCTGTACGCATAAGCTATGGGGAATGTCAGCAAATTATGGCGCTCTGGCCTTTGATCGAAATCCGTTTCGATATAATCAAGCGTATCGTTCATCCAGCCCATATTCCATTTGTAATTAAAACCGAGTCCTCCATCGCTTACCGGGGAAGTCACCATCGGCCAGGCACTGGACTCCTCTGCCATCATCAGAGCATACGGATAATAGCGGAATACTATTTCATTCAGTTGTTGAAGGAAGGCAATAGCCTCCTCATTTTCAATGCCTCCTTTAGAGTTAAAACGATATTGACCGTCCTGCTTTTCAAAATCCAGCCGTAGCATACTTGTCACAGCATCTACGCGCAGGCCGTCAATATGGTACACATCCATCCAGAATAGCGCATTAGATATCAGGAAAGAACGCACCTCCGGCTTGCTGTAATCAAACGTCAGCGTTCCCCAGCCGGGCTTTTCCGCAATCAGCGGATCCGCGTATTCGAACAGGGGCGATCCGTCAAACAGCCTTAATCCATGAGCATCTTTTGCAAAATGGGCTGGAACCCAATCCATCAGCACTCCGATTCCGGCCTGATGGCAACGATCCACCAAATACATAAAATCATGTGGTTCTCCATAACGGCTTGTGAGTGCAAAATATCCGGTAAGCTGGTAGCCCCAGGAAAGATCATACGGATGCTCACTCAGCGGCATCAGCTCAATATGTGTATACCCCATATCGGTCACATAAGGCACAAGAAGCTCAGCTATTTCCCTGTATGTATAAAACGTACCATCTTCTTTTTGCTTCCAAGTGCCCAGATGAAGCTCGTATATGTGCAGAGGCTTTCCATAAGGTGCTCTACGTTTTCGGCGCCAAATCGCATCGTTCCAAGCATAACCATCTATAGAAGCTACCACAGAAGCCGTTGCTGGCCTCACTTCAGCACGTACCGCGTAAGGGTCTGCTTTCAGAAATCGTTCACCGTTTGCACCCGTAATGTCGTATTTGTAAAAAGTTCCTTGGGATATCCCCGGAAAAAAACGACTCCAAAAACCGGATTTGGGAACCCTATATAAGGAATCCTGTTCCCCATTCCAGTTGTTGCGATCTGTAGCAAGCCCGACATGGAGAGCATGAGGAGCCCAGACCGTAAAGCGGACGCCCTGTTCTCCGTTCTCCACAGTAAGGTGGGAACCCAAAGATCGGTAGCTGTGATAAAGCGTTCCTTCATGAAACAAATAAATATCTTCCGATGATATTGCCTGTTGCGGAAGAGTTTGGTCTGTCATCACGTCACCACCCTTATATGTTTTGTAAGTAAAAATGTATGAATCGGTAATGCATTCGCTTTTGGGTCAAAGCTGACCTGAGTTATTACCCCATTCTAGCCACATTGAACAGAAAAATGACTAGGAAAAAAATAAACCTTAGTTTTGGGGGAATCTTATATACCTTATGGTTTCAAGAGTACCCCATACCGTTTATGTATGTACTACACTGACAACTAAACCGGGAGGGAAACGAAATGTTTAATAAAGAATGCATTGCCATGCTGCTGGCAGGCGGAGAGGGACGCCGTCTTGCTCCCCTTACTTCAACGATTGCAAAACCCGCCGTACCTTTTGGCGGTCATTACCGGATCATCGATTTTCCTCTCAGTAACTGCGTAAATTCAGACATTGATACTGTAGGTGTCTTGACGCAATATGAGGCAGAATCCTTGCACGAACATATCGGAGATGGAACACCGTGGGGTCTTACGAAAACAGATGATAAGGGAATTACCTTACTTCCATCTTATAACACAGGTAACGCTGAATACTTAGGAACGGCAGATGCTATTCATAAGAATATCGAATATATTGACAGCCAAAATCCGGAGCATGTGCTTATTTTATCCGGTGATCATATCTACTATATGAATTATCGTGAAATGCTGAACTACCATAAGGAAAAAGGAGCTGCAGCTACCATTTCTGTCATGGAGGTACCTTGGGATGAAGCACACCGTTTTGGTGTTATGAGTGCCGATGAAGATCTGCGTGTCACAGAATTTGCAGAGAAGCCGGAAAAACCGGAAAGTAATTTGGCCTCCATGGGGATTTACCTTTTCAAATGGGATTACTTGAGAAATTACTTGTTAGAAGACGCACAGGATGCTCAATCCAGTCATGATTTTGGTAAAGATATCATCCCTAAAATGTTAGCGGACCAAGAATCCTTGTACGTTTATGAATTCCAGGGCTATTGGAAGGACGTAGGTACCGTTAAAAGCCTATGGGATTCACACATGGATTTGTTAGAGGATGATTGTGCGATCGACCTTCAACGCAAGGACTGGCCGATGTATACACGTGAACGCCGCACAAGGTTGAGCGCACAAAAGGTACCTAACCGTCAAACACAACCATTCGGCAGCTTGTTGCATGATTCCTGCCAAGTAGAGGGCCGAATAGAACGCTCCGTTGTATTTAGTGGTGTCGAGGTAGGTAAAGGTTCAGCCATCAAAGAAAGTATCGTTATGCCTGACACACGCATTGGACGTAACGTCCATATTGAACATGCGATTATCGGTGAAGGTGCTGTGATTCGCGATGGTGCTGTCATTAAAGGTAACCCGGGCGAAATTATGGTCATCGGACCCAATGAAACGGTATTTGGTAAAACGGCAGTACGACCGCAAACTACACGTATGCTGAAAGAAGCTTACGAGCGCAATACACGCTTGCGTGCCGAAGGTTTTACTTCATAACGTTACCCCCAAATTAAAAACAGCCAGCCCTCCCGATTTGAGAGGACTGGCTGTTTTTCTAGTTAAATCTATACAATGGGCCTTTTAAATCAGCCTTCAGTAAGTTGTGATGGTTCCACGGATTGCTCTGCTTGCAGAGCAGGTAATGAAACCGTAATGGTAGTTCCAGCCCCCAGCTCACTTCTGATGAGCATCTGACCATGATGGCGCTCGATAAACTGTTGCGAGATTGCCAATCCCAGTCCAGTACCACCGTTTTGGTGGTCTACCTGGAAAAAGCGGTCTCTTACTCTGGCAAGATTTTCAGCACTAATTCCAATCCCTGTATCTTGTACGGAAATCTCGATATTGCTATCAATCCGTTGAAGAGACAGAAAAATAATCGAACTTTCATGCGAAAACTTGATAGCATTATCCACAATGTTCAAAAACACCTGTTTTAGACGGTTACCGTCTCCATGGACGAGATATGCCGTTTCCTCCGAATCCAGCTGAAGTTTTATCTGCTTCATTTCTGCCTTGGCCCATACGTTCAGCATAATTTCCTGTAAAAGCTCCCGTAGATCCACCGTTCCCATCACAAGCTTCATGGCATTTTGCTCCAACTTGGAAAAATCGAGAATTTCCTCCACCAAGCCAATCAGCCGATCGGTCTCCTTAGAAATAATCTTCATCCCGATTTTCGTCTCTTCCGGGTCAAAGCCGCCAGAATTTAACGTTTCACTCCAACCCTTTATGGAAGTAAGCGGAGTACGCAATTCATGAGATATGGATGAAATAAAATCATCCTTGATTTGATTTGTTCTGACAATTTCCTGTGCCATATAGTTCAGAGTCGAAGCCAGTTCACCCAACTCATAGCGATAATCGCCTTCAATGCGTGCATCAAACCTCCCCTGAGCCATCTGAGCAGATACATCGCGGATATTATTAATCGGTCTAACAATGGAATTCGCGAGCCCTGTACTGACTACAAATACAATAACCAGTACAGCTGCCATGATGCCAAGAGAAAACAGCGTAATCGTAAACAGCTTATCATTTACCAATTCCAGCGAAGTCGTATACCGAATAACATACACCTGGTCTCCGACGATATTGTCCAGTTTTTGAGATACCGCCATCACCTGCTGCCCCGTACTCGGTTGCTTTCCGATCCATTTGCCTGTATCTCCAGCTAATGCTTGTGTGACATCACTTGTTTGCACACTTAGATCTGCTGCAAAATTCGTCGAGTTATCAATTACATTTCCCTGTTCATCGAGCAATTGCAGTTCAGTGAAGGGCAGAGAAAATGTATTTAACAAATACGATTGCAAAGACTGTTCCGGCTCTTTGAATTTGGGTGCAAATTCACTTACCGATTCGATACGGCTTTCGATATGTTTGTAAATGGAGTCGTAATAGTACGACCGGAGTGCAAACATAAAAATGACTTCTACTAACAGAAGCGCCAAGAACACTACGAAAAAATAGTGAAGCACAATCTGTCGGCGAATCCCCTTTTTGATCATTGAGACTGACCTTTCCATTTATATCCATGTCCCCAGACTGTCTGTAAAAAAGCTGGCTCGGAAGGATTGTTTTCAATTTTCTGCCGCAGACGTCGGATGTTCACATCCACAATTTTCGGATCACCCATATATTCCTTGCCCCATACGTGGTCAAGTAGAACATCTCGGCTGAGCGGCGTGTTTTCTTTTTCGAGAAAAAATTGAATCAAGGAAAACTCAGTCGGTGTCAACTCGATCAGCTGCCCGCTCTTCTTAAATTGCTTAGCAATCAAATCTAGCGTGAACGGTCCGGATTGGAAGGATACTTTGGCTGCTGTTTCACGATGTACATTCACCCGACGCAATAACGATTGAATACGTGCAATCAGCTCCGTCGGGCTAAAAGGCTTGCTCACATGATCATCGGCCCCTACAGACAAGGCATACACCTTATCCTGCTCCTGTACCTTCGCTGTGAGAAAAATAATGCCGATACGCTCATTCGTTTCCCGGATTCTCCGACAGACCTCAAAACCATCCATACCGGGTACCATTACGTCGAGCAGTGCAATATCAATATCCCGCACCGTGTTCAAAATATTCAGAGCCTCATGCCCTTCCGACGCCTCCAACACCTCAAAACCGTTACGCTTCAAGTTAATGACGATAAAACTGCGAATGGATTCCTCGTCTTCCATGATTAAAACTTTACTCACTCTACTCTACCTGCCTTTCCCCCATCTTGTTTTTAATGGTTTTACGCGGTTCCAACTCACTGGATCGCTTAATGCCAATGACCTGCGCATTCGTTCTCCACAGTTGGCTATAACCTTCGTTGTTTCGTTCCCATTGTGACAACGAGAAAAATTTAATTTCCGCTATCGTTTTGTCTGTATCATCCAAAATGAAGCGCAAATAGCTGTCCTTCTTCGAAACTTTCGGATCAATAGTCACCTTGCCATGCAGCTCTTTCGGTAATCTGAAGTAGACCTGTTCATTAGAATCACGATACTGCTGCTGCTTAAAAATCGTTCCTTTCGCCCCGTCCCACTGATAGAACGACACAAAATATGGAACCTCATCCAGCGGCTTGTTACTCCAACCTTTAGGCTTCTCCAAATTACCAAATTCCAGAATGCCGTCACCATCCACATCACCACTGGCGATGGTCGCATCCTTGAAGGTGACATCCATAAGATTAAGCTTCCTGAGCTTGCCGTGATCCATCACAATGACATTGGAAACGGTAGTGGTCTGGGCAATTTTGGTGTCTATAATAATCCCCTGCCTACCCTCGGCTACCTTGCCAGCAACGACATTATAGACACCTAAGACCTGACTGTCCAAATCCAACGATCCGATTTCCTTAAAGGTTCCCCCACTGAATTGAAACGTTTTAACAGTAAAGAATTCATTACGTCGCAGCGTGATAATCGTCAAATCATTCAAATTATCCCCGTTCAAGTCCATCTTGTTATGGTTAAAATCATCTACGACGAAGTCCGTATAACCTGTAGCATATATTTTCTCCAGAGTTCCTCCGGTATAGGAATACACGATGAGTCCCTTCTGATCCCCGCCATCGCCACTATCTCCGCTGGAAAAACCCGCTACAATATCGAGTGTTCCATCATTCGTTAAATCCACGAGCTTAAATGACTCCAGCACAGTGCCTTCCCCATCAAACGTCAGCTTCTTTACCCACGTTCCGCCCTGATCTTCAAACAAGGCACCATGTATTTTTACGCTCTCATCTGGTGTTTCATAAAAGAGCACTGCTTCGTCTGTGCCATCATTGTTCAGATCACCCGTCCGAATTGGCGTCGGGTCATCTGGGTCATTCGGCCTTAAAGGCTGTACCGCCCCTAGCTGCGTATTCACTGCACCATTCAACTGCTGTTTCTCGTCAGACATCGTCGGTGTCTCCATCAGCGAAATGGGATCGCTAATAACATTACAGCCGCTTAAAAATCCAGCAAGGAGCAGCAAGGAACAGCAGCCAGCCACCATTCTCAACAGCATTATATTCACTTCTCTTGCCGTCCCCTTCACAATTTGTTCTTTTCTGCTTGTGTCAATCGTCTTCCCTGAATATCAAACACCAATTCACCATCATTCAACCCCCATATACGGGAAGCAAAGCGTTCAGCCATTTCCAGCGGCAATACAGTCATGATCGTCACCCGCTCGTCAGAACACAGCTTGCGAAAGGTCTCCAATACATGCGCTGCCGAAGTTGGATCAAGTCCATTTACAGGCTCATCAGCTAAAATAACTTTAGCTCCGTGCACGAGAGCACGCGCAGTCGCTACCCGCTGCCGCTCGCCACCGCTGAGCTTGTCACATTTATCATGCGCCTTATCCAGCAGACCCAGATCCTCCAGTACGTCCATCGCTCCCATATAATCGTCGGAACGCACCATCCCCGTCACCATTCTCCACATTGGAGTTTGACCGGATCTGCCAATGAGCACATTTTTAAGAGCGGTTCGATTCATATTTAGATGCGGGTTTTGCTCCAGGTATGCCCATTCCCGCTTTATTTTCTTCTTGCCCGTCCACCCGGATTTCAGCACATCATTGCCACCTACAATTAAACTGCCTTCATCCCATGGCTCTTGTAAAGCAAGACAGCGAAGCAGCGTTGTTTTGCCGCTTCCACTTGGCCCCACTATGGCAATAAATTCGCCCTGATGAATTTCAGCATCAATTCCTCGAAGTAGCTGGGTCCGTTCAGGCCCCACTTGCTTGGTCAGCTTCCGAATTTTAATCATCTAAGTGATTCCCCTTTGCGCGCCATCAATACTGTTTATATTTTATAGTAAATGTGAAACAAATACCATGCAAACCGCAGTTTTAAACCGCCGTTACTCTTTTTCTGGAAAACAAACCTAACAATCCGAAAACAACGTAACTACCTCCAAGGACAAGAAACATGCTGCCTTGAGTTCCAAAGTCCAGCAACCCTCCGCTAATATTAGGTCCGATCACACTTCCCAGATTAAAATGAAAGGATGCCAGTACATTCGCGGCTGCTAAAAATGATTTGGGCAACAGATCAGCGGCGTAGGCCAAACCGAGGGAGAAAAAGGAGCCTACTAAACCACCTGCTAGGGTCAGCAATATCAAAGTGAACATAAATTGATTGCCGCTCCAAGGTAGCAACATAAAGGTCATTCCCCCTGCTATACCTACGCTCATTAGCACCTTTTTACGTCCCCAACGGTCACTCAATATCCCTAGCGGTAGCTGCAGCACTAACCCTCCCAAACTGACGAACGGCAGCAAGGCGGCGATTTCATCGGTATGAAAGCCAATACGCAGGCCATAGACTGGAAAGTTACTGTTCAGGCTCGCTTCCATATAGCCGTATAGAAATGCAGGTAAAAGAGCGTACCATGCCCAGCTGTAGCTGCGACGAAATCTTTGAGTGGGACGCGCCTCGGACTCCAGCTTCTCCGGTCTGGAGTCCGGCAGCTTTATTAACACCAACAGCAAAACAAGCAAACATAATAAGGCCAACGCAGCGAATGGAACCAGCATTCCATAATCGAGTAGCCATAATCCCAATGGTCCTAATGCAAAACCCAGACCGTATGACATACCATAAAAGGAAATGTTGCGGCCTCGCTTCTCTGCTGGAGTCACCAGCAATATCCATAGCTGCGCAGAGTAGTGCAATGCACTGTCACCAATACCTACTAGCAGACGCAGTATGAACCATACCCGAATATCAGGGATTAGTGGGAATAGCAGCAGCGTAACGAGCACTAGCACAAGCCCTCCGGCCATCAGCTTTTTGAACCCTAACCACCCCAATGTCCGTTCTGCCACCAACGTCATTGCGAATGAACCAATATACAGGGCAGCCGCATTCATTCCGTTTAGTGAAGATGAAACTCCCATTTGTTCCAACGAGATAGACAGAATAGGTAATAATAAACCTTGGCATAATCCGGCAACAATAATAACAGCAATTAAAATAAAATAATGAACCCGTAACGACGACGACATCCTAGCTCCTCCTGATCGAACAAATAAAATAATTAAAATCAATGTTAAGAAATGATTTGCATTTGATTCCATAATCAATAATAATTCTTATCACTATGTATTTCATGCCGTCCTGCAAAACCGGCAAATCACATATACAAATTCAGGTGTAATTAGTGTATTAAAGAATAGAAGAAAAAAATCGCCATCTGAGATGACGATTTTACGGAAAGAGCTTGTCTGGTATGTATCCGACTCCTTCGGTTAAGGAGCCTCGTATGTTCAATCCGAACCCATTCACGTCACAACGCACTATTTCATATTATAGTGGACAATCTCTGGCAGAACAAGCCATAATAAATAAGTGAGCAATTATTAAAATGCTCATGTTTTGCTTATGGACGGGCTTAATTACGTTCACCGCTCTGGGCTAGAAGACAGAATAGGAGGCATTGGTTCCATGAGTTATCAAATTAAAATAGACACTTCTCCAATTTATGAATTGCTCGGCAGCTTCATGGCCTATGTGACTAAAAAGTGGGTCCAAGATATGGACTTGGGCCATGAATGGATCGACAAGGTAGATGCACGACTACAACATGAAGTTCGTACTGAGCTTGCTACAGCTCAAGATTGCCCTTTTAGCGATTATGACGCACTCTATGCCTGGGCGTTACTTCGGCCGGAATCGGATGAAATATCTGATTATATCTCTTATTTGGACCACGGTCCGGATAAAGATATGTTTGAGCTGCTCGTTCCGCATATCCCTTTTTTAACCTTTGAAGAATCTTTACGCATTCGTAAGGTATACGCACCACTCCTCAGATTGTGGGATCGTGATTATTTTCGGGCCTTGGAAGGCGAACTACGTGTGTTGGCAGAAGAAGACGCTGCGGAAAAGCGCATGCTGCTGAGTAAGATGGAACCGGAAGCACTGGTTGAATATGCGACAGCTGGACTAGTCGTGCCACACGTGGAAGACCTGGATACAGTAGTCCTATTTCCGGTAGTCCATAATCGCCCGATTAATTCATACTGTTTTTATACCCGCACACTTCTGATCCAGTATCCGGTAGATATCCCCGAGGAGAGCGAGGAAGAACCGCCTACGCTTCTACTACGGCTCACTCGTGCGGTCAATGATCCGCAGCGGCTGCGAATTCTACGTTATGTAGCTCAAGGTCCTAAGTCTCTCGAAGACATGCGCCACGATTTGAGCCGTTTGGAAGATACACTCATGTCTGATATGATGATTTTACGAGTGGCTGGTCTGCTCCGTATTCACATCGGACGTTATCATAAGGAAAAATTCAGCATCCGTCCCGATGGCGCGGCTGATTTACAGGTATTTTTGGAATCCTATATTGGATTGTAATTTGAATTGTACTTTTAGTTATAACCGAAGCAGCGTTAAAGCTTTGGCTTGGAAGGAGTATGCATCATGTCGTATCCGAAGCAGCACATTTTATTTGATCTTGATGACACCTTAGTCCACTGCAACAAGTATTTTGACCTTATCCTCAACCACTTTTTCGATTTGCTTCAGGAATGGTTTGCAACTCATAACCTAACGAAAAATACGATTCGTGAAAAACAAATCGAAATTGATGTGGCTGGAGTTCATCAGGTGGGCTTTGCCAGCGAGCATTTCCCACAATCTCTGATAGATACGTACCAATTTTTCTCGGAACAATTCGGACGCCGTCTCGATTCACGGGAAGAGCAGGAGCTTCGCTCTCTTGGCCGAAGTGTATACGAACAGGAAATCGAACCGTATCCAGGCATGGTCGAAACGCTGAACTCCCTCCAAAAAGCAGGGCATTCCCTTCATCTTTATACTGGTGGTGAGCAGATCATTCAAGAAAGAAAGATTGAACAAATGAAACTGGCTACCTACTTTGATGATCGCATCTACATTCGTCAGCATAAAAATGTCGAAGCACTGGAAGAAATCATCCAGATGAATCGCTTGGACCGAAGCATCACCTGGATGATCGGGAATTCTCTACGCACTGATGTATCTCCAGCCCTTGCTGCAGGTATTCATGCTGTCTATCTCAAGCAGCCTAAGGAATGGATTTACAATATGGTTGAATTGCAAAAAAACGTGAACTCCGTGATGTATACGATACAGAAGCTGACGGAAGTACCACGGGTTATCCACGAAAGCATACAATTACATCAACAAAAAAGGACCCTCGGATAGGGTCCCTTTTTTGTATTTAAATTGTTATTCAACCTTTGATTCAGCCAAAATAGTGGTCTAAACCCTGTCTCAGGATTCCTCTCGAACGCTAAGTTGTCCTGTACCTGGTTCATTCAGAATAATTCGCGCTTTGACGGTCGATCCATCTTTACGCTTAAAAGACAACAATTGCGTCTGTCCCTTTGTCAACAGAGACTTGAGCATCGTTTCGGTAATCTGCTTGCCAGCATATTCCTTCCAGACGACAAAACCACAGCCCTGCTTGTAGTGGCTGCACCCATACCCTTTACGCCCTTCAATAATGCTTCCGCCACAATTAGAGCATGGGCAGCTACCCAAAGCTTGCCTTTGGCTCACTGAAATGCCTGAGGGTCCGTCGGAAGAGCTACGTGCAACGGAACCTGCTGTTCCCGCAGCACGACTTGGTGGTGGTGCTGCTTGCTCCAGCGTTGCGCTTCCAGCGTTACCACCGCGTCCTGATGTAGCACGCCCCACCCCCTTGGCGGCGGTGCGTCCACTCGCACGTGCGCTACGTGCGCCTTCTTTTCCAGCCGCACGCTTCCCCCTTGCTTCCTCGCCAAAGGCATCTGCCGGAGCCGGTGGCTGCTGCCTCACCTTGTCAATGATGGACAACGTAAATCTTTTAACGTTATCCATAAATTTCTCCTGAGCCGCCTCACCCTTGGAAATTTGATGTAGACGACGTTCCCATTGACCTGTCATCTCCGGCGAGGCTAATAGATCAACCCCGGCATGACGGATCAGATCAATAGCCATCTTTCCCTTTTCCGTAATAAGAATCTTTTTGCCCTTCATTTCAATATAGCCAACCTTTTTCAATCGTTCAATTGTGGCAGCCCGTGTGGCAGGTGTGCCTAAGCCGGCATCCTTCATGACCTCACGTAATTCCTCATTCTCCATCTGTTTGCCTGCGCTTTCCATCGCCTTAAGCAATGTACCCTCCGTGTAGCTTTTGGGGGGCTGAGTTGCCTTTTCTTTCATCTCAGCACGAACACACTCCACCGGACGTCCCGCATCAATCTCAAACTTCTTGTCCGTCCACTCGTCCGTTTCCTCTTCATCCTCTTTTTTCGATGATTTGCTCTTTTTACCTTTATCCTGGTCAACCTTACTTAAAACCACTTTCCATCCCAAGGAAAGAAGCTCTTTGATATTTGTTTTAAACAGATGCTTGTCCACTTGCGTCATTACGGTATGCATTTTATATTCAGCAGGCGGAAAAAAATGCGACAAAAACCTACGAATAACCAGGTCATATACATTTTGCTCCTCCTTGCTTAGCGTACCTGGTCTTTTTAACGTTGGCAGAATAGCATGGTGATCCTCAACACGAGATGGATTGCAGACCGATTTATTCTGTTTATGGACCAAGTTGGGGTTGGCTTGTTGTACCAGATCAGCATAAGGACCTGTCCCCAGCATCCGTAGCGCCTTGTGCATGCCGTCTATATTTTGCTCTGTCACATAGTTAGAATTGGTACGCGGATAAGAAATGACCTTGTGACGCTCATAAAGCGCTTGTGCCACATCTAGTGTTTTTTTGGCCGAATAACCGTACTTGGCATTCGCCTCGCGTTGAAGCAGCGTTAAATCGTACAATTTAAAAGGATACTCTTTTGTCTGCTTCGTGTCATATTTGGTGATTTTACCCGTTTTTCCGCGAACGGTTGCAGCGATCTCCTCAGCTTCCTCTGGCTTCGTCAGCCTATCCCCCTGCCACGCACCTTTGTACTTGATCTGATCTTGCTTAAATTCAGCCCACACATCATAGAAGGTTTGAGACTGAAATGCCTCAATTTCCTTTTCCCGGTCATGAATCAGTGCCAGCACGGGAGTCTGCACCCGTCCTACTGACAGCAGTGTATTATGACGTGTTGTGAACGCTCTGGAAGCATTCATTCCGATCAGCCAATCCGCTTCACTTCGTGCCCTTGCAGCTTGAGTCAGAAATTCAAACTCTGAAGCATCTCGCAATCGTTCAAAGCCTGTCGCAATACTCTCCGCTGTCAAATCTGAAATCCACAGTCGCTTAACTGGCTGATGCAACTTCAATTGCTGTTGAATCAACGCAAAAATATATTGCCCTTCCCGTCCAGCATCACAAGCATTTACGATGGCATTGCAGCGTTTAGCCAGTTCACCAATTATTTTCAGCTGATCCTTTGTTTTCGGATTCGGTACAATTTTGAACTGCTCAGGGATAATAGGAAGATCCTTTATATTCCATCGTTTGTACTTAGCATCGTATGCATCCGGCTCAGCCAAACCCAGCAAATGTCCGATCGCCCAGGTTACAATGTATTTCTCCCCTTCCAAATAGGTACGGTTATTTTTCGCCCGCGGCTCCATAACGGCGGCAATCGTCCGTCCCATATCTGGTTTCTCAGCAATAATCAACGTCTTCATTCATACTCCATTCCTTCCTGACGGCCTTCTGTTTCTCCTCCATGAATCATACATATACATGGAATGTTAATGAAAACACAGGTATCCCGGCCTCATGCAAAAGGAGCCTTCTCCCGACGAAAGCTCCTTTGTAAATTCATTTAGTCAAACGCTTCAACAATATACGTGTATTATACCATAGATACCATGGTTCTCTCAGGTCATGATTTTATACAGTCAACAAAAGTTATGTATATGTTAATTTATATTACACAAAAATCGGCTTTTATCTAATTTTCTTGTGAAATAATCCTTTTTTCTATAAAAAAATCTACACTAAACACCCCTTTTTATGTTATGATCAATTTAGATAAGAAATATATGGTGATACGATTAAATTTAAGTTATATTATATAACATATATTTCACAATGTTTCACAGCTCAATAATCAATTATTCATTTTTCGCTTCTGGCAGACTCAGCTTGAAATACAATAAAGCCCCATCCGAAGATGGAGCTTTGACTGATCCGTAACATGAAATTTATAATTACACCAAAACGGTAGCGCCCATGAGGTATTTATCAACTTCTCGTGCAGCTTCTCGACCTTCATTAATAGCCCACACGACAAGACTTTGTCCGCGACGCATATCACCTGCAGCAAAAACCTTATCCACATTAGTAACATATTTTCCATAACGTGCTTTAACGTTGGAACGACGATCCGTCTCCAAACCGATTTGCTCTACAATCGTTTGCTCAGGACCATCAAATCCAATGGCAATAAGAGCGATTTGTGCAGGGAATACGCGCTCCGTACCTGGAATCGGTTGATAGATTTTGCGCCCTGTTTCATCAACAATCCGTTGAATTTGAATGGTGTGCAGCTCTTTCAGATTACCGTTCTCATCACCTACAAATTTGGTCGTCATGATGGAGAACTCACGTGGATCTTCTCCGAACAACGCCTTAGCTTCTTCCTGTGCATAATCGAGAGAATACACATTTGGAAATTGTGGCCAAGGATTGGCAATCGGGTCACGCTCCATAGGCGCTTTGGTGTGTGTGCCAAATTGAGTGACACTCCGACAACCATGACGCAAAGAAGTAGCTACACAGTCCGAACCCGTATCACCGCCACCGATTACAATAACGTCCTTACCTTGGGAAGACAAATAGTTGCCATCTTCCAGATTGGAGTCCAAGTAACTTTTGATGGTACCATTCAGATAATCCATCGCATAATGAACACCCTTCAAATCGCTACCTTCAATATTGAATTCTCTTGGCTTCGTAGAACCACCGCATAGGACAACAGCATCATATTCAGCAATTAACTGATCGGTAGGGATATCTTTACCGATTTCCGTATTTGTGATGAATTGAATACCTTCAGCCTCCAGCAAGTCCACACGCCGCTGAACAACCTTTTTATCCAATTTCATGGACGGTATGCCATACATCAATAATCCACCCACACGATCTGCACGCTCATACACAGTCACGCTGTGCCCTGCTTTGTTAAGCTGTGCAGCTGCAGCCAAACCTGCCGGACCCGAACCGACAACAGCCACTCGTTTGCCTGTACGCTTTTCTGGCGGATTAGGGACAACCCAGCCTTCCTCAAAACCCTTTTCGATAATAGCTTCCTCAATGGTTTTAATTGTAACAGACTGTCCGATCAGACCGACTGTACACGAACCTTCACATGGCGCAGGACAGACACGACCTGTAAATTCCGGGAAGTTATTCGTTTTGTGCAGCCGCTCTAGCGCTTCCTTCCACAAACCACGATATACGAGATTGTTCCATTCCGGAATGAGATTATGAACCGGGCAGCCTAAAGTTGCTCCCATGATATCCATCCCCGTATGACAATAAGGAGTTCCGCAGTCCATACAACGCGCCCCTTGGGTACGCAGCTCTTCTTCAGACATATGCTTATGGAATTCTTCCCAATCCTTTATACGCTCTGCCGGGTCCCGGTCTGTAGGAAGCTGTCGTGTGTATTCCATAAATCCAGTTGGTGTAGACATGTTACGTTCCCCCATCTCTTCGCTTATGAACCCCGATCATCCATTCAGAATTTAAGTCAAATTCGAATTTGTCTGTTGTATTATGAAAGGGTCTGTTCTCGTTGAATTTGATTTATTGTATCACAATACAGCGTAAAAGTAATGAAAACTTATGCAACTTTTTGCATCAACACCAAAAGGATTTTTTATATGGTTTATTAATTTTTCAAATGAGTGGGGTCGGCTACAGTCTATTCTTATTCCGTTTTCTCGTAAACAACAAAACGGTACTCATATGGATTTCTGTCATCCTTGATACCCGGAGTCTCACTAACTATATTCCAACCGTTCCAATCCAGCTCGGGGAACGTTGTGTCGCCTTCAAAAGTCTCCTCAATCCGAGTCACAATCAGCCGATCGGCATGTGGCCAAAACAGTGCATAAATTTCTGCTCCTCCAATGACCATTAGCTCCTCCTGCTTTGCTAATTGGAGCCCTTCTTCCAGTGAATGAATCACTTCCGCACCTTCCACCTGATAGCGCTGATCTCGAGTCAAGACGACGTTACGTCGGTTTGGCAGGCTTTTTCCTCCAAAGGATTCCCACGTCTTGCGCCCCATGAGTACCGTTTTATTAATCGTCTGCTCTTTGAAAAAGGCCATGTCTCTGGGAAGGCGCCAGGGAAGTTTGTTATCCCGGCCAATCACACCATTTTGTGCCATAGCCCATATCATTGAAATGCCCATTTTTCCACCTCCCCTAATCAGATGGCGACAGGCGCCTTAATCCCTGGATGATACTCGTAATTTTCAAAAGCAAAATCGTCATAGGTATAATCAAAGATCGAATCCGGTTTGCGCAGAATTTTTAACTGAGGCAACGGATAAGGATCACGTTCCAGCTGTGTATGCACTTGTTGCATATGATTTGAATAAATATGCACATCGCCACCTGACCAAATAAATTCGCCGGGCTCCAAACCACACTGCTGTGCAACCATATGCGTAAGCAATGCATAACTCGCGATATTGAACGGCAGCCCTAGAAAGGTATCCACAGAACGCATTGTTAGCATACAGGAAAGCTTTCCTCCAGCTACATAGAACTGAAATACAAAGTGACATGGCGGCAACTTCATGGATTCGATTTCTGCCACATTCCAAGCACTGACGATGTGTCGACGTGAGTCCGGATTGTTTTTAATAGCCTCTATGACATTCGCAATTTGATCAATATGTTGCCCGTCTGTTGTTTCCCACGAGCGCCATTGCGATCCATATACAGGCCCCAGATTCCCCTGCTCGTCCGCCCACTCATCCCAAATGGTAACTCCGTTCTCCTTGAGATAAGAAATGTTGGTATCTCCCCGCAAAAACCATAACAGCTCATGAATAACGGATTTCAAATGAACTCTTTTGGTGGTCACCAAGGGAAAGCCCTTGGCCAGATCAAAACGGAGTTGTCTTCCGAAAACAGATAGCGTCCCCGTTCCTGTACGATCCTCTTTTTTTACTCCATTCTCTAAAATATCCTCCAGCAGTTCCAAATAGTTGCGCACGTTATTCCTCTCCTTTGAGCATGAATAAAAACCTGGCATCGCCAGATTCTAATCTTTAAAATTCTTTTTCTGCACCAATATCTATATTTAGTTTATCATGTACGGTACTTCGTTGACCATGTACTGTGTGAATTTTCATAGTAGTCCTGAAAATCCTAAAGTTTGAAAAAAAAGAGACAAAGAGCGCAGATATAGCGCTCCTTGCCTCTCTTTGTCATGTATGAAAACCAAAAACGAGATAATGAAAAATGGTATTAGCGACGTGGTGCCAATGCATGGATCGGATGACCCAGCACGACTTCCGCTGCTTCCATAACGATTTCGCCCAATGTAGGGTGAGCATGAATAGTCAAGGAGATATCTTCGAGTGTAGCACCCATTTCAATCGCCAGACCCAGCTCAGCAATAAGGTTGGAAGCTTCCAGACCTACGATTTGCGTACCCAGTACCAGACCTGTGTCAGCGTCAGCTACGATTTTCACAAAACCTTCAGCAGCGTTCAGGGAAACCGCACGACCGTTTGCTCCATAAGAGAACTTGCCAACTTTGACATTGTAGCCTTTTTCTTTGGCTTCTGTCTCTGTGTAGCCTACGCTGGAGCATTCTGGATCTGTGAAAACGACAGCTGGCATACATTTGTAATCTACTACAGACGGCTCGCCTGCGATTGCTTCAGCAGCCACTTTACCTTCGTAAGAAGCTTTGTGTGCCAGAGCAAGACCAGCTACGATATCGCCGATTGCAAAGATGTGAGGAATGCTAGTACGTCCTTGGTGATCAACTTTCACCATTCCGCGCTCATCCAGTTCTACGCCGATCAGATCCAGACCCAGTTCACCGTCTGTGTTTGGACGACGTCCAACAGTTACAAGCAGATAATCAGCAGTTACTTCTTTGCTTTCGCCGTTAACGGAGAATTTCACCGTTACGTCTTTATCTGTTTGCTCTGCACTTTCCGCTTTAGCGCCAGTGAAGATTTCGATGCCAGTTTTCTTCATGCTTTTCGCAACGATCGAAGTCATATCTTTGTCGAAACCAGGAAGCACTGTATCCATACCTTCAATGATCGTTACTTTGGAACCGAATTTGGAGTACATTTGTCCAAGCTCTGCACCAATGTATCCACCACCGATTACGATCAGGCTTTTTGGAATTTCAGGCAGGTTCAATGCTTCTGTAGAAGACAGAATGCGTCCGCCAAATGGGAATGGTTTCAGTTCGATTGGACGGGAACCTGTTGCGATAATTGCATTTTTAAAACGGTAACGTGGTGATTCATGTTCGTTGAATACACGCGCTTCGTTTTCGTTGATGAACATGCACTCGCCATTGAAAACTTCAACTTTGTTGCCTTTGAGCAAGCCGCTTACGCCGCCTGTCATTTTTTTAACAACACCGTTTTTGAATTCTTGTGTTTTAGCGAAGTCCACTTTTACATTTTCAGCCGTAATACCGAAGGACTCGCCATGTTTAGCTGCTTCGTATTGGTGAGCTGCAGAGATCAAAGCTTTGGATGGAATACATCCACGGTTCAGACAGACACCGCCCAGCTCAGATTTGTCAACGATCAATACGCTTTGTCCCAATTGTGCGGCACGGATGGCAGCTACATAGCCGCCAGGACCCGCACCGATAACCAATGTGTCAATATCCAGAGAAGCGTCTCCTACTACCATTGATTACACCTCCATAACAAGCAGCTCAGGGTTAGCGAGCAGCTGTTTGATATAGTTCATGAAGTTTTGAGCAGTTGCACCGTCAATAATACGGTGGTCAAAGCTCAAGGAAAGAGCCATTACTGGAGCGGCTACAATTTCACCGTTTTTCACGACTGCTTTTTCACTGATGCGGCCAGTACCCAAAATCGCAACTTCAGGGAAGTTAATGATTGGAGTAAAGAACATACCGCCTGCAGAACCGATGTTAGTGATGGAAATTGTACTTCCTCTCATTTCGTTCGCAGCCAATTTTCCATCACGACCGCGCACAGCCAGATCACGAATGGAATCAGCAATCATCCAGATACTCTTACGATCAGCATCTTTGATAACAGGAACGATCAAGCCGTTGTCTGTATCTGTAGCGATACCGATGTTGTAGTATTTTTTGTAGACAATTTCGTTTGCTTCTTCGTCGATTGTGGCATTCAGAGCCGGGAATTGACGGGAAGCAGCAACCAAAGCTTTTACGATGAATGGCAGGTATGTTACTTTTGTGCCTTTCTTCTCAGCAATTGGTTTGATACGAGTACGGAAAGCAACCAGTTCAGTTACATCTACTTCATCCATAATCGTAACGTGCGGAGCCGTATAAGCCGATTTAACCATAGCATTGGAAATAGCCTTGCGGATACCTTTAAATGGTACGCGCTCTTCCTCAGCACGTGGATCTGCTGCTGGTGCGGATGCTGCCGCAGCTTTCGCTTCTTTCTTAGCAGGCTCTTGTGCTTTTGCAGCTTCTTTCGCTACTGGTGCAGCCGCTTGGCCTCCACCATTTTTGAAAGCTTCTACATCTTCTTTGGTGATTTTACCATTTTTGCCGGAGCCACTCACTTGAGCGATGTTTACACCTTGCTCACGAGCAAATTTGCGGACGCTAGGTGTAGCTAGTACATCTTTGTTAGAAGCAGCAGGAGTTGCAGCTGGTTTAGTGTTAGCTCCGCCTTGTGCAGCATCCTGTTCTTGTTTAGCAGCAGCTGGTGCTTCTTCTTGTTCAGGAAGTTCACCCTCTGCAGCGATTACAGCTACGACTTGACCTACGTTAAAGATGTCGCCGTCTTTGGCAAATACCTCTTGTACTGTGCCATTGACCGGACAAGGAACTTCAACTACAGCCTTATCGTTTTGTACTTCCATGATGATATCTTCATCTGTTACTTTGTCGCCAGGCTTGATGTGCATCTTGATGATTTCGCCTTCGTGAAGACCTTCACCCAGCTCTGGGAATTTATATTCAAATCTAGCTGTACCTGCAGCTCCGCTTTGTGCAGCAGCACTTGGCTCAGGGCTAGCAGCTGGTGCTTCTGGTGCTTCTTCTTGTTCAGGAAGTTCACCTTCTGCATCAATTACAGCTACGACTTGACCTACGTTAAAGATGTCACCGTCTTTGGCAAATACTTCTTGTACTGTACCATTAACCGGACAAGGAACTTCAACTACAGCCTTATCGTTTTGTACTTCCATGATGATATCTTCATCTGTTACTTTGTCGCCGGGCTTGATGTGCATCTTGATGATTTCGCCTTCGTGAAGACCTTCACCTAGCTCCGGGAATTTATATTCAAATTTAGCCACGTTTAAAACCTCCCAAATTTACGGTGTGCTTTAATTAAAATTCCAATACTTTATTAACCGCATCAATGATACGTGTTGGGGTTGGCAACCAAGTATCTTCAATTTGAGCAAAAGGATAAACGGTATCCGGGCCTGCTACACGCAGAACAGGTGCTTCCAGATGCAGGATTGCTTTTTCGTTAATTTGTGCAATAACTTCAGCAGCTACACCGGAGCTCTTTTGCGCTTCTTGAACCACGATAGCACGGTTGGTTTTTTGAATAGAAGCAACAACGGTATCAATGTCAATCGGACTAATGGTACGCAAATCAATGATTTCCACTTTGATACCTTTTGTTTTTTCCAGCTCATCAGCAGCTTTAACCGAAGTGTGCACCATCATACCGTAAGTAATGATCGTCACATCGGAACCTTCACGAACTACGTTAGCTTTGCCCAGTTCAACTGTGTAATCATTCTCAGGAACTTCAGCGCGGAATGCATGATACAAGTTCAAATGCTCCATGAAAAATACTGGATCATTGTCGCGAATAGACGCGATCATAAGACCTTTTGCATCGTAAGGGTTGGAAGGAACAACAACCTTGATACCAGGTGTTTGAGCCAGAAGACCTTCCAAGGAATCTGTATGCAGCTCGGCTGCCTTAACACCGCCACCAAAAGGTGTACGGAATACGATTGGAGAATTGTAACGTCCACCGGAACGGTAGCGCATACGGGATGCTTGAATTGCCATTTGATCGAGTGCTTCAAAGATAAAGCCTACGAACTGGATTTCAGCTACAGGGCGGAAGCCTTGGATACCCAGACCCACAGCAAGACCCCCGATTGCGGATTCCGCCAGCGGAGTATCGAATACACGTTCTTCGCCAAATTCTTTTTGCAGACCTTCTGTAGCGCGGAATACGCCACCTACATGACCTACGTCTTCACCGAAAAGCAGGACGTTAGGGTCGCGTTTCAACTCTACGCGCAGTGCGTCACGAATCGCTTCTTTCATGTTCATTTGTGCCATTTGCTTCATTTCCTCCTTAAACATTGACAGATCAATTTCAGTTCAGGTCAATCGAAAAGCAGACCGGATCGGGTTACCGCCCGGTCTCTTTCAAGTTCAATTATTTAAAATCAGCTTTTTGTTCTTCCAAGTGCTTAGGCGTTGTTTCGAACATGCTATCGATCAGCCCAGGAATTGTCATTTTCTCTGTTTTCTCGGCTTTTTTGATCTCTTCGTTCACTTTTGCCTTAGCTTCTTCTTTTACGCGAGCTGTATCTTCTTCAGTCCAAAGACCTTTTTTCTCAAGGTATTTCGCAAAGCGGGCAATTGGATCTTTCGCATTCCATTCGCCCTCTTCTTCTTTAGAACGATATTTTGTTGCATCATCAGAAAGGGAATGCGGACGGAAACGGTACGTTACGGCTTCAATCAAAGTAGCACCTTCACCATTACGTCCACGCTCTGCAGCTTCTTGAACGGCTTTAATAACTGCAAGCACGTCCATGCCATCAATTTTCACGCCTTTAATACCAGCAGCTACTGCTTTATGAGCAATCGAAAGAGCAGCCGTTTGTTTTGAAAATGGAGTCGTGATCGCGTAACCATTGTTTTGCACAAAGAAAATAACTGGCAACTTGTATACACCAGCATAGTTCAGGCCTTCGTAGAAATCACCTTCGGAAGAACCGCCGTCACCTGTATATGTAATGGCGACTTGTTTTTGCTTTTTCAGTTTGTAACCCATAGCAATACCCATAGCATGCAAAATTTGCGCGCCAATGATGATTTGCGGCATCAGTACATTAACACCGTCCGGCACTTGGCCGCCGTGTTGATGACCACGGGAATACAAGAAAGCTTGGTATAATGGCAGGCCATGCCAAACGATTTGCGGAATATCGCGGTAGCCTGGAGCAATAAAGTCTTCTTTTTGGAGCGCATATTCGCTACCAATCATGGTTGCTTCTTGTCCGGATACCGGAGCGTAGAAACCGAGACGTCCTTGACGACCTAAGTTAACGGCACGGTCATCCCAAGTACGTGTAAATACCATTCGATACATAATTTCTTTCAATTGATCATCTGTAAGTTTAGGCAACATATCTTTATTGATAATTTCACCATCCGGAGAAAGTACGGACAGCGCCTCAACTTCCTCTGTGTAAACTTCATAAGGAACCTTGCTCATTTTCTTCACCTCAACAAAAAAATTTGAATATCAAGTTCCGCTGTTATAGGATTATTATACACCTGTTATATCGCTCGCGTCAAAGATTTAGTTATTTTTTTTGAGTTTACCACATTTTTGTGTGTGTAACAGGGTATGTTTTTTACTATAACAGCTTAGTACATGATTGAAATTTTAAACATCTATTGCAATCAGGGTAATCTTAACTTATTGTGATCCCGAATGCAAAATAATACCCAAGAAAGGTGACGAAAAATGACGGATTCTCGGTATTTAAAACGAACCATCCTTAAAGACGAAGTAAACAGCCGCTTTCTTAGCGAGACCAGAACTCTCCGGATATATTTGCCGCCCGGCTATAATGAAATATTGAGCTACCCGGTCGTATACTGTCAGGACGGAGAAGAATTTTTCAATTTTGGCCGCATTGCAACTCACGCCAACCGCCTCATTCTAGATGAGGGCGTCGAACCCTTCATTATTGTAGGTGTGGAAGTGAATACCAAAATCAGAACTCAGGAGTACGCTCCCTTTGGCAATCGTTTTGAGGCGTATATCGCCTGTTTTGCAGAAGAGATTATTCCCTATGTGGAGCAAAAGTATCCTATAAGAAAAGATGCAGCGTCCCGCATTTTGGCGGGGGATTCACTGGGAGGCAGTGTGTCTCTGCATTTGGCTTTGATGTATCCTCAGCTGTTCAACCGCATTATCAGCCTCTCAGGTGCTTACTATGAAGCTTCGCAGGAAATCATCGCCCGTGAGAAAGATCTGTCTCATTTGCGGGTGTGGATGACGGTTGGCCTTCAGGAAGATGCATTTGAGAGTGATACTGGCATTTACAACTTTGTAGAGCTTAACCGTCAATGTGCAGATTTGCTGCGCGAACGGAACGCTGAAGTTTCTTACCGTGAAAAGGATGGCAAACATCTGTGGGGCTTTTGGCAAAACGAGTTGCCTGACGCGCTAATGTATTTTTTGGATCGCGCCTGAGTAAAAATTCTTCTATAGGGAATGGAGCATTGACCTACTAGGTCATTAAGCTCCTTCCTCATTTTTTAATGCAATTTGGTTGCGCTTTCAAAAAAGTATAACGGAAAACGGCAATTATTGCCGTCATCTGTCGTTCACATTATAGCTTTTCTTCTACGATCTTGTCCAGCAAGGCGTCGCACCCTGCGTCCATTAATCGATAGGTCTCTTCAAAATTCCCTGTAAAATATGGGTCGGGTACTTCTCTTAATTTTTCTTGAGGAAGCAAATCCATAAATTTTAGAATATCAGCCTCCGCTCCACCTGCAATCTTTCGCATGTTTCGTTCATTAGAGTCATCCATGCACACAATATAATCAAACGCGTCAAAATCACGGCCCGTTATTTGCCGCGCCTGTATGCCTTGTTCGCTGATTCCATGCAGTTTAAGTTGCTTTAGTGTTCCCTCATGCGGGGGATTTCCGATGTGCCAGTCGCCTGTCCCGGCCGAGTCCACCCCGATTTCTGCGCCCAATCCCCGTTCCTGCGCTTTATGTCTCAGTATTGCCTCCCCCATCGGAGAGCGGCAAATATTGCCCAAACACACAAACAAAACGTTAATCATTTCGTTCTCCTTCCTATTACACGTTACACTTCCTTTTTTTCTGTTTCATTGTAGCCATGTCCTCCAAAATTGTGCAAGCCATATTTAACGCGGTATACTTAAAAACGATGGTATATAAAGGATCGTATCAGAAAGAAGGGATGTTGATTATGACAAAAAAACGAGCGATTGTATTTTCAGGTGGTCGTCTTAATGAAGAAGATTTACATCAAATACAACCCGATGATTTTATTATAGGTGCAGATAAAGGTGCTCTTTTCCTGATCGAGCACGGTATTACACCACATATCTCTGTAGGAGATTTTGATTCGATCACACTAGAGGAAAAAGAAAAGGTAGAATCAGCAAGCCAACGTATGATTGCGTGCGATCCAGTACTTAAAGACTTAACAGATACTGAGCTTGCTTTGGAAATCGCTATGGACGAACAGGCAGATCATGTACTGCTGCTTGGTGTGACTGGCACCCGGATGGACCACACATTGGCTAATGTTCAAATATTGGTACGCGCAATGCAGCATCATATTAGCTGCGCTATTATGGACGCACATAATTATATTGAGCTCACCGGATCAACGCTTGAGATCCAGCCTATGGGTTATACATATACATCGCTGCTTCCTATGACTGCCGAAGTAACAGGCATACAACTGGAAGGATTTATGTATCCGCTACATAATGCCACCCTCAAAATGGGACAATCACGTGCTGTCAGTAATAAGCTAACGGCTCCAAAAGGTACGATTTCCATCAAAAGCGGTCTACTACTCGTTATTCAAAGCAAGGATTAATTATGACATTGTTGTAACCATTCTTTAAATTGTTTTTTCACTCAAAACCCTTGATTCATAAGGGTTTTTCCGTTTGTAGAGATCTATGAATCGATATATTTTTAACAAATTGTAATTTTTAATCGTTTTTTAATAATCACTGTGTAAGTCTTGTCCCTCAAGCATTTGAGAGTTCTTTTCCAACTATTAGGCGGCTTCAAAACTGTTATACTCAACGCTGTCAGTTAGTTAGCAACTCAGCAAAATATTGCACAAATCAATTTCTGGAGGTACTTACAACATGAATATGCAGAAAATCATAAAAAAGGTAATTATCGCAGGGGTCGCAGCCACTATCGGCTTTGGTACTTTTGCAATTGAGGGAACAAATACGGCACAGGCTGCCACTACTACTTCTGTTGGCCAAAAAGTAATTAACTACGGCGAAAAATATATGGGCACTCCCTATAAGTTTGGAGCTTCCACAAGCACGACGCGCAATTTTGACTGTTCTTCTTTCATGAAGCACATATTCAAGAAATACGGAGTGAATTTGCCGCGTACTTCTGTTCAACAGTCCAAAGTTGGACATGCCGTATCCAAGTCCAATTTGAAAAAAGGTGACTTAGTGTTCTTTTCAAGCGGTAGTCGTGCTACAGGACGGAACATTACCCACGTAGCAGTCTATATGGGCGGGGGTAAAATTCTACACACTTACGGCGGACCTGGCGTGACTATCTCCGATTTGAACTCTGGCAACTGGAAAAGAACATACATTAAAGCACGCCGCGTGCTGTAGTTTGAAACTCATTATGAAATATGCGAGCCGGGACGAAAAGTTCCGGCTTTTTTTATATGCCTTATGCTATTCTGATACGGTTGGTGTTCTGAGTGAATAGCCAATCCCACGTTCCGTACGGATCATTTTAAACTTATATCCTTTATCTACTTTAACCCTCAAATGTCTGATATAGACGTCTACTACGTTCGTATCAACGATATAATCATGTTTCCAAACATCCTTCAGAATTTGCTGTCTGCTACAAACTTGGTTAAGATGTATCGCCAGATGAAGCAAAAGATCAAATTCTTTCGGAGTTAATTCCAGCTTTTGCCCCCCTCTGCTCACCATTCTGCTTGCATTATCTATATGTAAATCACCCGCCTCGATTGCCCTTTTCACATCGCGTTCAATACCAAAAATCCGCAATAAATTAGCCACTCTAGCCTGAAAAACTCTAGGATAAAAGGGCAGAACGATCACGTCATGTGCTCCTTGTTCAAAGCAGGAAACAATATGGTCCTCCTCATCTGATGAAGTCATAACAAATAGCGGGACATGAGGATGGTATTGCTGCAATGTGCGAAGCAAGCCATGTGAATCCGTCGGTTCATCTTCTATATTGAGTAGTAACAAATCCACAGGATTATGGGCTACATAAGAGCTTGCATCTGTCGTATTGCTAACATGAACCACCTGATAACCTGCCTGCTCCAATGGATGAACAAATACGGGAGACGCTTCATTTACATCCACAAGTAAAATTAACGGGCTCATCTTTTCACCCACCTGGTTTGGACATAGCATTACATATTGGATACGAACAAGTTTGTTATAAGCCATTAAAGCATATTAATATTATTGTAACAAAAAAGCAGAAAATCATTCTCCAAAGAATGGCTTTCTGCTTTTATAGTTTAACCCAAATAGCGATGATACAGACTTCTTGCTTTTGCCACGTCCTTTGTCCCATGAATCAACGCTCTGCCATCTGCAAAAACAACCAAGCGATGCTCGCTTGTACTAAAGGAAACCAAAAACGGATTCCGCTCTACTTTTCCTTCTCCCAAAGAAGCAAATCTATCTGCTGTTTCTGCAAGATTCAGATGTGTTGGGTTTGCTGGTCTAATTTGAACGGTATCCCTACCGCACAAAACATCTGTCTTCTGCCGATGAGAGGCCGACAAATAGGGATACGTCGGTTGGCTGCCGCAAGAAGGACAGTTCTCCTTTTTAACGCTATCTACCACTATTGCTACATACTCATTTTTCCACAAATCAAACGAAAGCAGCTTTCCTCTCAAATCTTCTGGATATCCACCAAGAAGTTTGAAAGCTTCCGTAGTTTGGTTAGCCGTGACCATCTGTACGGCCTGCGGAATAATCCCGGCGGTATCACAGGTTTCTCCACCAAACGGTACAGTTCCCAGCAGACAGTGAAGACAAGGCGTTTGACCCGGTAAGATGGTATAGGTTACACCATAGCTGCCCACACATCCCCCATAAATCCAAGGTATCCGATGCTTGAGTGCCATGTCGTTCATAAGAAGTCGGGTATCGAAATTATCGGTTGCATCCATCATGAGATCTACCCCCTGGATCAACTCTTCCAGCTCTTCCACCCCAACATCCAGTACATGTCCATGTATAACCGTTTCCGAATTAATATCCTTTAATCTTCGCTGAGCAGCTACTGCTTTGGGATATCTTTGCGCAGCATCACTTTCCTGAAAAAGCTGCTGGCGCTGCAAATTGCTCCATTCCACATAATCCCGGTCTACGAGGCTCACTGTACCTACGCCCCCGCGAACGAGCGTTTCCGCAATACCTGTACCTAACGCTCCGGCACCTATGATTAGTACGTGGGAAGAAGCAAGCCGGCGTTGTCCTGTCGGTCCAAAGGGCGCGAATCTTTCCTGTCTGGAATAACGGTCACTTGGATGTGTTTCTCCTGCACCGGATTTGTCAGTTACCTTCATACCTGAACCATACCTTCTGTCGGACTGCTTGCTGAAGCGTAACGTTTTACAGGAATCATCCCCGCCTCAAAACCATACCTTCCAGCACGAACAGCCAGTTTCATGGCCTCGGCCATTTTTACTGGGTCCTTCGCTCCTGATACGGCTGTGTTCAACAAAACAGCATCTGCCCCTAACTGCATCGCCATTGCCGCGTCACCGGGTGAGCGAATACCCGCATCGACAATAACCGGAACCTCCGCCTGTTCAATAATTAGCCCTAAAGAAAACGGATTGAGCAAACCATGTCCTGTACCAATCGGTGAAGCTCCAGGCATAACGGCGTGTACTCCAAGCTCTTGTAGCCTCTTTGCTAGAATCACATCGTCCGATATGTAGGGCAGCACGATAAAGCCTTCTTCCAACAGCTTATCACTAGCTTTCAACGTTTCAAAAGGGTCAGGGAGCAGTGTCTTGCTATCCCCAATGACTTCCACCTTAATCATATCGCACAGGCCGGAGGCTTTTGCCAATTTGGCAATACGAATCGCCTCCTCTGCAGTTGTAGCCCCTGCTGTGTTGGGAAGAAGTGTATACCGGCTCAAATCCAGCATATCGAGAAAATGCTGCTTATCCCGTTCCTCCAAGTTCAATCTCCGTACAGCAAACGTCAATATTTCCGTCTCAGCAGCCTCTACGGCTTGGGATTGGATATCCAGATCAGAGAATTTTCCTGTTCCCAACAGCAACCTCGAGGTAAAAGATGCTTTTCCAATGGTTAACATAATCAACCGCCTCCCACAAAATGTACAATCTCTAGGCAATCTCCATCCTTCAGTACCGCTTCATCATGATCTTCACGGCTCAATATATGCCGGTTCAGCTCCACCACTACGGTTTTCACCTTTACATCAAGCTCATGTAGCAATTGATTCACATGAGTGATTCGATTAGAAAAGGTCATGCTCTGGCCGTTAATCGTCAGCTTCATAAGCTTTTCTCCTTGAGGAGCTCAGAAGAAAAACTACTTATCCCAAGTTCTGCTGCACCAGCTCCATTAAGCATAGCTGCCATCGCACGCCCGGTAGCATCACTCAGCAGGACACCGTTGCGATAATGCCCGACTGCAGCATATACGCCCTCGACCCCAGGAACAGTACCTATAAAAGGATGGCCTGATGCAGCCTGCGGACGTAAGCCCGCCCAAGCGCGTATAAAAGAAGCTTCACGGACGCGCGGCAGCCAAGCAGAGGCATGTGCCAGCAACCCCTCCAAGCCTCCTACGGTCACTTCTTCGTCATATTGATGCGGAAGGCTCGTTGCCCCAATCCAAAGCTCGTTATTCTGTTTAGGCACGAGGTAAATATCATCAGCATAAATGGTGTATTCTAATGGGTGATCCTTCAAGGAGACCGCTACCGCTTCGCCCTTGACCGGATAAAGTGGATATTCAAACCCAACCTGCGCCAGTAATTTCATGCTATCCAAGCCTCCAGCAATAATGACCTGATCGCAGGAAAAAAAGCCGCTATCTGTTCGGACACCGCAAACTCGACCATCTTGTATGACCAGTTGCTCTGCCCGTGTACCAGACCATACCGTTGCTCCCAGCACCGCAGCAGCACCTGCATAAGCACGACAAAGCTGGACAGGAGCCACTTGTGTCTCCTTTGAACGATATATTGCTCCGATCGCTTGTTCATCCAAACCTGGAATTCGTCGGGCCAATTCCCTCGCATCCCACCAGATAGGACAATCATTCTCTCGCGTTTTAGCAGCTTTCCAGCGTTTTTGGCCTTCGGTTTCCGTACGGAAAGGGGTCACAAATCCTTCTGTACGGAATTCCACCGAAATACCCGACAAACGCTCCAGATCACAGACAAGCTCAGGGAATGCATCTCGACTTCTGCGAGCAAATCGTGCCAGCTCAGAGTCGGTGAACTCTTCACTTTCCGCTGCCAGCATTCCAACTGCTGCTCCTGAGGCTCCCTCACCTGGGATCAATCGTTCCAGCATGATCGTACTTCTTCCCTCCTTGGCCACATGATAAGCAATGGAACTGCCGATGACACCTCCACCTATGACCAAGCATTCAGCATGTCCTATCGCTCTTGCCTCTGTGTGTATCTTTAGCATTTGTTCCGTGTCTCCTCTCCATAAACCATTCTGCTTTCAGCTTGCCTCTACTCTCGTTTTCTCGCTACAGGCTGTGAACTACAAGATCTGCCATTCGCCTATATTCCATCGCAGCTGCAACGGGCGACTCAGCCTCCCATATACCAGACATCACCGCAATTCCGCTTGCTCCGGCCATATAAAGCTCCGGGATATGGTGCGGTTGTATGCCGCCCAGCGCGATCACCGGAATGTTCAACAGCCTGCAAATATGTTCAAGCTGAGCTAAACCCCGCGGTACAATACCAGGCTTACAATGGGTCTCATATACGTGACCATAAAGTACATAGTCTGCTCCTGCCTGCTCGGCAGTCTGCGCCTCCTCCAAGGAATGCACAGACACTCCACAGCGTATACTCTTTGAAAGTAGGCTTTTCACATCCACAACAGGTAATCCATTAGCTGGTAGCTGGACGGCTCCAACCAAAGTAAGTAAAGCTACATCCACACGATCATTTACTACAATTTGTTGCAAAGGAACTTCCTGCTCCACCATGCTGCGAGTCAAAGAAAGCAAGGCAGAGGCACCATTCTGTTTTAAACGTGCGTGTACATAATGAACATACGGACAAATCATAGCAGCCACTCGGGCGGCTTGTGCAAAAGTGCCCTTTTCCATCGAAATTGCGTGTAATTCGATTTTGTCTTCACCTCACATTGGATTAAAGGATCTAAGCTTAGCAGCCACGTCTACCAGCAGTAATGAAAGGGGATTGTATGTGAATCCGTCTACGGAAGCTCGAACAACTTAAAATGAACGAAACGCAAAAAAAACCACTTCCCCAAGGAAGTGGTTTAACGAACGTCCAATAATCGAACGGACCATGATATCCGTATACGTGTATCGTCCCACGCACAAACAAAATAAAGATGGTGTTGCCTTGTTTGTACGGCGCTCACTTCCCTACGCTGGCATAACCCAGATCAGGTGCAAAGGGTCCGAAATCCATTTATTCCGTCTCAGCCGCATGGGCGGCTCCCCTAGTGTGACTATTTTATTGTATAAGCTAAAGATAGCTTAGCATATTTTCCTAATTCTGCAAACCCCACTTCGTGTGAAATATGCAGAACTGGATTTAACTGATTTTAGTTAACTTTACTTGACCACTCTTCCACATTCCACGTTTTGGTTACCCAATCCTCGTAAAAGTCCGGTTCGTGAGATACAAGCAATACGGTCCCTTTGTATTCCTTCAAGGCACGTTTCAGCTCATCCTTTGCTTTAACATCCAAGTGGTTGGTAGGCTCATCGAACAATACCCAGTTGCTTTCACGCATTAACAGTTTGCAGAGACGGACTTTAGCCTGTTCTCCACCACTAAGCGCAGATAGCGGACGTGTGATATGCTCATTTTTCAAACCGCAGCGCGCCAAATGCGCTCGTACTTCATGCTGGTTCAAATGCGGAAATTCATTCCACACATCGTCAATCGGTGTAATTTTCTCTGCCTTTACTTCCTGCTCAAAATAAGCGGGCTGCAAAAAATCACCTTGATAGGTTTTTCCACTGATTGGCGGAATTTTTCCCAATATGGTTTTGAGCAATGTCGATTTACCGACACCGTTGTAGCCGACAATTGCAATTTTTTCGCCACGTTCAATCGTCATGGACATCTTAGGCAAAAGGGCATGTGTATAACCAATCTCAAAATCAATACCCTCAAATACCGTCTTTCCGCTTGCACGTGCCTCTTTGAATTGAAAGGTTGGTTTTGCGGCTTCTTCAGGCTTATCAATACGTTCGATCCGATCAAGCTGCTTTTCACGGCTCTTTGCTCGGCCTGAGGTAGAAGCACGCGCTTTATTACGCTGAATAAAATCTTCCTGTTTCTTAATAAAGTCCTGTTGCTTCTCATAAGCATCAATATGCTGAGCTTTGTTCAGATCCGCCATTTCAAGAAACTTTTCATAGTTAGCTGAATAACGGGTCATCTTGGCAAACTCAAGATGGTAAATAACATTAACGACCTGATTCATAAATTCAGTATCATGTGAAATAAGAATAAAAGCATAGGGATAATCCTTCAAATAGCGCGTAAGCCATTCAATATGCTCTACATCCAAATAGTTGGTAGGCTCATCCAACAGCAGGACATTCGGCTTTTCCAACAGCAACTTGGCAAGAAGCACTTTTGTTCGTTGCCCGCCGCTAAGTGCAGATACATCCCGATCCAGTCCTATGGCCGACAGACCTAGTCCATTCGCCATTTCTTCAACCTTCACATCAATGAGGTAAAAATCCCCCATATCCAGTTGCTCCTGAATTTCACCCATCTGTTCCAGCAACACTTCCAACTCTTCAGGAGAAGCATCCCCCATTTTGTCAGTAATCTGCATCATTTCCTTTTCCAATTCCAACAAAGGAAGAAAAGCGTCTTTTAATACATCACGTACCGTTTTGCCCGGTGTCAGCTTGGTGTGCTGATCCAGATAACCGTAACGTACACGTGGAGTCCATTCCACTTTACCCTCATCCTTAAGCAATTTTCCAGTGAGAATGTTCATGAGTGTCGATTTACCAACACCGTTAGCTCCTACCAAACCTACACGTTCCCCCGCAAGCAATCGAAAGGAAACATTTTTAAATAATGCGCGGTCCCCAAAGTTGTGGGATACATTTTCTACAGTCAATAAACTCATAAGCTGTTTTTGGCTCCTTATTGTCATCGGCGCTGCCGACTGTTCTTATTTCATATGCATTTCGTTTCTTTCAAAGCTTTATTGTAGCACATTCTACAACCATATCGGAATATTGAAAACAGTGAATTTTAAGGTTTTTTGGTATGGATCTGCCTAAAAAAACAAAAACCACCCATGAGGGTGAAGTGCACCCCTTAGAATGGACATTGGAATAAACCCCTGGTTTATCCGATGAAATCTAGGGGGTGCATTTTTTATGCCAGCGAAAAAAGGAACAAAGTTTAACGAATATACGTTTGAAACCAAGGTAGAGGCCATACGGCTCCATATCAAAGAAGGTTGGACATATCGTAGGCTCATGGAGAAGTTTGGGATCGCAGATCGACATCGATTAAAAGAATGGATGCGCAAATACAAGCAGCTCGGTGAATTCGGACTGATGGACCAGCGAGGACGACGGAAGGAATATATGGACCAGGACAGGTACGTCCAAAAGTTAAAACGGGAAAATGATATGCTAAAAAAGTGTTTGGAAATCTGGATGCAGGAGATGAGGAGCACAAGTATGTAACGATTGAGAAGGCCGCTAAAGAGTATCCAGTTAGCGAACTCTGTAAGCTGTTTAAGGTCTCTAGAAGTGGATATTACTCCTTCTTAAAACGGAGAGGAACTGATCGGGATCAGGACGCGAAAGCTCTTGTGAAGAAAGTGTATGAGCAGTATAACGGAGTCTACGGCTATCGCCAAATTCAACTATTTTTGCAGCACGATCA
>NZ_JBMOUI010000007.1:0-296022 GCF_049319765.1 Paenibacillus sp. S29 | reverse complement strand
TCCGTTCTACAATAGTTACCTATATTATACAACATTAACGCGGTGTCGTCTTAAATAAAATGAACATAAAAAAAGCTATCGAGACTTTCTCGACAGCCTGAAAAGGCGGCCTTCCTAAGGAAGACCGCCTTTGTTATATACCCGTTATAACACATTTTGGTAAATTACGATGAACGGAATGCTCATGTGGAATAATGACGCTTATTGACCTGAACGACCTGATAATTGCTGTTCGGCCAGCTGTACCAAGCGTTTAGTGATATAGCCTCCCAGAGAACCAGCTTCACGGGATGGCATGTCACCGTAGTAACCATCTGCCGGAATGGTGATGCCCAGCTCTTGTGCAGCTTCATATTTCAATTGTTGCAATGCGTTGTTGGCTTGAGGAACAACTAGGTTGTTACTGCGACGGCTTCTGCCTTGATTAGCTTCATTCATGTGTAGTCACCTCCTTCGGCTGTGATGAGGTTAGTATGCGACAGAGTTATGAAAATATGCGCCGAAGGAAGAAAAGTGACTAGAGGAAAATTACGGATATATGATATGAATCTGAGTTTTGAGATCGATGGATTGCTGAGGCTCCAAACGGATCAGTCCGGCTTCCCCGACAGGATCAGGTGAATTGGGCGCATCAGGCAGACAGGTATAAGGCTCAATGCAAAGATACTGGTCGCATTCACCTTTGGTATATAAAACCCAATACTTATAGTATTGCTCATCTGCTGTGTAGCGGATTTGATAACCGTCGTCACGAGTCAAAAGAGCTTCAGCAGGGCCTTCCGTTGCCCGCAGCAGAGTGTCTAGATCTGTTCCTTTCAGAGAAAATCCCGAAGAGAGCTGTTCCAAGTCATCTAACGAAGTAATGATACCTGTAGGTAGCTGTTCAGCATCCTGCTCATATACGCCGTTCACAGGTAGCTTTAGACGCCAGCGCTCAGGTTCTCCGTCCACCATAAACCAAGTGTGATATCCCAAGCCAAATGGGGCTGCTTTTTCACCCAAATTCGTTACGCGCAGCGTTTGACTTAATACAGCACCCTGCAAACGATACGTCATCTCCAGACGTAAAGGAATGGGGAATTGTTCCATCCAATGCGGATCACTTTCTGTTAAAAGCTCGGTAGTAACACTGCAACCTTCTTCATCCTCTTCAATATCACTGCAGCGCCAGGACTGATTACGATGCAGACCGTGTATATGATTGTCATTGGCTGTATTTCGGTCGAACTGATAAGGAACACCGTCAAACTCAAATTGTCCCTTGCGAATTCGGCCTGGAGGAATCAAAATGGGCAAGCCAAAATGATAAGGCTTTTGTAAATAGAAAGCCAATTCTTCCTCACCGGGCCGACGTACGATATCCCGGTCGAGCTTCAGATCACGCACTGAAATAATATTATTCCCGAGGCGAGGGATCATCGTAACTTCCAGTTCACCACTATGTAAAACATACGTGTCGTAACCGTTCCAGTGTTCTTTGGTCACTTGTTTCATATCCATGCTCCTTTGTCCACTATAATCGGTTGAAGCTTCGTGTCATTATGATAACAGATTTTTGGTCGTAGGGCACAATCGTCATTTGACAATAACATTATGCGGAATTATCATTAATGTAGTTTTGAAAGTAATGACATGGATAACGCGATGATGAGGACAAGTAAGCTTTCGCATAAGCTCTTCAGAAAGCCGGTGGTGGATGGGAACCGGTGAGCCTGCACTGCTGAATGGACCTTGGAGTGCCGCACAGAACAGGAATTTACTGTCCTCAGTATGACGGCCGATTGCTCCCCGTTAACGGAGCTTTAAGATTGCAGGCAGCCACGGAGCATAGCTCCGACAAGTAATAGGCTGACGGCAATGAATAAGGGTGGTACCACGGTCTCGCGTCCCTTGAGGATGCGGGGCCTTTTTGCGTTCTAATTTTGAAATACTGAGGAGGAAGAATATGAAAACTGTACTTTCAGGTATTCAGCCTAGCGGACAACTTACTTTGGGCAATTACATTGGTGCCATGAAAAACTTTGTCAAATTGCAAGAGGATCATCAATGTTACTTTATGGTCGTAGACCTTCATGCAATTACCGTACCGCAGGAACCGGCTCAATTACGTGAGCAGTCGGAGGCGGTAGCAGCATTATTTATCGCAGCAGGTATTAACCCGGAAAAATCCAATGTCTTTTTACAATCCCATGTTCCTCAGCACGCTGAGTTGGGATGGTTGATGACAACACTGACGAATATGGGCGAGTTGGAACGTATGACTCAGTTTAAGGACAAAGCAGCAGGCAAGGACTCTGTAGGAGCAGGGCTGTTCGTATATCCATCGTTGATGGCAGCTGACATTTTGCTCTACAACGCGGATCTCGTCCCGGTAGGCGACGATCAGAAACAGCATCTGGAGCTGACACGCGATTTGGCGGGTCGCTTTAATCACCGTTATGGAGATTATTTTACTGTTCCTGAACCGTATATCCCTGAAGTAGGGGCGAGAATTATGTCCCTGGATGATGTGTCCAAAAAAATGAGCAAGAGCAATCCGAATGCAGGCAGCTTTATTGCGCTACTAGACGAACCGAAAGTCATACGCAAGAAAATCAGCCGCGCTACTACTGATTCCGGCAGTGAGGTTAGATATGATCCGGCCAATAAACCGGAAATTAGTAATCTGATGGGCATCTACAGCCAGTGTTCCGGTTTGTCACTCCAAGAAGTGCAGGATCGCTATGAAGGTCAAATGTACGGAACATTTAAAAAAGAACTGGCAGAGACCGTTGTAGCTATGCTTGAACCGATTCAGCAACGCTATCGTGACATCCGGGAATCCGGTGAGATTGGACGTATTTTGGCCCAATCCGCAGAGCGCGCACAAGAAGCGGCTGAAGTCACGTTGTCTGCGGTCAAAGAGCGCATGGGCTTTCTGCCACGTGTACGCTAAAGCATATTGAGACGAAACGGATTAGGCCTTTTAAAGGATTGGATTAGGAGCGGCGTTGTCGGGCTTTGACCACGAAACCCCAGCCGATATTGCCGACAGATAATAGTCCCAGTAGAATGGCAAGCCATGCGGAATAACTGATGGATATAGCGGCTGCGGTCAGCAGGACAATGGATGAAACGGCGAACCATAGGGATAAACCTTTGCTCATTGGTAAAAACCTCCAGTGTTCGAATGTTGAATTTCAGGAATAAGTAGTTGTAAGCGAGCCATAATAATCTTGCAAGCTTGCAATGAACCTCACTCACAAAGAACTGAAAGGAGATTCAAATATGAGCAGACGTCGTTCAAACAACCTGCAAGTACCGCAGGCCAACGCCGCTTTACAACAATTAAAATATGAGGCAGCTCAAGAACTTGGCATCACGATCCCTCAGGACGGTTACTTCGGTAATGTTGTTTCCCGCGAAACAGGTTCTCTTGGGGGATATATCACGAAAAAGCTGGTCCAACAAGCAGAACAATCCTTGTCGGGCAGCAGCCGTTTGCAGTAATACACATAAACACTCCATCTTGGAAGCTGTATTATGAGCAACTGTGATGAAGAAAATCCGGAGCGATCATGCTCCGGATTTTTTTACGCATGGCTTATCACCATTGTGAATCACGCAAGTCCGCTTCGTCAAGAGGGCGCTTTCATGAGATGTGATTTATTACGCGTATGGCCAAAAAAACAGCAAGCTCCAGATGAAGGGAGACTTGCTGTCTGTTGTTCATACGGCTTGTTGTTAGCTTGTAGGCAGGTTTTAATTCGTATGCAGGGAAAGGCGTTTTTGCATCTTTTCGTCACTGAGCCATCCAATATAGCTGCTGATCAGTCCGAACTGCTTATCCATCGCGACCACAGCCACGAATGGATATTGTCTCCGGTGTCGATACCTGACGTCTCCCCATCGCACAATGTAGCCCCATTCCAGTTCTTCCACCTCGGCAACGGCAAAAGAGGAAAAATAGCGAAATGCTTGCACATCGCGATAGGATTTGGATGCTTCTACGGCAGGATGTGTGGATGGAATTGCATGTTTCGTCCAAAATAAGTGTTTGCCATTTAAACCGCCAATGTCATAACTTCCATTCTGATGAGCTTTTACCACATGCCACCGGTTCCATGATACGGTGGGAATGATATAATAGATGTCGCCCTCCTGACGCTCATTGTCCATATCACGTACCGCTTTTCTGGTTATAAAATGACTCCAGGTTCGCCAAATGTAATATAGGCCAATAATAACGTACAGCGTAATAAACAAGGGAGCGGGTGGAATCAATCCGGTGACCCACAGCATAATCGCAGCAACATGGGTGCCAAAAATAAAGGGATCGAAAATATGGATGATATTCCAAGATATCCACTTGTTTGTAAACGGCCGGAATGCCTGTGTTCCGTACGTATTAAATAAATCTGTGAATACATGCAGGCAGACAGCAATCGTTACCCATAATGCTACATGACCTGGGGGCACATCTCTGAAGATCAGGCAAATCAGTCCTGTTATGGACAAGATCCATATCAACCAGAAGGGAATTGAATGCGACAGTCCACGGTGATTGCGAATGTAGGCTGCATTATTTTTCAACCGAAGCAAAGTGTCAAAATCCGGAGCTTGCGACCCTACGACTGTAGCGAGCAGTACGACTGCGGCCAACTTTGGATCTCCGGCGACGACAGGATCAGTGTAGGCCAGCCCGGCCAATCCGATTCCCATGACAAAGTGTGTGGCTGTATCCATATCTGTCGCTCCTTTTGTATTGTTTCCTGTACTTATTACTACCCAAATTTACTGTAAACGATCAGCAGGGGCGATTTGCCATCGGAATTGTGAACGTTTTGTGCGTTTTCTGTCAAACTTTTCGGGGTAGGTATATGATAAAATTTATATCGGAGTTCAACTTACTCCCGAATTCATACATCTCTAAGGGGGAGTTACTCACAATGGATAATATAAGTTATAAGACTTCTTCGGATGCGGCTACCTATTCTGTAAAATCTAAACCACCCGGCAAAGCGGGCACTTGGAAAGATTTTATTACAGTTACCAAGCCAGGCATCCTTCGTACCAATCTGGTTGCAGCCTTTGGTGGTTTTTGGTTAGCATCGCAATGGGACGTTGATTATATAAAGCTAATTCTTACACTTTTAGGTACAATGCTGGTTATGGCGTCTTCTTGTGTTTTTAACAACTATTTTGACCGTGAGCTGGATTTGAAAATGGAACGTACACGTAATCGCTCACTGCCAACAGGGCGTCTGACCCCTACAACGGTGTTGTCATACGCTATTATTTTGGGTGTTGTCGGGTTAGCTGTTCTATTCTTCTTCTCTGGTGTAAAGGCAGGGTTACTGGGATTACTTGGTATGTTCGTTTACGTCGGTATTTATACACTTTGGTTAAAACGTTCGTCTACATGGAGCACATCCATCGGCGGTATTTCTGGTGCAATGCCTCCTGTGATTGGTTATGTGGCCGCTTCGGGTCGTATTGATATGGGCGCTTGGCTCTTATTCGCTCTCCTGTTCTTATGGCAGCCGCCTCACTTTTGGGCGCTCGCTATTCGCAGAGTTGAGGAATATCGCGCAGCAGGATTTCCGTTGTTGCCAGTCGTAAAAGGTATCCATCGGACCAAGATTCAGATGATTCCTTATATTGTATTGCTGATTCCGGTACCCATCCTGATGTATGCTTATGGATATGCCGGTATGATTTTTATGATCGTGTCCGTGTTACTGTCCGTGCTGTGGGCATTCTATGCCTTTAAAGGTTTTACGATTAAGGAAGAAGAAACGGATTCCTGGGCAAAAAAAGTATTTTTCTTTTCCATTAACCATCTGACACTCAGCTTCTTGCTGATGATCGTCGATACGGTTCATAAGTTCTAATGTCATTTTAGAGGCATTTTATAGTGCACCATATAGCTGTCCAACAGGCATGAAAGCAGCCTGAGGACAGCTTTTTTGTTATTTTCAAGACTAAAGAACAGGTGGCGGGTATATAATGTATTCTTCCAACCCTGCTTTTTCCAATTGAGCGATCACATATTCGTCTGGAGTGCCTTCTACGCCAGCGTATCCTTTGCGGGTATACATATGGCAGGCATCCGGAAAAGAGTCTGCAAGCACACCCCTTATTTTCTTCCCTGAGCTGTCATTGTCCATAAATAAATATATTTCGTCGTGCTTGGCCCGCTTGTGGAGGGATTCCAGTTTTATAGAGTTGAGTGTACCGAAGGTGCATAAAATGTGAACCTCCGGGTCAAGTAATCGGCGAAGTTTGCTGCGGTCATTTTTCCCTTCAACAATCACGGTTATCGCCATTTAAGCTCACCCCTTGTCTGATACATATGCTCGAAATTCCCCGGGAAATGAAGAATATGTGTATAGTGTAGCTCCAAATAGGGTTCTCATGCAAAAAATAACAAAACAGCCTGCCAGAAGTGGCAGGCATGGGTACAAGGGGCAACATGTTAGGGCAATTCAGACATTAAATCCAGCAAGTACGGAGAATGATGACGAGCAAAATATAAAGAACAAGAATGGTGCCAGTTGAAGTTCCGAAAACAGGGCAAGGGCTTACAGGATGACAGTGGCTCACAGGCTGCACCTCCCTTTGTTAGTGAATGTTCAGTCAAAATAGTCTATGTGGATAGGGGGATAGTGTACTGTGCATTTGCCCTCTGAAACGACATTTTGGGCTTTAAAGGTAGCATATTAGCATACCACTGCCCTCAGACTAGCTAGGAATGATAAGGTCCTGAAGCAGACAGTGGCGGCGTCGGAGATAATCGCTTAATAGGAACGAATAGCAGGCCAGCCGTCAGAATCAGAAATGCGATAAAAAAAGGAGAAATGTGATCGGGTAGCTGTCCTGCCAGTACAGGTCCGGCAAAGGAGCCGATAGATGTTGCAATAGACTGGAGTGCAAAGGTTTTGCCCAGTCGCGCACCTCCAATTTGTATGAAAAGGGAGGCTAGCGCTGGGAAAATGATGCCTTTGGCTGTTCCCAAAATAAAAAGTATGATACCAATCGCCGCTTCGGGCGTGGTGGCGAGTGCGTAAAAACTTAGAGACATCAAAATAATGCCACAAAGTAGTCGCGCCATTGGTGAATATTTGTTCAGAAACAGCAGGCTGAGCGTACAAAGTGCTCCCAAACTGATGATGGAAAAGAGCAATCCGGTGGACATCATGGAAGCAGAACCGTTATTCCGTAATGGAATTTCGTAAAATAAAATGCCTTGTGCACACGCCAAAACAAAAGGCAGGAGCAGGTAACGCCAATTGAACGGTAAGCGCGTCTTCTGTGCCCCGGATAGCGGAGCAGGTGTCGCATGACCATCAGATAATTGGGCCTGTGGAGCGGGTGCTGTTTTGGGCAAGGTGAAATAAGCCATAAGCCCCGTGACTACGAGAATGATGCCAAGGGAACTAAACGTCTCACTAAAGCCGAAACTGGCTACGATAAAAGCGCCAGCGGCTGGAGACAGGACAGAGGCCAACGTATGAACGACACCATGTCCCGACATATATTTGCCCTGCGTAACTGGATGATCGGATAGCTGTGCCAACATGGCTAGACAGGCCGGAGATAAAAAGGCCAACACAAAACCGCTAATTGCCCGAAGAAAAAGTAATTCCCACGGTGTGTGGATGTATGATTGAATGACAAGAATGATGCCTGCGGCTGTTAGGCTGAACATAATATATCGGCGGCTGCCGTGTTTGTCGACCTTGGGGCCGGCCATCAAATTACCAGGCAGATGAGTTAGAGAGTAAATCCCCATCATCCAGCCAATAAAAGTAGGTGCTGCACCCAGGGAGATAGCGAATGGTGTCAAAATAGGATATTGTGCATGCAGATCGAAAAAAGCAATGAATAAAAAGAGATACAGCCAGAGGGCTGTTTTCATGGGATGACCCCCTTCCCTAATGTAAACTTTCATGTTGCACGACGTATTGGCCCTTCCTAAGTTGTACGCTGGAGTGGACGAACATAGACCACTTTGTATGGACAAGAATTGAATAACAAGGTATGTACAAGAGCTAAGCTGACAGGGCATCACGTAATCATGTATAATTACAGAGACAATTTTGTGATTTAAATGATGTAGTTGAAAACGGGAGTGTAGCGAAATGGATAAGGGCGTCTGGACAGAGTTTTTGGAACATAATTGGCAGATCGTTCAGGATAACTGGATGTATATATTAATTGGGCTTGTCCTACTGTTAGTCATATTGAAGATTGTAAGAACTCTCGTAAAATGGCTGATTGTCATTGTCGTCATTGCAGGCTTGCTTATCTACAGTGGCATTTCCTTTGAACAGGTCGGCAAGGTCGTTACTCAGGCAAAGGATGATGCGATTAACAAGGTTCAGAGCGAGGCTTTGAACATGATGATCAAAGAGGGACGGGATGCCCGATACACATCCAACGCGGATGGTACGTTTTCGGTAACCAGCTCCAACTTGGAAGTGAAAGGTCCATTTGATGGTGACAAGGTCAAGGTATGGTATCAGGGGATGTCGCTGGGCGAGTGGAGTATGGGCGATACCGTCAAGAAATATATCGAAGGTGCGAAAGGCTCGGCTGTAACACAGTCGCCGCAGTCGCCGTAGAGACAGGAGGAACACAATGAAACCATCCTGGCTGGAGCCTATTCTTCATTGGAATGGCGTGACGGTGTTTTTGATTGTCATTGTACTGCTGTCGTTGATTCAGGGCTGGAGACGAGGAGCTTCCAGATCTGTAGGGGCGCTGTTCAGTCTTATTGTAGATGGCATACTGACTGTGGCGGGTATTTTGTGCTCGCTCGGATTAGCCATGTGGCTTTCACCGAAGGTACAACAATGGCTGGCGGCTTACATGGAACATTTGCCTCAGCGAGAACTAAGTGGGATTGAGCAATTTTATTATACGTTGGTGGCAGGGTTAGAGGGGTTCCCGCTGCTGCGGTTCGCCGTATTGTTCATGCTCAGTTATGCGATCGCCCAATTTGTACTACGTGCAATTTATGTGTTGATGGTAGGTGGTAAGTCAGATTCTTCTTTCCATGAACATGAAAAAAAATCAGGCTTTTTCAGCAGGGTGGCAGGGGCTGGAATAGGTACTCTTATTGGTGGAGCACGCGCTATCATGGTTATAGCCCTGCTATTCATCGGCGTAAGTCTGTATCCAGACAGCGGGTTTAGCAGCTACGTCCAAGCTTCACCGATTTATAAGCAGGGAGCGCAATCGGTCATTGAGCCGTTATCCGGTACACTGATTAAGGATAAATTGCCCGTATTTACGCAGGCCGTTACCAAGGAATTAAACGGTATCCTGCAGCGTAAATACGAAATGATTGACCGGGAAATTCCGAACGATATCGGTCAGGCGTCAGCCAAGATTACGCAAGGGATGAGCGGTGATGAGCAAAAAGCCAGAGCGTTGTATGAATGGGTAGGTACTCGTATTAGCTATGATTTCAGTAAGGTAGAGGCCTATGAGCAACGTGGTGACTGGCATGAACAGACCCCTAGAGATACGTTTGATACACGTAAAGGAGTCTGCATTGATTATGCCCGCCTGTATGCGATGATGGCTCGGTCGCAGGGACTACAGGTCAAGGTGGTGACAGGGCTTGGATATAACGGACAGGGAGGATACGGTTCCCATGCATGGAATGAAGTGTATTTGAGCGGACAGGATCAGTGGGTACCGCTAGACCCGACCTGGGCGCAAAGTGGGGACTGGTTTAATCCGCCTGGTTTTGCCCAAACACATATCAAGGATAAAGTGATTTAATAAGGAGTGGAAAAGGGCACATGAGAAAGATAGACAACGAGCAGGGAAAAGACAACGAGACGTCTGATCGAAAAAGATTCAGCTTTCGGATCAATCTGTTCTTTTTCAGCTCGTTCATTATATTTACGGTCATTATTGTAAGACTGGCGATACTTCAATTTGTAGATGGACCTCAGCTTAAGCAGCAGGAGGCCAGTAATGTTACCAAAAATGTACCGCTTACGCCGATTCGCGGAACAATTTATGATTCTACCGGGCAGAATAGACTGGCGTATTCTACACCTGTACAATCGCTGTATATCACGCTCTCCAAGAACTATAGTGACAGCGTGGAGGAAAAGCGTAATCCAGATAAAAAGCTGTTGCCTGAGCTGGAAAACATGACACAAAAGCTGGCAAATCGATTTGCCCAATATGGTAATAAAGATGAGCCGAAAATGACGGCAGAACAAATTATGGACGCTATGGATCGGAACTATCAGCGATTTAGCGGTTTTACGCCGCGTCTGATTAAAACGAATCTTAATAAAGATGAAGTTGCCTATTTTATGCAGCATAAAAGTGAGTTTCCAGGCTTAGATGTCGTAGAGGAAACGGTACGTCATTATGATCCAGATACGGTAGCTGTTCAAACGGTTGGCTACATTAAAAGCTATAAAAGTGCGCGTGAAACGTTGACTAAATATAAGAATATTCAAAAATCTATGTCAGCTGAAAATGATCCGGGCCTCATTTATATGGATAACGAATCGGTTGGCTTTGATGGACTGGAATTTCAATATCAGGAACAATTACGGGGGAAAAATGGCTATAAAACCGTTCCGATAGATCCGCGTAATATGCCGGAAGGTGTAGATTCTGTTACTCCTCCGCAAAAAGGAAATAATGTCTATTCTACGATTAACAAAGAAATTCAGGTGAAGACTGAAGAAGCCATTATGGATCAATTGAGATGGCTCCATTCACACGCTGTATCTGGCAAGACACATCCTTATGCCAAAACAGGCTTCGCTGTGGCTATGGAAGTGGACACAGGAAATGTGGTAGCGATGGCCAGTATGCCAGATTATGATGCAAATTACTGGCAGACTGGAAATATATCCAGTGATAATTACAAAAAAATACAAAATGTATACTTGAATGGTACTATTCGTTCGTTCGGATCGGGCCAATCGGGTCAACATCCAGAGTCAGTTGTTCTTCTGGGCTCCACCATTAAACCCCTTTCTGTGTTGATAGGTCTGGAGGAAAATCTATTCAGTACCTCATCCTACTATCAGGATACAGGAGCGGCTTATTTTGGGCGTAACAATTCGTCACGAGTTCGAAACTCTTCCGGTCATGTGTACGGGGGGTTAGACCCGGCTTCTGCCATTCGGCATTCCTCCAATGCATTTATGGTCGATATGGTGGGCAAAAGATTGTACAACAAGTACATTAATAATGCCAAGGAAGATCAAGGTGTGAATGTATGGGACCGCTACATGAAGGAATTTGGGCTAGGGGTGTCTACGGGTGTAGATTTACCTACGGAATATCCTGGTTTGAGAGAGTATGGACCTAAAAGTAAGGAATCGGCCTTGTCCAAATTAGCGTATGCTTCTTTTGGACAGCAGGGTAAGTATACAACGCTCCAGCTTGCACAATATACCACTGTACTGGCTACCAAGGGCAAACGGATGGAGCCGCATTTGGTCAGTCAGATTAAAGATACTAACGGCAATGTAGTTCAAACGATTAAGCCGAAGGTGCTGAATGAAGTGAAATTCCCGGATGCATACTGGAATGAGGTCATACGCGGAATGGCAACAGATGTCAGCGCATTTAATGGTTTCCCTTACGACTATGCTCGTAAAACGGGGACATCGCAGCAAAGCGTAGGCGGTAAACTGAAGGATAACGGGGTATTTATTGCCTTTGCGCCACGTCAGAATCCCAAACTTGCAGTAGCGGTTGTCATTCCTGAAGGAGGTTTCGGGGCTTTTAGTGCCGGACCTGTAGCGCGCAAAATATTTGATGCCTACGATGAAGTATATGGTTTGGACGGGGTACCTAAGAAAAAGGTTGAAACAGCAACCGATTCTAACGCAATCAAACAGCCATAATCATTTTATACGATTTTATACGATGTCATTTCATGAAAGCTTTCCTTAGCCTTTGGGCTGAGGGAAGCTTTTTTATGTTTTTTCTACGTTTTCTTACAAAATTGTCATCTTAGAATTCATCGTTTATTGTTTTAGATATGGTAGGATCAGGGAATATGAACCTATTGGAAGGAGTAATGCAGCTAATATGGACAGAAGAAGTTTAGATAAAAAGTTTTCATTCAAAAAGAAAAATCAAGAAGAGGATGAAGAGTCACGAAAAAAACGGACGGTTTTACGAACCAACCTACTGTTTTTTAGTGCTTTTGTGCTGTTTGCCCTGATCATTACCAGACTAGCTGTATTGCAGTTTGTACAATCGGACGAGCTGAAGAGTCAGCAGCAATCCGTAAATACGAAAAATGTCCCGTTAGTTCCGAGTCGCGGCACGATTTATGATTCCACAGGTACGGTTAAGCTGGCGTATTCGACTCCAGTACAGTCCCTATATGTAACTTTATCTAAGGATTATAGCAAGCATACGGAGAAAGACCGTAAACCAGGGGAAAAGCTGCTCCCTGAGCTTAATGCTTTTGCTACCAAGCTTGCTGCCAAATTAAACGAACTGGGGCGTACCGAAGGAGAGCAGCTCAATGCAGAGGAAATAAAAAAGCGACTGGACCCGGACTATAATCAATATAGGGGGTTTACCCCACGTTTGATCAAATCCGACCTGAGTCAGGAGGAAATCGCTTATTTTCTGGAGCATCGGACAGAGTTTCCTGGCGTGGAGGTAGTAGAAGAAAGTGTCCGCCATTATGACCCGGATCGGGTAGCGGTCCAAGCGATTGGATATATGTACAAGTTCAAAGGAGCCCGTGCGAACCGAACCAAATATAAAGAGCTGTACCAAGCTAATTCGGAGGTTCTAAGACCAGAACAGGTTTACCTGGAAAGTGAAACGGTTGGATATGATGGCTTGGAGCTTCAGTACCAGGACGAGCTGAGAGGAAAAAATGGATATAAAACAGTAGAGGTCAATCCTCGCAGCATGCCAGAGGGCATTGAATCCATTACTCCTCCTGAAAAAGGACATCATTTATATTCCACCATCAACAAGGAAATTCAGCAGAAAACCGAACAGGCCATTATGGATCAGCTTCGCTGGCTTCATACTCATGCCGTATCGGGGAAGCTTCATCAAGACGCTACCACTGGCTTCGCTGTAGCGATGGAGGTAGAGACCGGAAATATCGTGGCAATGGCCAGTATGCCGGATTATGACTCTAATGTATGGAAAAGTGGAAGTACCTCGCCTTCGGTATATGACGAAATTCAGCATAAAATGGGAAATGGAACAATTAAATCCGTGCCTAGCGGAAAAGCGGGTCCACATCCAGAATCCTCGGTGCTTTTGGGTTCAACCATTAAACCGCTAACCGTGCTGATCGGGTTGAAGGAAAACCTGTTTTCTCCCGGACAAACTTATCTGGATACGGGAAGTGCGTACTACGGCAAAAATCGCTCCAGCCGGGTTGGGAATTCTAGCGGACATGTGTATGGTTCTTTGACACCTAGCAGGGCGATTGAGGTCTCGTCGAATACGTTTATGGTAGATATGATCGGCAAGCCAATGTATGACAAATACGGAAGTAATGCAGGGGTGCATCAGGGAATTGACGTATGGGACAAGTATATGAAGGAATTTGGATTAGGCGTACCGACAGAAGTAGATCTGCCGGGCGAGTGGGCAGGCAGACTTGAGTATACGAGCAAGCATGAAAGTGCAATGACACGTTTGGTGCAGGCATCCTTTGGTCAGCAGGGAAAGTATACGGCCATGCAGTTAGCCCAGTATACGACTGTGCTGGCAACAAAGGGTAAGCGTATGCAGCCTCATTTGGTCAGCAAAATTGTAGATGATCAGGGGAATCTCGTACGTGAGTTTAAGCCGCAGGTGCTGAATGAGGTCGCCTTTTCAGATACGTACTGGAATACAGTGATTCGGGGTATGGCTACGGATGTTAAAGCCTTTAACGGATTTCCTTATGATTATGCCCGCAAAACGGGAACTTCTCAGCAGGTGGTGGGGCGTACGGTTAAAGATAATGGGGTGTTCATCGCTTTTGCTCCACGTCAAAATCCGAAGCTGGCGGTAGCGGTCATCATTCCTGAAGGGGGCTTTGGTGCGACGAGCGCGGGGCCAGTTGCACGTAAAATATTTGATGCGTATGACGAAGTATATGGGCTAGATGGTACTCCTAAAAAGCCTGTGGCAGCCAAGTAAGGTCTTGAATACTTTTGTGGGCTTCTCTTTTTCATGGTAAAATGTCGTTGGACATAAGGGACATACAGGAGGAAGAGAGACTATGGGAGAAAACCAATATAAATACAAACTGCTTGCGCTCGACATGGACGGAACTTTACTGAATGATAATCATGAAATTTCCTTGGAAACGATTAACTGGATTAACAAGGCGATTCAGGAAGGGATTCATGTATGCTTGTCCACCGGACGTGCAGCCATGCATGCTCTGCCCTACGGTCAGCAACTCGGCCTGGAGACGCCAATGGTAACCGTAAACGGCAGTGAGGTGTGGAAATCACCCCACGAGTTGTGGCGCCGTTATTTACTTGATAAGGAGCTCGTTCGCAAGATGCACCAGATTGCTGTAGAAACAGGCTCCTGGTTCTGGGCGTACTCAACAGAGGAATTATATAACAGGGATCGTTGGCCGGATACATTGGACACACAGGAGTGGCTTAAATTCGGTTATAATACGGAAAATGACGAAATTCGCCACCAAATTTTGCTTAAGCTTCAGGACATGGGTGGACTTGAAATTTCCAATTCTTCGATGACAAATTTGGAAATTAACCCGGCTGGTATATCCAAAGCCAGTGGAATCGCTGAAGTGTGCGATCTGCTTGGCATTACTCTGGAGCAGGTGGTTGCCGTTGGCGACAGTCTGAATGACCTGGCTGTGATTCAAGCGGTTGGACTGGGCGTAGCAATGGGGAATGCTCAGGATACGGTAAAAGAAGCCGCTGATGTGGTCGTGGCTTCGAACAATGACGACGGCATTGTAGAAGTGATCCGTGATTATGTGCTTGTGTAATGAAACGAATGATGCAGCAAGCAGGATGAATGAACGAGAAGGAGGAGACCCATGGACGTTGTAGGCTGGATTGTTGTCATTGTGCTGTTCATTGTGGGCATGGCTGGGGCGGTATATCCCGTATTGCCGGGGGCGCTCGCCATCTATTTTGCATTTTTTGTATACGGCTGGTTTTTCTCGTTTGCTCCATACAATGCATTGTTTTGGATTATACAAACATTAATCGTTGTTGCCCTTTTTGTTGCAGATTATGCTGTGAATGCCTGGGGAGTCAAGCGATTTGGCGGCTCGCGTCTGTCGGCGATCCTCAGCACTGTCGGGATTATTATTGGCCCCTTCGTTATTCCGGCATTTGGTCTGATTTTGGGGCCATTTATCGGCGCTGTGCTGGGTGAGCTAATTGGCAAAGCCCCGCTGGATCGAGCTATTAAAGTGGGCTTTGGCTCCGTATTGGGCCTCTTCACCAGCACCGTGATGAAAGTGATTTTGCAGCTTGCCATGATTATTGTATTCTTGATTTGGGTGTTATGACCCGAGATTCGTTTTCGTTTATTATGATTTGCAGAGACAGAATCGACATGCGGCTCCGCACCGGTGATGGCTCAGGCCATGACTGTTTGTGCGGGGCTTTTGCATGCGTGTGAACAGCAAGAAAGAAGGGAACGCATTTTGTCCAATAAAGAAACATTCCTTAAAGGTACGCTTATTTTAGCCGCTGCTGCCTTGGTGGCCAGAGTGCTTGGTCTGGTACAGCGTGTTCCATTGGAGCATCTGCTCGGTTCCGTAGGGAACGCCTCGTTTACCATTGCGAACAACGCTTATTTGATGCTGCTCACAGTGGCTACGGCCGGTATTCCAAGCACATTGAGCAAAATGGTTTCAGAACGTTATGCACTGGATCGGCCTTCGGAAGCGCGACGTGTGTACCGTGCGGCTTTGATATTCGCAGCCGCGGCAGGCATTATCATTACAGCGCTGCTGTATTTTGGAGCGCCTTACTTTGCCGAGCATGTAGCAGGGGTTCCGCAATCCGCTTTGGCCATTCAGGCTTTGGCACCAGCATTACTACTGTTCCCTGCCATTGCTATGATGCGTGGATACTTCCAAGGGCGCGGTAATATGACCGCAGGCGGAATTTCACAAATTGTGGAGCAGGTTGCACGGGTAGCGACCGCTATTATACTCGCTTTTATTATTTTGAAGCTGGGTTATGGAGATCGCGAGGTTGCAGCCGGGGCCTCCTTTGGGGGTGTCATGGGAAGTCTTGGCGCTCTAGCGGTCATGTTGTACTACACGGTGAAATTGCGTCGCCAGGATCGTCAAGATCAATTCCAAGAGGAAAGCTCCGCGCTACCGATGATGCGCATTTACAAAGATATTTTCAAGCTTTCCATTCCCATTGTATTGTCGTCTCTGACGGTTCCGGCGGTCAACTTTATTGATACGTCGATTGTGGTGAGACTGCTGTCTGGTCAAGTGGGATTGGATCAGGCGACTACTCAGTTGGGTTATCTAGGCTCTCGGGCACAGAGTGTGGCGGGAATTCCGCCGATTTTGGCCATTGCGCTCAGCCAATCGCTCATTCCGATCATTTCAGCGGCATTTGCTCGTAAGGATGAGCAGCATTTACAAAATCAGATGACGCTGGCCTTGCGTATCTCTATTTTGACTGGAATGCCAATTGTGTTAGCTTTATGTGTAACCGCCTATTCTATTAATGGTTTACTGTTTAGCTCGCTTGGAGGCAGTGGTATCATCGCTGTTCTGACACTCGGAACGATATTTCAGATTACGATGATGACTTCTAATTCAATACTGATCGGTATGGGCAAGCCGCGTATTTCAATGGTTAATGTCATGGTCGGTATCGTCGTCAAGTTTGCAGCGAGCTGGCTGCTGGCTGGTTGGCTTGGGATTTACGGGATCATTGCCGCAACCGGATTATGTTTCCTCGTGATCACGTTACTGAATTTACGTGTGCTTAAAGGGATCGTCTCCTTTTCCATCATGGGCCGTCGCTGGGCAGGGTTCTTAACCGCAGTCGTCGTCTCGGGAGCTATCGGATACGGTGTAAATGAAGCCTGTATTCTGCTGGTGCATCTGATGCCTGCGCGTGTGGCCTTCTTGATCGCGTGCTGTATTGCCGGGGCAGCTGTACTGGTATGCTACTTGCTGTTGCTGGTTGTACTGCGCGTATTGCGCAGGGACGAGCTAGGCAACTACCCACGTATGTTGCAAAAGGTACTGCGTCCGTTAATGCGCCTACAGCGTGAATCCACAGGACAACGAGGCTAAAAGAGTCCTCTAGTCTATCAGTGGAAAGGTTGCAAGCTGTTATGGGCAACGTGGGCCATTGCTGTTTTTTGGATGCCGTGGCGATGCTCATGGCGCATGGCAAATAACAGGGGTCGCCTTGGTTCGCTCAGATGCCCAAGTGTGGAGCCGTCCTGAAACCAATCATAACGGGGGATTGGATCATAAGCTGTATCGGACCAGACGGCGTTCAGCTCCGGGCTGTACAGACGTTGTCCTGGCGGTAGCCATTCATGTGCTAAAAGCGTTGCACTTTCATCTGGAGAGTGCAGCGCTTTTTGTTCATTCGGGGTGAACAATCCGGGCCAATAGTCGCTGCGTGAACCCGTATGTGGCACACTGTTAGCGAATGCTGATACCTGGTCCAGCACCTGCTGATGGCCGAAGAGCATAGCATAGAGACCTTTGCCAAAGCCGATCCGCTCGTCCAAATGGCCGAAACGCTCCATCACTAGTCCAGCAAGTCCACCGTTCAGCCCAAGTGGAAATATAACCTGATTAAGTTGGAGCCAGTCATGCAAATAAAAGCCCGGCTTGTGTGTCACAAATTTTTGAAAATACGGATCTTTTACCACACGTCCTTCAATATAGTTTTGTTCATTAATGATGAGCGCAACAGTCAACAGAGAGCTATCCCGCCAAGCCCAAAAACGTTCCCAAAAGGGCTTCATGAATGGCGAAACGTGAAAATAAGGCAACAAATGAAAGCAACTCCGACCCAAATGACGGCTGTGCATGTAAAGTTGCAACTGCGGGTAAGCATCTTGAAAAATAAGGGCATTACAGCGCTCCAGTAGCCGATACAGCCATTCCTTTTCCTGTTCGCCAAACAGGTTGCCAATCAGTCCCCCTTTCAGATCGGTCATATTATAGCCGCCATTACGAGAAACCAGGTGGGCCAGTAATGCCCAGTGTAACTCCGGGTAGCCACGATAGCATTCAAGGTAAGCGGCCGTGCGGGTGACGTTGCTGCGATTCTCCTGTGCTGTATCATTTTTGATCCGCTCCAGCAGCTCACAGTCTGTTTCGCATAAGGGCATATTCAGAGAAGAGGGACGCGTAGCGGGTCCGTTCACCAGCATTAACGCTTCAGCTTCATTCATAGCGGCCTGTGCTGTATGATAATCCCACGCTAGTTGACGCAAGGGGTAGCGTAATTTGCGGGATTCGGTCCAAGCCGCCCGTTTGCCCTCCCAAGCTTCCTCTGCAACACGGGGAACGGAACCCAGTAGCTTTAGCCCTCCTTGAAGCTGTCGAGATGCTGTATGGAGCCATTCGGTAAGAGACATGACTAAATAACCTCCTTTCCAATTGCAAGCATCCCCGTATCCTGCCAAGTATGTTGGGTATGCTGTTAGGATGTCGTCGCTCATGTGGATTCTTAAGTATATCTTTAGTATGCCTCAATGAGAGGGCTTCCAATCGGCATGTGAGCAGAATGGGGGAGTGTGCAAAAGCTTCACTTGGCGTTACAATAGAAAGTGCAATCTTTTCAGCATAAAAAGAATTTAAGGAGGAATCATCCATGCAAAAAATCGTCTCTCATGAAGACTTTAATAAGGCAATATCTACTCCCGGCGTAACGGTGGCTGTATTTAAGGCGGACTGGTGTGGGGATTGTCATTTCATTGATCCGTTCATGCCTGATGTGGAACAACAATATGCAGATAAGCTTACATTAATTGAGATTGATGTAGAACAGGCCGAAAGCGTCAGTCAAGAGCAGAATGTATTGGGTATTCCTAGCTTTATCGCTTACAGTGAAGGCAGAGAACTGGTACGTCTGGTGAACAGACTGCGCAAATCCCGCGAGGAGATTGAGCAATTTTTGGATCGGGCTGTTGAAGTCCATGCGAGCTTGGCAAAATAATGAATGCTGTACATGCATGAAGGTTACAAAGTGAATTTTAAACATCAAGACATTCAGAAAGCCGCTTCCTTCTAAGGGGGCGGCTTTCTCACGGACACGTTCACATTTTGTCAACAAAGCTCGTATGTCAAGGAACGATATATCAGTTATAATTACTTTAAGTGATCATTTCACAACATATAAAGTGAATAAATATTATATTTGGAAGGATACGGGTGAATTTGAATAACAAAATTAGAATATTAAAATGGCTGGCACTCGTAACATGTATTGTCATGTTTTTGGCTACCTTCGGTGGAGGTGTCGTGACACGGACGGATTCAGGTCTTGGCTGTGGCCGGGAATTCCCGCTTTGCAATGGCAAGCTGGTTCCGGCACATACGATCGCATCCCTTATTGAGTTCTCTCATCGTTCCGTTAGTGCCATGGCCGGGATTCTTTCTATCGCCTCATTTGTTGGCTTTTTGCTGTTTATGAAGCATCGGAAGGATTTACAGCTATTCTCGCTGCTCACGCTCTTGTTTGTCATCATACAAGGTGCCATGGGGGCGTTGGCTGTCATTTTCTCCCAATCGGCTGCTGTCATGGGACTGCATTTTGGCTTTGCGCTTATCGCCTTTGCCAGTGCAACTATGATGACGCTGGGGGCCTGGCAGGAGCACGCGGACTCACGCCACACTCCGCGTCTGATTCCTGGGCGTGTCAGTCGGGGCTATCGCAACTTTATATGGCTATCGACGATCTATACCTATATTGCTGTCTATTCAGGGGCGTTGCTTAGTCACTCGGTCATCCAGAAGGTTGTAAATATTGGGGGCTTCATATCTCCACTGCTGCTTCATCAGATTTCAGCCGGTCTGCTGTTCGTCATTATCTTGGCTGTGGGTCACTACTCATACCGTTATCACCCGAATCACCGAGATATCCGTATATTGGGTGTCGTGTCGGTCTTGTTAATTTTGCTTCAAGTGGTGATTGGAATTATCTTGTTGTACGTCAACAGACCTGAAATCTACATGTTTATCGTGCTGGGACATATGCTGGTGATTGCATCGTTGTTCTCCGTTTTGGCTTATCTGAGCTATCGTGTATGGCAATTGTCACCGGACCGCAAGCTTGTTCCGACCCAAGCACAACGTACCTAAGCATTTCATAGATCATAGTGAAGCGGATTTTTGCCCAAGAGGCGTTTAAACACGTATAATAGCATATAAGAAACAAACCAGGCCCACGAGTTTCTCGAGGGCTTGATTTGCTTAGGAGGAGTCGTCCAGTTGATCTACCAGAATTTGCGCCAATTTATTGAAGCGCTGCGTAAAGAAAATCATCTTAAAATTATAGAGGCACCTGTCGATCCTTACTTGGAGCTGGCTGAGATTCATCGAAGAGTCATTGAGGAAGAAGGGCCGGCACTGCTGTTCACGAATGTAAAAGGAACCCCGTTTCCTGTAGCCAGTAATCTGTTTGGCACGAATCGCCGTGTAGATATGGCTTTTGGCCCGCGACCTGAGCAACTGATGGATGCGATTGTCGGAGCCACCAAAACATTGTTTCCACCTACACCCAAAGCATTGTGGAATGAACGTGGCCTGATTAAGGACATGCTAAAAGTAGGGCTAAAAACAGTATCTCACAGCGAGGCCCCTGTATTGGGAGTTCGCCGTACAGAGGCTCCGTTAGCGCCACTGCCTAAAGTGACCAGTTGGCATGAGGATGGAGGGCCGTTTATTACGCTTCCACTCGTGTATACCGAGAAGCCAGGTCAGCCCAAGGATCATAATCTGGGGATGTACCGCATTCAGATTTATGATGATCAGACGACGGGCATTCACTGGCAAATTCATAAAGGCGGCGGTTTCCATTATCATGAAGCGGAGCTGCGTAATGAGCCATTGCCTACGACGATTATCATTGGTGGCCCGCCTGCCCTGATTGCGTCTGCCATTGCTCCAGCACCGGAAAACTTGCCTGAGCTGCTGCTGGCTTCGCTTATTATGGGAGGCAAGCTGCCCATGACAGAAGATCCGCTTGGGGGTCACCGGATTCCAGCAGAAGCAGAATTTGCAATCAGCGGTTATGTGCCGCCTCATGAACGCCGTCCGGAAGGCCCGTTTGGTGATCATTTTGGATATTATTCATTACAGCATGATTTCCCTGTATTTCATGTCAAACATATGCATCACCGCAAGGATGCCATTTATCCGGCAACCATTGTAGGTAAGCCTCGGCAAGAAGACTACTATCTCGGTGAGTTTTTGCAACGTCTGCTGTCGCCTGCATATCCGCTTGTGATGCCTTCCGTCAAGTCCCTGTGGGCGTATGCGGAAACGGGCGTACATGCGCTGGCAGCGGCAGTCGTACGTGAAAGCTACTCCCGTGAAGCGCTTGTATCCGGTTTTACTATTTTGGGTCAAGGTCAATTATCGTTGACCAAGTTCCTGATGCTGACGGATCGAGTAATTGATTTATCTGACTTTAACCTGCTGCTGGAAACCATTCTGGAGCGATTTAATCCAGCAACGGATTTATTTATTTTCAATCACACGTCACACGATACACTCGATTACACAGGCCGCAAGCTGAATCATGGTAGTAAGGCGATCCTGATGGGGATAGGTGAGCCTGTACGTGAATTGTCTCGTGCTTATGAGGGAGGCGATCTGCCGGGAATTCGTGAAATTAAGCCCTATTGCGGAGGATGCCTCGTCGTATCGGGTGCGTCTTTTGAGCAGGAACCTGAGCTGGCGGCACGTGTTTTGGAGCGACTAGCAGCGGGTGAGCAAGAGTGGCCGCTCGTCTTTATTGTGGACGATGCCAAAGAAGTTGTTCGCTCTCAAGCCTCGTTCCTGTGGACGGTGTTCACACGCTTTAACCCGGCTACGGATATGTACGCGGACAGCGAAGTGCGTTTGCATCATCTGAACTATAAGCTGCCGATTGTAGTGGATGCGCGTATGAAGCCGGGGTATCCGGATGAGGTGTTACCGCGTGAGGATATTGTTAAGCTTGTAGATCAACGATGGACGAGTTATTTCGCTTGACGCCCTAATGAAACCTACAGCCGGATTTTACATTTATAAGGAGGCGTAAGCATGATACGCAAGCTACTGGGTGAGCCGCCACGTGTGAACAAGGGCATCTTGCTGGATGCCATGAATAGCATGTCAGATATGTTGAGCTTGCTGGAGCGGCAAATTCAGGCTGGTGGAGATCCGACCCACGATTTTCGGAAGGCGGATATTTTGACACGCGGTCTAATGTCATCTCTGGATGAACTGGAGCAGAGCCATCATGCTGCCGCCTTTTTCCGTATGAAAGTGAAAGCCGGATATGCTGAAGATATGAGCGAGGATGAAAAATCCGACTATGCATTATATGTTTTCTTTTATAAAGATGGGTTTGTGAGGGTATTCTCCATTTTAGATAAGCTGGGTAACTGGCTGAATGATCTGTGTGATTTAAAAACAGGGCAGTATAAGGCTCATTATTCGTATTTTACCGTGTTGCGGCAGCTCAAGTATCTCAAAATGCATCCTGTATTGACCGATAATTTAATTGATATCAAGGACACATACAACGATGCCATCAATCGGCTGCGTAAGCGTCGGAATACGGAGATACACTATATGAATACGGAAATGCAGGATGATCTCTGGCAACGACACCGAGCTTTGTATGGAAAAATCCAACTGGAGGACCTCGATCACCATTTGGAAGATTTGCAGCAGGGCTTGGAAATGGTGTGTCGGTCGCTGTCAAACGCCTTTACTTATACTGCGAAACAATGGGAGAACCGGGCAGTACGCCCAAAAATATGATAGAAAATATCCTTTGACAAAGCTATGTAAACTATCTATACTGAAACCTAGTTTCAGAAAAATGCTTGAATTATATTTTTTTATATAAACTTAACGGACAGCTAAAGCTGGAGTTTAACATATTTTTCTTATCCAGAGAGGTGGAGGGACTGGCCCGATGAAGCCCGGCAACCCGTTCTTTCCCGGTGTAATACACTGGGAGGGAACATGATGGTGCTAATTCCTACAAAACCGCTAGAGTTATAGCGATTTTGGCAGATGAGAAAAGGTTCGCAAGGTGGGGCCCTTTTCATTCTGTGAAAGGGGCTCTTTTTTGTATAAATAAATAGCGATTTTATACAATCCTGAGAGATGACAACTGGTTAAAAGGGTAAGGAAGAAGTGAAGGGGGTCGCAGCACGTTGATAGAGCTTAAGCAGTTAACCAAGCATTATGGCAAAGGTAACCGACGCGTTAATGCGCTGTCTGGGTTGAATCTTTCTATAAAGCGTGGAGAAATATTCGGGGTGATTGGTCACTCCGGGGCGGGGAAAAGTACATTGATCCGCTGTATTAATTTATTGGAACGCCCTACTTCAGGTGAAGTATGGGTAGACGGGGTAAACCTCACCACTGTGAGTCAATCCCAATTACAAATGCAGCGCCGAAAAATCGGAATGATTTTTCAGCATTTTAATTTGTTGTCCTCGGCGACGGTGTATGACAATATTGCATTTCCATTGCGGCTGGTAAACACGCCCAAGCAGAAGCTGGACAAGAAGGTTCGTGAACTGCTGGAATTGGTGGGTCTCGAAGAACACAGTGGAAAATATCCGTCACAGCTCTCAGGTGGACAGAAGCAACGGGTAGGAATTGCACGGGCGCTGGCTAGTGATCCTCATGTATTGCTGTGTGACGAAGCGACTTCAGCGCTTGATCCGCAGACGACGGGGTCTATCCTGAAATTGCTGCTGGATATTAATCAGCGCTTTAATTTAACCATCGTACTGATTACACATGAAATGCATGTCATTCAAAGCATCTGTGATAAAGTTGGCGTCATTCATCAGGGCGACATCGTGGAGCAAGGTCCGGTGGCGGAAGTATTTTTGAAGCCGCAGCACCAGGTAACCAAGGACTTTATTCAACGGGAGTCAGAACATCCCGAGGAGCTGCAAGCAGCGATTGCGGCAGCGGGTGGCGGCGAGTCGGCGCAGGTGGTGCGTATCTCCTTCTTGGGCAGCAAAACATATGATGCGATTCTGTCGCGTACGGCTCGAAGTACTGGTGTTGATTTTGCGATCTTGCAGGGAACTATATCTACGATTAAAAATGTACCCTATGGACAGCTAATCGTTCGTTTTGAAGGAAATCATGAGGATATAGAGCATACGTTGCGCGAAGTGTCTGGGCAAGGGCTTGATGTGGAGGTGATTGGACAATGAGCGAACTTGATTTTTCACAAGTGAGTTGGGAAGAGCTAGGGAATTCTACGCTGGAAACCCTTCAGATGCTTGGGGCATCTGCATTGTTCACCCTCGTTATTGGTTTGCCGCTTGGTATATTATTGTTTCTGGCGAGCCGCTCCTCGTTGACTCTGATGAAGGTGATATACATTGTATTATCATTTATCGTTAACATTTTACGTTCCGTACCCTTTATCATTTTGATCGTTGCACTTATTCCTTTTACACGATCGCTGGTAGGTACCTCGACCGGGGTGCTGGGAACCATTCCGCCATTGGTTATCGGGGCTGCCCCATTCTTTGCACGTCTTGTCGAAACGTCTCTGCGTGAAGTGGACAAGGGCGTCATTGAAGCCGCACAAGCGATGGGTGCCTCGACAGGACAAATTATCCGGCGTGTGCTGTTACGTGAGGCACTTCCGGGTCTGCTCGCTGCATTAACCATTACCGTCGTTACACTCGTATCCTACACGGCAATGTCCGGGATGATCGGGGGCGGTGGACTAGGTACACTGGCTATCAACTACGGCTATTATCGTTATGAAACGGCTGTAATGATCGTTGCGGTCGTGCTGATGGTTGTATTGGTACAATTGCTGCAAATGGCGGGAGATCGCCTCGTGCGGCATTATACTCGAAAATAGGGAAAACATATAGATATCCTTATTGATCAGGACGTTTGCTCCTGAATATTACAAATTATTGGAGGGGTAATAACATGAAGAAATGGGTATTGGCTGTATTAAGCTTGACATTAATTGCGGTGCTGGCTGCTTGCGGTACAAAGAGCACAACATCGGATACAAACAATGCGAACGAAAATACAGGCGGATCACCACGTGAAGTGGAGCTGAAAGTTGGAGCTTCTCCTGTGCCACATGCGGAAATTTTGGAAGCAATCAAGCCTCAGTTGGAAAAAGAAGGGGTTCGCCTCCAAGTCGTTCAGTTTAACGACTATGTACAGCCGAACGTTCAATTGTTTGACAAGCAGCTGGATGCTAACTTCTTTCAACATGTACCTTACTTGGATGTGATGAACAAAGAGCGCAAAATGGATTTGGTTTCTGTGGGCGCGGTTCACCTGGAGCCTTTCGGCGTCTACTCCCAAAAATATAAAAAGCTTGATGAACTTCCAGATGGCGCAACCGTAGCCATTCCGAACGATGCGACAAACGGAGGCCGTGCTTTGCTGTTGTTGGAGAAACAAGGTCTGATCAAGCTGAAAGACGCAAGCAACATTGAAGCTACAGTAAAAGATATTACTGAAAATAAGAAAAACCTGGAATTCAAGGAGCTTGAGGCGGCTATGCTGCCACGTCAGTTGCCTGAAGTGGATATTGCGTTGATCAACACGAACTACGCTTTGGAAGCGAAGCTGAACCCTACGAAGGATGCACTGGCACTGGAAGACAAGGATTCTCCATATGCTAACGTTCTGGTAGCACGTCCTGATAATAAGGATTCCGAAGCGATTCAGAAGCTGCTTAAAGCTTTGCAATCTCCAGAAACTAAAAAATTCATTGAAGATAAATACCAAGGCGCAATTATCCCGGCATTTTAAGTAGGGAACGAGAACGCATTGCACGCAACCCCCAGATTCTCTTGAACAAGAGGACTGGGGGTTTCTTTTTGGATGGAGTTGTAGGGGAAGCTTAAATATTTTATACTTGGGGGTGACCGTTCTCTGTGAACAGGAGGAAAATTGTTGAGAGATAAAGTCGCATTCATAACGGGCAGTGCCAAAGGTTTAGGTAAAACGACCGCTCTGCGTCTGGCGGATGAAGGCTGTAATATTGCACTGAATTATGTGCATAGCCAAGCAGAAGCTGAAGCGCTTAAGCGGGTGATTGAGTCTAAGGGAGTACGCTGCTTGTCTTTACAAGGGGATATCTCTGTTCAGGAAGATATTAAGAGGCTGATTGGTGAAGTACAGGATCGGCTAGGCGGAGTCGATATTATGGTGAACAATGCCGGACCGTTCATCCGGGAACGCCGTCTGTTTGCGGATTACAGTGTAGCTGAGATTCATGCCATGATACAAGGGAATCTGGTCGGTACCATGTTGCTGGATCATTTGGTATTGCCCCACATGCGTAGCCAACAATGGGGACGTATTATTCATTTTGGCTTTGGTCATGCTGGAGAAGCAAGGGCTTGGCCGCATCGAGCCGTCTACGCAGCCGCCAAGGTGGGACTGGTGTCTTTTACGAAATCACTGGCTGTGGAGGAAGCTCCTTATGGCATTACGGTCAATATGATCTGTCCAGGGGATATTCGAGGAGCAAATAAGGAAATGTCAATCGCCGATGTCATCGGCATGCAGGATAAAGAGACACCGCGTGGACGTCCGGGGAGCGGAGAGGACATTGCGCGAGTGATCGCCTATTTGTGTGAGGAGCATTCGGATTTTATAACAGGTAATATTATGGATGTATCGGGAGGATTGGACCCCATTCGGCCAACCATATAAGCTTGAGTGCTCCCTCAGACGCTGTAACACAAAAAAGAGTCTTGAGCTTCGTTACCGAAGTCAAGACTCTCATGATCATTATGCATCAAGCATTAGAATACTTGTACCACTTCTTGGACGCCGTCGACTTCTTCGAGAAGAGCACGTTCAATCCCTGCTTTCAGCGTGATCGTGGAACTTGGGCAACTGCCGCAAGCGCCTACCAGCTTCAGCTTAACGATGCCGTCTTCAACGTCAACCAGCTCAACGTCGCCACCATCGCGTTGCAGGAACGGACGGAGCTTATCCAGTACATCAGCTACTTCATCATACATTTGAACGCTTTGTGTTTCGCTCATTAGAATTCAACTCCTTTCCTATACCTTTATTATTATATTACAAAGCGGGCCAAATTAAAATGCCCGTCATCCAAAGCAGGTGAAAAAATGTTAAGACCTATTATTGAGTTTTGCACCAGTAATATGCATTGGGGTACCGATGAAATCATGTCCAAGCTGGAACAGAATCCAGATTATGATGTGATTGAATACGGCTGCCTAAGCAATTGCGGTCAGTGCAACGCCGAACCCTATGCGATGGTCAACGGCGAGATTGTATCCGCAGATTCAGCAGAGCTTCTGTACGAAGTGATTATGAACAAAATTAAGGAAGCTGAAGCATGGGATAACCTAGATTTGGATTGAAAGGCTCTGTTAGCCAGCTCCTTTTTGTAGAGAATATACATGATGCAAACACTCAAGAAACAAAGAAGACCTGCTCTGAGAGCGGGTCTTCTTTGTTTCTTGAGCATACGTTTATCCAAAATGGCGTTTGGACTTCCAGAGCACACCGCTTTTAAGCAGGCGTGGTACTCGTCCGCGCAATGAGGTACTGCCCATAAAGCCATAGCCGAACCCGGCCTTCTTGCCAAGTGCGCCTAATGTACCACGCAGCTTTAAAGGATGCGGATGAGGCGTTTGACCTTTCCACAGGTCGCGTACAATGTGTGCGATCTGCTCCCCTTGCACTTCTGCCGCTTGAGCGCTTGGAGAGTAGGGAAGGCTCGCACAGTCTCCGACCACATACACCTCAGGATGGTCCGGTATTTGATAATATTCGTTGAGCACGATGCGGCCCTGAGGATCTTTAGGGACAGCTAAATCCTGCACAATTTTTACCGGCTGAATCCCGGCCGTCCATACGACTGCATCCGTTACAATTTGCTCGTCACGGTTATAAATAGCCCCCGGCTCAATACGGGAAACCGCAACATGATTCAGGGCATTAACCTGATGCTCCTTGAACCAAGCATGTACATAGGCAGACAAACGTTGCGGGAATGCCGACAGCACCCGCTCGCCCCGATCCATAATGGTAATATTCAAATCTGTACGGCTTTCACGTAACTCCGCAGCAATCTCAACACCGCTAAGACCGCCGCCTACAATATGGACATGTCCATATGGCTTGATTTCGTTCAAGCGCAGATAGGTTTGGCGGGTATGGTTAAACGACTGGATCGTACAGCTGTGTTCTTCAGCCCCCGGTGTATTGTGAAAGCGGTCGGTACAACCCAACGCAATGACAAGCTGGTCATAGGACAAGGGTTCACCGTCTTGAAAATGGACCATTTTATTCTCCAGATCCATCGAGGTGACCTCTCCATATTTGCGAATAAGACGTTGCTCATCTGGAAAATGCACCCGTAAATCAAAGTCAGAAACCGTACCAGCCGCGAGGGCATAATACTCTGTTTTTAACCCCTGAAAGGGCATTCGATCCACTAAAATAACTTGAACATCGTCGGGAATGTGTTTATCCAGCAATTCTTTGGCAATGGTAAGGCCGCCATAGCCGCCCCCCAGAATAACGAAATTTTTCATCAAAATCCGCCTTCCTTTCGCTACCGTGTCCCCGGCAAATGGTCTGGTGTCTCGTTGATCTAACACAAGTTTTTGTTGTTATAAAACCCGAGAATCGGGCCTGCCTTTGGCAGGCAGACCAGCGTATTCCGAGGCAGCATGATGCTGCATGGTGTGAGTAATGGGGATGAAATGCTCGCGGGAAATCTGAATCCGATATTACATTTATTCGAAAACTTCGATTTCGTTATAGAAGGTGTCCCGTTCAACAGGTATGCGTCCGGCACCTTTGACCAGCCAGATCAGCTCTTTACGGGTCAATCCGGCAGGGGTCAAAGCACCTGCGGCGTGGCTGATCTGCTCGCGCACAATCGTGCCATGCACGTCTGATGCGCCAAAGGTGAGAGCGACCTGCGTCAATTGCGGGCCAATATTAATGAAGTAAGCTTTGACATGGTCGATATTGTCCAGCATCAGGCGGCTGATCGCAATGGTTTTGAGATCCTCGTAAGCGGAGTTCCGGCGCATGATGTTGGCGTTTTTGCTTTTCGGCTGCATGGACAGTGGAATAAATACCATAAATCCGTTCGTTTCGTCCTGCAATTCACGAATTTGCAGCATATGTTCAATACGATCCTGATACGATTCGACCGAACCGTACAGCATGGTCGTATGAGTTTTCATGCCGAGATTGTGGGCCGTGCGATGTACTTCGAGATAGCGGTCCACGTTGGCTTTCGTAACACGCATCTTCTTCCGATATTCGTCGGACAAGATTTCTGCGCCACCACCAGTCAGGGATTGAAGTCCAGCCTTTTGCAGCTCCTGAAGCACTTCTTTAATACTCAAGCCGCTTATGCGTGTGAAAAAGTCAATTTCCGCTGCTGTGTAAGCTTTCAGTGTAACGTGGGGATATTTTTCATTCAGAGCCTTCAATGAGTCTACATAGTATTGGAAAGGCACATGATTATTATGACCACCGACGATATGGAATTCTCTTACTCCCGGATGGATGTGTTGCTCTACATAATCAATCATTTCCTGCCCGGACAACGTATAAGAGCCGTCCTCCCCCTGATCCTTGCGGAAATTGCAGAACGCGCAGCGCGCTTCGCATACATTGGTGAAGTACAGGCTCATGTTTTCGATAAAATAAACCTTTTTTCCGTTCTTGCGTAAATTAGCTTCGTTAGCCAACTGTCCCAGTGTGAGGATATCGTCAGTTTCATACAAATATATTCCGTCTTCAAGGTTCAAACGAATACCGTTCTGTACCTTTTCTACAATTTCCGCCATTCTGCGGTCTGTAAAAGGTGTAACTAATGTGGACATGCCTATTCCTCCTTCAAGTTGCTCTGTGCGAGGCTGTCCGCCAAATCAGCGGCACAAGCGCTAAGTGCGCACAGGATGTCCCGTTCCGTCGGTAAGAATCCGGCAGCGCGGATATACGATATGTGAAAAATGTTACAATGCCAGGCTACAATGATGAATATCTCAAAATATCGCCTTTGAAATGACAAATTTCCGACAGTTTCTTTTACACACTCTTCACCTATTATAAACCTCACACCACCGGTGTTCAATACAAACGAATAGAAAAACAGGTCTTTAAGCCTGTAAGGGAAGGACATTCCATGACTTGAGCACGTGCAAATAGTGGAGTATACTGAAGGAGAACATGAAGTAAAAGAGGAGGATGGAGCTATGATTAACATCACCGATTCCGCTGCTGAGCGTTTGAAGGATATGCTGGAGCAGCAGGAAACGCCGAATATGTTTTTACGTCTGGGTGTTACTCCGGGCGGTTGCACCGGATTTTCGTATGCAATGGGCTTTGACGACAACGAGACGGATCAGGATATATATATGAACGTACAGGATATGAAGATTGTAGTGGAAAAGGAAAGCATCCGCTACCTGGACGGTCTGGAAATCGACTTTGAAGAGTCTGGAATGTCAGGCGGCTTCACGATTCATAATCCGAATGCTGTAGCTACATGCGGCTGCGGTTCAAGCTTCCGTACGGCTACGGATGCCGGAAAACCGAACGAAGAGCCTTGTTAAGATAGTTTAAAAGGGTACAATGAAAATGAATTGTCTGCAAACCTTCATGATGGGGTGTTAGCAATTCGAAAATGTAAATCAAGACCTCCAGAACGGTATAGTCACGTACTATATTCGTCCTGGAGGTCTTTTTAATGTGTAAAGATTACTTTACTTAAGATCATTATCACTACGTGTAGATTGGACAAATTTACTCAGGGCATTAAAAAAGGCAAATGCAACTGTAAAAAGTAAAAGAGCTACGGGTTTAATCTCAATCTCAGAAAAAACACTATATAAAACTAAAAATGCAAAAAAGAGTACTGAGCTATTTACGTTTTGTTTTGTATAAATAGATTTTATAAAATTCATTGTATCACTCTCCAATTTGATTATAAGAATTCAAAACATATAGTATAAGTAGCTTATTAACAAAATAGAAGTTAACTTAATATATATACCATAATGCGAATGTATTTAATGAACGACTTCTTATACATAAATTACAGTATTGCATACAAACCTCCAGGACTTGTCGAATGAAAGTTCACATTATTTAAATTAGAGTTTTACTTCACTAAAATTTCAAGTATAGGAACTTACAATTACAATTCTGAGGGGGTGAAAGTATATATGAGCAATCCAGTTGGCTTAAAAAGAGTTGTCATGGTATATGGACCTGATGATGATCCTCATATGTATGAATTATTTGAGGGAGTTCTGTATGATCGTAGCTATTTCTTTTATCTTGAACAAGGGATATTGTGTCTGCGGCATGTACGAAAGATAGATCAACCGGATCATCCATATCTTTATGTGGATGGGGAAAGTGGGGGCCTCCAACTAGCGAAGAATATGCAGCGTGAGATTATGGAAGTCGTTACAGAACTGATCGAGCGTTTGCGTAGTAAGGATGGACTGGCGTTTTTACTGGATGAACTGCTATGGCTACATGGTCGAAGTCATATTGAACTTAACCTCGTAAAAAATAAAGGATGACATATTTCTGTTGGGAACTATCAGCTGTAACTATATTATGCTTCATTTGAGAAAGAATCTGTTAATATGGTTGCTGTGTTCAGTGACGCTATTTATCAATCATTCATTTTTTAATCATATGATTTGTAACCTTCCCCTATGGAGTTGGCACTTAAGAATAAGAACACGAAAGAAAAGAGGCTAGGGACGTATGAGGGAGTGGGTTGAAAAGGCGCGGCTAGGGGATGCGGAAGCGTTTGGGCAGCTGATGCTGCATTTTCGCGGAATGGCATATGCCGTGTCCTATGACATGCTGAAGGATGTCCATCTCGCGGAAGATGCCGTGCAGGATGCGTTCATAGAGGCTTATCAGAATCTGGAGAAGCTACAGAACCCGGCAGCTTTTCCAGGCTGGTTCAAGACCATTGTCGTAAGACAGTGCCAGCGGACGCTGCGGCGCAAGCATCATTCGATGCTTCCTCTGGATGAGGCTGTGCAGGTATCGGGAGGAGTACCGGGTTTGGTAGAAATTGCAGAGCGTAGGGAGGAGAGCCAAGTTCTGCAGCAATCGGTGAAGGCACTGTCTGCAAAGCTGCGCGTGCCTCTGCGGCTGTTTTATTTTTACGGTTACTCTCTTCAGGAAATTTCCGATTATTTGGGCACTCCGGTCCCGACGCTTAAGAAGCGGCTGCACGATGCCCGCCGAAAATTGAAAGGTACACTCCCGGTGGCCGACCTCGTCTCCGTGTTCAATCATTTGTATGAGGGAGGGCAAAACATGCTACATATTGTTAACGGTGATGTTGTAGGTGACATGTTGAAGCAGGGTGTTGTAAAGGGTGACGTGCTTGTATGGAGAGAGGTATATCCGGCAGGGCCGATATTTGCAAATCCAGCGGGGGCGGAAGAACGGGCATTGCGGGCCAGGGTGTTGGAAGAAACGATGGGTATTCCGGCCAGCGAATATATTGTGGGTTGTGAGGAACAAGAGCAGAAACTTCGTAAATTTATCAAGTATGATGAAGTCGTATTGTGGTTTGAACATGACCTGTTTGATCAGAGCATGCTCGCCTATCTGCTCCACTGGTTCAAGAAACAGAAACTGGGCCATACGAAGCTGAGCCTGCTCTGTATTGGGGAGTTTCCGGGAATCGAGCGATTTCATGGACTGGGACAGCTCACTCCGGCACAGCTTCAGACATTATCCGGGACCTGGCGAACTATTGAACGGCAAGAAATGGAGCTCGGAAGCGAGCTTTGGCAGGCGTATGCTTCTCCTGATCCTGCTCAAATGGCTAATCTGTTGGAAGACAAGAAGGCAGAACTGGCAGCATCTGGCCTACCTTTTGCCTATGAAGCCTTCAAAGCACATCTCAAGCGGTTGCCCTCGGAGCGGAATGGTCTTGGCATTGTGGAACAGACCACGCTTCAGACCGTTCATAATGGAGTGGATACGCCATTGGAATTATTTCGTCAGGTAACAGACGTTCTGCATGTGCTCGGCATGGGTGATCTCGAATACTGGAAATTTATTCGTGCTTTGGTGCAAGGTGAACATCCTTTGCTGATGATTGACGGGGATGAGGCTGGCTTGAATTTCAGACAAATTCCGGATTTTCTGAACCGAAAGGTAATTCTGACAGAGTTGGGTAAAGAGGTACTGAATGGATCAGCGGACCGCATTGCAGTTCAAGGGATCGATGAGTGGTTTGGGGGGCTGCATCTCCATGGACATGAGGTTTCTTGGCGCTGGGATGATGTAGCCGGAGAATTGGTGGTCCGACATTGAACAAGCTGTAGCAGTAAATAGCTTAACGTGCGAAGGAGTTTTCCGTTTATGGAAAACTCCTTTTTATTTTTTTAGTACACCATATTAAAACAAGAAAAATCACCGGGAATAGGTTAGGAACTTAGCTATCCGGTCCAATGAATTGAGTTTCCTGTATATGAATAGACCTCCTTATGATCATAATCCAATGCTTCTACTGCTTCGAATCTGTAAACAGCTCCTGCGCGGTCCGCACAAATAACTGTACAGCAAGTGAAGCATTGTGCAGGGACGGTACAGCTATACCGATTTGACGTGTGATCAGAGGCGAGGTTTCCTTGACGGTCAGATTATGAGGGAACGTGGATAAGGCAAGTGAAGAAACAATACCCATCCCTAGTCCCTGTCGAACCATGCTGACCAAGGTGCTGATATTATGAGTAATGAACTGTGCCTGCAACTGACTTTTCTCGCGTTCAAAACCTTCCATAATGGCGACCTCATGTCCACCTTTACAAAAGATCATATCCTGCTGATTCAAGTCTCGAATGGCGATTTTATTGTGCGATTGCAAAGGGTGACCGTCTGGCAGGAGAATAACCATGTCATCCTGACATAAAGGGATGACATCTACCTGAGGGTCTGGCAACAGGATGATACCCGCCTCGATTTCTCTGGTATGCACCCACTCCTTGACTTCATTCGTGGAGCCTTCATGTAGATCGAAAACAAGGTTCGGATAATGCTGACGAATATGATGAATAATCGGGGGCAGAAAATAGGCTGAAGCAGAAGGAAAGGCACCGATCGTGATTGTGCCCACGTCTAGACCTTTTTCAGCAGCCACCTGCTGCTGTACCTTTTCCATGCTTTGCAGCATCATCCGGAATTCCAGCAGTACTTTGTGACCGATATCGGTCAGCAGCACTCCTTTTTTTCGGTCTCGCAGCAATAGCTGGACATCCAGTTCGTTTTCGATGCTGGCGATGGCATGGCTGACCGCGGGCTGCGTCATATGCAGCTCATGGGCAGTTTGGGTGAAGTTTAGCGTTTCAGCTACGCGAACGAAGATCATAATTTGAGTAATGGTCATAAGTGAAAAGTTATCTCCCTTATTGAAAATATTCATTTTATTTATTAGTGACCACAGTATACGCTAGTAAAGCAAAACTTTGCAAACGGCTATTCAGATTGTAGACGTAAAGCAATGAGCGATAAATCTAAGGGAGAGAAGACATCTATGAAAAAATTAACACCTAAAGCTACGCTGTGGCTTGTCTTGATATTAGTGATGGTATGGGGGATCAACTGGCCGTTGACCAAGCTGGCTTTGCCAGATGCGCCGCCGATATTTTTTTCAGGACTCCGTACCCTACTGGGTGGTGTGATTCTGCTGTTGTTCGCTATGCGTCATCGGGAAACCTTACGCTTTAGACAGAATGGGTGGACTTATCTGGTGCTGGCCATATTTAATATTGCAGGCTACTATGGCTTGCAGACGGTAGGGTTGCGTTATTTGCCTGCTGGGTTATTTTCCACTTTAGTATTCCTTCAGCCGATCCTGTTGGGATTATTCTCCTGGATGTGGTTGGGGGAGCGTATGTTTCCCCTGAAGGTCATTGGACTGGTGCTGGGTTTTGGCGGAGTGATCGTGATTAGCTCTGGTGGAATGGCAGGGCATTTATCGGTACTGGGCATTGTGTTGGGGCTAGCTTCAGGACTGTGCTGGGCGCTCGGAACGATTTATATGAAGAAAAAAAGCCAACAGTTGGATTCCATTTGGGCGGTGACGATGCAGCTCGTTTTGGGAGGGATTATACTTAATGGCATTGGATTTACGACCGAGAAATGGAGCGATATTCACTGGACGACCTCCTTTATCGCAATTTTATTGTTTATTTCGATATTCGTGATTGCGATGGGCTGGATGATTTATTTTAAACTAATCGACAACGGAGATGCGGGAACCGTCGGCTCCTATACGTTTATGATACCGGTGTTGTCCACGGTCTTTAGTATGGTAATGCTCAAGGAATCACTTACTTTGACGTTTGTTGTGGGGCTGGTGCTGATTGCAGGCAGTGTGTATCTGGTAAATATTAAAGAAAGAATAGAGTTATCCCACTAAGTATCAGAACGGTGAGACATTTGAGGATTAACGGGAGCGATGGATCAAGAAGAACTTCAATAACTTCTTTCATGCACGCATATTGGAAGCACCAATATAGCGTGCTTTTTTGACTATGATTTTCAAAGAACTCATTTGCTATGCTATTCAAGATCATCGAAAAAATTTAAATTTATGGTAGAGGTTGTCGTACAAAATTAGCTAACAAGATATGATGTTATAAAAAAACATTAGAATAACAAAATATTTTTAAAGATTTTTGTGTTTTTTATGTTTTTCGTCCTTATGTAAAAAATGAATGAATATAATTGTTTTATAGCAAAAATAGAGATGATAAAAGAAGCTTGGTATTCAATATCACTAATTTGTTATTTTAATAGAATGTTTGTTTTTTAAATAATCATTGTATTTTACAGATTTTTGTTATGCTAACAATTGACATTTAGTATAACGTAAACTAGAATGAGTAAGAATTCATTTCCCAATCACATAATTAGTTTGGAACAATTGAAAGCGTTTACCTAATATTAGGATAGAGCTCTTTTTTTGGTTCTTTTTTCTTTTCCGAATTATGGCCGGGAGGGAGAGATCATAGTACGTGCCTAAGGGATGGAAATTTGAATATATAAGCTAAGGGAGAGGTGTATGTTGAGATGCGGTTAAATAGAAATGTTGGAAACTTCGAGCAAACGGTGAATGGTAACGCTGGTTACCTGGAGGGTACAAAATGAAGAAATTATTGTCGTGTTTGATCTCGTTAGGAATGCTTGTTTATATATTGCCGACCACTATTGTAAGCGCTAACAATGATGGAGTTACTAATCTAACGCTTGATCCAACACCGTCTGCCCAATCGGATATTATTTCAGATGCTGTTTACAAAATTACGGCACAGCATAGCGGAAAAAACTTGGAAGTTGAAGGGGGGTCCAAGGATGACGGAGCGAATGTTCAACAATGGACCGATAACGGAAAGGAGCAACAGAAGTGGAGAGTGGTCGACGTTGGGGATGGGTATTATAAGCTGATCTCGCAATCTAGTGGTAAAGCATTAGATGTAGCCGGTGGTAATACCCATGACGGAGCGAACGTTCAACAATGGACCGACAATGGGAACGCTCAGCAAAAGTGGAAAATCATTGACGCTGGTGGTGGATATTATAAGCTGATCTCGCAATCTAGTGGTAAAGCATTGGATGTTGTCGGTGGTTATACCCATGACGGTGCAAACGTTCAACAATGGGCCGACAACGGTAGCGCTCAGCAAAGGTGGAGATTCACGCAGATTGATACGACAGCAGATACGACACCACCAACCGCCCCAACAAACCTCCAAAGCTCATCCAAGACGAGCACATCTGTCACTCTCACATGGACGACCTCAATAGACAATGTAGGTGTAACTGGCTACGTTATTTATAACGGAACAGATCTGATAGGCACGAGCGCCACAACAAGTTATACAGTGACGGGTCTCACTGCGAACACATCCTACAATTTCACTGTAAAAGCGAAAGATGCAGCAGGCAATGTTTCGGAACCAAGTAATGTCTTAAAAGTAACAACAAGTTCCGACTCCTCTCAAAATACAGGATTTTATGTTAAAGGTACGACGCTTTATGATGGCAAGGGAAATCCCTTTGTCATGAGAGGAATTAATCACGCTTACACTTGGTACAAAGGTCAAGAGTCGGTTGCGATACCTGCAATTGCCAAAACAGGAGCGAACACGATTAGAATCGTGCTGTCAGACGGTCAGCAATGGACGAAAGATGATTTGTCAGCGTTGCAAAACCTGATCACTTTATCAGAACAAAACAAATTGGTTGTTATCCTTGAAGTACACGATGGTACGGGAAGTGATAATGCTGCTGTGTTGAATAAAATCGCAGATTACTGGATTGAAATGAAGAGCGCACTGATTGGAAAAGAAAATACAGTCATTCTCAACATTGCGAATGAATGGTTTGGTACTTGGGATGGAAACGGCTGGGCCCAGGGGTATAAATCAGTTATTCCAAAGCTAAGAAATGCTGGCATCAAAAATACCATTATGGTTGACGCCGCTGGTTGGGGTCAATATCCGAAGTCGATTTTTGACTACGGAACGCAAGTGTTTGATGCCGATCCGCTTAAAAATACGATGTTCTCCATTCATATGTACGAATACGCTGGAGGAAATGCCGAAACAGTAAAAAGCAATATTGACAATGTATTAAACAAAAATCTAGCTCTCATCATTGGAGAATTCGGAATCAAGCATACAAATGGTGATGTTGATGAGGCCACCATTATGAGTTACGCCCAACAAAAAGGTGTAGGCTATCTCGGGTGGTCTTGGAAAGGAAATGGATCGGGTCTAGAATATTTGGATATGTCAAACGACTGGGGAGGATCGAGTTATACTGAACAAGGACGTGCCATTATTGAAGGTCCAAATGGCATCAGAGCAACATCCAAGTTAAGTACGGTTTATAGTAGCGGTAAACAGTAAAAGATTCATATTGTTGTAGTAACGGCCTTTTCTCGAAATTCTAATGGGGAAGGTCGTTTAGTTTGTCTGAAATCAAGCAAAAGCCTGTACAAATACATAGGAGCAAGGATTAGTATAAATATACTAGAATATCAAAGGAGGTCATAGTAAAATATGACTATAAGTCTGTTGAGTTAGTGGAAATGACGGTTCAAAATTATCCGCTTGGTAAGCGGGAAGGTGGTACTTTTAAACTCATCAGGGCAATAGGAGGAATCTACGTAGCATTCGGAGCCTTGGCGTATTTTATTTCTCCATTAGATGCTATATCAGATGTTATTCCGATGTTGGGTTTTACAGATGATGCGGGGGAGAAGGAATGGACAGATATACACCTACAGCGAGGGAACGCTGGCAGATGAAGCAGAGTGAGCCGCAGCAGCAGGGATGGTTGCTCGCTTTCTTTGGCTGGATTTTTGCAGGTTTGGGGTTCATATTTAGTTTTTTTGTCTTTGGAGGATTGTTGGGTGTCTTAGGTTTGGTTTTCGGAATTTTAACGAAACGAATGGAACAAAGAAACACGCAGGGTATCTTCATTATCGTAATCAGCTCCGTAGCTATTGGTATTGGACTATTGATTTTTATGATTTTTTTTGCGCAAGGTTTTGTAGAGGGTCTGAGAGAAGGGTATAATGAGCATTATTAGGTCAGGGAGGTAACAGCATTGAGCGTCATTATTTCACAGCAGATCTCGGCAACGGGCGTGAAGGAATATACGAAGGTGATGAAAACATTTGATTCCCAGTTTACACCTTTGGTTGGACAGAAAATCAGGGATACGGCATTTGGCGATATGCAATATTACGATGTCGAGGACGTATTTATTGATCTAGCGGAGAATGAATATTGGGTAATTCTACCTGCCGTTTTGCTGCATTCTGATGATATTGAGGATATACGAGACGCTGTGCGTGAGTATCGTTCACATGGTTGGGAATGTACGAAGCCTCTGTAAATGCATACCACTTGGGCATCTATACGGAAACGTCTTTCTTTTGCGAGATAGGCGTTTTTTTGTGTATTTGTGTATAAACTATTTCTAATGATTGGCATGAAAAGAAAGAATTTATGCTGAAAATGCGCAAATTGTATCATTTTTTATCATAAAACGACAAGTTGGGAAATGAAAACGGCCTTAATGTGTTATACTTAGTATATCAAAGGACAAGAGTCTAAAACGACCGGTAAGGCCCTTTCTTTGAAGAGCCTCTGAAAGGTTCAACGTTTATCCAAAATAAATGGTCAAAAGGAAAAGGGGAAATGCTAACGTGAGAGTGAATTTGAAATTTACTAACAAAGGGCAAGTTGCAGTTGAGAAGTTCAACAATGAGGAGCTTATCGAAATCTTTACCCGCTACATTAAAACGTTAAGCAAGAAGTATGATATCTCGGTTACCGTACCGGAGGATCTGAATGAGCAGATCTTGGCAGAGGGCACCGTGAAGGTCGTGTTGGATAAGATTAATTGTGACATGGACGCTTTTTTCAAGGAGCTGAGCCGGGATATCAAGGTGCCGCTGGTCAAAAGATTGGGTACCAAACTGGATAACGTATTTAAGACCGAGGTTGTGGAGCAGGAACAGAACTAAGAATAAGGATCAAGCGAGTCCGAATGAGGATTCGCCATATGAAATGATAAAACCTCCCGAATGGGGCGCACGGCTAGGCCATGTGCTCGTTCGGGAGGTTTTATATGTTTAAACTACTCTATTCAGCAGAAAAACATGCATGGCATGTCTGTCCCTTTTAACGTGTTGTTGTGGAAGTAGGGCGCAGTTGGGCTAAATCAAACGAAGGTACCAGCCCTTCCTGCGCAGCGCGACCAAGCAAAGCTTCGATGGCGGCATATCCGCTGTCGCCCAAATTGGCGGTAAAATCGTTAACATACAGGTCGATATGAGATTGGGCGACATCGGGTGAAAGCTCCTGCGCATGAGACAATACATATTCACGCGAAGCTTCTGGATGCTTCCAAGCGTATTCGACAGAGGCGCGTATCCAGTTTGTGATCGCATCCAAATCCAGCGTACGTCGGGCAATAATGGCTCCGAGCGGGATTGGGAGCCCTGTATCTTCTTCCCACCAGTTCCCCAGATCGACTTGCTTACTAAGTCCGTAGGACGGATACGTGAACCGTGCTTCATGAATAACCAGTCCGGCATCTATCTCCCCGTCACGGACAGCAGGCATGATTTGGTCGAACGGCATCACGACGATCTCGCCGACACCCCCAGGCACATGCTTGGCTGCCCACAGGCGGAACAGCAGATAGGCAGTGGAACGTTCACTCGGAACGGCTACACGCTTGCCGGACAGGGCCTCCGGGCCTTCGACGGTGGAACCTTCCTTGGTCAGTACGAGTGGCCCACAACCCCGGCCCAGTGCGCCCCCGCAAGGCAGCAGGGCATATTCATCCAGCACCCAAGGGAGTGCAGCATACGAAATTTTCATGATATCCAGTCCGTCTGGTGTGATCGCCAGATTGTTGGTGATGTCGATATCGGCAAATGTAATGTCCAGCGCGGGTGCGCCCGGAATCAATCCATGCGTCAGGGCATGGAAGACAAAAGTGTCGTTGGGACAAGGTGAAAAAGCAATTTGCATCTATATAACCTCCGTTAATGTAGAAAATGCGGCTTCCAACGCTTGCAAAGCCTCTTTGATCCGCCAGGCTGCACGGTCACGTGGACCGACAGCATTGGAAACCGTGCGGATTTCCATCGTCGGCAGTTCCAGTCTATTTGCCGCCACGGCTACGCCGTAGCCTTCCATCGCTTCGGCAGCAGCTCCGGGAACGCGCTTGGCCAGCCGTTCCGCTGTTGCCGCCGTACCGGTGGCTGTGGAGACGGTCAGGATCGGCCCCGCGACAGCCGTCTGTCCAGCGGCACGCAACGCCTGAACGATTCGCTGCGCGTTGGCAACGTTCACGGCAATTCGGCTTGAGCCGAAACCCAGCTCGTCCACGCTGCTGAAGCCCTCTGCCGTCTCTGCCCCCAGGTCGGCGGCAATGATCGCGTCAGCAACAACGACGCTCTCCAGTGCAGCGACCTCGACGAAGCCGCCACCAATTCCGGCGCTGATGACCAGACGGTAGTCACCGGCCGCCGCCAGTGCTAGCGCGGTTGAAGCCGCTGCGGACGGTGCGCCCACGCCAGCCAGCTCGACCACAAAACGGGTATCGCCTTGCAGGCCGCGCAGTACAGCTTCCCGTTCGGCTTCAACCGCGGTCATAACCAGGATGTGCCCATCTGATGTTGTATGCTCCATCGGTTGAGTCCCCTTTAAATTTAGGTAATATGCTCCCTTATCATACTGCTTTTCGAAACGATGTTCAAAAAAGTCGACAAAAAAAGCGCTCTGAGGCGCTTTTTGGAAAAACTGCAAGATTAGCAGATATGAAAAATCGATAGTTGTAAACATTAAACAATTCTAATCTGGAAGAACAGCGCAGGCATAGCATATAATAATTATATCGGCTGATCCTTCGTGATTAACTGAAACATGGTGATATTGCGGTCATAATGGCTTGGGGTTCCATCTTGATTGCGCACCCGAATCATCTCGCTACTGAATAACTCGATATATCCACAGCCAATCTCACAGTATACACCTGTAGGGTCCTCTTGCCAGACCGAAACGAGGTGTTGAGATAGCGCCGCGGTGAAAAATTCGATGTTTTTTTGCAGTACGCGTGGCGTTTTCTTGGGTTCCATAACGTAAATCCTCCCTATATCATGCCATTTGAAAATCAGCAATTGAACGTGGCTACTAAATGATTACTACACATCATAATGAACATAAACAACTGAAAAAGGAACGGTTTGTCAATCTACTCTATGAAACAGACGTAAACACTGTACCGCTTAATGCTATTTTTGTAAAGCGTCCGATTGACCTTTTCAAACATCCAGTTTGTGTTTACACACATTTTACATTGCGTTTACACTGCTGTGATGCTAGTGCGTTTCATCTAATAGTACAATAAAGGGATACTATACTGCATGAATTGATGGAGGCCATATGTTGATAGAGAGTCAGAATAAGGATAAAGCCGGGTCAGAACGTTACTTTAACCGAGATTTAAGCTGGATTGAATTTAATCGCCGTGTGCTTCAGGAAGCTCAGGATGCAGATACACCGTTGCTGGAGAGAGCCAAATTTTTGGCGATTGTATCTAGCAATTTGGATGAGTTTATGGCTGTTCGTGTTGCAGAGACGCGCGAGAAGATCAAGGCGGGTTTTATGCAAAAGGATTTTACGGGATATACCCCTTCCGGTTTGTACAAACGGCTGATCAAGCGTACCGTCTCGATGGTATCAGAACAATACCGGACCTATCGTGATATTTCTCGCCTCTTGACGAAAAAAGGTCTTTTACTGCTCGAATATGAAGACTTAAATACAACACAGCGCAAGTCGCTGGATGCATATTTTCATGAAATTATATTTCCGGTACTCACGCCGATGGCGGTCGATCAGAGCCGTCCTTTTCCACTCGTTCACAATAAATACGTATATTTAGCGGTCGTCTTGAGACGTCCCGGGGATACGGAGGAGGATAAACCGCTTTTTGCCATTGTGCAGGTGCCTTCGAATATTCCACGTGTTGTTACGGTGCCTTTGCGGTCGAACAGCAAGAAGAAATCATTTATTTTAATTGAGGAACTAATCAAGCATCACATCCAAACGCTGTTCACCGGATATGTTCCGGAGGCGGTTCATGCCTTTCGTGTTACGCGTAACTCCGATTTATCCATTAATGAAGAAGAGATCGAAGATTTGCTCGAAGAGATTGAAAAAGAGCTGCGTCGAAGACGCCGGGGGGCGCCGGTTAGACTGGAAGTAGAAAAAGGGATTCATCCCTATGCCTTGATGGAGCTTCAACGCGAATTCAAGCTGTTCGATCATGTGTTTGAGATGGACGGGCCGCTCGATCTGACGTTTTTGTCGTCTTTTGCCGATCATTTGGAGGGGTATTCGCATTTGAAATTTCCGGCAATCAAACCACTGTATCCGGAAGAACTGCCCCCACAAGAGGATATTTTCAACGTACTTCGCAAACGGGACGTGCTCGTGTACCATCCATATGAATCATTCGATGCGGTGACTGATTTTATCATTGAGGCATCAGAGGACCCGGATGTGATGGCAATCAAAATGACCCTGTACCGTGTCAACGGGGAATCGAAGCTGATTCCGGCATTGGCACGTGCAGCCGAATCGGGCAAGCAGGTAACGGTGGTGGTGGAGCTGAAAGCCCGTTTTGACGAGGAACGTAATATTGCCTGGGCGCGTACGCTTGAAAAAGCAGGCTGTCACGTAGTGTATGGGTTGGTTGGCTTGAAGACGCACGCCAAAATCATTCTTGTCATACGTCATGAGCGCAACGCGCTCAAACGATATGTGCACGTAGGCACAGGCAATTATAATGAAAGCACGGCGCGCGTGTATACGGATATCGGATTGTTTACGTCGGATCCGGTACTGGGAGAGGATGCCTCCGAACTGTTTAATGAAATTACGGGATTCTCTGCGCTCAAGACTTTGCAAGCTTTTACGGTGGCTCCAACGGGAATGAAGAACAAGCTGTTTGAACTCATCCGTAGGGAAGCTGAGCAAGCATTGGCAGGTAAGCCCGCCCGGATTATTGCCAAGATCAACTCCTTATCCAATCAAGAGATGATCGATGAACTATATGCGGCTTCCCAGGCAGGTGTGAAGATTGATCTTATCATTAGAGGGGTTTGTTGTTTGCGTCCCGGTGTGGAAGGATTCAGCGAGAACATACGTGTCATCAGTATTGTAGACCGCTTCCTGGAGCATTCCAGATTGTTTTATTTTGAAAATGGAGGGAACTCCGAGTTATTTTTGTCCAGTGCGGATTGGATGACGCGCAATTTGACCCGCCGAATTGAACTGATGTGCCCGATTTATGATGACGGGATCAAAGAAATGCTGGCAGATATTCTGCATTTATCGTTAAGGGATAATGTGAAGGCACGCCAGCTTTTACCTAACGGCAGCTATCAATTTGTGTCCAGAAACGACAAAGAGGCTCCCATTAGGAGCCAATCTGAAGCGATGAAGGTTAGAAATTGGAAGAAGGTAGAATGGACCACGACAATGTAAGGTTCCACGCCTTTTGAAAATCCTTGGCAACCGATTCTAGCTCCCGTTGTTCTAATATGGGTTCACTCTTGCTTTCCAGACGAAGATGCAGTGCGTCATCCCCAGTAGTGGGATTGATGCTGGTAATCATTCCCGACTCACTCCGATCCATGCCAATCGCGAGCTGGAGCAGCGAGCCGAGCCGATGTACACGTTCCTCGTCGGAAGGCTCCAAAATATCGGCATGTGTGCGTAGCAAACGGGGAGTCCGGTTCTTGGGATGGTAATCCGCGATCAACGCGGCTAGTACCGTTTCCCTATGGGACAGACCGCCAATGCCTGCATGTAAAATCCAGAATACGGAATTCTGGCGGAAATGATAATAATTCAAGGCAGCCCCCGTTTTGTAAAGAGTTGCTGCGGTCAGTAACAAGCGCTTGTCCATAGCAGCTGAGGTTCCGTTAGCCAATGTGTCATAAAGACGGACGGCGTACTCGTTAACCCGCTTGACATGCGCTTCGCTAACCGGGACAGCAAACGAAAGGATATTGCGAATGGATGTGATAAGCGGATTAGCTACCACGGGCTGTTCAGCGTTGACCAGCTCATGAAATAGGCCGTCTCGCAGACCCGCTCCACTGACCAAATACGCGGAGCCTTGAGCAGCTTCAAATATCGTTTTCAATATAATAAGACCCGGTACAATGATGTCGGCTCTGTCCTTGGACAGGCCGGCTGTTTTTTTGCGTTTTTCATAGGGAAGATGGGGCAGACTGCCATAGAAGTAATCGACATCTTCTATCGTCATTTCGTAATGGTGCGTCACAGGAAGTGAGTAATCCTGCCGCTTCTGATTGATTTTAGCCAAAGTACGCAGGGTTCCGCCCAGCCCGATGAATGGCAGACCCGGATTGGAGAAGATCCAATCATGATTTTGCAGTGAAGAACGGACAAAGCTCTCCATTTCCTCAATCTGCTGAGGAGACCATTCGCCATTCTTAACCTCACGTCCAAAGCGCCAATTCATATTGACGGCGCCAAAGGGAAATGACACCGTATGCAGTCGCTTTCGATCGCGGAACAGCGTAATTTCGGTACTGCCACCCCCGATGTCAATAATGATTCCGTCACTCACATTCATAGTGTTCACTACGCCCAGAAAACCGGCATAGCCTTCTTGCTCCCCGCTGAGTATTTCCAGTGTTAAATTTGTCTCCTCCGCGATCCATTGGACGATTTCGTCCGAATTCGTGGCATTGCGGATGGCTGCTGTTGCTGCTGCACGCATACGGACAACCCCGTGCATATGGCATACCGCCATAAATTGGCGTAACAATGGAGCGATGCTTCGAATCGCCTCCCGTTCCATACGGCCGTTGGCCCCAACCTTTTCGCTCAGTCGGGCAGCTTCTTTGCATTCCTGCACAATTCGATAGGCTCCTGTCTCTGTCATTTCATAGATCACCAGACGTATGGAGTTTGAGCCAATGTCCATGATGCCAATTTTGCTATTCATGAGTTGACCTCCTTGTTGAAAAAACGATTTGCCGGTAATTTCCGTTGCTCCGTGCAAATGGTAGTAGATTATTGTCATTGTACCAGTGATGTTCGGTGCATGCTACCGTTCGCCATGATCTTGTCGAAATAGGCACATGCCGCGGACAATCATCCAAGAATAGAACATTCCTGTTGAGTATGTATAAGTATACCTGACGGCGAAAGGAGAGGGTTAGATGAGACAACTTGCAAGCAAATGGCTAAAGACGAAGGCGCTGCTCCACCATCCACATACCGCCGTTTATATACCGGAAACCTGTCTATATAGTGAAGAACAATTGCGCATGATGCTGCGGCGGCATGCTTTTGTATTTATAAAACCTGTGAAAGGAGGCGGAGGAGTCGGAGTCATGCGTGTGGCAAAGGAGCGTAGGGGATACACCTGTACGCGTATGGAGCACACGCACCGGTTCAGTCATTTTAAAGCGCTTGTAATCGGAATTAATAAGCTCAGAATCCAACGTCCATATCTCATTCAACAAGGCATCCAACTGGCAAGTATTCAAGGTAGACCTGTCGACTATCGAGTCAAAGTTGTGAAGGAAGGGCAGAGATGGGTTTTCCGTGCGGTGGTTGCACGTCATGCTCGGCCTGGGCTGGTCATTACGAATCTGTGCAAAGGGGGAACTTTGCTGAAGGGAACAGAGGCGCTTCGGATGATATATCCCCGGCGGCTTGCTACTCAAAAGCGGCGAGAGATCATTGAACTTACACGACGCTGTATTCCTGTACTGGAAAGAAGATTTCCTGGGATCGGACAACTGGGATTTGATTACGGGCTTGATCAGAGTGGACGGGTATGGATTTTAGAGGTTAATACAAGACCGCAATAAATTTCTGATTTCTTTAAAAAAATTCCAATATAATCTATTAACAAGACGCTAAATATAATATATTTGTATAAATAATAAAAATATTTTTTTTGTGTTCGAGCGTCAAAATTCTGTGTATAAATATTGTCCACATTATCCCCTGTCACATATATGGGTTAACGACACTTACCAACAATTTATACACAGGATTTCCACAATTGACTGTGGATAACAGAACGCTTGTTCCGATTTTGGTATTTTGATAGAATAGATTTTGAAATAAAAGGAAAGGTTGTGTCGAGGATGGCTATGCTGACGGATGAAATGCTTTTGGATTCCTATCAGATGGCAATCGAGCTTAAACTTGAATGTGACTTCATTGCACTGTTGCTGGCTGAGATTCACAAAAGAAATCTAGAGATGAATACAGCCGTAGTCCTTCATTAGACCGGACAAGCTCTCGTACTGCGACTGTAAAGTCATTCAGGGTTCGGATGACTTTACGGACAATCACTGCAACGAATAGGCACACCGTAAAAAAGGGTATTTCACTCCAAAGAATCAAATTTGGAGTAAAATACCCTTTTTTGTCATAGTCTAAACTAGACTACAATTTCATGTTACTGCTGTGCCCGGGAGACAACTTGGCATCTGGATCTACATAGACCTTGGCGTTGTTGACTGCCGTAGGAGCTTCACCAAAGCCGACCGCAATCAGCTTGAGCTTGCCTGGATAGGTCGTAATGTCCCCTGCGGCGAAAATGCCGGGAATATTTGTTTCCTGGCGAGAGTCGACCACGATAGAGTTACTTTCGATTTCAATTCCCCATTCAGCAATCGGGCCAAGTGTGGATACAAATCCAAAGTTAACGATCACATCGTCCACTTCAATTTCCTGTGTTTCTTTGGTTTTTACATGAGCAAGAGTGACTTTAGTAATCGTGTCTTCTCCATGCAATTCTGTAATTTCCGTTGGTGTAATAACGTTTACTTTGGAAGCGAGGAGGTTTTCGACACTGTGTTCATGCGCACGGAATTTGTCACGGCGGTGAATCAATGTAACCTGTTCTGCAATCGGTTCCAGCATAAGTGCCCAGTCTACAGCAGAGTCACCACCACCACTGATAAGCACTTTTCGGCCTGCAAATTTGCTCAGGTCGCTGACAAAGTAATGCAGGTTCGTTTTTTCAAAACGCTCGGCACCTAGAAGCTCCAGTCTGCGCGGCTCGAAAGCACCAACACCAGCGGTAATAATAACCGCTTTACCATGATACTCGCCACCTTTGTCTGTTTTTACAATGAAGTGGCGTTCTTCCTTTTTCTCTAACGATACGACTTTCTCTTCTAGCTGCACCTCTGGATTAAAGTGGTTCATTTGTTGAACCAAATTGTTAACCAGTTCTTGTGCAGTCACTTTAGGAAAGCCAGCAACGTCATAAATATATTTTTCAGGATAAAGGGCTGCAAGCTGGCCGCCCAGTTGGGGCATACTTTCAATTAAGGTGACGGATGCCTGACGCATTCCTCCGTAAAAAGCGGCGAAAATACCGGCTGGACCGCCTCCGATAATAATCAGATCGCGGATCTCCGCACCTGTGGATTGAGCTGTCACTCTAAAAACACCTCCGAAAGGGATAGTATGGGATTTGTAGATATTGAATCAGCCGCATAGAGGTTCAGATAGCCGCCGAACGCATGATTCACTGTTTATCATTATAAACTGCTGGGTTCCGCTTGCAAAGTTAAAGCGATTAATATTTGATGAAGACTTTTCTGTGAGTATCAATTCACCGTTTTGAGAGAACAGCTGTGAACAATTAATGATTATGATTATGTATATCGGAAGGGGTAGAAGCATGAGCAGTATTCCCAAAATTGTCATTGTGGGCGCCGGATATGGCGGTATATTGACGGCTCAGCAATTGCAAAAGGAGCTCAAGCACAATGAGGCGGATGTCACGCTGATTAACCGTCATGATTACCACTATATTACGACACATCTTCATATGCCTGCGGCAGGTACAGATACGATTGAACATTCAAGGATTCCGATTGCGCAGCTAATCGATGAGTTCAAGGTGGATTTAGTCAAAGGAACGGTTAAGGAAATCATACCAAAGGAGAAAAAAATCGTGCTGGAGGATGGCTCGCTGTCCTACGATTATTTGGTCATCGGACTAGGCGGGGAGCCAGAAACATTCGGTATTCCGGGGATGGATAAGTTCGCGCTGACGATTCGCAGTATTAACTCGGTTCGCCTGATTCGTGAGCATATTGAATACCAACTGGCCTTGTATAAAAATGATGGTAAGCAAGGTCGCCTCAATTTTGTCGTTGGGGGCGCTGGTTTCAGCGGGATTGAGTTTGTAGCGGAGTTGGCGGATCGTTTGCCACAGCTCGCTAGAGCGTATGACATCGATTTTAACCGGATTCAAATCATTAACGTCGAGGCAGCTCCTACGGCACTGCCAGGGTTCGATCCTGAACTGGTGGAGTATGCGATGGATGTCCTTAAGCGTAAAGGGGTCACCTTCCGCATTGGAATTCCGATTAAGGAATGCTTGCAGGATGGTGTAATCGTTGGTGAGGGTGAGAAAATCGAAGCCTGCACGGTGGTCTGGACGGGAGGGATTCGTGGGAACGGATTAATTGAGAAAGCCGGATTCGAAGTGATGCGCGGAAGGGTGAAAATCGACGATTTTCTGCGTGCACCGGGCCACGATGATATTTTTATTATCGGGGACAGCTCCCTGATGTTTAATCCCGAAGGACGTCCTTATCCACCGACTGCCCAAATTGCGATGCAGCAAGGGGTCCTTTGTGCCAAGAATCTGGCCGCTACTCTTCGCAAAAAGGAGCTGCACAAGTTCGTATTTTCTAACAAAGGGACGGTTGCTTCGCTTGGAAAAGGCGAAGCCGTCGCCGTGGTGGGCAAACGTAAAATAAAAGGTTGGGTGGCCGCACAATTGAAAAAAATTGTGGATCTCCGCTATCTGTTCATCATTGGCGGAATTCCACTGGTACTGAAAAAAGGGCGGTTTTTCTAACCTCAGACGAGTAGTCAACATGCAAAAACAATACGAGCAGAAAAAGGTTTCCACAGCTCTTATACAGGAGCTCGGAGGCCTTTTTTTCATTGTTCTTGTTTTCTATTATAGTTTTAAGTCTTATAAAAAAGGATTCCGTCGTCCCGAAAGTGGGAGTTCACGAAATCCTCGGTTTTATTCAGTAAGAGTTGATGTCTGCGTCTTACAGCTTCAACATGTCTTCAAATGTCTCTTCATTCAACACGCTGCCGACATAGAAGGAGCCGAATTCACCGTAACGGGCACTGACTTCATCAAAACGCATTTCGTAGATTAGCTTCTTGAACTGAAGTGCGTCATCGGAGAACAGTGTTACGCCCCATTCCCAATCGTCAAAGCCGACGGAACCGGAAATAATTTGCTTTACTTTGCCAGCATAGCTGCGTCCAATTAAACCGTGGCTGCGCATCAAGGTGCGACGCTCGTCCATCGAAAGCATATACCAGTTGTCGTCCAGGTCACGTTTTTTGTTCATTGGATAGAAGCAAATATAACGCGCCTTGTTTAATACGGGCTTCAAGCGTGCGACGATTTGTGGATTTTGCATTGGATCTTCATCTTTGCTCAAATAATTACTTAGTTCCACCACACTCACATAAGAATAGGTTTTGGTTGTATATTTGGCGAAGGTTGTTTTGTTAAAGTCATTTTCCAGTTTATTGAGGTCTTCCAGCGTTTCGCGCAGGTGCATCATGACAAAATCAGCCTTTTGTCCGACTATAGTATAGACAGCTGAGCTGCCCAGACCCGCTTCCTCGGTAACGTTCCATTCCTTCATAAACTCTTGAAGCTCGTCCAGTGCTCCGGCGCGCTCTTCATCGTCTGCGGTCTTCCATGCTGTCCAGTTGATGGACCGGAAATCGTGAAGCGCATACCAGCCTTCCAGTGTGGAGGCTACTTCGTTGGGTGTTGCTGGGGTTTGTTGTGGTTGATGTTGACTCACGATCTACACTCCTTTACGATCTGTAAATGATAATCGGCTTAGCCGAAATATGTGTACTTCCTTATATCTTCCTGTATCCAAATACGTGATGCTTACCATTATATTGTAGCTCAAAGTAAAGCTTTTCACCAATGAAAGAAGTGTGAAGAATTTTATTTTTACCATGATGCAGGTCACAAAGTCATAAAATAGTTAGTATTCTCGAAAAAAGTAGAACTCAGACGAATATGGCTGCCAAAAAGGAGAACAATTGCCCTTATTTTGTTGGTCCCACGAGAAGGCAAGTATGATAGAATAGAAAAACATCTTGGAGACCGTTATGTCAGGAAAGGAAGAATGTTGGAATGCGGATGAAAAACCTGCTGCACTATACTGAGAACCACCGCTATTGCGTTTATCGGGAATTTGGCTTGAGCGCACTGGATGAATTGATGCTGGGAAGCGTCTATCAGCCGATGGTAGGCGCATTTGCGGTCAGTCTGTATCGACTGTTGTTCCAGCATGTGCCAGTTGGACAAATCGGTTATTCGCCGTTGGAACAGCAGCGTCGCCTTTTTCTGACACTGGGACTGGAGCCGAGTGAGAAGGGACGCAAGTATTTGATTGAACAGACCTCCAAGCTGGAGGCCGTCGGTCTGTTACAGACGTCCAGGCTGTATGCACCCGAAACGGACGACTATATGTACGAATATGAGATGCAGCCACCGCTTGCACCTGCTGAATTTTTTAGAACACAGCATCTCACCCTTTTGTTGAGAGACAAAATCGGTAAGTTTGCAGTGCTTTCTCTGAGAGAATCGTTGTGGAGCAGGGAATCTAGCGAATGGTCGCAATCTTCCTATAATAAAGAGAATATTTCGATTCCTTTCTACGAGTTATTTGAACTGAATACCCATGTTATAGATTATGAACTGGAACAGGCGCTGTCCGAGGTGTCCACTAGTCGTCAGACTGGAGCACTAGCGTCAGAATCGGAGGAAGCATTGAATTATGCAGATATTATTCTCCGTTTTCCGCGTGAATCTGCCAATCGTAAGCACGTGGAACGTCTTCGGTTTGAGCACGAGCAGTTAGGCATGGTCAATTACGTTGTTCGCAAATTTGACCTTTCTGTACAGGATATCAGTCGCTTGCTGGATGAGGATGGTATTTTTACCGAAGCAGGCGATTTGTTGCTCGATGAGCTTCAGCTTCGAGCTAGTCAGCACTCCAGACAGGATCGGAAGCGTCAGGAGGAACAGCAGGTACAGGCCGCCAAAGTGGTCGCCTTGCGCCAGAGAGAAACTTCCACATCTGAAGAGCCGCCTGCAGAACAGGCTGTGGAAATGGAATTTTATGTGGAAGTTCCACCACAATTCACAGCCAAATGTGACATTCACCAGTATAATATGATGTTGCGCAACGAGCCTTATCGTCGCTTGTTGCAAACCTTTTTCCCCGGCACGGTTCCCGGTAACCTGCTGGATATATTCGAGAAAATTGATATCAGCTATAAGCTGCCCGGTGAAGTCATCAACGTGCTGATCCATTATTTAATGTCACTGCTCGTATCTGGGAGCGATCAGCGGATTAACCGCAACTTTGTCGAGGCCGTTGCTTCCAACATGCTGCTTAAGCAGGTAAACACTTACGAAAAAGCCGTTCAATATATAAGGGATCAAGCCAAGGTAAAAGGAAAACAGTCCTCTGCTTCTCCTTCCGGCGGCCGATCCCGCGCATATGCCAAAAATAACGGGCCAGCCAAGCCATCCATTCCAATCGTTCAGGATCACCCTTCCGAGGAGTCTGTATCTGAGGAAGAATTGGATGAACTGCTGCGTCTGGCCGAACGAATGCAATCCGGTAAACAGAAAAAGGTGTAGATAGATTTTAAGGTGTCTATAACTCTGCACATTTTAAGAAAGGAGGAGCGTTCTTGGAATCACTGGGCGATTTGCTACAGCAGATGCAGAACCCTTCGTTTCGCCAGCGCACTCGCAATGTAGCTGATCAAGTTCTAAATGATCCGCTCGTGCAGGAGTTTTGTGCTGCTCATCCTGATGTGGACGAAACACAATTGCGACTCAACATGAGCATGCTCTTTCAGTATGCCCGGGATCGTCGAAATTGCGACAATTGTCCGGGGCTGGAACGATGTCCTAACGATTTTCAGGGCCACTTTTGCAAGCTGGGCGTGGAATATCCGAATGGAACAGCCGAAATCGTGGACATTCGGACCCCATGTGCGAAGTTGGTTGCTTCCCAACATGAACAACGGGTGCGTCAGCGAATTAAAAGCTTTTATGTGGATGAACGCGCCCTTCTGGAGGGATATAACGCTCTTGAAATTGCGCGCAAAGATTCACAACGTATGCCTGCCGTCACACAGCTATTCCGTTACATTGAAGAGACGAAAAGTCAGGGTCTATCCAAAAAAGGACTGTATCTGGAAGGTACATTTGGTACGGGTAAAACTTTTTTGATGGGCTATCTATTGCACGAGCTGGCCCTGTCGGGTCTGAACGGTGTGATCGTGTATATGCCTGATTTTGTGGAGGACTTAAAGTCCATGATTCAGGACGGGCAGAAGCTGAAGGAAACGACCGAAATGCTCAAAAATTGTGATCTGCTCGTATTTGACGATATTGGTGCCGAAAATTTAAGCCCGTGGGTACGGGACCATGTGATGGGCTCCATACTGAATTACCGAATGAATCGCAAACCGACCTTTTATACTTCCAATTACTCATTGCAAGGGCTGGAGAAGCATCTCAGCTTTACGAGCAAGGACGGAGAGGAAATGTACAAAGGACAACGCTTGATGGACCGGATTCGTCCTTTTGTAGATGTCATTACCGTAAAGGGAAAAAATCAGCGGGGGTAAGCGTTTTTCCGTCTGCTATTTTGATATCTTACAATTAAAAGACTATTGTGATATAATTAAAAGGTGTCGAAACAGACATTACAGGTTATAATAATCTTGACTTTTCTATAAAGGAGGAACATACAATGGCAATTGTTAACGTGTCCGATCAATCCTTCAACGCAGAAGTCGAAGGCACAGGAACCGTTTTGGTTGATTTTTGGGCGCCATGGTGCGGTCCTTGCAAAATGATCGCTCCTATTCTGGAGGATCTGTCCACAGAAGTTGGCGACAGCGTCAAAATCGCGAAGGTGAACGTGGATGAAAATCCAGAGTCTGCTTCCCGTTTTGGCGTGATGAGTATTCCTACCCTGATCGTCTTCAAAGACGGACAGCCTGTTGATAAAGTGGTAGGTCTGAACTCTAAAGAAGCGCTGAAAAGCATGCTTACTAAACACCAATAATCATCGCATGTGACCCATGCTCCCGCGGGGGCTTGGTGGAGCGGCCATGAAAGGTCAATGCCTCCGGTTGTAAATACCGGGGGCGTTTTTGTGTATTATTCCTATATATTCTAAGTAGTTAGTTGAGTAATCATTAAGAATGGAAGGAGGAACCGGGCGAATGAAACCTTATGCGGAGGACTTGCAGAATCAGGAGAAGGCGCTGGAGAACATACGGCACAAATTAGCGTTACTGCCGGATGCATCAGGCTGTTACCTGATGAAGAATAGCGAAGGCACCATTATTTATGTCGGCAAGGCCAAAGTGTTGAAAAACCGGGTCCGTTCCTATTTTACAGGTAGCCATAACGGCAAGACGCAGCGACTGGTTTCCGATATCCGTGATTTTGAATATATCGTTACAGGAAGTAATATGGAGGCGCTCATTTTGGAGTGCAACCTCATTAAAAAGTACCAGCCGCGTTATAACGTGCTATTGAAGGATGATAAAACCTTTCCGTATTTGAAAATTACGAACGAGGCACACCCCAAGCTGGAGGTGACCCGTCGCGTTCTGAAAGATAAAGCAAAATATTTTGGACCATATCCCAATTCCTACGCGGCACATCAGACGAAGAAGCTGTTGGATCGTATGTATCCGTTACGCAAGTGTGGTGTAATGCCCAAGGAAGTGTGTCTGTATTATCACATGCATCAATGTTTGGGGCCTTGTGTGAAAGAGGTCGAGAAGGAAACGTATGACCAGATTGGTCAGGAGATTGGTTCCTTTTTAAGCGGGGGACATGAGGAAATTAAAAAGGATCTTCAGCGTAAAATGCAGGAGGCCGCAGAGGAATTGTACTTTGAGCGGGCCAAGGAGCTGCGAGATCAGATTATCAGTATCGACGCGATGATGGAAAAGCAGAAAATCACCACATCGGATGCGAAGGATCGAGATGTATTCGGTTTTTCAGTAGATAAGGGCTGGATGTGTGTACAAATCCTATATGTCCGCAAAGGTAAAATGATCGAGCGCCATATGTCGACTTTTCCTTTCTACGGTGAAGCTTACAGTGATTTTATGTCCTATGTGACGCAATATTATAGTGACAACCCGGCAGTGCCGCAAGAAATATTGCTGCCGGATTCTCCTAAGCTGATGCAGGCAGAACAGGTCCATGTCGATCAACCGGTTGCGGCAGAAACTGTACTCCACAGTGCAGCTACAACCGATGCTACCGGACAGACAGATGAGAAAGCGATACAAACGGAGACAGAGCATTCTGCTGACTCATTGCTGGTGGCTGAAAAACGGGCAACTTATGCAGCAGCAACAAATCAAGATCAAGTTGGTGACCAAGATACCGGAGTAAAGGAAACAGAAACCCAACTATCCGGTGGACTGGAGGACCCGAGTACGGCGGCTCTCGCTCTGGCTGAATGGTTGGATGTAAAGGTACTTGTACCGCAGCGTGGACTGAAAAAGCAAATGACAGGCATGGCGACGGAAAATGCACGTGTTGCTTTGGATGAGAAGTTTAAGCTGATCGAGCGGGATGAGGAACGGACATCCAAAGCTGCAAGCAATCTCGGACGTGCCATTGGACTGGATAGCTTGCACCGGGTGGAGGCGTTTGATAACTCCAATATCCAGGGTTCCGATCCAGTCTCCGCCATGATCGTGTTTATTGATGGCAAGCCTGCCAAGAAGGAGTATCGAAAATATAAAATCCGTTCTGTGCAGGGACCCGATGATTATGAAACAATGCGTGAGGTTATCCGACGTAGATATGAACGTGTGCTTAAGGAAAATTTGGAACGTCCCGACTTGATCGTTGTCGATGGTGGACGTGGACAAATTAAGGCGGCGACCGATGTATTGCAAAATGAGCTGGGTTTGTTCATTCCTGTGTGTGGACTGGTGAAGGATGCCAAACATAGAACTTCCCAACTATTAGTGGGAGAGTCCTCTGAGGCCGTGACACTTGCACGCAATAGCGAAGAATTTTATCTACTGCAACGGATTCAGGACGAGGTTCACCGTTTTGCCATCACGTTCCACCGCGAGCAACGCGGCAAATCTATGGTAACTTCCCGGCTGGACTCTATTCCAGGCATCGGCGAGAAACGGCGTAAGTTACTGCTTAAGCATTTTGGATCGCTCAAAAAAATAAGAGAGGCCAGTGTCGAAGACTTCCGGCCTCTCTCTATTGGGGATAAGCTTGCGCGTCAGATTATAGCTGCCCTTCGGGAGGAGGAGTCGTAGAATACGGCTCCTCTTTTTTTATAGGTTCAAACATAATTCGATTTGGCTTTTTAGGACTAAACCAATAAATGATGTAACCCACGATGGCTGGAAGTAAGATCCAGAATAGACCAGCGCTCACATTCACAGTGTCTCCCAGACTCATCACACTAAGTCCCATTAGAATGCTGTCAAAAATAACGTGGCTGAACATGGCGGCAATAAAGCCGTAACGCAGGAACACAAAACTGAACAGCAAACCAAGAAAAGTCAGCTCAATAGGTCTGGAAATCACCGGATAGATCGGATAAAGCGTATGTCCCAGTGCCCAAATCAGCGTGGTGATCAGACAAGCAACAAAAGTGTTTTTCACTATTTTTTTGACCATCGGAATACCAAACAGACGGTAGACAGTCTCTTCTCCAATACCTGCCATCCACGCCATAATCGGCAGTAGCCATGGATAAGCCATATTGTAAGGGGATTGTGTGGCATCTGTGGTGGAGAATGTATTAAATGTGCGCTCCAGTATAAAGAATAAGATGGATTGTACCCCGAGTAAAATAAAGGCCCACAAGTAGCCAACATACATACTGCGAAGCACATACAACCCGTAGCCCGGCTCTTTTGCACGCGGCCATGCATTCAGTCCAACCTGACGCATAAGCCCGTCACCGCCGACCAAGGAGAAGTAGAGCGCTACAGCCATGAAAAAGGTAACACCAATCTGGAAAACCATAAGAAATATAAGCATGCCCTTACCGCCTGCTTCTGCTTGCAATAAAGGCAGCATGTTCATGGTCCCAGCTATACTAGCAATAAAGTATACAACGGATAGAACAATGCCGCGTACAAATGAAGTATGTCGTCGGGTGAGTGACGCATACACAATGGCAAGTACACCCAGTACAAAGCTAAATAGGGCATAACCCGCATAGGTCATCAAATTCGCCCAAAATGTTTGCTTTTCGATATAATCGGTATAGGACGACGGGGCCGAAAAGCTTTGGGTGAAGGAGCGAACATCACCGTCTTCAAAAGTAAAAGCCAGTGTAAGTACCGAGGCGCCGATTTTTTTATCGTCTACGGTATACTTTAATCCGCCTTCTTGTTCAGTGGTCGCAAGCTTCAAATCCGACGGCTTAAAGCCAAAGCGCTTGACCCATACTGCGGCCGCCTGCTCCTTGGCTTCGAGCGTCATGCCGTCCTCAGCCACACGTACAAGCCTGTTACGTGCTTGTTCATCCGTAGAAATATCAGCCTGTGTGTAATTGGTGCTGGAGGTGATCCGTTTAAAGCTAACGACCTTGCCAGTGGATAAATCCACATGAATTTGCAGTTTACTCTTCGCTGAGGATTCAGGCAGATCGACCCGAAAGGTTTCGTAAGGGTAACTCTTTTTCCATGTACGGTCGTACTGTTGAAGCAGTTTTTCTCTAGATAAATAACCGTACAAATCTGTTTCGGCCTGATAGGTCACGACAGGCTCCTCAGGCTGTGATTCAGTATAGCCCAGCTCGGAGCGGGCGAAGTCCAATGCGTGTATGACCGCTTCTTGTTTGCTGATGACCTTTGCGTTCATTACTGATTCTGGACTCGGATTGCTAAGCGAGGGAATAAGCAATTGAAAGATAAAAAAGCAAATCAGGCCAATCCCGCCCAGCAAGCCTAATTTTTTGAAGTTGGCCGTGAGCACGACCGGTTTCCCGATAGGATTCATGAGTTTCCTCCTTAATCTGTAAATAAGAACATCCATTAAAGATATCATACTGCACAGGTTCCCGCCAACAGACCAACGATATTCATGAAAATAGAGCGAAAGCACTTTAAAGTTTCAATAAAATTAGATAAGCTGCGATTAAACGATGCCCATTCGCAAAATAAAGCCAATTTCACGTTTTTTCGGCGAAATCGGTTTTGTGATCTGGATATAGAAGGATTATAATCTTGAGGCAATGCCTATGAAATACATAGGTAATGATATACAGTTGAGCCGAATTTCTATGGGAAAACGGGGGAACCATGTTACTGGGGTGAATTTTACAACCGATCCTGCTGGATCGGAAGTGTAAATAGGGCATACTGTGCTGCCCGAATCCGTCAGCTAACCTCGTAGGCTATGAGCAGGAACCAAGTCAGGCACTCGGTTTTCCGGTGTCTTTTTTTGTGCGTATAAAAGTGTTTGGATTGGTTAGACCGCTGCGGGTGCAGATTATTCTTCCGATTGCTGTTATCCCCGGATTTTTTTATTGTATACCCCCTTTAATGGTTAAAATCCGGAGATAAAGGCAAACGCTTCGCTTCTTCAGAACAATTCTGCCCCTTTCGCTACTGCCCGCCAATAGCACAGGGGGCCGAGTAGTGCTTGACATGCATTCTTCCTGTATTCAGGGAATGCTAATTATAGTTAACTAAGGTTTGGAAAAATCAAAAAATTCAGGGGCAACGACGATCGAAAGATCAAATGGAACGCGTAGCGAGCTTACACCGTATTAAATCACTGATTTTTAGTTTTAAGGATTAGGAGAGAAGTGATGAATAGATGAATCCCAATGCAAGCTGGCTTCGGCTTTCTCCACCGCAGATATTCGTTGCGGGCTTTGCCATTATCATTCTAATAGGTAGCTTATTGTTAATGCTGCCGATCTCCAATACAACAGGAAAGCCACTTGCGTTTATAGACGCTTTGTTTACTGCCGCGTCCGCGACGTGTGTAACAGGGCTTGTCGTTAAGGATACAGGGACCTTTTTCACAACCTTTGGTCAAGTCGTCATCGCTGCACTCATTCAGATTGGCGGTCTCGGCTTTATGACTATGGCTACCTTGATCGCGCTGGTGTTCAAACGTCGGATTTCCTTGCGGGAGCGCCTCATTTTGCAGGAAGCGATGAATCAGACTTCTGTAGAGGGAATTGTCGGGTTAATCCGTAAGGTATTGCTGTACTCACTGGTTATTGAAGGCGTATGCGCTACGATATTCTCGGTTCGCTGGTCCTTTGATATGCCCGTAGGCAGGGCGATTTATTTTGGAATCTGGCATGCCATCTCCATGTTTAACAATGCTGGTTTTGATTTATTCGGTGAATTTCGCAGCTTGACAGGTTATGTATATGATCCGATTGTTAATTTTACCGCAATGTTTCTAATTATTTCTGGCGGCATTGGTTTTGTAGTGATGTCAGACCTGGCAGAATATCGCAAGCGCAAGAGACTGTCCTTGCATACCAAGGTGGTACTCAGCATGACGGGCGCTATGATTGTAGTCGGCACGCTCGTGATTTTTGTATTTGAGTTTACGAATCCAAAGACTCTTGGCTCGCTTGATTGGGGTGGTAAGCTACTGGGATCTTTATTCCAGTCCGTTACCCCCCGTACCGCAGGTGCCAATACGCTGGACATCGCAGGCTTGCGGCAGGCTACGCAGTTTTTTATCATCATACTCATGTTTATTGGGGCTTCCCCTGGTTCCACTGGAGGCGGGATTAAGACAACAACATTCGCCCTGCTCATTGGAGCAGTGATTTCGATGCTGCGGGGGCGGGAAGATATTGTACTGTTCAAGTACCGACTTGCGCAGGGACGAATTTACAAGGCTTTGACCATTACACTGCTGGGGTTGCTGTTCGTGATCGGGGTGACCATGATTTTGTCGGCAACCGAAGATCATCATTTTCTGATGATCTTGTTTGAGACGGTGTCTGCGTTTGGTACGGTGGGGCTGTCGATGGGGCTTACACCTGATTTGACAGTCATAGGCAAGCTGGTGATTACCCTGACGATGTTTGCAGGTAGACTGGGGCCACTCACGCTAGCTTATGCACTGGGGCCGAAAAAGGGTAAAGAATTATATCGTCATCCGGAAGGCAAAATGATTATAGGATAAGGAGTTTTCGAGTAGATATGAAAACGCAGCAGTTTGTAGTTATTGGCTTGGGGCGGTTTGGCTCAAGCCTGGCTTTGCAATTGGTGGATATGGGGTGCGAGGTGCTAGGCATTGACCGGAATGAGGATGTTGTGGACAGTATGAGTGAGATGTTGACACATACTGTCGTGGCGGATGCTACCGATGAAGACTCGTTGCGATCACTGGGCATCCGTAATTTCGATTGTGGCATTGTTGCTATTGGTGATGACATTCAGGTAAGCATCCTCACCGCCATTTTGCTGAAGGAGCTGGGTGTGAAAAAAGTTGTAGCCAAAGCCATATCTGTGCTGCACGGGCGTGCATTAGAAAAGCTCGGTGTGGACCGGATTATTTATCCAGAACGGGATATGGGTATCCGGGTGGCTCACCAGCTAGTCACGCCTAATTTGCTCGATTATTTAGAGTTGTCTAAGGAATACAGTATTGTGGAACTCAATGTACCTGCATGTCTGAATGGCAAAACGCTAGCAGAGCTAAATGCCCGTACCCGCTTTGGTTGTAGCGTCGTGGCGCTTCATACGGCGAACGGTATCCTGATCGCACCGACGGCTATGGATCGGCTAAAAGCAGATGATATTATGGTCATCATCGGTTCGAATGACAATATCGGTCGCTTTGAGGATGAGGTTGTTAATGTTAATGAAGAGGATTAAACCCTCTACACCATACGGTAGCCTGCAAACGACGCACGTGTCTCGCTAATCCAGCGTCGTGCTGTCGGACCGAGATCGGTCGTCTCCGAGTAAATGAGGGAGGTCGTTCGGCGTGTCTCCTTCAAATCGGGCAAGTATAATGCAGTGAGTCCATTATCCCGTAATAGTTCGCTGCGCAAATAGGATTTGGGTAGCAAGGCAGAAGCCTTACAGGTTGGAAGCAGGCGTACAATTGCCTCGAAGGAGTCGATTTCCATGCGGATATCCGGCATGATGCCGCTGCGCTGGAACAAGTCATCCGTCAGACTGCGGTACCAGGTTCCTTTGGAGAAAATAATCATCGGCAATCCTTGCAGATCTTTCATCGAGGCCGTTCCTGTCTTGACGGTTAATTCATGTCCAATGGGAACAACGAGCTCCAAATGATCATCAAATAGCGGAATGCAACGCAGTCCGGCTTCATGAATGGCAGACCCGACAATACCGGCGTCTGCTTTTTTGTCACGTACAAAGGCGACGATTTCATGGGTTTTACCGGTGAGCAGCTTTAGCTCGGTTTGAGGATGCTTGCTCATGAAAGCTTCGACGAGGGTAGGTAGCGTCGTTTGGAGTGTCGTGAGACTAGCCCCGAGTGTAAGCATACTCTGGGCTTCATTTTTGTGCTGGGACAGCTTTTGTAAGAAGCGAAGCTGTCGTTGCCGTTGCTCTAGCGCGAATGTATAAACAAATCGGCCAGTGGACGTAATTTCGAGCCGTTTGCCCCGACGATCAAAGAGATTCACACCCAGCTCTTCCTCCAGCTTCGCAATTTTGCGAGACAGGGCAGGTTGGGATAGATTCAGCAGTTTGGAGGCTTTATTCAGGCTGGACTGCTCGACAATGACGGCAAAAGCGTTCAAATCCTCAAACAAATCATCCACTTCCTCTCTATATGCAAAAAAGACATAATAATTAATACGTATATTGCAATTCCATTATAAGCCGAAAAGGAGTAACATGAAAGCGACACAAGATGTTCACACTTTTGTTTTTCCTTATAAGGGACACCTTGTTGGACATTTCCTGTCGGAAACTGTCAATTTATATGTTATATTACTATTGAAAACGCTATTATTGGAAGAAGGGAGCATGATTTAGATGAGAGGATTTTATTCCAGAAAGCTGCATTCGCTTCTTGGCGTCATTCCGCTGGCTCTATTTTTTGTTGAGCATTTGGTGACGAACTTCACAGCGGTGGAGGGCGGCAAGGAAGGATTTAATCGCAGCGTGGCCTTCCTGAATGGTTTGCCACTGGTTATTGTGCTAGAAACGTTATTCATCTACTTGCCATTACTGTTCCACGGAATTTATGGCTTGTATATTGCTTATCAGGCTGACCCGAATGTCAAAAGATTCGGCTATTCACGTAACTGGCGCTTTCTGTTCCAGCGTATTTCCGGCGTCATTACGTTTGTATTTATTATCTGGCACGTATACGACACGCGTTTTCAGGTGGCTCTGGGTAATGTAACCCATGAGGAGCTAGGCGGAGTCATGCATGGCATCGTGACGAACCCGGTTTATTTCATTTTGTATTTAATCAGTGTCGTTTCGGCATCCTTTCACTTTGCTAACGGACTGTGGGCATTTATGGTCAGTTGGGGGATTACCGTGGGACCACGTGCGCAAAAAGTATCTTCTTATATCTGTATGACCCTGTTCGTGGTGGTGTCTATCGGCTTCATCGCTTCCCTGCTTGCATTCCGCAGTGCGGAATTTCAGGAAACGGCAACTGCCTTGGTGCAATGCGGCGCTTTTAAACAGCTACTATAAACGACTCATATCAATTATACATCGTGTTGAGATTCTATTTTCAAACGTAAAAGGGGATTTGGTTAAAATCCTGAAAAAAAGGAGTGAGCAGAAATGGCAGCATCCAACATTATTGTCGTGGGCGGCGGTCTGGCAGGTCTAATGGCTACGATCAAGGCGGCAGAGGCGGGAGTTCACGTTCATTTATTTTCTTTGGTACCGGTCAAAAGGTCCCACTCCGTTTGTGCTCAAGGCGGCATCAACGGTGCGGTTAATACCAAGGGTGAGGGAGACTCACCATGGATTCACTTCGATGATTCAGTTTATGGGGGGGACTTTCTGGCCAACCAGCCTCCGGTAAAAGCGATGTGCGAAGCGGCCCCGGGGATCATTCATCTCATGGACCGCATGGGTGTCATGTTTAACCGGACACCGGAAGGACTGCTGGACTTCCGCCGCTTCGGCGGTACCCAGCATCATCGGACCGCCTTTGCCGGTGCGACGACAGGACAGCAGCTTCTGTACGCTCTCGATGAGCAGGTTCGGCGCTGGGAATCTGCAGGTTTGGTGACCAAGTACGAGAACTGGGAGTTTTTACAGGCTGTACTGGATGATGAAGGCATCTGTCGAGGGATTTGCGGGCAGGATTTGCGTACGATGGAAGTGAAGACTTTTGCGGCGGATGCAGTTATTTTGGCATCTGGTGGCCCCGGGATTATTTTCGGTAAAACCACGAATTCCGTCATTAATACGGGCACGGCTGCCGGTGCGGTGTATCAGCAAGGCGTACGCTATGCGAACGGTGAGTTTATCCAGATTCATCCGACGGCTATACCAGGTGATGACAAGCTGCGTCTCATGTCCGAGTCGGCACGGGGAGAGGGCGGTCGTATTTGGACGTATAAGGACGGCAAACCGTGGTATTTCCTCGAAGAAAAGTATCCGGCTTACGGAAATCTGGTCCCTCGCGATATTGCGACACGTGAAATATTCAGTGTATGCGTAGATGATGGACTGGGTATTAATGGCGAGAACATGGTCTACCTCGATCTGTCCCACAAGGACCCGAAAGAGCTGGATGTAAAGCTGGGCGGCATTATTGAAATTTATGAAAAATTCGTCGGTGACGATCCCCGCAAAATCCCGATGAAAATATTCCCGGCTGTTCATTATTCAATGGGCGGCATGTGGGTTGATTACAATCAGATGACGAATATACCGGGCTTGTTCGCGGCTGGTGAGTGTGAATTCCAATATCACGGTGCGAACCGTTTGGGTGCGAACTCGTTGCTGTCAGCCATTTACGGCGGGATGGTGGCTGGACCTAAGGCTGTGGAATACATTAAAGGCTTGAAAAAATCTGCACAGGATATAGCTACCTCCGTATTTGATGCGGCAGTTCATCAGCAGACGGAGAAGTATGAGCGTATTTTGCATATGGACGGAAAAGAAAATGCTTATGTTCTTCATAAAGAGCTGGGCGAGTGGATGACGAACAACATGACTGTAGTTCGTTATAATGACAAGCTGGAAGCTACGATCCACAAGATCAAGGAGCTGAAGGAGCGTTACTCTAACATTAACATCAATGACGCTTCGCGCTGGAACAATGCGGGTGCGGCGTTTACACGGCAACTGTGGAATATGATGGAGCTGGCTGAAGCGATGACCAAAGGTGCGCTACTGCGCAACGAAAGTCGCGGGGCCCATTACAAACCAGACTTCCCGGATCGCAACGATGAGGATTTCCTGAAAACAACGATTGCGGACTGGACACCGGAAGGACCACAAATCTCGTATGAAGCGGTGGATGTTTCGCTGATCAAGCCGCGTATTCGGGATTATTCCAAGAACAAATAACGGAAGGGAGTGTATTTAGATGTCGGAGCAAGCAGTGAAGTCGAATAAAACAGTGAAATTCGTTGTGACCCGTCAAGCTGATCCTAAAGCCAGTCCCTATACGGAAGAATTCGAATTGGCTTATCGTCCGGGGATGAATGTGATTAGCGCGCTGATGGAAATTCAGCGTAACCCGGTGGACAGCCACGGTAAAGAGACGGCCCCGGTATGCTGGGAGTCGAATTGCCTGGAGGAAGTATGCGGAGCATGCTCCATGGTGATTAACGGCAAGCCGCGTCAGGCCTGTGCGGCGCTCGTCGATAAGCTGGAGCAGCCGATTACGATCGCGCCGATGAGCACGTTCCCGGTAGTTCGGGATTTGGTCATCGACCGCAGCCGGATGTTTAATGCGCTCAAGAAGGTCAAAGCGTGGATTCCGATTGACGGTACCTACGATCTGGGCCCTGGTCCTAGAATGGCAGAGAAAAAGCGTCAGTGGGCGTATGAGCTGTCCAAGTGCATGACCTGCGGTGTCTGTCTGGAAGCTTGCCCGAACGTCAACGAGAAGACGACGTTCATCGGACCTGCGGCGATATCTCAGGTTCGCCTGTTTAACAGCCATCCGACAGGGGAAATGAATCAGGAAGAGCGGCTGGAGGCGTTGATGACGGACGATGGGCTGGAAGGATGCGGGAACTCGCAAAACTGCGTACGCTCTTGCCCGAAAGGCATTCCGTTGACAACTTCCATTGCCGAAATGAATAAGGAAACGACCAAGCATATGTTCAAGCGCTGGCTGACTGTATAGCAAATAGGTTATGCCCAAACAGGCCTTTTCTCAAACTGGAGAAAGCCTGTTTTTTTGCGCTCAGAAAAGATGGAGGGTAACATGGAGGAAGGAGCGCGGATAGCAGTTATGGTATAATTATGGTATTGTGTATCGTTTTTGGAGAAAAGGAGGCTGGACAGGTGACTGTGCAACCGATAACGAATCGACCTGTCACTAGGTCGGATGTCATGAAGGGATTAAAGGAGTTGGGAGTTCGGAGCGGCATGACATTGCTTGTTCACTCGTCGATGCGCAGCATTGGACGCTTTATTCCAGGCGGGGCCTCGGCCATTCTTGCCGCGCTAACCGAAGCGGTTGGCCCGGAAGGGACGCTGGTGATGCCGACACAGTCTCATGACTTGACTGATCCTTCGACCTGGATGAACCCGCCTCTGGATGAGTCATGGTGGGAACTGGTACGCGAGGAAATGCCCGCTTATAATCCGGCCTGGACGCTGACCGGGGGGATGGGCATCATTGTAGAAACGTTCCGTGGCCTGCCGGGAACCAAGCGCAGCGGGCATCCGCATGTTTCTCTGGCGGCACGTGGACCTGCTGCTTTGGGATTACTGACAGATCATCAGCTCAACTATGGGCTGGGTGAGCATTCGCCCTTGGCAAAGCTGTATGAGGCAGATGCCTATGTGCTGCTGTTGGGCTGCGGACATGACAGCAACACGTCCTTGCATTTGGCGGAATATCGAACAGCCTATAATGGACGAGAAGTGATCACGCATCAAGCTCCTATGATGGTGGATGGAGCAAAAGCGTGGGTATCTTTTCAGGATTTTAATATTACCTCAGATGACTTTGAGAAGCTGGGACTTGATTTTGAACGGGACTGTCCCTCAGCTTTTACGCGAGTGAACATTGGAGAGGCTTCATGTTTTTTCGCGAGGCAACGTGATTTGGTAGACTATGCGGAGCAGTGGTTGTCCACCCATCGCTAAAGCTTCTGGACAGTAAGAATTTCTAAAAAGTGAGATCAAGGAATAGATCGCAAGGGGGAACGCATATGGAGAAGACGCCGCACACCCGCCGCGAGAGTCAGGATGGCCCGCATCAGGGGGCCGCTATCCCTCCCGGTTCTTCGCGGCGTTCCGTTTCAAATGAACCAGCCAATCCTTCGCGCCGCCATTTTTTGAAAAAAGCGGCTTTAGCCACAGCCGGAACCGCGCTTCTGGCTGGAGGATATGCTTCCTTATGGGAGCCTAATCATTTGGAAATTACACGCTTCAACTTGACTCTCCCTCGTCTTCCGTCTGCTTTCGACGGAATCAGGGTCGTACATTTCAGTGATGTACACTTGGGTTTTCATATGGATGAGCAGGATCTGCGCGAGCTTGCGGACCGTATAGCAGGTCTGAAGCCAGATTTGCTCTGTTTTACAGGCGATATTGTAGATGACTATGCAGTATCCATGAAGGCTGCTGTTCCAGTTATGGCTTCGATGCACGCCACACTCGGCAAATTTGCTATTCTGGGCAATCATGATTATAGAGGCTTACCAGCCGGAGTTCAGGAATTATACCCGAAAACCGGATTTACGTTGCTGAGAAACGAGCATGCGATTGTAGAGCTTGCGGGACAGCGTGTAGCCATGGTCGGTTTAGAGGATAACATTATGGGCAAGCCCAATCCGCAGCGTGCCATCCACGGGCTACCTGATGAGATGTGCAAGCTGCTGCTGATGCATGAGCCGGACTATGCAGATGTAGCGGCGCAAATGTCCTTTGATCTTCAACTGTCGGGGCATACGCATGGAGGACAGGTACGCTTGCCGGTCATTGGAGCACCAATGCCGCCTCCGGGTGGACGCAAGTACATCCAGGGGTTATTTCATGTGGGAACAGAGAGAATGCCGCTGTATGTCAGCCGAGGCATTGGCATGACACATTTGCCGATTCGCGTGCTGTGCAGACCAGAGCTTAGTGTCATTACGCTAAAATCCGGCCAATAGGCCATGATCTTTTTTTCATCTTTATCATATATGTTGGAACTACATAAAGATGGCTTGAATGTAGTGTAGAGATGTAGTCGTTTTGGACAAAGGAGTGAGGTTCAGATGGATCGTATTGCTGTCATTTCAGATATTCATGGCAATTGGCCTGCCTGTGAGGCGGTGCTGGAGGATATTGCTTCCCGAGGCATTAGCCGTGTGTTTTGTTTGGGGGATCTGATCGGCAAAGGGCCTAGCCCGTGCGAGGTTCTGGATGCTGTCCGTCAACGTTGTGAAGTGGTCGTGCGGGGGAATTGGGATGAGCTGGTTAGTATTACGGATGATCTCAATTTTAGCTGGCAAGCCGAACGCTTGGGGGCAGAACGAGTGCAGTATTTGGCACAGTTACCGTTTCATTATGATTTCAGAATGAGCGGACGCCGTATCCGTCTGGTGCATGCCTCGCCGCAAAGTGTATATCACCGTGTGCAGCCATGGGATGAGCCGGAAAAACGGCTTGCCATGTTCGATCCGTTAGCAGAAGAAAATGGAAAAGTTGCTTTTGCTCCAGATGTTGTGGGATATGGTGATGTGCACAATGCTTTTATCCAGCATTTTCAGGGAAAAACCCTTTTTAACGTCGGCAGTGTCGGGAATCCGTTGGATGTTACGCAGGCTTCCTACTGCATTTTAGAGGGCGAGATGGGAGAGGATCAACCTACGTCCTTCTCCATTCATTTTGTACGTGTACCTTATGATATAGAACTGGCGGTAAAACAAGCGGAGGAAGCTGCTGTGCCTTCTTTGCCGTATTATATTCGAGAGCTGCGCACAGGAATTTACCGCGGGATTCAGGACCTGGATTAAGTATGGAAACATTCATTTCTAAAAGCCAATCCATCCGCAGGGGGGAACATTGTGCTGACCAGAGAAATGCTTCGTCTTGGGCTACCGGAGCTTTACGCCCGCCGAGTCCGATTGCGCCAGCTAAGAACGGAGGATTATCCCGCGCTGGAAAGGATTCTATCCGATCCATTGGTGATCCAATATGTGAATCGAATTCGCAAACCAGTCAATACACGAATGCGGCGTCTGGTTGCGCAAATTAAAATATCTGCTGATTCACTAGATTCCCTGCATTTTGCGGTGGAATGGCATCAGAGAAATACAGGAGAAAGCAATCTACTAGGTGAATCCAATGAGCTTACCTCCTCACCGTTGCTCGGTATCGTCTCTTTTCAGCAATGGAATGAAAGAACGGGTGAGGCACAACTGGGCTATATTCTGGATCGTCCTTTTTGGGGACAGGGGCTGGCTACAGAAGTGGTGGGAGAAATGCTGAATTTTGGTTTCGGATCTTTGAAGCTCAAGCGGATCGAAAGTCGTTGCCAAGAGGATAATCAGGCTTCCATGCGCGTACTTATTAAAAATAAGATGCGCCTGCTGCGTACAATTGGTGCTTATGATCCCTCAGGAGAGGTGCCGAGTGTATTGGTATTTTCGATGAACCAAGGAGATTATGCATAGAAATGGCAGTGGAATATTTTGTTACAAAGATGAAATATAACTGCAAAACAACTCTAACACAGGACGGGTACAATACAGACATGACCCCCTTTTGAATAATAAATGTTGCTGGGACCCGATGATTCGGGTCCTCTTTTTTTGTTATTCTATAGTTAGGACTGAACAGGAAAGAAGGGCTGATATTGGCTTTGAATATATGGAGTGCAGACATTCATCATTTATTTGACCAATTCACGGAGCTTGTGGATGGTCGTATTCATCATAAAAAATCGGAGCAACAACTCACGCTTCCCCCGCATATGGGCAAGGGAAGCATGACACGCACACAGATTCGCCCAGGTATGGAAATCGTGGTCACGGATCTCACCTTTGAACAGAATATGAAGCTTCATATTCAGGAGGCTTGTCCGCTCTTTGAACTCAGCTATTGCTTAAACGGTGAAATATACTGTGAATGGAACGGCAAAGAAAGTCATACCAATCGTTTGACCGGGAATGTTTTATATTTAGAGGATGAACTGGTTTATGAGGAAAAGAAGGCAGGAGTTCGCCATCAAATGCTGGAAATACGATGTTCTCCACAAGAGCTTTTTCATTATGCCGGAGATATCGCAGAAAAGCATAGCATGCAAACATGGTTACAGCGTTACAAGGGGAATATTGACTCTTATGCGGATACGCCAGCCATGCATAAGTGTGTTTTTGACATGATACATTGCAACTACAATGGGACGATGAAACGGTTATACATGGAAAGCAAGGCAATGGAGTTTATTGCATTATTTGGGGAGATGGATGGACATGAAACAAGGGGGACAAGCCATTTTATAAGTCGTGAAGATATATCTAAGCTCCAAAAGGCTCGTGAATTCGTCATTCTTCATTTTGAACATCCCCTGTCTATTCAAGCGCTGGCTCGAAAGGTTGGGCTTAATGAATTCAAGCTAAAGAAGGGATTCCCCCATTTATTCGGAATGACTATTTTTGAAATGGTGCGTAAGCAAAGAATGGAAAAAGCACTCTGGTACTTGGAAGTTGAACAATTAAACATTGGAGAGACTGCCTTTTCAATTGGGTACAGCAACGCCAGCAATTTTACGACAACCTTTCGAAAGTATTATGGTTGTAATCCTAGCGAATATATCAAGAAAATACGTAACCCAGATACATTTTCGAATAAATCTTAATGAAACCAATCCTTCAAGCATGTCCATCGTGTTTGGAGGATTTTGCATATGTGCTCCTTCTATAGGGATAGAAAATACCTCCGTAGGTAGAGCCTCCTTCCTTTATAGATGATAATGGTTATCAAGTTGAGATGAGAAATGAAAAGATCAAAGATAACCATTATAGAGTTGGAGGAACTACCATGAAAGATCGTTTTGCCATATCCATGACTAATCCTCAAGCAGTACAGCAGGTAGACTCGCGTCGCTGGTACGCATTAGCTCTTATTTTACTTCCCACTTTGTTGATTTCATTGAATACATATATGATGCAGGTTGCCCTTCCGATGATGCAGGCGGACCTGCACGCCAGCTTTTCGGAGGCACAGCTCATATTTACGGGCTATTCTCTGGGATTGGCTGTGGCCTTGATATTGGGTGGCAAACTAGGAGATATGTATGGTAGAAGACGCATGTTATGCATCGGGGTGTTGGGTTTTACATTGATGGCTTTGTTAGGAGGGATCGTATCGCACCCTATGTTGATCATTATGATCCGTGTGCTTCAAGGGATATCAGCTGCCATGATTCAACCTCAGGTTCTATCTATCATGCAAAGCAGCTTTCTTCCCAGAGAGAAAGGGCTGGTATTTGCGATTTATGGAGCTATCATTGGGGTTGGGTTTACACTTGGTTTAATTCTGGGTGGATTTTTGGTAGACTGGAACCTTTTTGGCCTGGGTTGGCGTATTATTTTCTTTTTTAATGTTCCCTTTGGGCTGTTAGTGTTACTCTTTTGTCCTATTATTTCGGAATCCTATGGCAGATCCGTGCCAAACATGGATTGGGCAGGGGCTTTTCTGTTGCTTCTTGGTTTATTGTTGTTTGTCTATCCGTTGACAACCGGACAAAAGCAGGGCTGGGCTTCATGGACATGGGGTTATCTGCTGTTGTCCATTCTGGTTTTGGTTGCTTTTATAGTTACGCAAATGGGAAAAGAAAAGAAGGGAGGCTCGCCTTTTATTCGTCTATCTATATTTAGAAAGAGTTCATTCGGCGCAGGGATATTGACGGTAATTGTCATCTATCTTAGTATGTTTTCGTTCTTCTTTATTTTGAATTATTATGTACAATCCGGTTTGAAATACAGTGTTCGATCCACAAGTATGGTCTTTTTACCGCTAGGTGTTGGCTTTTTTCTTACCTCATTATGGTCGTCTAGGCTGGTTAAGAGGTGGGGGAGCAAGGTGCTGAAATCAGGTATGCTAATCATGGGGATTTGTAGCTTTCTGCTCATTGGATCGTTACATCTAGATGCGTTCCACCTATTTCATATTCAAATTATCATGATACTAGGTGTATATGGTTTGGGTCTCGGAATGGCCACAACGCCACTGGCTCATGTCGTCCTGGGTGCTGTATCGGCTAAAGAGGCAGGAACGGGCTCAGGCTTGTTCACGACCTTTATGTACTTGGCTAATTCGTTGGGAGTCGCTTTGATCGGGTTCTTGTTCTCTTCCTCGCTTCATCACACGCTTTCAGAAGCTAAATTGTCAGATTATATTAGGGCATTCTCTATCTCTGTGGCGGGGAGTGGCCTTCTTGCCTTGGCTGGGCTCATTTGTATTTCAGTTTGTTACAAAAATGAAACATAAATGCAAAGTTACTTTAACATAGAGTGGGTACAACATAGACATGACCCCCTTTGAATTATATATATATTGCTGGGACCCGAAGCTTCGGGTCCTCTTTTTTTTATGATTTATAAGAACGGTTCAGGCTAGTTACCAGTTCTGTAAGCCATTCATGTAGGGAGAGAAATGAGTACCCCTCTGACTGGGCTTTGGACGTATCCATGTACCACGATTGTGTAATACCAAATGGAGACATGTACTCATCTGCTGTTTTTTCTTTCATCACAGCTTGTTTTCCCGTTACCTGCTCAATGATCGAAATGAGCTCTCCAATCCTCACTGTACCGTCGGAGCAAGCATTTACGGGACCAGTTAAATGAGTGTGACCAAGCCAAAACAGAAAATCTGCGGCTTCATCGGAACGAATAAATGAGATTTGTGCTGCGGAATTAGGGACTCCGATTTCTATTCCTTCACGAACATGTTCGATATGAAAATGAAGCCTTTTCGTATAATCGTCTGTCCCCAATACAATCGGAAAACGAACAGCAACTACAGGGAATGTAGCTTGCTGCATAAAAACTGCTTCTGCCTGCCGTTTAGCCTCCTGATATGTAAAATCGTCCTTCCCGCCCTTGCGAACCGGGTAAGCTTGAGGGTCAAAGATGCTCTCTGTCAGCACTTCCGGGCTCGAATCATAGACGGATAGGCTGGAGGTCACAATATATCTCTTGGCTGTAGCATCAAAAATGCGGCAGGCTTCGCTGGCTTCATCTGGAGAAAAGCAAATATTATCATAAACAACGTCCCACACTTGCTCACCTACCGCCTCAGCGAGCGCTTGCCGGTCGGTACGGTCTGCACAGATCCGCTGAATGCGGTCACCAAACGAATCGCTCGTTTGGCCTCGTGTGAGGATGGTAACGGAGTTCTCGGAACTCTCCAGCAGACGTTCCACCAGTCGCTTGCCAAAAAAGCGCGTTCCACCCAAAACAAGTATCTTTTTCATACTTACATCACTCCTTATAAGCTTGTTTTTATTAAGGTAGACGAAATAATGACTGTTAAGGATACAGGGCGAATGAAAAGAGTTTGATGAAGTGCTCTTAGTTACATAGCTCATCTAACAATTAAGTAAAAAGAGGAGGATCATAGGTTGTAGTGGAGTCGCATGTCCTGAGGGGCAGATGAATTTGAACCGGAGTGGAGAATTTGAATCTGGAGAAGCGCAGGCGTTCGCCTTTGCAATGGGATTCTACCCTTTAAAGGGCTTATAATATCCAGTGAATCCCGTTGCAACAGCGATCATAAGATCAAACCATTCGCATAACGGTGGAGCACCGCCTAATCTTACTCTCCTAGAAGCTTCAAGAAATTGGCCGGCACCGTAATTTGCTGATTATTAATCATAATCTTCCGAAGCTCCTCTATGGAGTCTTCTTCACCTCTAGCGTCTTTAATCTCCTTAATTTCACGATGCAGTCGCTCCATTTGAAGATCGAGAGCATTAGCGGAATCTGCTGCGTTCTTTAATTCACGTGTCAGGTTTTCGGGCACAGACTGGTTGTATTTATAAAAGATTTTATGCTCCAGGCTGGCCCAGAAATCCATCGCAATGGTTCGAATTTGCACTTCTACGCAGACTAGCTCCTCACAATCCGACATGAATACAGGAACTTGAACCAGCAAATGCAGGCTCTGGTAACCGTTCGGCTTGGGATTCTTGATGTAATCCTTAATTTCCAGTACCTTCAAGTCACTTTGTCTCTGAAGCATGTTACTGACATCATAAATGTCAGAAATAAAAGAGCAAGTAATACGCAAACCTGCGATATCCTTGATATGATCTTTGATAGCATCCAGCGATAACTCGCTATTTTTACGAATCATTTTATTCATGATGCTCTCAGGAGATTTAAGGCGTGATTTGGTATGCTCAATAGGGCTGTAATCGTGCAATGCTTGAAATTCCTGCTTTAATATTTCAATCTTGGTTTCCATTTCGTCGAGCGCAAATTTATAGATGAGCATAAATCGCGTGATGTCATGCTTTAGCTTTTTAAGCTTGTTCATAGGATCTTCCAAGTGCATATGTAATTCTCCTCACACATAGATGTCATAATCTTGCTAAGCGTTCGCCTTTGCAATGGAATTATCACCTTATAAATTATAATCCCCAACAATCCCATTGCAGCAGCGTTCGTAAGATCAAATGATTTGCGGAGCGGCGACCCCCAACTTAAACAAATTTTAAAGCGCCACAGGAATTTTACGTTTTTCTTTAAAATAGACCCATTCCCGGAAGCCGATATCCTTCAGCATTGCCTTTACTTCTTCCCAGTCATCGCCTACCCGCGAAGGCTTATGGGCATCCGAACCAAAAGTGACCTCCACACCAAAATGGTGCGCTCTTTCTAAAATAGAAGCAGACGGGTACCATCCGCCACTTAGCTTGGTTTTACCCGAAGTGTTAATTTCAATCGTCACATTAGATTCCGCAATTACCTGCAAGGTTTCATCAATGGCTTCATCGGCAGGAATGTCTGAAAAGGCAGGAAAGTTTCCCTTCATTGCGTCAATATGACCCAAAATTTGAAACATGCCGCTTCGCGCAGATTCCTGAATGAGCGCATAGTAGGCTTGTTTGACCTCGATTTTACGAGCGTCGCTTAATTTGTTCCAACGGTTACGGTTAAAAATGCTGTTCCCTTCGACATTGTGAATCGACCCAATGAGGTAATCAAATGGATAAGGAGCCAGAGTGGAACGATATAATTCAGCAAAATCAGGAAAATAATCCGTTTCCAATCCGAGGAGCACGTCAATACGGCCTTCGTATTCCTTTTTAAGCTGTTGTACCTCTTCTACGTATTCAGCAAGCTGTGACTTAGCCATATAAATTTTAGGAAAAGCCTGATCCTGTTCGCTGCCCAGGAAAGGGGAATGGTCCGAAATACCAATCGCTTGTAAGCCCGACTGAATGCCTGCTTCAATGTAATCTCGAATGTTTCCGTCTGCATGACCGCAGCGGAAATGATGGGTGTGCAGATCAAATTTCATAGCCTGTCTTCCTTTCGTAATCAGGGTTTATATTTCGTATGGTGTTCATAGCGAATTACGTTATTCAGAACTGGTGAAATTCGTCTCCGGCATCCCCTTCAGATCACTTAAAAATTGCTGCATGGCTGAGTTTAGATATCGGCCGGATTTATAAATCACTCCTACCGGATGACTAACTTCCAGCTCGGGAATATGGATCATTTTTAATGTGCCTGCACGCAGTTCAGAAGTGACCGATAGTCTGGAAATAATGGCAGCACCGAGATTAATTTCGACCATCCGTTTGACTTCCTCGCTGCTGGACAACTCGATCACGACATGAGGTACGATTTGGTGCTTTTTAAATACATCATCCACGAATTTTCGTCCCACCGTATCGGGAGAGAGCAGAATCAGTGGAATTTCCCGAAGGGCCTCAATGGTAGCATGTGGTTGTGAGGCCAGTGGATGAGTAGGAGACACGACGAGCTCAAAGGAATCGTAGTACAGAACCGAAGTGCTTAAATTGGGATTACGTTCAATCAGATAACCGATGCCAACATCAATAAGTCCGTTCTCCACCTGCTGATAAATCATTGAGGAAGCCATGGATTGAATGGAGGTTTTGATGAGAGGGAACTGATCCTGAAAGTAGGAAAGCACGCGCGGTAAAATTTGAATAGCGATGGATGTTGTGGTGCCCAACGCAATGTGACCCTGCGGTGTTTCGTTTAGATCGTATAATTTTTGTCTTAATTCCTCAACAACCTCTAATATGCGCTCGGCGTGTTCCAAAAAAACAGCTCCCCGGTCGGTCAGGGTAACAGGCTGGTTGCGGTCAATCAGAATGGTTTTGAACTCATCCTCTAGACTTTTAATTTGGGCGGACACCGCCGGCTGCGTCAAATTGAGAAGTTCCCCGGCTTTGCGGAAGCTCATCGTTTTGGAAATCATGATAAGTGTTTCAAGTTGACTGATGTTCATGAAGTTCCTCCTCTCTTTTCTTAATCTTATCGCAGCTGTATAGAATGAATATTTTTAGCCAATCCCATAGGTTCATATGTAAAACCGTCGTTATGCTTTATTTCATTAAATTATAGGTTATTCGAGCAGGAAGGGCAATGAATCGAAGCAGAGCACCTTAAAGTGTGGTATATTGGGAAATAAAGACTAAAGTCCTGATATACTTCAAAAATAATCAATCTAAAACCGGTAAGAAGCAAAGATATAGGACATTATTCACATTTTTTTGTGATGTAGCTATAAAAAATTACCGGGTAGCTGTCGATAAGTGATATAGAGAGCATTTTATTGAGGATCGATTCGTTTTACAGTAATATTTAATTAAAAAATTCTAATTTAAATGGGACTTTTGTTGTATGTCTAAAAGCCCATCGTAAAGGGGCGCTTTGATCGTGAAGGCAGAAGTGATAAATCCTTTTTTGGAGTCGGCGCGACGGGTCATTGAACAATTGATCCAAGTATCTCCTTCACCCGGAAATCTTGGTGTGAAAAATGTCGAGCTGGTGGACGACCACATCTGGATTATGATCGGGATGACCGGACAGCTTAGCGGAAATATTGTGTTCGGCCTGAATGAACAGGTGGCGCTACGTATGGTATCAGCGATGATGGGCGGATTTGTGTTGACTGAAATTGATGAGATGGGAAAAAGCGCAATTTCAGAATTGGGCAATATGATTAGTGGGAATGCCAGTACGATTTTGTCCAGTCAGGGAATTGTTGTGGATATTACGCCTCCGCAGGTCATGAAATCAGAAAACTTGACCACTTTTGTGCCTCAGCGTGCCCTTTATATTCCGCTTACGGTGGAAGGAATCGGTGAGCTGGATATTCAGGTGATGATCTCTTAATATTAAAGGAACAAGTTTCTTTAATGTGGAGGGATGACCGTGAATATACTACAGGACAAGATAGTTGTGATTACAGGTGCATCTAGTGGGATTGGCGCCCTTTGCGCTCAGTTGTTAAGCGAAAAGGGCGCGATTCCTATTTTAACAGCACGCTCGCAGGAGCGACTGAAGCAAGTATCTGCGGGAATCAGCGGCAGACATGAGCTTATCCAACTGGACGTCACCCGCCAGGAGCAGGTAGAAGCTGTTGCTGCACGAGTATTGGAACAGTACGGACGGGTCGATATATTGCTTAACAATGCGGGCTACGGAAAGTTTGAGTATTTTAATGAAACCGATCTGACGGAGTTTGAACAAATGATGGACGTGAACTACATGGGTGTTGTTCGCTGCATCAAGGCGTTTCTGCCGCAAATGACAGAGCGGGGCCATGGACAGATTGTCAATGTAGCATCAATGGCCGGGAAAATCGGGACAGCCAAATCGTCTTCTTACACAGCGACGAAACATGCGTTGCTCGGTTTCAGCAATGCGCTCCGGCAAGAGTTGCGCGGGAGTGGAGTGACTGTAACGACGATTAATCCGGGGCCGATTGACACACCCTTTTTTGAGCTGGCAGATCCTTCAGGAGGATATGTTCGAAATGTAAGCTGGTTTATGCTAAAACCTGATAAGGTAGCACGGCATATCGTAAGAGCGATGGAGCTTGGCAAGGAGGAGGTTAATCTGCCACGTTGGGTATCTCCTTTTCTCAAGCTGTATCAGTTAGCTCCCAGACTGACCGACAGGCTGGGTCATGGTGTGATGAATAAGAAATAAAAGATGTCCCGCAAGCCATTAGCTATGGTGAGGGACATCTTTTATTTTTGTGATTTGGTAACAGGGCTATTTTCGCATATAATGGAGAGTAACGAATTTACGTATAGGGGTTGGACCTTTTCATGACATTGAATTTTGAATCGCTCGGCGTTGAACAAGATCTGTTGGACAAACTGACTGAGCATGAAATTACACAGCCTTCGCCAGTTCAGGCAGAGGCTATACCGGAAATAATGAAGGGAAAGCATGTATTGGCGCGCTCACAAACTGGCACAGGTAAAACACTGGCTTATTTGCTGCCGCTGCTGCAAGTGATTGACCCACAGAAAAAGGCTACGCAAAAGCTGATACTGGCTCCAAGCCAGGAACTGGCCATGCAGATTGTACGCGAGGGTCAGCGCTACGGAGAGCATCGCGGAATCCGTGTACTCGGTCTGATTGGTGGGGCGGCTATCAAACGTCAAATCGAAAAGCTCAAGGATCATCCACAGCTTGTCGTGGGTACACCAGGACGTGTACGGGAACTCATCGCTTCGAAAAAGCTGAAAATGCACAATATTACTACCATTGTCATCGATGAGGTGGATCAGATGTTCCAGCTCGGTGGAGCAGGCGATGTAACCAACATATTGGGCACCGCCCAACGTGATCGTCAATTGGTATTCCTGTCCGCAACGCTGAACGATGAGATTCAGTCGCTGGCAAAACGGGAGATGCGTGAATACGTAGAAATTGGGATTGATCCCGACCAAAAGACGGCCAGTGGACTGGAACACTATTACTTTGTATCTGAAGAACGGGATAAGGTGGATATGCTGCGCCGTCTGGTGCGTCATTTTAATCCGAGAAAAGCGCTGGTGTTCGTGAATACGACCAATGCCATCGGGGAGATTGAAGCCAAGCTCAAGCATATGGGGCTGACTACGGCGTCCTTGTATGGAGATGCGGATAAAGTTACGCGTAGCAACGTGTTGGCCAAATTCCGCGAGGACAAGCTCAAAGTACTGGTCGCTTCGGATGTGGCAGCTCGTGGTCTGGATATTGAGGGACTTGAAATGGTCATTCATTTTGACCCGGCTACGGATAGTCAAGCTTATGTTCACCGTGCAGGACGGACAGGACGGATGGGACGCAAAGGATTAGTGGCATCGGTTGTCACCGACCGTGAAACGTTCATCATGCGTAAGTTCTCCCGTGAACTGGGCATTGACATCGCAGAGCGTGCGTTGCATGGAGGTCGAGTAGTTGTGCCGCGTCCGGCGGATGCCAAGCGTGCACCTGTAAGACCATCCGAGGCTAGATCCTTATCTAACGGAGCATCGACGGAGGACCGAAAGGCACCTGTTCGTGCCGAAAACGGACGTCCTGGCAGAAATTCCGCTAACGGTTCAGCTCCAGGCAAGAGCAAAGGAGCAGCCTTGTCCAAAGCAGGAAAAGCACAGCGCGAGCGTGATCGCAAAAACAAGGGTGCACCAAGATGGCTGAAGGAAAAAGGATCAAAACCGAACGAGTAGGGAGAAGAGGGGGAGCCATGGAACAACAGCCTGTGTTGCAAATTAACGGACTGACCGGCGGATATAGCGCCAAGCGCCCGGTGCTGCATCAGATTTCGCTGGATGTGAAACCGGGCGAAATGGTAGGACTGATCGGTCTGAACGGGGCCGGGAAAAGTACGACCATGAAGCATATTTTGGGCCTGATGACACCGCAGGCCGGAGAAATTCGTGTGCAGGGGCATAAGCAGGATGAGAATCCCGAGGAATATCAGGGAGCCATTGCTTTTGTACCTGAATCTCCAGAGCTGTATCCTGAAATGACGGTGATGGAGCATATGGAATTCACGGCCAGAGCGTACGGAGTTAGCGAAGCAGATTTCCGCACGCGTAGTGATCAAATGCTAGACTTGTTCCGTATGCGGGATAAAAGTGGGAGTATGTCGATGCACCTGTCTAAAGGGATGCGCCAGAAAGTGATGATTATGTGCGCATTTTTAGCGGGACCGCCGTTGTATGTCATAGATGAACCTTTTTTGGGGTTAGACCCGCTGGGTATTCGTTCCCTGCTTGACTTTATGTTAGAGATGAAGCGTTCGGGTTCGTCCATTCTGCTCAGTTCTCATATTTTGTCCACGATTGAAAATTATTGTGATCGTTTCATTGTACTTCATCAGGGTGCCATCATTGCACAGGGGACGCTGGACGAAGTGACAGCACAGGCGGGTAAGCCGGGCATGCCGCTGGAAGATGCATTTTATGAGCTGGTACAGGGCAGGGAATGAGCATGGATTTGCAACGTTTGCATAAAGAAAGACGTGTAGCGTTCTGGGGACAGGTGCTGCCCTATCTGGGCTATGTCATTCAGAGCGGTCTGGCGGTGGTCTTCGGCTTTGCGCTGATTGCCTTTGCCGCATGGTACACGTCGCTACTGATGCATACTCCACCGGATTTGCCCATCCGCTGGATCATGCTTATTGTGGCTATTCCGATTGCTCATGCGAGCTTTCGTACGTATTTAAACGCAGCGGATATTGTTTTCCTCCGTCCACAGGAGCACGCGATGCACCATTATTTTAGGGCCAGCCGGATTCGGGGTGTGGTGTATAAAATATTCGGTTTGCTATTGCTGTCTATTATCGTGTGGCCGCTGTATATTCGCAGTGATGCGGCGCCTAAGCCGTTGCTACTGACCCTGCTACTGTTTGTGCTGTTAAAGCTGCTATTCAGCTACGGCGGCTGGCAAGAGCTTCGCATGGTATCGATTGGCGGGAGTGTAGGCTATCGTCTGCTTCGGTGGGTGTTGGCTGTGCTGATGGTAGCCGCATGGCTATGGCAGCCTCCACTACACAGCGTGCCATTTATCATATTGGTCGGTGTGGTGTACGTGCTTGTTCTGCGTTTTCCGGTCAAGCTGCTAGTGGCTTGGGAAAAGCTGATTCGTACAGAGGGTATGCAGGCTGCTCGGGTGATGCGCACTTTGGGCTGGTTTGTCGATGTGCCCGCCCTTACGCAGAGAGTGACGCCACGTCGTTGGCTGTCCTGGTTGGGAGGTAACATACCTTGGAACAGAAGGGGAGCGTATCGTTACCTGCTGTTTAAGACATTCCTGCGTACAGAGCCAGCAGGTATTGTCATTCGGCTTGGAATTCTGGGGTTGTTAATTATATATATCACCCATGCTAGCTGGATTGGGATTGCAGTATATTTATTTTTCATATTCCTCATTGGTGTACAGGTTACTTCACTAAAGCAGTATCACAAGGATTCGTTGTGGCTTCAGTTATATCCGATTCCTGCGCATAGTCGTCGTGCGTCTTTTCTCGACTTTGTTGTTCGGTTGACGTTGCCGGCTGCTGTGGTTCTGTGGCTTCCTTTTCTGGCAAAAGGAACGGAAGATCTACTGTCTACACTGCTCACGCTGCTTGGGGGAGTTGCAGTAGTGTTCTTGTTACGAGGCGCTCAAGCCAAAAAATGGCGTTTGGACGGTCAGGATGAGGAAGAAGTGTAATTTGTATCTATGTGAATAAAGTAAAGGCTAATTCGCAAGCAGCAAGAGCTGTCTGCGAATTAGCCTTTTTTGTACGCTCGCTGTTATCGTAGCCGTGGGTGCAGATTTCCGCCTGCTTATATAAAGAGCGTTTTGCTGATGATAACTAATAAAATGAACAGTACCAGAATTGTTCCTGTGCTTGTGAATGCGCCGTAACCACCGTAACCGCCTCTTGTTTCTTCTGCTCCCATGCTCATTCTCCTCTCGGTCATTGTGATAAAGGACTACATCGTATCTTATGAATTGGATTTTCAGATTGCGTGGGCCAATGCTCAGGTATGTTGCTGAATCGCCTTATATTTTTCATCAGATGTAGGGGGGGATAGAGGAAAAGACACGTATTATCGAGAATAGAAGAAGTACGTAGTCATTATTACTTGGAAAGTGGGAAAGACGAGATGCTGGTAGATAAGCTGCTCGTGAACATATTTCTTGTGTTTGTACCGTTATTAGTATATAGCGCTTTGTCAGATCATCGGCATAGGAAACATACCCCGTTGCTTATGGGAGGGGTGCTGGGTGTGTCTTCTGTGCTTTGCCTTATGTTTTCGTACATTTGGTATGGATTATATTGGGATCTCCGATATGTTCCTTTGATCCTCTCTGTTTTATATTTTGGTCCAAAGGCAGGGCTTCTGAATATAACGCTGATAGTGATGGCTCGTATGTATATAGATCCTGAGTCTATGGTGGTGAGCTTTCCCAGCATGATGTTGTGTTATTTGGGCCCTCTCTTGGTGAGAAAAAAGTTTATACAGCTCAATAGTATGTTGCTTCGGGTGGGCATGAATATGCTAATGAGTATATGGACCAATATTGCCATGCTTATATTTCTGTTAATACATTCCTGGGCCAATGGCAGGCTGGATAAGGATGAGATCGAGCTGATCCGGGCAATACTCTGGTTCGGTGTGATTCAATTGCTAAGCATTGGAGCCTCCTCTTTCTGGATGGAGTTTAGTTTGGAACGGGAAGAAATGAGAAGAAAGATTAAATATGCTGAGCATCTGAATACGTTAGGTGAACTGGCTGCCTCTATGGCTCATGAAGTAAGGAATCCGTTGACCGTGGTTAAAGGGTTCCTGCAAATGGTTCAGTCAGGGCTAGAAGGGAAAAATCGCAGATATATTGCTTTGGCACTAGCAGAGGTCGATCGGGCTGAAAGAATTATTAGCGACTATCTGAACTTATCCAGACCGCAGATTGGGAACACAGAGCTGATGGATTTGTCTGGCATGGTTCAACAGATTGTTTTGCTTTTGAAACCGATGGCGACCAAGCAAGGCGTAAGACTGTATACTGAGCTAAGGAATGAAATATACGTACATATGGATCGTAATCAGCTGTTACAGGCGTTAATACATGTGACGAAAAATGCGATCGAAGCTGCGGATGATGGGGGCAGAGTATACATAAAGCTGGCGATTCAGGAAGAGAAGGCATGTCTGCATATTAGGGATACGGGAAAAGGCATGAGTCAGGAGCATCTGGAGCGAGTGGGTACTTTGTTTTTTTCAACCAAAGAGGTAGGAACGGGACTGGGAACGGTCGTCTCCTTTCGAATCATTGAAGCTATGAACGGAAGTATACACTATGAGAGTGAGCCGGGAGTCGGAACCGAGGTAGTCATCCTGCTGCCACTCGCACAGAAATCTTTGCTCGCTGCTGAAGGATAGTTTGTTGCGAAGTGTGACTTACAATGGTTCAGCTCATTAAAAAGCGGTATGCCGCAACATCCGGCATACCGCTAATGATGTTATATTTAATCTGTTACCTATTAGGCGTTCAACAAATCTTGTGCGCCACGGTAAACAATGTCATACAGGTCTTCCAGGTACTCTTCCTCGATACATGAGAATGCGATTCGGAGATCATATTCACCCAGCGCAATCGTCCCTACCCCATATTGTTCCAGCAAATGTGTGCGCAGTCGTTCAGCGGACAAGCCGTTCAGCTTGAGGCACATAAAATAACCCGAATTGAAAGGATAGTAGCTCCATACATCTCCGTATTTTCCACTATCGAGTAACGCTTTGACTTTATTAGCCCGACCCTTCATAATCTGGAACTTTTCTTTCTTCTGTTGTTCAAAGTCCGTTGACTTGAGGGCATCCAGGACGAAGGTTTGAGATGGGTGAGGACCGCTCGAAATCGTTGCCCGGATAATCCCTAATGTTTTTTGTTCCAGTGCGCTCAGTACATCCTGATGTTCCGAAGCAAAGGTAATAAATCCGACACGGAAGCCCCAAACGAATTCTTCTTTGGTAGCTCCGTCAATTTTGACTGGTAGAATTCTCGGATGAAGTCCAGCTAACTGACCGAATAGTGATTCATGCAGGGAGTCCTCGAAGAACAGACCAAAATAAGCGTCATCCGTCACAACTACGACATTGATGCCTGCTTCCGCGGCTTCCTGGATGGCAGCAACAATCGCTTTACCCTCTTGGACTCCCGGTGTGTAGCCTGTCGGGTTATTCGGGAAGTTCAGCACAACGATCGCTTTGCCGTATTCTTTCTGTGCCAGTAGCGCGTCGCGTAATCCTTCACTATTAAAACGTTGATCCTCTGTGAACAACGGGAAATTCACCAAACGTCCATGACGGCGAATACCGAAAGTCAGCTCATAGTTTTCCCAGTTTTTGTCTGGGTAAATAACAGCATCCCCTTCATCCGTGAACAGGTCGGCAACGATGCTCAAACCGTGGGTCAGCGCGTTCGTCACTACGGGAAGGCCGTAACTTTTTCCAGCCAACGAAGGGTTTTCCTTCAGCATTTTGTCGCGCCATACACTACGTAGTTCAGGTTTGCCCGCAGGGGGAGCGTAAGGGTATAGATCCTTGGGATTGTAAGCGGACAGCTTTTCCTGAATGACCTCCAAATGCATAGGACCATTGCCTTCTGTAGCAATGCCAATCGTAGCGTTGTACTTTTTAGCAAGCTTCCCTGCTTCTGCGGATTGACTCAAAATCCCTTCTTTTGGGAAATAAATTTCTTTCCCTAAAAGAGAAAGCATTTGATATACATGCTCGTTGCCTGTCTGAATGTTTTGGTTTAACTGCGCTGCCAGTGGATTCATTCCCGTTTCATCCTTCCAAGTCATTTTGATTACATATTATAGCATTACACACGGTAAGCGTCACGCAAAAGCATCTGGAACATAAAAGCGCATTTTTTTGCTTAATGACGGCGCTGAGCTTATATTATAAATTAACGGGTAGAGGACAACCAAAGATTAACAAAAGGAGGTGCAGATTTTGCTGGATACATCTGCGTCATCGTTTATCCTGTTGTCGGCCTTCGCCAAAATTGTGTGTGAGCCGGGCTGGAAGTGGCAGGTACGCGAGAAGCCGATGCCAAACTATGATTTATTTTATGTATGGAGCGGAGAAGGAACAGTGGTCTTAAACGGGACGTCGTATCCGGTGAGCAAGGGGAGCTGCTTCCTGTTCAAGCCGGGGGATGATACCCGTGCCACACATAACCCGCAAAAGCCGCTCATACTTACCTATATTCATTTTGATCTTATCGAACAACCAAAGCTAATTCCTGCAAGCTACCGTATGCTGGAGGAAACGTTCGAGGTAGAGCATATGCTTGCCAGATACGTTAGACTACGCCTAGAGCGTGCTTACGGAGCTGACGAGGAAGGCAAGCTGATCCTGAAACAACTGATGATTCATCTGCTGCGTGCGGACCGTAAGGAGCCTCAGGAGCAACAAGCCAGTAACCAGCTCACCGAGGTCATTCGAGAAACGGCCAACTACGTGCGTCAGCATCCGGGACTTCCTCATCGCGTCGAGGATTTGGCTGCACGAGCGGGGCTGTCACCGCGTTATTTTTCAATTAAATTCAAGGAGCTGCTGGGTGTTTCCGCGCAATCTCATATTATCAGCATGCGGATTGAGCGTGCACAGCATCTATTACTACATGCCGGAATGAATGTGACCGAGGTGGCAGAGGCTTTGGGGTACCGTGACATCTTTTTTTTCAGCCGCCAATTTAAGCAGTACACGGGGAAAAGTCCGTCTGAGATTCGGTAATGCTATGGACGGTGGACAAGCTGTTTCGGATTTAGGCGTGAAGAATATAATGGATAAATTCCAAAAAAGGACCCGGGCAGTTACGCCGGGTCCTTTTTTATATGAGCAATTTAACATCATCCGATCCCAATGCTCATATGTGTAGCTATAATCCTGTTATGATAAATTCACTTTTGCTTTGGGATCATGTCGAAAGCAACCCAGACGTTGTCCCATTTTCACCGCATCCCCCAGCTTCAATGCGGGGTCTGGCTCAAACGTGCCGTTTTCAGTTAGCAAAACAACAGTTGATCCAAATTCGAAATAGGCGAGATCGTCTCCTTTTGTCCATGAGACGGCCTTATCATCCGTATATTTGATGCTACTCACATTCATTGCGCCAACCTTGACGACCGCCACCTCACCATATTCGTGGGCAATGTACGTAATCTGTCGTTCATTGCGGCTAAGAACTGCTCGCATATGTTGCAAGCCGAAGTCATTCACTGGGTATACCTTGCCGCGCAGATGCTCTTTTTCTACCAGCGTACCGGATACTGGTGCATGAATGCGATGATAATCCGTCGGGCTGAGATAGAGCACAAAAGCATAGCCGTGTGTGTATTTTTCAAGACGCGGAGAGCGGTTAAGAAGCTCTTCCAGCGTATAGTCCTGCCCTTTGACATTTAAAAGAGTGCCGGACGTAATTGGGCCAGTGAAAGTAATCCGTGCATCCACCGGACTGGTCATCACCTCGGCGTTCGTATCAATCGGGCGCATGCCCGCTTTTAATTTGCGTGTAAAATAGGCGTTTAGAGAACGGTATTCCTTCCATTCCTGTTCCGCCTCATGCGTCTGGATCTGGTACGTACGTATAAAGGTGGGGATAAAAAGTCGGCTTGCACCGCTTTGCGCGAAGGAGCCTACAATCCGGCACACCCACTTGTGCGATGATAGCTCCGTCATGAGCCGCAGCCACTGTTTTGCCATTACAGATCCCCCTTGTTCATTTCCGAGCCGTCTTGGCCGGAACCTGTCCGGCCGCTCTGAACTATATTGACACAGAATGTGACGTAAATCAATACAGTGGACGGCTTGGTGAACGTTCGGTGTCTGACGAAGGCATCCGTTCGAGAAGCCAACGAGCGTAAGCCATCGGCTGAGAGTATGTTTCTTTCCAGACATTGTGCATGCCCGCCTGGCTGAAGCCATAGCGCTGGTCACGACCGTTGCATTCGATAAAAACAATCTTGCCTTCATGGGTAATTCCCAGATCCAGACCGACGTCGGCGAGACGGGGAAGGGTTTGTGCCAGTCGGTGCACGATTTGTAATGAGAGTCGCTCCAGTTCATTCATCAGCCGGACTGCGTTCGAAGTCTGAACTGTCTCTGTTTGTGATAACACTTCTAGTAAGGAACGGGCCGTACCGCCCTGTGCCACATTGGAGACGAAGGTGTGGGAAGGAGCAATTTTAGCATACATGCCTGTCACACCCCAGATACCGCCATATCCGCGCTGAACCGACACACGGACATCAAACGGACGATTGTTGTACAAAGCAAGCGGTATGGTTTCCTGTACGATATGAGGCACCTGCAGCAGTCGCTTGTGCAGAAATAATGGGAGTTCTCCGACATTCAAACGTAGGGTGGACCAACGCTCAGGTATAGCCGGATGAGCGCATTGCAAAGTCCAGCCTCCGCGGGAATGCCGCAGACGCATAATTCCTCTACCCACGCTACCGCTACTGGGTTTAATTACAACATCTCCGGTTTCTTCCAACAAGGTATGGATGGAGGAAAGGTTGCCTTGCAATGTTGTGGGGAGATGGATGCGTAGCAAAGGGTCTTCCTGCAGAATTGCATGTATATGGTCTTTGTGGAAACGGTTTTGTTCATTAAAAATATAGAACCCCTTTTGTACAAGCTTGCTGATATCTCTAGCATTTTCATTTTGCCGATAGAGAGTCCGATTGTGGATGACCGGCGGCAACGGAAGAATCATCTGCCGATACTCGTTGCCGTGTTTAACATAAGCCCGGCATGTTCCGGTCGCTATATGAATATCCTCCAGACGAAGAAAGCAGGGGATGAGCTCGTAGCTTAACCCGGCGTCCTCGTAATTGGCGATAGATTCATATCGCGTCCTCATGGCGGGGATGCCCCGGTAGGTTGCCGGGTTGAGCATGACGCCGACATGCAACATGAGTATGTCCGCCCTCCTTGTAGTCACTCCAACTGATCATACTGTGATTCTAGTCCATCATATGTATCAAAGATCGGCCAGGCATGGACGCTTGCCTTGCGGTAAGCCCAAAGTTAGAAGCGAGGCACATTTCAGCGAGGCAGACGATATGATACAAGATGAGTGTTGAAGAGTGTTGGAATAAGCTCAGAAAGTAGGTGAGGTGATGCAGAGGCCGAAGGTAGCAGTCGTTACACCGGGCTCCTTTGTTATACCTTCGCCCCGCAGCAGTTCTGTGGAGCGGGTAATTGCCCGCATGGTACCGCTGGCTAGTCATGAGCTTCAAGCGCAGATCTATGGCATAAAGGGAGCAGAGGCACCGGATCATGGCGATGTCGACGGAATTCCCTGCATGCGTTATACGCGGGGAACAGGATATATTTCTGAGGTGATCGCTGATTTAAAGAGATGGTTACCAGCGGTAGTAGATGTACACAACCGTCCGGCAGTTGCGTATGCAATTCGCGAGGCTTTGCCCGATAGCCGAGTTGTGTTGACTTTGCATTCGACCACGTTCATCCGGGAGCCTTACCTCAAACGGAAGGATATGGGCAGGCTGCTGTTGTCGATGGATCGCATTATCGTGAACAGTGCATATTTGGGGGCAATCGTAGCTTCTGACTGTCCCGAGGCCGTCAGAGAGCGCATCGTCATAAACAAGCTGGGTATCCATCCCGGCGATTTCCTGCCACGGTGGACTCCAGCAGCAGAAGCAGCCAGATCGGCGCGATTGGACGATTTCGGCTGGTCAGGCCGCCAAATCATGTTATTCGCGGGCAGACTGATGCCAGGGAAGGGCGTCCACCGGCTGCTGAAGGCCCTGCGGCATGTGGTTCGCGCCTGCCCGGACGTACTGCTGCTCATTGCAGGTAGTGCCTATTACGGGCATGACCGTCTCACGCCATACACGGCGTCGTTGCATCGGCAGATCCGTAAACTAAGGTTGGGGAAGCATGTGCAATTCCTGGACTATGTTCCGCATCCAGCATTGGCCTCGCTATATCAGCTAGCCGATGTGACCGTTGTTCCTTCAGTGAAGGATGAGGCCTTCGGGCTGGTCAATCTGGAAGCCATGGCGGCAGGAGTACCTGTGGTCGCTTCACGAATCGGCGGTATTCCAGAGGTTGTACAACACGGCGAGACAGGCTGGCTTGTGTATCCGTCTCACGGTGAGCAGGAAATGGCCGATGCCATCATCAGGCTGCTCCAGCAACCAAGCTTGCGACGACGGATGGGAGAAGCCGGGCTTGGCGAGGTACGGAGACGATTTTTATGGCAACACTCAGCACAACGCTGGGCACAAATCATAGCGGACTGCGTAGCGGAGTGACGTAGGCGCTGTTACGCGCATAGGCTATCTTATAGGCATTAGCCATGATTCCCAGCCGGGTGAATGAAGCGGAGCGACCGCTGGTTCACTCCTGTGCCAAAGGAGCGGTCACCATGAACCATCGTACGAACCATAGCCCTAAGGATAAAAGAACAGCACGGCGTAACCTTTCTCATGCGGTTCCCTCCCCCCGTGTTAACAAGGAGAAAGCGGCTTCGACTTCCGGCAGTCATAAATCGAACCAGCGTGGAACGGCAACGGTCCCTGCCCCCGTAGAGAAGGACACATCGGTTCAAGCTATAGAGGAAGCGGCATGGAAGAAGCATAAGCTCCCCAAAACGCTAGAGGAAGCGATGCAGATGAATCGAGCATCTGTACTGCTGTTGTCAGTGCCTGAGTCAGATACAGAATACAGGTTGGATAACGACAAACCGTCTATTACGACGGAAGATCAGGCAGAGCAAGATTCGTTACTGGATTGTTCCATAACCAGTATTCACATTGCTGAAGGAAGACCACGCCCAAAGCAACGTGTGGTCTTGTCTGAGCAAGATATCGATCTAGCTTTCGATACGGAGAAAGAATTAAGCCTGAATGTCATTCACGACGGATCAGCGACCAGTGACGAGGCTTCTGACGATCATATAGCTTCACCTCAATATGGGAGCATTTCTTTTCACCTCCCCGCACAAGCGGATAGGGGTGAAGTGAGCGTTGTATTTGAGAAGCCTTTTATAGATACACAGTATGTAATCACTGCCAATGCGAGTATACCGGGAGTGATGGTATCCGTCACACAACGTCAGAGGTATTCAGCAGTACTTACTGTGGAACGCATACACTCAGGTCCGAGATGTGAAGGGTTGGTCCTTTGGATCGCGCTGGGGCAATAATAAGAAGCCGGAAATATAATTACCAATAATTAACTTTATACTAGAAAAAAGGCGTCCCATAGTGGGACGCCGTATACATAAGAGACAAGGGGGGAGACTTGTAATACCGGGGAAATTTATATTATTTCACTTATCTCACACCTACAGCGTCAAAAGACTTCATAGCAGAGGTTACGGCTATTGAATTTTCACCATAACTATCTTTGGCCGCTTGGATCACAGCGGCACGCGCGGTGGAGAAGTTAGATGTGGAAGTCAGATAATTGGTGAAGGCATTATAATAAATATATACGGCTGCATCACGTCCAATTCCATCTACCTTGACACCATGGAAAGTGCCTCCTTGTGCCAGTAGATAGTAGGCTTTATTAATAATACCACTATTAATGTGGGCTCCACCATAATCCTCGTTGTTAGGATCAGGATAGAGATTGCTGTAGTGATCGACTTGACCGTATTTGACAGGATCGGAAAGGGAGCGAATGGCGTCGCCCTTAATATTAGGGGTATAAGCGACTTTGCCGAAATCCCAATTGGTGCGCTCAATGTCGTTGCCTATAATATCTGAGATGGCTTCACTTAATGCACCAGATTCAGCGAAATACACGAGCCCTGATGAATGCTCGGTTACACCGTGTGTCAGCTCATGGGCAACAATTTCAAGGTCGCTGCTAAAAGGGGCAAATAACGTGCCGTCTCCGTCTCCATAAAGCATATGAGTGCCGCCCCAGTGGGCATTATTGTAGTTCTTTGCGCCGTAATGGACTGCCGAAGCGATGGCCATGCCATGCCCGTCAATGCTGTCGCGTCCAAATCTATCCTTGTAATAATCGTAAGTGCGGATAGCGTAAGCGTGGGCATCCACCGCAGCCGGATCTTCCCATACGTTATCGGAATCTGTATACAGCGTGCCGGGGAGCGTCTCGGTGTTGTGGACGTTATAAGTTAGGATTCCTTTACCACGAGTCGTATCTTTTAGTTGATACTTTTTGCCCGAAGCTGTTGTGTCAAATGTTTTGGTATCACCGAATACACCGCGCCCTGTGCCGATCACTTCGTTAAGAAGGTCATACTTGAATACGATTTTTCCGTCATTAGCGTCAATAAAGTAACGTGTGCGCAGCAGAGCGGGCTGTAAAGTATTAACTTCGGTTACATAGACGAGATGTGTTGAGTCTCCATCGGGATAGATGTACAGTTCTGCTTTAGGGTCTACACTTGGTTCCAGATTGGCAATCTTGGGGATAGAGGATGCAGGTTCTACCACTTCCAATTTACTGTTCTCCAGTTCAACTGCTTTATCCAAATCCAAGGAGTCCTTATCAGTAGAAATTGATAATTCATTGTTAGATGCTTTTTCGTAAGTGTCTTTACTTACACTACTTGTATCCTCGTAAGGTTCAGGAACGATTTGAACGGAGGAGGAGAGAGATTGAACCCGTATAGCTGCATCTTCATATGCGGTATATACAGCCTCAGTAGCACTGATTTTTGGAGTTGTATTTTCTTTAGCATTGGCTTGTTGATCTTCCGAAATGACCGCTCCCACATAAGAGGTGATTTGGCCAGACTTGTTCACATGGATGGTCTGTTCGGCTCCAAATACGGGAATTCCGTTTACATATTGTTTTAACCGATAATGCTTTGTACCAAATTTGTCACTGGTGCGATCCACGATACGAAATTGCTCGTGCACAAGGGAACCGATGTGGGTATCGTCCAGACTCAATAATGTTTTTTGTTGTCGATTTAAAAAGCTCCAGACCAAATTGTCGCCTGTTACCGTTGAAGGAGACTTCCAGTTCACCGTTTGGAATGTTGGTGTAAACTGAGTCGGATCGGGAACAGAATTTTCAGCTGCGGAGGCCCCGGGCGCTATAGATCCTAATAACATAGCTCCTCCTAGAAGTGAAACCCATACTTTTTTCAATTCATACTCACTCTCCCTAGTTAATGTTGAGGTAAAAAACACCCTGTTTGAAGAAGTCTTGCGTCATATATGTAAGTCTTGTTGCTCTTTTGAAACGTGAAGAAGCTGGATAAAAATGACCTTATGTAAAATATTAAGGTTTATTTTTTTGCAATTTCATCGTCTCGGCTCTGATATTAGCACAGAGGTTGTCGAACGAGAAGATTAATTTTACAAAATACCCCAAAATGAATCTTTAGTCCCTGATTTACTGTTTATTTGTCTTATCTAGTCGAAAATGATCGGAAAGGACTCAATGAACAAGAAAAGGGCGCCCCTTTGAGGGGACGCCATAAATAAGGGGGGAAGGGGCGCAGACTTGTACACTGCACCCCTATTTTTTCGTCCATTATGAGCAGGCCTAAGTGACAGTTGCACAACGGCAAAGGTCTATGGACGGGATATGAGGATTATAGCGTATATGATTTAGTTTACGCCTACAGCGTCAAAAGATTTGGCAGCTGCAGTTGCTTGTGCCGAGTTCGCACCGTACAGATCATTTGCTGCTTGGATCACAGCAGCGCGTGCGTTGGAGAAATCGGAAGAAGAAGTCAGGTAGTTCGTAAAGGCACTATAGTAAATTTGGACCGCTGCATCGCGGCCAATTCCATTTACTGCTACACCATGGAAAGTACCACCTTGTGCCAACAGATAGTAGGCTTTATTGATAATGCCGCTGTTCGTATGAACGCCACCGTTATCGGAGCTGCCTGTATACAAGTCGGAATAGTGATCTGGTTGATCATATAGCGTAGGATTGGACATAGAGCGCAGAGCATCGCCTGCAATGTTTGGCGTATAAATATCATCGCCTACAAGCCAGTTTTTACGCTGAATGTCATTGCCGATGACGTCCGAGAAAGCCTCATTCAATGCACCGGACTCTCCGTAATATTCCAAATTCGAAGTGTACTCTGTGACACCGTGAGTAAGTTCATGACCTACCACATCGGGGTCCCCACTGAATGCGATAAATGTGCTACCGTCCCCATCTCCATAAGTCATTTGGGAGCCATTCCAGAAGGCATTGTTGTAGCGGCTACCGTAATGGACTGTCGAACGGAGTTGCAGCCCGCGTCCGTCAATGCTGTTGCGTCCGAATTTGGACTTATAGTAATCATATGTTTTGGCAGCATATGCATGGGCATCCACGCCAGCTGGATCATTCCATACATTATCGGCATCGGTCAGAAGGGTACCTGGGATGCTTTGACGGTTGGAGGCCGTGTAGGTCACAATACCATTACCGCGTGTTGTATCTTTTAACTGGTAGCTACTACCGGAAGCCGTCGTGGTGAATGATTTGCTATCACCAAGCACACCTTTACCTGTGCCTGTCGCTTCATTAATGATGTCATACTGGAATACGATGCTGCCATCATTGGCATCAATAATGTAGCGAGTACGCAGTGGAGCAGGTTCTAAAACATTGACTTCTGTTACATAAACCAGCTGCAGGTCATCCCCTTTAGGATAGAAGTACAGATCAGCTTTAGGATCTACTTCTGGCTGCAGATTAGCGATTTTGGCAATGGAACTTTTTTCTGTCTCCACCGCCTCAATTTTGCTATCTTTCAGGGCAGATGCTTTATCAAGACTCAGCTCGTCCTTATCAGTAGATAGCGTTTTTCCGTTGTTAGTTGCTTCAGTGTAAGTGTCTTTGCTTACACTGCTTTGTTCCTCAACATCTTTAGAAATCGTATCGTCGGAGGTAGGGAGGGCTTCAATCCGTGCAGCTGCTTCTTTATATGCAGTGTAGACTGCTTCAGAAGCGCTGATTTTTGGAGTTGTACCTTGCGTAGCTTCAGCTTGCTGATCCTCAGTAACCACCGCTCCTAAGTAAGAGGTGACCTCACCAGATTTGCCCACATGAATAGTCTGTTCAGCTCCATATACGGGAATCCCGTTTACATACTGTTTCAGCCGATAATGGCTCACACCGGACTTGTCGCTTGTGCGATCAACGATTCGGAATTGTTCACGTACACTAGAGTTGTCCGCACCCAGTAACGATTTCTTTTGCCGATTCAAATAGCTCCATACAATGTCGTCCCCGGATACCGAGGAAGGGGCTTTCCATTGCTCGGCGTGAAAGGTCGGTGTAAGCTGAGTTGGCCCCGAAACGGAACTCTCCGCTGATGCACCAGACGCGACAGACCCTAATAACATAGCTCCTCCAAGAAGCGAAACCCATACTTTTTTCATTAAAAATTCACTCTCCTCGATTATTGTCAGGATGAATCATCCTGTCTTGAATAAGGCATTGCGCCATTTATGTAGGTCGTGTTGTCGTCTGGAATAGAAGAAAATGGAACATGAAGAGAAATACCGAAGTGTTATTCATGAAGCGTACGTGAAAAGAGGGTACTGCAGTATGAAGCATGTAGCTTAAAAAGGTGACAAACTCCTCCTTTCCTGTCGTATAAAAAGAAAATAGAAAAATGGTGGATAATGGAAAAATATTGACTTATGCAAAAAAAACAAATGTTGATTTTTTGAACTCCCATCATCTGGCTCTGATATTAGCACAGAGAATGACGAACGAGAAGATCTATGTCACAAATTTATCCAAAATGATTCTTTAGACCCTAATAACTCATTTATTTAATAGGATTAATAAGTTATGTAAAAAAAAGTCGAAAATTGCTGTGTCGAAAAGACTCCACGATTGCCGTTACACACGGCTTTTGGACCGCATAGGTTATGTTGAACTGTCCTAATCATGCTGTCCATCTATACAGCAGGAAGGGAGGTGAGACGGGAGCATGAAGAAGCAGGGAAGAGCTGGATACAAGATCAAACGGAGGCGGCATTCCGGCGCTTACTATCATTCTAAGATGTGGCTGCCGTTACGAATGCCGAACATGCATAAGAATCCGGTAGCCCCTACCATGAGGGAGGTACTCGACACGGAGAGAGGGGCACAGATCGGCGAAGAGCGACCATCTGAACCGTCATCAGTGGGAAAGTTTTTCGTATCTGTCATTATTCCGGCCATGAATGAGCAAAAAACAATCGGAGCTGTGATTCGCGAAGCGCGCCGTGTCCATCCACATACAGAGGTTATCGTCGTTGAGAACGGATCACACGATAGAACGGCGAAGGTGGCAGCAGCGGCGGGAGCTCGTGTGCTTTCCTTTCCGGAACCGCTCGGACATGATGTTGGCCGTCGTATTGGAGCGGAGGCGGCATCCGGACAGATCCTGCTTTTCCTGGATGGGGATATCGTCATTCCCTGCGTTAGACTCCGGCCGTTTATACACGCCATATGTGCAGGGGCGGATGTGGTGCTGAATGATTACCATGGACCTGTGAATCGTACGCCCGCACACCCTGTAGTGGAGGCAAAGCATGTATTGAATATCTTGTCGAATCGTGCTGATTTAGGGGGAGCATCTATGACTGGCATTCCACACGCCATAAGTCAAAAGGCTCTGAAGAAAATAGGTCTAAAGCCCTTGGAGAAGCCTCCTTTATTTCAAGCTATGTCCATCGCCTCTGAGTTACGAGTGGTGACTGTATATGGAATAGCTGTCGGAAAAATAAATGCGACACGTAAAAAACAGAACGGCAAGGACCCGCTGGCAGATGTAATTGTTCAGGATCATCTGGATGCCATTGCCTGGCTTACATCGCGTCTGGGAACGCGTGCGGGATATACGGATTTGGAGCGCAAACGGATCAGAGACGAGGTGAAACTGTGAATAGACAGTATCGCAGAGGGAAGCGTGAAGAACCGAGTTGGGGCATGAGACGTGTTCAGCGAAAACGAGGAACGACGACTTCAATGCATAGCCGTAGGATGAGAAAGCCCACACCTCGGGCGAAAGGAATGACCGAAGTGACTCCGCCTGTGGAACGCGAAGTTCCGGGAGATATTGTGTTACAGGGAACGGCAGCGGCCGTGGTCAGCGCCTGTAATGAAGAGTCAACGATTGACCGGGTACTGGGCGAGCTGGAAAAACTTCCGCTTACGGAGATCATTGTCGTATTGAACGGCTGCACGGACGGCACGCGCTCCACCGTAGCCAAACATCATCCCAGTGTGACTCTTGTCAACGTGCCGGATCGACTGGGGCATGATGTTGGCCGGGCGGTAGGCGCGCGCATGACGCAGGCTGATATTGTGCTGTTCGTGGACGGAGATTTGCCGATTCCAGCATCTGATTTGCTGCCTTTTCTCCACGCGGTGGATCAGGGAACGGATGTTGCGCTTAATGATCTGGGCAGACATTTGCCGCCCTATGCCCAGCAGGACAGCGTGACACGGTGCAAAGCATTCCTGAATCGCGTACTGCGCAGGCCGGATTTGGGATCAAGCTCATTGACCGCCGTACCGCATGCATTATCTCGGCGTTTACTGGATCAGCTTGGCTCAGCCGTGCTTGCCGTACCGCCAAAAGCCCACGCCATGGCAATTCTGCATGGCATGATCGTGGCGGCAGTACATGCTGTCGATGTCATTAAAACAAACCGTAAGCGGACCTTCAATGTTGGCAAAGGGAACGCTATGGAACAGTTGATCGTCGGTGATCATGCAGAGGCACTGACGGCGGTGTTTCAGGTAGCCGGGTATTCCCCGCTCGGGCCTGTTCCAACACGGGTAGACGTTGCCAAAGGGAGGAATGCACAATGAGTCTGACGAGCATCATTATTCCGACTTATAACGGCCTCCATCTGTTAAAGCCGTGTATTGAGGCGATTCGGACACATACGATAGATGTACCGTATGAAATCATTGTTGTGGACAACGCTTCGAATGACGGAACGGATGATTTTTGCGCATCCGAGTGGCTGATCAGCATACGTCTTCCTGAAAACAGGGGCTTTCCAGCAGCATGTAATATGGGGCTCCGGCTGGCTTCGGGTGATCAGTTCGTTATTTTAAACAATGATGTGACGGTTACGCGGGGATGGCTATCGATTATGTTGGCTGCATTGCAGAGCGAAAGCATGGTGGGATTGGTGGGACCGGTGACGAATTACGTCAGCGGTATTCAGCAGATACACGGATTGGAAGGAGATTTGGCCAGTTGTCTGAGATATGCGGAGCAGAATAATGCAAGTAATCCCTCCAGATGGCAGGAGGTCAAGCGGTTGGTCGGGTTTTGTTTGCTGTTCCGGCGCGATCTGATGGAACGGATCGGATTGCTGGATGAACGGTTCAGCCCCGGACATTATGAGGATGACGATTATTGTCTGCGCGCACGCGTGCATGGCTACAAGCTGCTCATGTGCAACGACTGTTTTGTCTATCACGAGGGGAATGCGAGCTTCTCACGCTCGGAGACTTCCTGGATTGAAGAGCTGATCGAGCGGAACTATCGTTTGTTTATAGAGAAATGGAGCATAGATCCCAGAATGTTCATCGAAACTGGGAACACTGGGGTTGCATGCACTGAACATGCTGTCGAAGGAGGAAGGAAGATATGAAAGGGGTTATTCTCGCAGGAGGAACCGGATCGCGCCTTCATCCGTTGACTACATTACTCAACAAGCATCTGCTTCCGGTCGGCAAGTATCCCATGATCGTATATGGTATCGAGAGGCTACGACAGGCTGGAATCACCGATATGCTTATTATTATTGGTAAACAATCGGCCGGGCTGTATACCGATTTTTTGGGCAGTGGCAGTAATTATGGTGTCCAACTGACATACCGGATTCAAGAAAAGGCGGGCGGCATTGCGGAAGCACTCGAACTGGCAAGAAGCTATATGCAATCAGAAGAGAAATTCACTGTTTTGTTAGGTGATAATTTGTTCAAGGAAGACTTGGGACCTGTGATCGAAAGGTTTAAGCAACAGCCCCCAGGGAGCGCCAGAGTGTTGTTGAAAAAGGTAGCAGATGCTCGTCGTTACGGGGTACCCGTATTTGATCCTGAGCGCCCGGAGAGCATTACGCGGATTGAAGAAAAGCCGCAGCATCCCCAATCCAAATATTGCGTTACGGGTATCTATATGTACGATACTGCCGTGTTCGATAAGATCCGGCAAATTACACCTTCGGCACGCGGTGAGCTTGAGATCACGGATGTTAACAACTGTTATGCCGCTGAAGGCAAGCTGGAATATGATATTTTACGGCGCTATTGGAGCGACGCAGGAACCTTCGATTCCCTTCAGGAAGCTGGAGTGAAAATGAAAGGACTTCTACCCTGATCTCAACGAAACACCATCCGGCCGGGCCAGGCATATAGTATAGGCATAATGCCACCCGGAGGAGTGAACGGCATGAAACGCCTGAGTATGCAAAGGAAACACAGCAAGCGGCTCGGAAAGAAAGGCTATTGGTCAGGATATAAAAGGGGCCAGGAGCAGGGCAACAAGTTGGGCCAGGCTTCGTTCGGCAAGGTTTTTGAAGGTGTCAGTATTATCATTCCGTCCTGCAATCAGCTTCAGCAGCTCCGCGCATGCATTCACCGTATTGAGGAGAATACGAGCCATCCTCATGAAATTATTGTGGTGGACTGCGGATCGACGGACGGGACATCCACCTATTTGCTCCGTAAAAGCATCGCTGTGCGTTATGCGCTGTTAAAAAAGGATGTTCAAATGATAGGTAGCCTGAATCAGGGGCTGATGATGGCAAAAGGTACAACTATTGCGGTATTGGATCAAAACTGCATGGTGACCCCCGGCTGGTTGGATCGGTTATTAGGGTGTTTATACAGCGATCCGCGTATTGGTGTTGTCGGGCCTGTAACGAATGGTCCATTCAAAGAACAGCAGATTGAGGTTCCTTATATGAACGAAAATGGAGCCCGTCCATTTGCCATGAGCTTCAATATTCCCAATCCGGATGCATGGCGAGAGGCCGAAAGCTTAGCCGGATTTTGTTTATTGCTGCGCAGAGAGACATTGGAAAAAACGGGCTACTGGGACGAAGGCTGCCACAGTACTGAGGAAGCCCATGCAGATTGGCTATTGCGTGTGCGTTTGTTGGGGATACGTATGGCAATTGCCGGAGATGCTTTTATCCATTATGAAGAAAGAGATCGGGATACGGTGTATGGTTTTCCTCAAACGACCGAAAAAAGCGGTTCAATGGAGGAAAGCAGCCGGAACCGATCCTTTTTTGTACAAAAGTGGGGAGACGCGGATAAGCTGTTCCGCAATCTGGAATTCAGTACAGCGGAGACGGACGGCCAGATATCAACAGGTAAGGAAACACACGTATCAGCGGCAAGCTTTTATCCCATCGGAGCGGTTGTTCAGGGACCGTCCGGTGCAGTATTTCGGTTAGAACCGGGAAGAAGGCGGTATCTGCATGGAGTCAGTGCTGCGGGAGGTGAAAATGTGTGCCCTGTTAGAGTGTCTCAGCTGGATTTGTTGGTGCTTCCCTTGGTAGGGAAGCCGGAGGCTACAGTTTCCGGCAACATTGATGCACCTACAGCTGAGCTGCCAGAGGAACCCATTCCTGTACTGGCGGCTCCCGATCTGGAGAACATGTCCATGCTGCCCACACTGAATATACCGGCTCAACGCAAGCGATGGATCGAGGTATTGTATGCTGAGGGCGGGCAACTGTATCAAATCGGTAACGGCTGGAAAAGGCCGTTCCTTACCCTGTACGCTGCGATGAGCTGGCGGGCAGAGGACTACCGAATTCAGTTTTTGTCTCCCGGAGATTTGTCGGCTTTGGTGGAGAAGCAGCCTATTATTGCTCCACCGGTGCTGCACGGGCATCTGTAATGATCTGAATAGGCGCTTTTAGGCGGAACCGACTACTCGCTGCGGCATACGCTGTAGTAGCGGAAAGCCCGTAGGTAATTCGTGCGTTCCGCACGGCGGAGCACATAAAGGAGGGGCTTATGCATAACGAGTTAGATGATTTGCTGATCCACATTTCGCACTCGCAGCAGCAGATGTCAAGGTTGTTGGATGCGGAACGGCAGGTGGTTGTGCGCATGGCGCAGATCATACATGAACTGCCAGATGAGGAGCCGCGTTTTGACGGAATTCCGGGCATTCTCGACAGCTCGGGACAAGTAAACAAAAGCATTGTGGCCTACTTGAACGGTATTGCCGATCTTCAGGAAGCAATGGCTGAAATGCTCGTTCGTGTCGTGAAAGAGACGGCATACCCGGAAGAGGAGTAACGTACCAACCGAGGGCAGGGAGTGAACACATGAGTAGGGAACAAGCAATGATTCACATGCTGGACGCAGCCTCCAAAATGCAGCGGAATGTGTCTATGATCCTGGAGGCCAAGGCGGTCGAAGCAGAAAAAGTGCGTAATTGGGCGTTGAACCATCTGGCCCCCCACGCATTTGACACCGATGAAGAGCAGTTGGGACGGCCTTTGGAAATTCACGAGCAGATGGTGGAAATGCTGGAGGGATTAACGCGGCTTCAGACTGGACTTTGCAGCAATCTCAAAGCATTGCTGGATCAGGATGAGCAGCAGGGTGGCGGCATGGAAGGGATGATGGGAGGAATGGGCTCGGGGGATATGAACTAATGAGCATGAGGCGTGAACGTGAGATCAAGCTGGATATGATGGAGTCTATTGCTGCCAGCCAGCACGCCGTTGCTCGGATGCTGACCAGTCTTGCGGACTTGACGCCCCATGCGGATATGTCGGCTACCCGTCTGGAAGAAACCATTCGTATACTCAGCAACTACCAGGGCGAAATCACGCAAATGTTGGCGGGTATTCCATTAAGACGGCAGGTATATGGAAAACCGACTAAGCCGTGGCTCCATGTGCCTGTTCAGAAAAATGAAACCAACACGAGAAAGCAAAGGAGGAATGGAAATGAGTACAAGGTGGGAACGCGCCACTCGGGACAAAGCCCGCAAAAGACGTAAAGATGCCCGGCGTTCCAGCATTCGCAGATTAAAACGAAGAAGAAGACGTCTCCTTGCTCTAAGACGCCGTAAAAGGGGACTTTATTCTGCACGTAGAAGACATCCTCATTTGCGGCGGCGGAAAAAACCTCAAGCTAACCCGGTGGCAGCCCCTTCTGCGGAGAATCCACAGCCCGGGACTGTTGCATTGGAGCATGATCCGCAGGCATTTCAGCAGGGATATGATGCAGCTTACAACGAGGGTTTCAATTCAGGTTTTGCCAAAGGTTATGAAGATGGACACCAGCTCGCTTACAAAGCTCAGTAAACTGGGCAAATCATTCTATTACTGTTCACCCCCGAAGCTAACAGCTTTGGGGTTATTTGCGGTTCGGCAGTTGGACGGGCAAACGCCAATTTTGTCCGGGCAGTGGCAGTCGTCCATGATGCGTTTGACCCCTCCGCATATAGTTTAGGAGTGACAGAAGTTTATCCTACAACAGGACAGGGTGAAGGATGTGAACGATCAACAAAGCGGAAATGAACGCGAAGCGTACCGATGCGGCTATCGGGAAGGACGCAGAATGGGCGGTTGCACGGCTGCTCTGTCACAGGTCGTGGCAATACAGCCTGCTGTTCGTCATTTGAAAGTGTTGTATATTCCGCAAGGTTTCGCAGCTATAGACACAGGTGTGCAAGAGGCATTAGGCCAAATATGCAGCTCATGCGCCATCGGTACACCTGCTACGATGCTAGCTGACGCCGAGGCTCAACGTCCAGACCTTGTGCTGGTCATGAACGGGCTGCATGTTTTTCCGGCGGATCATCTGGAGCAGGTGCAGCAAATACGAGCCCTAGGCATTCGGACGGCCATATGGTTTGTAGATGATCCTTACTTTACGGAGGATACGGCGTTGATCTGTCAATCCTACGATGTCGTATTTACGCACGAAATTTCTTGCCTGCCGTTTTATCGCGATCAGGGAGTAACGAGGGTTCACTATTTGCCGCTGGCTGCGTCAGCTCGTATCTTTTATCCCCGAAGGGTAGAGCGGGAGCATCAGCATGATATTTGCTTCATTGGAAATGCCTTCTGGAACCGTGTGAAGCTGTTCGACCACCTTGCTCCCTTCTTGGCGGACAAAAGAGTGCTGATCGTAGGTGGACACTGGGATCGGCTGACCCGGCGGGATGTGCTGGAACGCTTTATCCGTCCGGGTTTTATGGAGCCGGAAGAGACCGCTCAATATTATAACGGCTCCAAAATTGTCATCAATATGCACCGCCCGACAGACCCCGGACTGGATAATCGGAATACACACCAGCTTTCAGCGGAGTCCATCAATCCTCGGACATACGAAATTTCTGCTTGCGGCACGCTTCAAATGACGGATGTTCGGAAGGATTTGAGCCGTTATTACCGACCAGGCTATGACATTGAAACCTTCTCTGGAGCAGAGGAATTGAAAGTGAAGCTGGACTACTATCTCAAGCATGACTGGGAACGCGAACGCATGGCCTGGCGCGCATTGTACACGACTATGCAAAAGCATATGTACTCCAATCGCATGGAAGAACTGCTGGACAAGGCGATGGCCTAAAGTAAACACCATAAACAGTGAGGAGTGAAAGTGATGACGATATCTACGACAGGACCGTATGACCCGGCTGTTCACCAGACGGCGGCAGCCTCCTGGGAAAGGGGGAGAATTGCGGGAGTGCATGACGGATACGACGAAGGATATCTGCGCGGACGTGCTAACGCAATTGTTGCACGGATGAAAGCAGTTTTCCCTTTTCGACAAGTCCATGTACTGTATGTCGTCTCTGGCAAAGGCCTTCCGTATTCTCCGCTGGATGAGGCGGTCATTACCACGTTGCAAAGCATGACGGCTCAGGTTACCGTAACAGACCCACGTCAGCCGGTAGGAGATATTGCCGCTCAGCTCCGTCCGAATCTGATGCTGGCACTGGATGGAATGGATCTTCCGTTGGAGCAGGTTACTGCGGTACGCCAGTTGGGCATCCCCACCGCCATCTGGCTAACGGACGATCCATATTACACCGATACGACGACCAAAATTGTTACGAATTATGATTATGTGTTCACGTTAGAAATGAACTGCATGGAGCTGTACCGTCAGTTGGGTTGCACGTCTGTGCACTATTTGCCCTTTGGAGCATTTCTGACTCACTATTTCCCACTCAGCTCGCCCGCTTCGGTACGACGTGAGATTGGGTTTACAGGCTCAGCCTACTGGAACCGCATCTATTTCTTCAATCCGATTATGCCGCAGCTCATGGCTCGTAACATTAAAATCAACGGAATCTGGTGGGATCGTCTCCCGGATTATCAGTCGTATGGTGACAAAATTGAGCTGGGTCGCTGGATGTCTCCGGTCGAAACCAATGATTCGTATAACGGCAGCAAAATCGTAATTAATCTTCATCGTTCCCATCAGGATGATTCGGTGAACAACAACTCACTGAAAATTCCGGGGGCTTCGCCCAATCCGCGCACGTTTGAAATTTCTGCCAGTGGCACGTTGCAACTGACAGATACAAGAGATGATCTGGCTCGTTTTTATAAGCCGGGGGAAGAGATAGAGACCTACAGCTCTCAGCAGGAATTGCTGGAGAAGGTTGAGTTTTATTTGACGCATGAAAAAGAGCGCCATGAAATTGCCCTACGTGCTCTGGAACGAACCCTGCGGGAGCACACGTATGGTCACCGGATTGACCAACTGTTGTCGGTCATATTTCCATAAGGTGATTCACACGTCCGATGGTTGCTATTTTAAAGGAGGTGAACTCCGATCAAGCCGAAAATGATGCTATTCAGCCATGTTAGCAACGTCCGCAGTATTACGGGGGCAGAGAAGCTGCTATTGCAATTTTGTCTAGACATGCGTACGTACTTCGATTGTATTCTCGTAACGCCTGGTGAAGGGCGGCTGACCTCAATGGCCCGCAAGCGCGGAATCACCGTTCTGACACAGAACCTGTTCATGCTGCATGGCATGTATACCCCATATGAGGGATTGGCGCAGGATGCGGAGAATTTGCGGACCCATGTGGCGTATGCACCGTTGTTCCAGATGCTTCGGCATGCTCGACCTGATGTGGTGCTGGTCAATACCTGTGTGAACGTCATGCCTGCAATGGCTGCCCAAGAGCTTAATATTCCGGTGATCTGGAAAATAACCGAGGTCATTAACCAGAATGCGTATACGCCAGTTTCTGTTTCTATCATTGAGCGCTATAGCCAATGGGTCATCGGCATTTCGCAAGCAGTAATGCGTCCTTTGCATGGTGGGGGACTGACACGTCCGCATACGGTGTTGTCTCCCTGCCGGGATATGGATATGCCATCTCCCAAAGAGCATGTGCTGGAACGGAAAAGGAAACGTGAAAAACTGGGGCTGCGGGATTTCCATATTTGCATTGGTTATATTTCTTCCTTTATTTACGAAGCCAAAGGGCTGTTGCCTTTTGTCCAAATGGCTCTAAAGCTGTGCGAAACCAATTCACGGTGTCGTTTCTGGATCATCGGCAGCTCAGTGGACTCGGAATATTACGTAAAATGTGTCTCTTTAATCCGCCAATCTCGTTATAGCCGCCGTTTCCAGTTCAATTCATTCGAGGAATCCGTATCAACGGCCTATAGCGCAATGGATATTGTTGTAATCCCAAGTATGGTGGAGGAAGGCTTTGGCCTGACTGCCCTGGAAGGGCTGGTATACGGTAAGCCCGTGGTAGCCTTTGCGCAGGGTGGACTTGTGGAGTTGATGGAGGCGACCGGAAATACAGATTTTTTGGTAGAGCCGGGCAACAGCGACATGCTGGCGCAAAAAGTGGGCTATCTGCTCGATCATCCCGAGGAAGTGGAACGGATTGGTGTGCGTAACAACAGTGCGGCTACACGTGTATACGGACCTGATTCCTACCGAGGTAGTTTACACCTCATGGTCAGTCAATGGGTATGTCATCATCCGCATTGGTTCCCGTTGATTCAGCAGCCGGGTGGACCTGTATGGACGAGGGAAGGCGAAGGGTTGCGTCAGGTCACCGCTCTACCGGAGGGATATACCAGCACGATTCGAGAATTTCCCGAATCGGTAGTGTGTCAACTGCCTGTGCTGGGTCTGCCGCCAATCGAATATGCAGCTATTCAAGGCTTGCCACAACCAGTATCCCCTTTACCTGACTCACCACCCGAATTGCCCCGCGGCAAGCGTAGTATTCGGGCGAGATGGCCAAAGGGCCGCAAGCGTACCCGACTGCAGAATCGCAGGTATAAGAGAAGCGGCGGCAAGAGTCGCCTCAAGAAAATTCACGGGTCCCCGTTGTCGAAGGGACTTTATCCGAAAACCAAGTCCAGACAGAAACTCAAGCGGAAATTCAAGCACCGGTCACGGCGACACAACACGCACAAGCAGAAGCGAGTCACGCTCAAGGCTGGACAGCATACAAAACGACGGTCCGGGTGAACCTACGCCGGACCGTTGAGATGAACGTTAAGCTGGAGCACAGCCAGTCTGCTGGATGGCTATCCTTCATTGAACGCTACAATTCAATGAAACAACGACAGCAAAGGTGGGTTCCAAAACCATGAAAATATTGACCGTGCTCGGCACAAGACCGGAGATTATACGGCTCAGCCTGATCATTCCGAAGCTGGACCGCCATGCAGATGAACATGTGCTTGTGCATACGGGCCAAAATTACACCGAAAGCCTGAGCGGGCAGTTCTTTCGCGAGCTGGGACTGCGTGCCCCGGATTATGTACTTCAGGAGAAAGCGGGGACACTGGGCAAACAGTTGTCCGCCATGTACTCGCAGATGGAGGATATTTTAAACAAGGAACGCCCCGATCATGTGCTATTGCTCGGTGATACGAACAGCGCTTTATGTGCCTTACTTGCGGAACGTATGGGTTATCCGGTCGTGCATATGGAGGCGGGGAACCGCTGCTATGATCTGGATGTGCCGGAGGAGAAGAACCGACGTGTCATTGATGCGATATCTACCATTAATATGCCTTATACGGAGCAAAGCAAGCAGCACCTACTACGCGAAGGCTTCCCAAGCCAACGAATTATACTGACTGGAAATCCGATCTACGAAGTGATGCAGCACTATAAGAAAGAGATATCGAGCAGTGGAATTTTGAAAAAGTTGGGACTGTCGCCGGGAGAATATTTCCTGGTCACTGCCCACAGAGCTGAAAATGTGGACCATCCACCGCATTTGCTGGCTATTTTAGATGGTCTTAACCGGGTAGCCCAGCAGTTCGGGCAGCGGGTCATTTGCAGTATTCATCCCCGCACTGCCGCCCGAATCGCAAGCCACCCGCCGATCCAGCTTGATCCGCTAGTGGAATTTCACGAACCGTTCGGTTTTTTTGACTTCGTTCTGCTGGAGCGGCATGCCCGCTGCGCTTTGACGGACAGTGGTACCGTACAGGAAGAATGCTGTGTCATGGGGGTGCCGACGGTTACGATGCGCCGGACGACCGAACGGCCGGAAACGGTAGATTGCGGCAGCAATATCGTGTCTGGTCTTGATGGCGAGGTTATAGCAAACGCAGTAGCCATAATGACCGGGATGACCCATAAGTGGCAATGTCCCGCGGGCTATCTGGCGGAAGATGTGTCGGATAAGGTAGTTAAATTTCTGCTTGGAGGGAAACGGCATGTTTGAAAACCAACGTATCTTGGTTACCGGCGGTACCGGCTCCTGGGGGCATGAGCTGGTTACCCAGTTACTGCCGCGTAACCCCAAAGAGGTCATTATCTTTTCACGCGGAGAATCCAGCCAGGTTGCAATGAATAGGCAGTTTGAGGATGAACGGCTCAGCTTCTGTATTGGCGATATTCGGGATAAGGATGCGCTGACTACCGCTTGTCAAGGAGTGGACTATGTATTTCATTTGGCAGCGCTCAAACACGTTCCCGTCTGTGAAGATCAGCCCTACGAGGCACTCAAAACCAATGTCGTAGGCACCCAAAACGTGATCGAGGCCGCTGTGGCCAATCAGGTAAAGAAAGTCATTTATATATCGACTGACAAGGCAGCGAATCCGTCCAATTTTTACGGCATGACGAAGGCGATTGGAGAAAAACTGATGGTTTACGCCAATCTGCTGAATAGCGATACACGTTTCGTGACGGTGCGCGGCGGTAATGTTTTGGGCACCAACGGAAGCGTGGTGCATCTGTTCCAAAGCCAGATTCGCCAAAAAGGCAAGGTTTCGATCACAGATATGAACATGACCCGCTTCTTCCTGACCTTGCGTGATGCGATCAGTCTCCTGTTCAAAGCCTCGGTGGAAAGTGTCGGCGGGGAAATTTTTATCATGACCATGCCAACCTGCCGTATTGTGGACTTGGCTGAGGTGCTCATTGAGGATTCAGGTGTGGAAAACGTAGAAATTGTAGAAAAAGGTGTGCGTCCCGGCGAGAAAATTCATGAGATTTTGATGAGTGACTTTGAAAGCCTGACGACGGTAGTCTATGACGAGCAATATTTGGTCATTCTCCCAACGCTGAATATTCCTCAATTAAAGGACCGCTATAATCAGTGCCCTCCCGTGTCATTCAGCAGCTTTAGTTCGGAGTTTAATTTGATGTCGAAAGAGGAGATTCGCAGCATTCTCCAAAGCGGGGGGTTCATCAAATGAAGCTGCTTATTTTGGGTGGTAACGGCATGGCGGGCCATGTTCTGGTTAAGTATTTCCAAAACCAGAGCGGGTATAACGTGTTCTACACCACCCGTGATCCCGAAAATAAAGGCGGTCTGCTGCTGGATGTAAAGGACAGCTTTATGGTGGAGCAACTGGTACGGAGTGTACGGCCAGACGTTATGATTAACGCGGTAGGCGTACTGAATCAGCATGCCGGGGAGGATCAGATTGCAGCATACCAAATCAATGGCTTGCTGCCACATCTTCTCCGGCGGATAGCGGACAGTATTGGTGCCCGATTGATTCATATCAGCACGGATTGCGTATTCGAAGGAAATCGGGTACCTGGTTTATATAAGGAGACGGATCAACCCGATGGGACAAGTGCCTATGCTTTGACGAAAATACTCGGAGAAGTAAAGGCCGCAGGGCATCTGACTATCCGTACCTCCATTATCGGGCCGGAAATTCGGCCGGGAGGCATTGGTCTGCTGCACTGGTTCTTGCAGCAGAGCGGAGACGTTAACGGGTATCGCCGAGTCTTTTGGAACGGGGTTACGACGTTGGAATTAGCGAAGGCGATACAGGTGCAGATGAATGAGCCGCTGGACGGACTCATTCATCTGGTTCACCCTGAACCGATCAGCAAGCATGATTTGCTGCTGCTGTTCAAAGACATCTGGAAAAGGGAGGATATTCGGATCGTGCCGAAAGATGAGCCGGTGCAGGACCGGACGCTTCGTTCTACCCGGGCCGATCTGCTCTACGATGTTCCTCACTACAGCATCATGCTGAAGGAGCTGCTGGAATGGACGGAAGCACAGCGGAACAACGTCGGCCTGTCATAGTCATTACCGGAGCGGCGGGCTATACCGGGATGCATGCTTGCCGCCATTTTGCAAAGCTCGGTTGGGAGGTAGCGGCGCTGACTCGCACTGCCGCTTCCGTCCCAGAACTGATCTTACTGGCTCACGATGATGAAAATAACAGCCCAGAGGCGGAGACCCGTAGCTGTATTACGCCTTATGTGTGTGACTTGCTCGACAAGAAACGTCTAGGCGAAGTCATTAGACAGATTGCTCCAGATTATGTGCTTCACCTAGGTGGTAAAAATTCCGTCCCTGAATCTTGGCAAAGCCCCCTGCTATACATGGAATCCAATGTACTGTCCACTCTGTATCTGCTCGATGTACTGCGACCTTTCCCCAAAGCCAGAATTGTTGTGGCGGGTTCTCGGCTAAAGACGGCTTTGCAAGCACCGTATCATCCAACGCATCCATACAGCCTTAGCAAAAGCCTTCAAGAGGCAGTCGCGCTCTCGTGGGGCGCGCTGTTCGAACAATCCGTCATGCTGGCAGAGCCTTGCAACTTGATCGGTCCGGGTCCATCTACCGGATTTTGTGCATTACTCGCGGGGTATATCGTTCAGACGGAACGTCTGGAGGGGCAGTCCGTAACTGAAACAGCCCCGTTCCGGGTATCTTCCCGACATGCGCAACGTGATTTCCTCGACGTTCGTGATGCCGTTCGCGCATACGGTGTGCTATTGGAACAGGGTGTGCCAGGCCGAGTTTACTCGGTCTGCACAGGCCGCATTGTGGAACTGGGCAATATCGTAGAACGTATGGTTGGGCTGGCCAAAACATCTATTCCCATACAATGGGGGGATGTGGCAGAGTCAGCATCCACCGAGGCATACCGTGCGAAAGAGCTGGAGGACATGGGCTGGAAGCCGACCATACAGCTGGGGCAATCGCTGGAGGATATGATTCAATACCGCCGAGCTGGAAAGGAAGGAACGATATGAGACCGAAAGTAACGATCGTCATTCCCTTTTATAACTGTGCATATGTGGATCAGGCTTTGCAAAGTGCACTAGAGCAAACTTATGGCCCCCTCGAGATTATTGTCGTCGATGACGGGTCCACGGAACATGTTGATATGCTTCAGCCCTATCGTCCATATATACATTATTTAGGAAAATCCAACGGTGGAACAGCCAGCGCCCTGAATCATGGTATCCGACATGCCAGCGGGGAGTATATTGCGTGGCTCAGCTCCGACGATACCTATCATAGGGACAAAATTAATAATCAGGTTTCTTTTATGGTGGAAAACGGTGCGTACATCTCCCATACCAATTTCAATTTCATCAATCAATACAGCCAAGTCACAAGCTACCAGGCAGCCGCCGTGTTTCCTTCTATGACGGAGTTTTACCGTTTTTTTCAGCAAGGAAATCCGGTCAATGGATGCACGGTTATGTTTAAAAAGGAGCTGTTTGCACATATCGGTTTGTTTGATGAACTGCTGCCGTACACACATGATCTGGATATGTGGTACCGAGTGATGCTGGCGGGATATCCATTTCCTTTTCTGAACGAGTCATTGGTTAACTACCGCTGGCATGATGAAATGGGAACCAAAAAACATTGGCCCGCTGTGGAGCGGGAGTACAACATAACCCAAGCACGTTATCGAGATCGCTTCAGTCAGGTGTTGAGTGGTTTATCCTCATGAAGCCGAAAGTCTGTCAGGGGGGATTGATATGGTAGATACGGGGATTGTTATGCCACTGTACAAACAGGATATCGGCTATCTGCAAGCCGCGATCTCATCCGTACTAGCCCAGAGCTACAGGGCATTTCGCTTCATCATTGTTATTGACGGAGCGCCGGAAATGGTGGGACCAGCGCTCCACGCAGCAATGGGAGACCCGCGCGTTCAGTTGGTTACGCTCCCTCAGAACAAAGGAGTATCCCATGCCCTTAACTGGGGATTCGATGAGTTGTTTAAAGATCCAGCGATCAAGTATGTGACCTGGGTATCCAGCGACAATGTTTATAATTCTTCCTTTATTGAACGATTGCGGCAGGAGCTGGAGCAGGGGCCGGACTCACTCGGCCTTGTGTTCTCTACCTTCCGCCAGGTTGATGCATATGGGAACCCGTTGTATGACGAGCAGCATCAACAAGCTTTGATCCGGTACCAAGGCCAGCCGCATCATGAACTGCTGAATGCCAGCATTGTCGGGGTTTCATTTATGTACAAAAGCAAATATGCCCGCCAGATTGGCGGCTATCGGCTGCAACCAGTTGAGGATTATGATTACTGGCTGCGGCTGACCGAGACGTGCAGCATGAAATTCATCCCGGAGATCCTGATGGATTACCGGGTGAATTCCACATTTAGTGTATCGGCTGGTTTGCACAGCCAGAAGGAGCACCGACGCTGGCGGCGCGCATTCCAAATCGCCAAGTATGAGGCAAGAGCACGCCGGGGCATCCCACTTGAAATGACCATTTTAATGCCTGTCACGGATATGGCTCAAGCTGAATCATTGCTGGATAATCTGCTGGAGCAGCACTACAGCAATTGCGTGGTACGGTTGCTGGATTTAACGCCAGAACAGGGAGCCAGCGCTTTCCTGTCGATGATGCTCGATCCTCGGTTAACCGTAACGCCACGTCAGCATTATTCGGTCCAAGAGGCACTGGTTCAGGCTATTGGTGAAACAACGACCCGCTTTGTAGTATGCTTCGGTGTCAAACCATATATTGCTGTGACGGATTTGCTGTATCTTACGGATTTGTTGCGCCCATTACAGGATACACATGCCTTTTCCTACTACACAGATGACCACTCAACCATCGGCAGCGGCCGAGGGGTTCAGTCTGTACCACCGGAATGGAATTACGTGTATTACACCCACAGATTGCATCAAGCACTGGAACAGGGCAGCTTTTAAATAACAGGAGACAGCGCCGGGATTGTGGTCAGCTCTGACTGAAGAACACGGTGTTCCTGTACAACATTACCAAACTGATCCAGTCCAAAGTTGGAGAGCACAACATTCGCTGGAGCAGCGGAGGCCACGTTGTATTGTACCTCATAGGCAAGAACCCCTTGTATAAAGAAGGTACGGCGGGCAATGGAGTTTGCAGGTAAGTTTACCGATGTCACATACAGTGGTGTCTTGGTATCCGGTACAAGCGAGAAAAAAATTTGGATGGTCACGGTTGCCGCATTCACCGTATCCTCGTTGACCAAATTTACAACGACATTGGAGCAGGCAGTACCAAAATCTCTAGTGTTGGTCATATATCCGGTTGTAAAAGCCAATCGAATCATCCTCTCAAAAAACAGAATATTGGAAAACCCCTGAAGGGATGCTTCTATACTATGAATCTATCGAAAAGAAAGCTTGTATGGTTGTCTGTAGGCTGTGCTGAAAAAAGTACATTTTAATAGAAATACTTCAGGCACGTCCATTTATATAATGAAGGGAATGCTCACGATGCCCTTTAATTTTCAGGTAACACCCAGCGGCTTGCCCAAATTTGAGCCCAGTGTCGCCGTTAATTTGTTGAATCCGAATATTGTTGTGGCTGTCGCTGTTGACTTTAGCAGCGGGCCCCCGTTGATTGGACTGTATCGTTCCTTGGACGCCGGGGCGAACTGGACTGATACTTTACTGCCAATTCCACCGGGATATACAGGAGCCGAGGCAGGAATGGTAGCCTATCTGTTCCCGAATATTTTCATCATATCCGCACATGTGTTTCCGGGAAATGAGAACGGGGCTGTCGTGATCTATCGCTCTACGGACGATGGAGCCACCTTTGATCCTCCAGTGGTCATTAATCCGGGCTATGGAGATTACATTAATAATGACTGGACCAATATCACGACGGATAACGCCGGGGCAAGTCCCTATCTGGGGCATGTCTATGTTACGTATAACCGTCAATATAATGTGGATTTTAATGCTCGTTCTGCGGCGTTCTACCAGCGTTCCACCGATGGAGGACTAACTTGGGATCGACCGTTATTGCTTTCGAATATCCAATCTTCTACAGAACGACCTGAACCTGCGGTTGACAAATATGGCAGTGTCTATGTCAGTTGGATTCGTACGGGGCCACAAACACCGGCTTTTTTTATTCGGAGATCCTTTGATGGAGGGGCAACTTTCAGCGGGGATATTCTCGTATCCAATATAACGCTGGTGCCCAATCCTTTGCCCGTCCCCGGTTATGACTTTCGGATATTGAATTTCCCCAGCTTGGCCGCAGACTGCTCGGGTGTGCCATCCACAACAAATACGCTATATGCCGTTTGGCAGGACTTTGGTCAGGGATACAGCAATATTTTGTTGTCCAAATCAAGCGATTTCGGCGGTACCTGGGGTGCTCCGATCATCGTGACGGACAGCCCGCCAGGCTCGCAAAATTTCTTTCCTGCGATTTCGGTGTCGCCTAAGACGGGTCTGGTCGTTGTCGTGTACTATACCAATCGCTTGGACGGCTTTAATCTGGATGTGTTCGCCGCCCAATCGTTAGATGGAGGCAACACCTTTACGAACAGTCGTCTCACGACGACCTCCTTTAATCCGAATGTCGGTGGAGGCGAATCAGAGCTGATCGGCGACTATATTGATGTCGCCATCGTACCGCCGAATAGTTACATTTCCGTCTGGACGGATACGCGTACAGGCAGCCTGACGATTTTTGCCGGTGTACCGGGAGGTGAAGCCTGATGCCGAACGTACAGCTCACGCCGAACGGAAGGCTGGCGCAGGAACCGAGTGTAGCTTTCAACCTGCTCGACGGTACCATTGTGTCTGCGGCGACTGATTTTACGACAGGGACGCCGTTGACGGCGGTATACCGTTCAGGTAACGGCGGTGTCTCTTTCACCCAGCAGATTTTACCGCTACCAGCCGGCTATGTAGGGGCGGAATCCCATAGCGTCAGCTACGGTTTTCCCAACTTGTTTGTCATAGCCTGTCATGTATTTACCTCGGATGGGTTGAGCGGTACCATCGCTACCTATGTATCCAGAGATAACGGTAATACATTTGATCCACCCGTGATTGCCCAGCGAGGGTATGGGACATTTGTCAACAATGTTGAGGTCAGCGTGAAATTTGATACTTCTCAGGTCAGCTCCTATACCGGAAACATCTATTTATGTTATACGCATCAATACAATCCTGACTTTTTTGGCGGAACAGTCATGTTTTTCCAGCGTTCGCAGGATGGAGGGATCACGTGGGATACACCCGTGGTGCTCACCGCTGGCTCCAATCAGATCACGCGGGGGGAAATCACCGTGAGTATTACTGGGGTGATTTATGTCGGGTACATTGTAACGAATCCGGTTAACCAATATCAGGTCATTGTGTCCTTCAATGGGGGGACAGCATTCAGTTCTTCGCTGCCTGTGTCTTCTGTTGTCCCGGTTCCGAGTCCGTTGCCCGTGGCCGGCTTTGGCTTCAATGTGCTGCCGATGGCCAGCATTGCGGTAGATCGCTCTACTAGCCCGAATCAGGGAACACTTTATGCGGTCTGGCAGGATAATCGGGCAGGATATGCGGATGTACTGCTCGCCCGGTCAGTGGATGGTGGATTAAGCTGGACTGCACCGCAATCGGTGACAGGAGCCAGTGCCGGGGCACAGCATTTTTTTCCGGCCATTGATGTTTCGCCTGTGACCGGCGTGATTAAGATCGTATATTATACCAATCAAATAACGACCTCTTTATTAGACGTATTTGTGGCCGAATCAACGAACGGAGGGAATACATTTACGAACCTCAGAATAACAGACAGCTCCTTTAATCCTAACGGGATTAGTCCGGTTCCCGTCGTTACGATCGGTAATTTTATTGATGTAACGATCGTGCCGAATAATGGATTTTTTGCGGTCTGGACAGATGCGTTATCGGGTTTCCAGCAAATTTACGGAAGTAACGGAATGTAGCTCAGCGTACGAGACAGAGGAGGTGAGCTGTTTTGAAAATTTTGTTGGCTACGTACTGGCCGATTCCTCATTTGGGTGGCGTATGGCCCTTTATGCTGCAAATTAAACGGAGACTGGAGCTACTGGGTCACACGGTAGACTTGATGGGGAACGGACCGGATACACCTAAATACCATATTGTTTTTGAAGATAGGGAGCTACTGAAGGATCAACTGCTGCCCCTGTTGCATACGAAGCTGAATGAATCGGCTGTCCCTGTATTACATCTGGATTCATGGGTGCAGACGGTGGAAAAGGATCGATACTGTATGGAACTGGCAGCGGCGTATTTCGGGGTTGAGCAGTATGATGTTATTCACACGCAAGATGTTATTGCGACGCGTGCTCTAAGTCGGGTCAAACGTAAGGACAGTGCATTGGTAGCGAATATTCATGGCTCGCTGGCTCGTGAAGTCATGATGGCTCTGGAGCGGGATCATGAGGAGGGTTACCGTGAGACGCTGATGTGGAAATATTATTGGGCGCTGGAGCACTATGGCGCTCTATCCGCGGATATTACCATTACGTCTACAGAATGGATGAAACAGACGCTCGTGCGTGAGTTCGAAGTGCCTGAGCAGCAGATTGCTACTTTCCAATACGGATTGGATACCGAGCACTTCTGGGAAGTCCACGCCCGGGGAACGGACGTCGTACGACCTGAGGGGAAAAAAGTTATAATTTGTCCTTCACGGCTGGTCTATATCAAAGGGCTGCATTATTTAATAAGCGCTCTTGGCCTACTGAAAGCAAGTCGTACGGATTGGGTTTGCTGGATTGTCGGGGAGGGAGATAAAAGGGAAGAGCTTCAAACACAGGCGAAGGAGCTAGGGCTGGAGGAAGACGTGGTTTTTCTGGGACATCGTGAAGATGTACCTGCTCTTTTACAACTGGCGGACCTTTTTGTTCATCCGAGCATACAGGACAATCAGCCGTTTTCGGTCATGGAGGCGCAGATTTTGGGGCTTCCGGCAGTGGTTTCGGATGCGGGTGGACTGCCGGAAATGGTGAAGCATGAACACACCGGACTGGTCTCCCCGGTTGGCGATGTGGAGGCACTGGCAGCTCATTTGCAGCATTTGCTGGCTCAGGATGAAGTGCGGATAGCTATGGGAAAACGTGCCAAAGCATGGGGGACCGCGCATTGGTCTCTGGATGTTATGATTGAGCGGCTCGTGAATATTTATGGGCAAGCGCTGAATCAAGTACGTTGAGTACGTTGATTCAACAGTTAGGAGGCAGAGCATGACTTTTCCTGTCGTTGGTGACTTGTACAACCGTATTTTTGAAATCCAGCAGTCGCACCCGGATATGAAGGTCGATTACGCAATATGGAACCGAATTAACACTTCGTTGCCGGAAGATTATAAGCTGCCAGACGCTGACATTTTGGAACGTCTGAGACAATCCGCACCATGAGGGCACAGACCATATAAAAAGGCAGGTCGGGCTTAAAACTCCCACCTGCCTTTAGTTTATTTCAGCTCATTGTCATCCAGTTTTCGTCAATCTTCATAAACGGAGCCTCGAATTATGAGCGGTCCCGTAACAACAGCACGGCGGTCAGCTGATTGTACGGTCAAGCAGTATACATAAGGCTCTGCCTGTTTTCCCGTTTCCTCATAGCTTAACTCAGCAAATCCCTCCTGATAACAGGAATCCTGCAACCAATCCAGCATAGGTCCCCGCTCATCATTGCGACGCAATCGAATGTCTAGCTCCCCGATATCCCAGTTGAGCAGCGGATTTTCCCATGCCAAAGAGACTTCAATGACAATATGTCCTTCAGATTCACTTGCAGGAATGATTAATGTAGAGAGCACGCTCTCCTGCTCGGTGACCTGAAAAGGCAGTGCATATGTGCCTGGCTCAGCTTTATTTTGAACTGAATATTTCAACATACCTTCTTCCTCCTCTGCCCGTTCATTAGGGCGTCACGGTAAAATGACTGGCTGTACGTTTAGCGACAACGTTCCCGTTTTCCAAAAATTCAGCCAGGATAAACAGCGTTTCCGGATTGTAAATACTCGTCACCACTCGCAGGTAAAAAGGATGTTGGGCGGTCTCCATATCCTTGAGTTCTAGCACGGAGTCAGCTTCAGGAGAAGGGCTCAATCGAAGGAGCTGCCGTCGGAAAACGCCACTGTCATTTCCCATTTCCAGCAACACATCGACGGCTCTCTTTTCGCGATTGAAAAAGGTCACATGGCAGCTTTCTATATGGGCGCTGTGGTAAGCGAGATGATGATCGACGGTTAAAAGAAACACGGACATATGATGATGCCTCCTTGAATTCCGTTAGGTTATCAGCCTTAATATGATATGAAAAATAACCGAGATTGGACTGGATAGTTGTACGCCTCTTTGACAAAAAGCGCATTGGTGTCCAACCCTTTTCGCCGTGCTGTGCATGTAATGTAGAGTGGAACATACTACGGCCTGAAGTCCCTTTTCGACTACAGAAGAAGGGCGCTGAGGGATGGGTCGTATTAAAAAAGGAGGCACGGCTATGAGACTCGCACAGCTGGCAGGGGAATATGAAGCGGTCTTCAGTCTGGGACAAAACTGTACACCTGCCATTCAATTGGAAAAGAACCGTTTGCGGCCGTTTGCCGGGGTACTGGATTGGATGATGTCTGACACGCTGTCCGATGTGAACCGCTTGCTAGAAAATCGGTTTGCCGGATTTATGGATTTGCCCAATTTAAGTGTCGTTGGTACGAGCCAACTGAATTATATGGTCAGAGATATCGCTTATAATGTGATCTCGGTGCATGATTTTCCACAGGAACGCAATACGTCCTCAGATCTGGTGACCTATCCCGAGTTCAGGGAAAAGATAGACCGTCGTATCGAACGTTTTTTTGCAAAAACACAGATGGCGAAGCGCAGCTTGTTCGTCCGTATGCTGGGAACCTATGAAGAAGTAGAGGAACTGGAACGTATTTTGTCAGGCATGGTAGCGAATGAATTTCGTTTGTTGGTGGTGAATTGTTCCGGTGTAACGGAGTTGACGGAGGTGGATTGGCAGCTTCCACATGTATGCGCGGTGGAAATGCCTTTTGCCGATGTATGGAATTACAAGAGTGATCCGCACTGGCGTACTCTTTTTAAAGGGATGACCTTGTCTTCGGAAAGGGGAGGGCGCCGTGCTTGAGCGGTTGCAGGGGGATTATGATGCTGCATTCAGTCTGGGTGGACATTGCTTGCCTTCCATTCAGCTGGATAAAAACGGACTGCGTCCCTATGCGGGTCCGCTGGACTGGATGATTTCCGGTAACTTGTCACAGGTCAGTCGCTTGCTGGACGCCCGTTTTGCCGGTTTTATGGATGTTGATAGTCTGCGTGTCACGGGGCACGATTACGGCGAGCATAATTTCATGGTCGAGGATGCAAACTATGGGATTACAGCGGCACACCATTTTCCGGTTAGCGAGAATACATCGGAGCAGCTGACTTCCTACCCTGCATTCAAAACGACGCTTGATCGCCGCATCGCACGTCTACTGGATCAATTCGCGCTTGCGTCTCGTCTGCTACTGGTTCGTCTCGGGGGGAGTCGGGAGCAAGCGGTGGAACTACATGATGTGTTATTGCAGAGGATTACACATGATTTTCGCTTGTTATACGTGGATTACACAGGGACTGATGGTGTGACGGAGCTGGATTGGGGATTGGAGCGGCTGGTTTCAGTGGAGCTGCCGCCTGAGGATATATGGAAGGGTCAAGATGAGATGTGGAGTTATATGCTGGAAAATGTCAGGCTGCATGTCTGAGGTGCTGAGATTCTAGAGACACACTATAGATTGTCTTCGGACTGTGCTTGTGCCTGCGCCAAGCTATAGGGAGTCGCATAACATGATGCGAAGGGAAGTCATATGCTTCGGTTCAAAAGGAGGGTGAGCTAGTGAAGGCTTTGGTCACCGGGGGAGCCGGATTTATTGGTTCTCAGCTGGTACGTGCGCTTGCTGATTCGGGCATCAGAGTGCATGTGCTGGATAATCTGACGACCGGGAATATCGCAAATGTGGACCCGCGCGCAGTCATGCATATTGCGGATATTCGCAGCTCTGAAGCTAGGACGCTGCTGATTCGGGAAAGCCCGGATATTGTGTTTCACTTGGCCGCACAGGCGGATGTACAGCAATCCATCCATCAACCCGATGAGGACGCGGATGTGAACGTGCTGGGGACGATTCATTTGTTGCAGGCTTGTCATGAAGCCGGTGTGTCAAAATTTATATTTGCGTCCACGTCCGGTGTATATGGAGAGCTACAAAAGCAATGTATACAGGAAGACGATCCCGTGGAGCCGATTTCAGGCTACGGACTGTCCAAGCTGACCGCAGAATCGTATATTCGACTTTTTTATCGGCTGTACGGGTTGAACTACACGATTTTGCGTTATGGAAATGTGTATGGTCCCGGTCAGGCTGCGAAGGGAGAGGGTGGTGTAGTCGCTCTCTTTATGGAGCGGCTGAAAAAAGGAAGCCCCTTGCTCATTCACGGTGATGGGACACAAACCCGCGACTTTGTGTACGTCAAGGATGTCGTTCGAGCGAATATGGCGGCTATTCATGCAGCGGATCAACGCACAGTACATGTAAGTACGGGACGAACGACGTCCATCAATCGACTGGCCTACGATTTACTAAAGCTGCATGGTTCGTCTGTCCGCCCTGTATATTCACCGGCGCGAGCGGGAGACATTCACCATAGCTGTCTTAGTAACGCAGTCGCCAGACATTGGCTTCGTTGGGAACCGCTATACGGCATTTCTGCCGGTTTACAGGAAACGTATGTGAGCAGTATGGGCTCAGGCAAAGAAGGTATGTCTTGATCAAAAGCGCGCGGATATCAAGAAAGAGACTGAGGAAATACTCAGCCTCTTTTTCATTTGAATAGCAATTAGATGTTCTCGCCAGCCAGCTTCAAGGCTTGATCCAGGACTGCTGCACCGTTTCCTCTACCATAAGCCAACGTGTCAATGACATCTACAGGAATGCTATAGGGAGCAGCAATTTCGGTTACTGCCTTTTTACGCATCCGTACTTGAGGTCCGAGCAAAATAGCAATCACAGAATCTGTAATGCCTTCCAGCTCTTCCTTAATGGTGCTTTCGGGGATGGCTTCGATGTTCAGCTCTATGGATCTTGCTGCTGCTTCTTTTTTCATTTTAGAAACCAAAATGGATGTGGACATACCCGCAGCACATGCCAGAATAATTTTTTTCATCGTTGAGCGCCTCCAGAAATTCATTTTTAACTACTTATACTCTTCACCCAGATCAGCAACAAACGAGCGTTCCTTGATAGCAGCTTGATACCAGTAGCCGGATTTCTTCAAATGCCGACTTCGATCATTGTCTAGGTTAATTTCCACCAGTCCGTAGCGATTTTTAAAAGCATTCATGGGAGAAACGTTGTCTGTAAAGGCCCACAGCATATAACCTGTACAGTTGGAGCCTGCTTCTACAGCTTGTAACGTGTAGTATAAATGCTCAGTTATAAAGTCAATACGATAGTCGTCCTGAACGATGTGCTCCTCATTTTTGAAGGCAACCTCATTCTCAATGCCCATACCATTTTCTGCGACAAACCACTCGATATTGTGATATTCGTTCTTGATACGCATTCCCATATCGTAAATGATTTTCGGATAAATCTCCCAGCCCCGTGACTTGTTCATTCTTTTACCCGGAAGATCAAAATGCTCATAGTAGTAAGAGGGGTGAAAGGGGGTGTTTTCATTCCACGTTTTACTCTGCGCTTTGACCCGGTGGGGATAATAGAGATTGATTCCGACGTAGTCAACGGTATTTTTCTTAATCACGGTCAGTTCTTCCGTTGTAGCTTCAAATGCAATATCATGCTTGCCCATGAGATCGAACAATTCTTGTGGGTATTCGCCTTTAATAAGCGGGTCCAGAAATACTCGATTGTAAAATAAATCATACACATGCGCCGCGTATTGGTCATGAGGGGCGCTTGATCGGGCATACGTGACTTCGGGATTCAGAATAACGCCTATTTTAGCCCCGTGCTGACTATAGTTATTTGCTTTGAAAAGCTGTACACACTTCGCGGTAGCCAGCGTTTTATTATAGTTCCATTGCATCCACTTCCGCGTATTTTGTTCATAGGGATAGCGGAGGGCATCTAGATAGACACGCGTTTGTACAACAATGGGCTCATTAAACGTAAACCAGTGCTTGACCCGATCGCCGTACCGTTCAAACACTTTTTCCGCATATTTTACAAACAGTTCCACTACATGCTTGGAGGACCAGCCCTCATATTTGTCCAGCAAATAAGCGGGTACCTCATAGTGTTCCAGACAAATCATCGGCTCGACTCCGCTTGCAATCAGCTCATCAATGACCCGGCCCATATAATCCGCATACGTTTCATCCACCACTACATTCTCATAATCCGTTAAGAAGCGGGACCAATTAATAGAAGTACGATAATGGGTTAAGCCAATCTGCTTCATCAGCGCAATATCTTCGGTATAGCGATTATAAAAGTCCGTTGCAACCGCGGGTCCATATCCATTGTGCCAGACATAGCGGTCATTTTTGTACCATTGGTCTAGGTATGAGTCCTGACCTTCCTTTTTACCGCTCCATCCCTCTGTCTGCCAAGCGGAAGCCGCTGCACCCATGATGAAATTCGACGGAATTTGTATCGTATGTTTAGCCATGACATGTTTCTCCTTTTCATTGTATAAAGAATGCGTTTTCAATTAATTGATGTATTTCTATAGTAACGCATTATTCAGCCGTTCGCTTGTTGGCAATTTTGACGAACGGGAAATAAATGATAATCGCTACCACAATACAAATAATCTGAGTTACGACGGCGCCAATGCTTCCACCTGTAGACAGGTAGGCATTAATAATAGGCGGAGTAGTCCATGGAACCATGACGACGGCTTTACCTGCAAATCCAAGCAACGTCGAGAAGTAACCAATCGTTCCTGTGATGAGCGGAGTAATAATGAAAGGGATAGCCATCAATGGATTCAACATAATCGGAAGTCCAAAAATGACAGGCTCATTAATATTAAACAGACCCGGACCCAACGAAAGCTTTGTTATTTCCTTCATATCTTCACGCTTGGAAGCGATCATAATACAAATCAAGAGAGCCAGCGTAATTCCTGAACCACCGATACTCATGTATACGTCCCAGAAAGGCATCGTAATAATGTTCGGAATGGGCAGTCCTTGCTCATAAGCAGTCATGTTGACGGTAATCGCGCCAAGCAGCAGGGGTTCACGAATGGGCTTTACCATTTGGTTCCCGTGAATACCGATCACCCAGAAGATTTGCGCAACCAGCATCAGCACCAGTATACCTGGCAGTCCCTGTACTACGGTCTCCAGAGGTTTTTGCACCACATTATAGACGGCATCGTACAGGTAGAGACCTGTAAACTTATGAAAGAAAAATCCGAGCATTGAGAAGACTGTCACCGTTATGATGGTTGGTATCAATGCAGAAAAAGAAACGGCCACATTGCTGGGAACACTTTCAGGCATTTTGATTTTTAGCTTATCGGACTTGCCCAACTTACTGTACAGCTCAACGGATAGGATGCTTATGAAAATACCTAAAAACAAGCTCTTGGTATCCGTAAATTGACGGGCTAAGACGTCTGTTACTTTTTGCATGTCACCGTTAACCATCAACTCTATCGTGGTTGGTGTCACAGAGATAAAACAGATTAAAGCAAGCAAACCGGGGAAGAGATTTTTCTCACCGTTAATTTTTCCTAGCTCCAGACCAATCATGAAAATAGCCAGAATGGTAAGGATATTCAAGCTGGCATAGTTAATGCCCGAGAAAATCGGTTTGTACTCAGCCAGGAATGAGAACGGCTTAAAATGCGCAAGGCCATTGACCGGGTCCATGACCATATTAGAAATCAATACAGCAAAGGCACCGACAATAATAACAGGCATCAATGTGATAAAAGCTGATTTGATCGCTATAATATATTTAAAATTATTGATTGCATTTGCTACCGATGTGAGGCCCTCGACCAGTTTGTCTTTGAATGCCATGGGATAGCGTCCCTCCCTCTACAATTTCGGTACGAATTGATCAATGCGTTCATACAGGTCTACAAACTCTGAGGCCATATCGCGAATGGTGATGGCATTCATCAGATGATCTTGAGCATGTACCATCATGACGGACATCTCTGTTTTTTCACCCGCTGCTTCCTTGCGGATAATTCTGGTTTGAATTTTGTGGGAGGACACCAGTTCATTTTTTGCTGTGGCTAATTCATCTTTGGCTTCCCGAAATTTCCCCGCCTTTGCAAGCTCAATCGCCTCCATGGCCGAGCTGCGTGCATTCCCTGCGTATAATATAATTTGGAATACAATCTCTGTATCATCCATGTCCTCCATGTTCACGGCGTGCTCTGTAGATTCATCATTATTCACGTGATCCTCTCTCCTTTCAATCATCCTCGTCGTATGGCTATTATAATTTGGAATCGCTTTCAACATAACGCACATTATTTCCTCTTCTTAACGGAAATAAATTGTTCTTCATACTCCTCATGTTCAACAATTTTTATGCAACACTTCTATGAATTCTGTATATGATTTGCAGCGAATAAGCTGCTGGACGAGCTGTTCATTATTTAAAATTTCAAGCAAAATATGATACATAGTCTGTAAATCTTCTGATTTGGTGCGCTGTATACAGAGCATACAAATAAACTGTACCGGCTTGCCATCCCAATCGATTGCTTTTTGTAATGTACAGATGGCCCAAAACGTAGAATCTGCGAAAGGTTCCATCGGATGCGGGATCGCGACCAAGTTGCCAAATGAAGTGGGGGAAACGGCTTCACGCTCTATTACAGATTGCAGGAGGGGGCCTTTTACAAGATCTGCTTCGTGTATTTTTTCGGCTATAAATTCAAGCACTTGGAGTTTGTTCTCAAACTTCTGCTGAAGAAAGACCAATTTTTTTCGTACATACTGCACAGCAGGAAGTCTGGCCTCAGAAATGGCTTGCTCAATTTTAGTAATATCGGAACCGCCTAAAAATGTATTCACATGGATCATGGGGATAGAAAGCGGTTCTGAAATGGGGATCGTGCTAATGACAAAGTCCAGTGTATCCAAAGGCATTTGTTTCAGCTTATAAAATTCAGTGGTTCCCACGATATCCAATCTGGAACCGAAGACCGATTGAAGCTTATAATACAGCAGCTTAGCGCTGCCGAGTCCAGAAGCACATACGATCATACATCTTTTGGGCGCGTCCTCCATTTTCTTTCTTTCCATCGCGACTCCGATATGAATGGCTAAATACCCAATTTCATTTTCCTCGATGTGTATATGAAGCCGCTGCTTGATGACTTCCGCAGCAATGATACCTGCTTCAAAGGCAAGCGGGTAATTGGCTTTGATTTCATCCAGCATAGGATTACGCAAATTCATTCCGTATTGATAACGGTTAATGACCGGTTTGAGGTGAAGGCAAAATGCAATCAGCAATTCTTGATCGTTATGAATGTTCATCTTCAACTGCTGATCAATTTGGTCTAGTATTTCGATAGTCAGTTCGTAGATATCTTTATCAATGATCTTTTTAATCTCCACCTCATCCATACGGGCACTAACGACGGTCCTTACACCCAACAGGTGAACAGCAATGTACGCAACTTCAACAAGTGGAAAGGAGTGCTTCATGATTTGTTCCAAGGCGGATACGATCTCAGTCGCCACCCTAAACTCTTTCTGCGCTTCAATTTTTTTCATCTCTTGCGGATAATACGACACATACCTTTCTTCGCGAATACGCTTACATGCTATGGCGATATGAATGACCAGATTGTTCAGGGCAATGTCCGACAACTGAATATCATGGAAATCAATACGATCCAGAATCACTTCTCTTATGAATTCCATCTCTTCGTTAGAGATCAGAAGAGGTGGTGACACCTGTTGCTCGCCTATTTCATCTAACCTGTTAAATATATAGTCGGAAATGCAATAACGCAGCTTGGCCTCATTACCTTTGACTCGAATACCATGATAGGGTCTATTCTCCAGAGATAGTCCGTAAGTTGCCAGTAACTTGCGCAGTTCTTTGAGGTCATTCTGTAAAGTAGATCGACTAACATACAGGATCTCGGCTAAATCATCAAGTTTGACATATGCATTGGTAAGCAATAGCTTTTTCATTAAAAAACGGTTTCTAGCTTCAGAAGAACTCGCTAATGGATAGGGCACATGATGATCATAATCCTTTAATTGCTTCAGTAGATGATGAAATGCTTGTTCGTCCCGAACCTCTAACTTGTAGCCTGTTCCTTTAAGGGGCTTAACTGCTGCTCCATGCTTTGACAACAGAGCACCCAATTCCTTTAAATCCGTTCGTATCGTTCGAGAAGATACCTTCAATGCATTTGCCAAGTGTTCTCCTTTGACCATCTGTTCTGCAACCAGTATACGAAGAATATCAAAAATACGCACAACGAGCCCCCTTTCTTAGCTGTTCTGATGAACAGTATACAACGGTTAGAGCGTAACCAAAAGAAGGATTAACAGCAGCGTGAATGCTAGATGACCTTGACACACTAGCAGATTCGGGGATATAGTGGATACAATAAGTCTTTGATTGAGGTGTAGTTATGAAATTTACAAAAGCAACGAATTATGCTCTGCACACTATGCTCATGCTCGTTACTGATTCGTCGGTGAAGCCGGTAGGTGTTCAGCAACTAGCCGAATCCCAAAATGTTTCACCAACTTATCTTTCGAAAATTTTGACAAGGCTTGTGAAGGCTGGGATGATCGAATCGGTTTCTGGAGCCAATGGAGGCTATCGACTTTCTCGTCATAAAGAGGACATTACCTTTTTGGATATTATCCATGCCATTGAAGGAACCAATTCTTTGTTTGAATGTGATTTTGTCCACGGCTCCGAGTGCCTGATTCAAGCTGTAATGAGGGAAGCAGAGGAGAAAATGGAACGACATCTTAAAAATACGAAATTGTCCGATTTGGCGCAAAAGCAAACGCAAGTTTCAAAGTAAGCGACTTTATATAGAAAGAGGGTGGTTGCCAGTTATGTAAAGCTTTTTTTTGTTTTATTGCAGACATAAAGAGTCTTTAATATCTCTTAAAAGGAGTTGGGTGTTATGCTGTACGATTGCGCTATTATTGGCGGAGGGCCCGCCGGATTGAATGCAGCCCTCGTGCTTGGCAGGGCCAGAAGAAGTGTGGCTTTGATTGATAATAATCGGCCCAGAAATGCGGTTACGCATGCGTCGCACGGTTTTATTACGAGAGACGGCGTAACGCCGGCCGAGTTCCGCCGTGTAGCTTATGAGGAAGTGTTGCGTTATCCGTCTGTCCATCATCTGCAAACCGAGGTTGTTTCGATTACAAAAAACGAATCTGGCTTTGAGGTACTTGATTCGTCAGGCCATCGCGTTCAAGCGCGGAAATTGATATTGGCGACGGGCGTAAAGGAGATATTCCCCGAGATTGAAGGTTTTTATCCGTTATACGGGAAAAGTTTATTTAATTGCCCTTATTGCGACGGCTGGGAGTTGCGGGATCAACCGCTTGTCCTCGTCTCTGAATCGGCAGCTATATTTCATACAGCCAAACTACTCCTTAACTGGAGTAAGGATTTGATCGTCTGTACGAATGGTCAGGCATCCCTGTCGGACGAGCAAAAAGAACGGCTCTATTCTAAAGGAATCATCGTAATGGAGCAACCTGTTGCGGCGTTCATCGGTCACAATGGAAAGCTTGAGCATGTGCGCTTTACGGATGGCACTCAAGTCCCGAGGGTCGGCGGCTTTGTGTCTCCCCAGTTTGTACAAAGTGCACCGTTTGGAGAACGTTTGGGCTGTGAAAGAACGGAGTCGGGCGGGATCAAGACGGATGAAGCGGGGAGAACCTCCATACCTGGTGTATATGCTGCTGGGGATTCATCGTACTTCATGCCTTCCCAGTTGATTTTTGCCGCGGCCGACGGCAGTCGAACCGCTGCGAGCGTAAATATGGATTTGACAGAGGAAGATTTCAACGAATAACGATAAATTTGAATATCCCATATGGAGTCCGAAAATAGAAATGGCCGCCAACACGGCGGCTTTATTCTAAAATCATAGAGAGAGCAAGCAATAATAAACCAATGATCATAGGTCATTTCAAGGCTACACAAGATCTTCTTTCAATAACCTCCGTATTCACAAGAACCTGGGTATGATGCCCCTGATGATTGTTAAGCCTCTCCATAAGCAAGTTTACAGCAGTTCGGGCCAAAATATCCTTTTTCACATGAATGGTTGTGAGTTCCGGGCTAATGACCTTGGCTTCATGAATATTATCAAATCCCATGACGGAAATTTGCTCAGGCACTCGAATATTCATTTCTTGAAACGTTTTAATGGCACTGATCGCCATATAATCATTTTCACAAAATAGGGCCGAAGGTAGCTCATTCAGTTCATGAATAGCTGTTTTAAATGCGTCCTGTGACATCACAAGCATGGGATGCATATCAAATGTAAGCCCATTTTCTATGGAAAGATTGTGCTCCTCTAAAGCCGCCATAAACCCTTCCTTTCGTTTTGTAAAGTTAAGAATCCTCGTACTGGATTGTACGTATCCTATCTTTCTGTGTCCTGACTGAATTAAATATTGGCCTGCCTGATACCCACCAAGATAGTTGTTAATAGATACGAAACTGGCATCGACGTGTTCAAAGCAAGTATCCAGAATCACAATATTGGAATGAATGGATTGTATGGAATGAATAATCTCAGAAGTTAAATTGGTACCAAGCAGAAGTATGCCTGAAGAAGGCTGATCTTTTTCCAAAGCAGATAATTCTTCTTCGAGGCTATGGCTATCAAAAGACGAAAAAATCAAGGTGTTTCCATGTTCTCTCACCTGATTGGTAATATGATGAATTAACTCGTTGAAAAATGGAAGTGAATCATAATGCTCTGTTACGATGTCTGTATTTTTACAGGCCACAAAGCGTATCACATGATGATTTTTAATAACTTCCTTGCTTGTCTTCATGGTGCGTGGTTTATATCCATGCTCTTGAGCTATTTTTAGAATTTGCTCCTTGGTTTCTTCACTGACTCCGGGTTTGTTATTAAAAGCAAGAGAGACAGCAGATTTTGAAACACCTGCAAGCCTTGCAATATCATCAATTTTCAATGTGGAACCCCCTATTGAACTAAACTACATAAATTATATCATTACTCTGGAAGAAAGTTTAGCTTATAAACTAAACTAAACTAAATAACTAAAAATAAAAATTCGTTGACCATTTATGATTTATAGTGTTAATATTCAAGTGTAAAGCGCTTTAATTTAGTTTATTTTGCGAAATAATCATATAAATTTAGTCGTTTATTTAGTTTTGTTTAGATAATTTTGTGAATACAGCAAGAGAGGAAGGGTGATTTATTTGAGTTTAAACATGGCTGAAAATCAAAGAAGTTTTACAAAAGAGGAAAAACCTTTTTTTTATTTGGCAGATACGGTTTGGAGTGTATTTACCAACGCGACGATAGAGGAGTGGAGCGATTATCTTGACTATCGGAAGATGCAAGGTTTCAATGTGTTGCAAATCAACATGCTCCGACAATGGGATGCAAGTGAATCGGATCTGAATCTACAGCCATTTGCATTACTGGAAAATGGGGATTTCGACTACCATACATTAAACGAAGCTTATTTTGACCGGGCAGAAATCATGTTGAAAATGGCTGTAGAGCGTGGATTTGTTCCGGCTCTGGTTCTATTGTGGTGTAACTATGTGCCGGATACATGGGCTGAAATGTTCCAAAAGGGTAATAAAATGCCGTTTGAATGCGTTGAACCCTATGTAACGTACGTCGTAAACCGTTTTTCTCCATTTGATCCTATTTTTCTGATCAGCGGGGATAGTGATTTTCCGACCGAACGTGCCAATTCCTATTATCTAAAAGCACTGGAAATTGTACAACAATTAAGCCCTGCAAGCTTAACTACGCTGCATATTCAAGGAAGATTGAGAGAAATTCCTCCAGCCTTTGAGAAACACCAGGGTCTTGGATTTTATATGTATCAATCAGGACATAATTCCGAGTTTCAGCATGTGGGCCATGAGATTGCTCAACATTTCTACCATAAGCCGGATATACGGCCTGTCATTAATGGAGAGCCATGTTATGAACAAATTAGTTATAGCCGCAATGTGTATGGCAGATACACAGCACTGGATGTCAGAAAAGTAGCATGGCAAAGCCTCCTTGCAGGCGGGGGTGCGGGCATTACCTACGGAGCACATGGCATTTGGAGCTGGCACAAAAAAGGAAAGAAATTCGGCATTGTAGAGGGGGAAGGATTCGATAGTCCCTATGATTGGAGAACAGCATTGCGATTTGAGGGCGCATGGGATTATTCCTTTATTAAATATTTGTTTGAAATGTATAACCTGATTGGCGTAAAGCCGTTGGATATTGTTTTAAACAAGACAGAGGAAATCAGAGCTGCGGGGAACGAGAATACCATTGTCTTGTATGTCCCGGTTAACACGAAGGTACGGCTAAGTATCAACGTGCAGGATTACAAGTTTACAACGATTGATTTAGCCGTGAAGCGGTTTGCCCAAACCGACGTGTCCGTCCAAAAGGATCAATCGGTGCTAGACATGCACAGCTTTGAAAGTGATGTTGTCATCATCGGAACGAAATAAAAACAGAGAAGAATGTGGATGGAGTGAAGCAACATGTGGAAAATCGGCGTCATTGGAACGGGATATTGGTCGGAAAAACATATAAAAGCATGGCAGTTTATCTCGGATGTAGAAATCCAAGGATTTTGTGATCGAAATAAAGGCTTACTTTTTGAAAAAGCAGCTCAATTCCATATCCCTACTGAATATTGTTATACCAGTCTGGAGGAAATGCTAAGCGAAGCGGATATTGATGTCGTGGACATCATTACACCTCCTGAGACACATCTGGAACTGGTTCGACTGGCGGCCGCAGCCGGAAAACATATGATGTGTCAAAAACCTTTTGCACGTTCTGTAGAGGAAGCTGAGCAAATTGTAGGTATTGCTGAAGCAGCAGGAGTCAGACTTATGGTGACCGAAAATTGGCGTTGGCTTGAGCCTTTTCAAATTATAAAAAAATTGCTGGCAGAGAATATCGTTGGGAATATGAATGTTATACGTTATACGCATACCGATTTTTATTCGCCGAGGTTTGCTCCGGAAAAAGAGCTGCCGCAGCCATTTTTCAGAGATATGCCCAAGCTCTTGTTTTATGAAATGGGAGTTCATTGGCTGGATACTTGGCGTTTCTTATTCGGTGAACCTCAGCGTTTGTATGCGGAAACCAAGCGAGTCAGCCCATACACACAGGGAGAAGACACGGGCATTATTATGTTAGGTTATGAACATTATTTTGGCCTCATGGATATGAGCTGGGCGACTCGTAGGGAACTGAATGGGCAGCTGCCGGAGCAGGTCCTTCCCGATCATAAAGAACAGCTGGTGATTGAAGGCGATGAGGCTACCCTAAAACTGTATAACACAGGTAAATTATCTCTCATTAATAATCAGGGAGTCGAAAAAGTATTGGTTGAAAAGACTGAATTAAACTATGAGGAAAGCCATAAAAAGCTACAGGCTCATTTTATAGATTGTCTCAACACGGGAAAAGAATTTCAAACGAGTGGTCACGACAATATCAAGACCCTTCAGCTTGTATTCGACACCTATGACAGCGCAGAAAATCATAAAGTTCATGTGTATTAAGAGGCAACAGGATGTCCATTAACGATATTGTGATGTATGTTATCGCTCTTTTTTTAGTGCTGGGTGCATTGGATCAATGTTTGGGAAATCGCTGGGGGTTGGGACAAGCCTTCAACAATGGGCTTATGACCATGGGTTCTCTTGCCCTAGTCATGATAGGAATTGTTTCCTTGGCTCCTGTACTCGCCTCATGGTTGATTCCTATTGTTTCACCATTATATGTGGCAATGGGTGCCGATCCGGCATCCTTTGCCAATACGATATTGGCGGTAGATATGGGAGGATACGCGCTTGCGGCAGAAATGGCGCACAGCCAGCAAGCGGGCTTATTTTCCTGGGTTTTTCTAGGGACCATGTTTGGCCCAACGCTCGTATTTACGATTCCGGTTGCCCTCGGCATTTTGGGAAAAGAGGATCATCCATATTTTGCAAAAGGAATCTTAATCGGTATCAGTACAATTCCCGTTGGTTGTTTCATAGGGGGAATAACCGCTGGTTTTGACGTGATAATGATTTTAAAAAATCTGATTATTCCCATGCTTCTTTCAATAATCATTATGCTGGGTTTACGTCTATTTACGGAGCTTACGATCCGATTGTTCAAGTGGTTTGGTAACGGCATTAGGCTTCTATCCCTTGTCGGTTTGGCAGCGATTGGGGTCGAAACCTTAACTGGATTTGTGATTATTCCCAATATGGCTCCGTTGTCTGTCGGTGTGCAAACGGTTGGAACGATTGCTATTGTATTAGCGGGTGCGTTTCCGTTGGTTGCTTGGATTACAAAAATATTTAAAAATCCGCTTCAACGGGCAGGACGTTTGCTAAGCATAGATCCATCGACTACTGCGGGTCTTGTGGCTAGTCTTGCTCATAACATTCCTACGTTCACTTTAGTCAAAGAGATGGAGCCCAGAGGCAAAGTGATCAGTATTGCTTTTGCTGTCAGTGGATCTTTCGTTCTGGGGGGACATCTTGGCTTTGTAGCAGGAATGGACAAGAATATGGTGATTGCCATGATCGTGGGTAAACTTGCAGGCGGGATCAGTGCCGTAATTGTCGCAGTTATAGCACATCCAGCTACTACGAATAGAAAAATAGAAAGCGCATCCAAGAAGGAGTGAACATGATGGATCATAAAAAAACAGCCAAAGAAGTATGGAGTGCCGTGGGCGGAAATGAAAATGTGAACAGTGTCATTCACTGTGTCACTCGATTGAGATTTAAACTGAAGGATAATCAATTGCCAGATAAAGAAAAGATCAAGCAGATTGACGGTGTCATTACCGTTGTAGAAAGTGGTGGCCAATTTCAGGTGGTCATCGGGAATGAGGTTCCCAAAGTTTATGAAGCTCTTTTGGATACAATGGGAGTAAAGCATGGAGATCAGATGGTTGAAGATGATCAAAAGAATGAAAAAGCGAGCCTATTCAGCCGCTTTGTCGATGTAATTTCAGGTGTGTTCATGCCCGTTGTGGGTGTGCTCGCTGCTGTGGGGATTCTAAAAGGACTATTGGCCTTATGCACATCCCTGGGCTGGATGACTGATCAGATGGGCACGTATAAAATTTTATATGCGACAGCAGACGCAATGTTTTATTTCTTTCCGGTTATTCTAGGGTTTTCAGCAGGTAAAAAATTTGGAGGAAACCCGTATCTGTCTGCCGTTTTGGGAGCAGCGATGGTGTACCCGACCATTACTTCCGCCTTTACGGATAAAACGGCGTTGTCCTTTTTGACCATACCTGTCGTTCTGATTAATTATACTTCTTCTGTTATACCTATCATTATTGGAGCGTTCTTGGCAGCTAAGGTCGAAAAAATGATAAGTAAGTATGCACCTGCTTCCATTAAAATGTTCATGGTGCCTTTTCTGACTTTGGTCATCATATCACCGCTTGTTTTTCTGGTTGTCGGACCGATAGCAACTATAATCAGCGATGGGTTAGCCAAAGGCTCCATGTGGATTTACCAGTTAAGTCCGGCTGTAGCTGGTCTCGTTCTGGCCGGGTTCTGGCAGGGCATTATTATCTTCGGTCTGCATTGGGCATTCATTCCAATTCTCCTGAATAATGTAGTCACGAACGGGTTTGATCCGATTAACGGTATGCTTTTCTGTACGACTTTTGCGCAAACAGGTGCGGCATTTGCTATCGCTTTGAAATCACGGGACCCTAAATTAAAACCTATCGCCACTTCTGCCACAATTGCGGGTTTGATGGGGGTTACTGAACCAGCTATTTACGGGGTTACTTTACCCGCCAAAAAACCGTTTATTTTAGCCTCGATCGCTGGAGGTATAGGAGGAGCTGCTGCAGGCTTACTCGGCTCAACGGCATATGGATTTGCTTCAGGCGGCATTTTTGGTATACCTCTATTCATTAATCCAAAAGGCATGGATGCAGGCTTCATCGGCTTTATTATATCTTTGGTTGTAGCTTTTGTAGTCGCATTTATTTTGACCTATCTTTTCGGTTATAAAAATGCAAAACCTGCGTCTGAGATTAAAATTGCAGATGAAAACAAAGAAGTAGAAAAAGCGGTATTCAGTCCTCTACACGGTGAATTGATTCCTTTAACTGCAGTAAAAGATGAAGCTTTTTCCAGCGGTGCGATGGGCCAGGGGGCCGCAATTATTCCGAAAGTAGGAGTAGCCTATGCGCCATTTAACGGAACTGTTGTTACCGTTTTCAAAACCAAGCATGCCATCGGTCTTATTTCTGAGGATGGAGTTGAACTGCTCATTCACATTGGGATTAATACGGTCAGCTTGAAAGGAAAACATTTCACTTCCTTTGTGTCTGAAGGGGATACGATTCAAAAAGGGGACAAGCTGGTTGAATTCGATCCCAAAGCTATAGGGGATGAAGGATATGATATTACCACATCCGTCATTGTAACCAATACAGCCGTGTACACGGATATTTTAGTTGAAGATCCCAAGGATATTCATGCAGGAGACCGCTTACTAAAGATTAGATAGATTCCAATATTCCATAATAAAAAGGCAAGTTAAAGCTGACGATGGCCCGTATATAAAAAGGGTTGTCGTCAGCTGTTTTTTAGTTACCTCACACCCAGCGTGTTCATCATCTGCCTGAAGGAGCGCACATATTTATCCGGTGCCAACAGACTAACGATTCGCTCCAGCCCTTTCCTGCGGATAGATTCGCGTTGAGGTACGTTGTTCATTAGGTCTAGTCCTTGCAGTATCGCCTGCAAGATGTCTCCCTGCTGATAAAATTTACCGGTTTCGTTGTGGTCAATAAATGCTCGTACTCCGTCTGAATCAGAGCTTAATACCGGGCAACGACAGGCCATCGCCTCAGCAACCGCATAGCCGAAGCCCTCTACCAGCGAGGTCGATAGCAGGTAGCCACCTGAGTCGCCAATCATGGAATAATACAGAGGCATTTGGGCATGAGGCACACTTTGAAAACGCTCGATCACCGAGGACATGCCAAGCTGAGCAAGCATTTTTTCGAATTGTATTTTATCTTCTGGCTGTGACAATGTGTCGTCATAAAACATCCAAATCCGAAGGTCCGCACGATTTTGTAGCATCCAGTAAGAAATGTCGATAAAATGCCTCCAGTTCTTGTTGGGCTCCAACCGCCCCACCCAGGCAATAATCGGATTGATCGGAGGAGTGTTAGGTACATAATTAAATACGCTGGTATCCAGTACGTTTGGAAATACATAACGATTAAGCCATGGACACATGTCGGTAAATAGCTGCACCAGATGAGTTGTATTGGGCAAGAGCACCGCGTTGGCATGTCTCTGAAGATACGGAACTGCATCCGCGACCACCCAAGCAGCCTCTTCGTGAGAACCAAAGCCCTGCGATTCATAGATTAATACCCCCTGATAGCCCAACATTCGCAGTCTGGGGAGCATAGGATAATCCGATGAGACGATAATTGCATCATAGCGGTTAGTCATTACCAGCATTCGAATTTCTTCTTCAGAGGAAGTCATGAATACAGGAATATCGCCGTTCAGGTTTTGCATCCCTGTACCTTGCTGATAATAGAGAAGATGACATTCAATCCCGTCCTGCATGAGCACTTTACAGCGTTGGCGGTTCAAGGTTTCTACGCCGCCGCTCGGTATATAAAAAGTAAATAGAACTTTGATCTCAATAACCTCCTTTGCCAATCAAAAGCTCCTATACCAAGTTATTCAACTAACAGAACGGGGTGTGGGTTTCTATGGAAGCCTAGATTGAATTAGCGCATAATTATGGCTAAGGCGAGAATCGTCCGGGGAGCGCTCTGTTGCTTCTCTCGCATATTCACAAGCTTTGTGTAAAAGGCCTAACTCGTAGCAAGCGAGGGCACCAAGATCATACAGTGTGGCGTCCCAGCAAAAATCTTCTTGCATGTACGTATCGGGTCGTGTTGAAATACGCAACGCTTCTTCAACCATATGATAGACGGCGGACCAGTTCCGTGTATGATAAGCCAGCTGAGCCATTTCCGTGTAAGGTTCACGTAAATACGGCGCTTCCGCAATAGCCCGGTATAACCAACGTGTTGCCTCCTGCCATTGTTCACTTGCTTTATAGGCTCTAGAAATAAAGCGCATCGAAGCGCTGCGTTCATCTGCCCAGCGTGCCTGCGGCATGGCAAGATGTTGTTGCAATGTAGTAATGCACTCATCCCAGCGGCCATGATACATATATTCTCGCCCCAAGTAATGCATGTTGCGGTCATCCTCGGGAAACTCGCGCACAGACTGCTCCAGCAGCGGAAGGTATTGGCTGCGGGATTTGTGCGGATCGGGATCATGATACAAGCGGAGCTGATCGGATCGAATGCTACGTTCTTCACCCTCCCCGATATATTCAAGCACCTCGTGAACCGGGCGTACCCAGCGGTAACCGTGACGAGTGTGTATTTTTTCTTTCCAGAACCATGTATAAACGGTATCTTGCCCAGGCTGTCCATGCGTAAAGGCATATAGCATCCGGGTAGTTCCTTCCTTCCAGTTACGTTCCAGCCGCGACCGCCAACCTTCCTCCCAGACTTCGTCCAGATCCGTGCAGACACAAATATCTATATCGTCAGGGACCAGCCGCAGGGACTCATTGCGAGCCTTGTCAAAACGCCAAGGATTTACCTCGATACGATGCACCTCTGCACCCGCTTCGCGTAGCAGGGAAACAGTATCGTCTGTAGAGCCGGTGTCCGCTACAATGACAACATCGGCTTCACGCATGGTGTGCATCCAGCGTTTGGCGAATCGGGCTTCATTTTTGCTAATGGCATAGACAGCTATCTTGTACCGATTCGATTGTTGCATTCCGCTTGCTCCTCCTTTGACTTACTTAAAGATTGAGGGGTGAGTATGGGAGACATCTCTATTGGGGAGGATTCAGGATTGAGCTGAAAAATTGCCGATTATGCAGGACATGCGGGTCGTTGGGAACGTACATTGCAGCTTGTTCGTTGTGCCAATTCGCACGTGTGTAATCCTTCATCCGAAAATGGCAAATGCATAGCTGGATATGAGGAAACCACGTTTGGTACGCGTCCTGCACCGGGCCCATCGTGTCGGGAGGATTCAGAGTGGTAGCCATGTCGTACCAATAAATAGCTTTGGAGATCTCATTTTTATGCAAAAAATAATGACCTATCCGACAGCATAGATCTGCCCTGGGCGTATCGAAGGTCAAACTATGGAGCGCCGCGGTAATACTTTGCTCCAGCTTGCCAAGTTGTTGCAGACAGTCGGCCATTTTGCTACATGCACTAATCGCATCCTCTACCCAGCACTGTCCGGTATCCAGAAAATTCTGGTAAGCCTGCACGGCTTGCTCATATCTTTCATTATCTCTTAACTCGTTAGCGTAGTAGTAGAGGTCACGAGGAGAGAAGGCATGACCTTGGGCGAGCAACTTCTCATAAATTCGCAGATTTCTTCCTGGAGAGACTGTATGTGTTCTGGTGTGAGTTATGGAGATATCGGCATGTTGAATATTCCCGTCTACGGCGAGGTACTCATGCACGGCTCCGTGCCAACGGAATCCGGCTGACCTTCTGATCAAGCGGTTTCGGCGAAAATGTAGGGTGACATTGCCATGATCATCAAAGCCATAATGATAATTCATAGACACGGAATCGACGGTTGGTACGGCTGAGGAATCAAGGGTTTGCTTCAGCTCAAGCAGCTTGACGGCATCCTGCTCCTTCAAAATATCATCGGCATCAAGCCAGAGAATGTACTCCTGCGTAGCTTGCTCAAACGAATAGTTACGTGCAAGGGCAAAATGATCTACCCATTCAAATGGAAAAATTCGATCCGTAAAGTTGCGACATATGTCAATGGTCCGATCCTGTGAACCTGTGTCCACGATGTTGATTTCATCCACAATAGAATGGATCGATTCCAGGCAACGGCCAATGGTATTTTGATCATTTTTGACGATCATGCACAGGCTGATACTGATCAATTGAGCATCACTCCTTTGGGAACCATCTGAGGGTTCGGGTCAATCATAAAGTTGGATTTAAAAGGGGTTTGATTTATAGAAGCCCTGCCACAATCGCGGCAGGGCAAGGATGACAAAGCCTTAACATGCTGTGCGGCTTTGTCGATAAGGTATGGTATATCGTTTGAAATCTACGATGTGGTAATAATAGGAGGTTAGAGTCCGGTAGGTCCAGTCGGTCCAGTTGGCCCCGTAGGTCCTGTAGGTCCAATCGGTCCAGTATCACCCGTAGGCCCGATCGGTCCAGTAGCGCCCGTGTCGCCAGTGGCACCGGTAGGTCCAACAGGTCCAGTAGCGCCAGTGTCGCCTGTAGCACCTGTAGGTCCGGTAGGTCCAATTGGACCTGTAAATCCAAGGCCAAATGGCCCCGTTGGCCCTGTAGGTCCAATCGGTCCTGTGTCGCCAATCGGTCCGATCGGCCCGATTGGTCCAGCAGGTCCGGTAGCACCAGTGTCACCCGTAGCACCCGTAGGTCCGACAGGTCCAGTAACACCAGTGTCGCCCGTGGCACCCGTAGGCCCGACAGGTCCGGTAACGCCAGTGTCGCCCGTAGCGCCAGTAGGCCCGACAGGTCCGGTAACACCTGTGTCGCCCGTGGCACCCGTAGGCCCGACAGGTCCAGTAACACCAGTGTCGCCCGTAGCACCCGTAGGCCCGATAGGTCCGGTAGCGCCAGTGTCCCCCGTGGCACCCGTAGGCCCGACAGGTCCGGCAGCGCCAGTGTCCCCCGTGGCACCCGTAGGTCCGACAGGTCCAGTAACACCTGTGTCGCCCGTGGCACCCGTAGGTCCGACAGGTCCAGTAACACCAGTGTCGCCCGTGGCACCCGTAGGCCCGACAGGTCCAGTAACACCTGTGTCCCCCGTGGCACCCGTAGGTCCGACAGGTCCGGTAACACCAGTGTCGCCCGTGGCACCCGTAGGCCCGACAGGTCCGGTAACGCCAGTGTCGCCCGTAGCGCCTGTGGCACCCGCAGGCCCCGTAGCACCTGTAGCGCCACTAGCGCCTGTAGCACCAGTTGGGCCGGCAGGTCCGGCTGGACCCACAGCTCCAGCTGCACTTGCTTTAACAAGAGCAACGGCATCAATAGCTACATCAGCGGTGTTAGCCAAGGCGTTTTTACTAATAACCAAAAAGGCATAGGCTGCGTTGGCTGGTACAGGAGCTGTTACTTCGTATAGGCTTTGCCATGTCCCATTCACAGCGTCTGGTAATGTACCTGCACTCAAATAGGTAGTTAGCCCCGTGCCAAGGAAGCCAAAGGTTGCGTCATAGTAATACAGAAAAATGTTAACTTGAGGACTGGACAGACTTCCTATTTTTGCAGCTGAAAGGCTTAACGTATAACTTTCGCCTGGTGCAGCAAAAACGACCTGGGAAAGAGATGCATCTACTGCGCCTCCTGTCAGGATCGCACTATAAAAGTTTGTCTTTTTTACAGATAAGTTAGTGACAGTCACATTGACAGAGCTCCAAAAAAGGGTTGATCCGATCTCGAAGTCGCCGTTAGAAACTAGATTGGTAAACAATACACTCATCGCTTTTATACACTCCCTTCACACGTTGTAATGATAGTAGATGCGAATCCATACCTTAGCGAACCGTACAAGTTTCTGAGGGTAGATGTGTAATTTTGTGTTCACATTTCAGACACATTATTTTAAGCTTCTATTTAAGTGACGTTAAGCTGGAGTTATATGTGGGGGATTATTATTAGAATTTAAAAGTGTAGCATAAGGTGCGAGGAGACCGCTCCGCGAAGGCTTTGGGCTTCCGATCGCTGTTGCCGTGGGATTTTTTTGTGATTAATAAGACATGTAAAGGTAAAAATCCCAAGGCAAAGGCGAACGCTGGCGCTTCTCCAGCTCCAAATCCTCCGCTTCGCTGCTACCCGCTACTGATGCAACATTTTAGGTGGGAGGGAAGTAGGGGAGCAGCAGGGAGAAGATTACGATAAAGGAAAGGGTGGAACATGTGCTCAAAGTGCAGCAGGTGAGCAAGTGGTATGAGGGCAACCGGGGTGTACATAAGCTGGATTTTGAAATGCAGCGCGGTGAAATTGTTGGTTTCCTGGGGCCGAATGGTGCGGGTAAAACGACGACGATGCGCATGATTACAGGGTATCTTCAACCCAACGAGGGAGTGATTACGATTGATGGTATCCCGATTCAGGATAAGGGCAGACAGGCCCGTTCCAAAATCGGTTATCTGCCGGAGACTCCCCCTTTGTATGAGGATATGTCCGTAAGATCCTATTTGAAGTTTGTAGCTAGTATTCGGGACGTGCCTGCGAGAGAGCAGAAGCTGCGTATTTCGGAGATGATTTCCAGGCTAGGACTGAATGGGCGGGAAAAACAATTAGTCCGCAGTTTGTCCAAAGGGTATAAACAGCGCTTGGGACTGGCAGGTGCGATTATTCATAACCCGGATTTACTGGTGCTGGATGAACCGACTTCGGGTTTGGACCCCAATCAGATTTTGGAGATTCGTCAGCTCATTCAGGAAATTGGCGAAAATCATACGGTATTGCTAAGTACACATATATTGCCTGAGGTGGATGCGTTATGCAATCGTGTTCTCATCATCCATGAAGGGAAACTGGTCATGGATGGGCGCCCTGACGCGCTCGGCGGTTCGATGGAAGATGGATTCAAGGTGAAGGTGGAGGTCAGAGGGAAGCGTGAGCAGGTGCTGGATGTCCTGCGTAATTGGGGAAAAGTAGAGGTTGAATCTATGGCGGCCACGCAGCCTCCAGCGAACACGAAGCTGACTGCCGCAGAGCCAGATATGACCGGATTGCTACTCACAGGAGCCTCCGGTGAGGATTTTCGCGAAGAACTATTTTATGTGCTGTCTGATGCGAAGCTTCCGATTTTGGAGATGAAAAAAGAAAGCCTTAGCTTGGAAAATATCTTCCAGCAGTTAACGACCCGCGAGACGGAAGAAGGTCAGGTCAGCGATCCAGCAGTACAAGATCTACATTCCTCGGAGAATGCAGCCCCTACGGCTATCACGGTGGAGCATGGAGATGCTGCGTCCGGCGACGATAAGGCTGAAGAAGATAAGGATACAGGAGGTAATCGGTCATGAGGCGTTTGTTCGCGGTCTGTCAAAAAGAGCTGCAAGCCTATTTGTGGACACCAACGACCTATTTTGCGCTTGCAGTGTACATGCTGCTGACGGGGTTACTTTTTTATACAAATTTTGTTATGTATCAGCCTAGCATTCTGGACTATCGGCTGGTACTCGGTGACACCTTGTCCATGCTGGTGTTCGTCGTCCCATTACTTACGATGAGGCTGGTTGCGGAGGAATTCAGGCAAGGTACGGATGAACTGCTGCTTACCTCACCTGTGAGTGTGACGGAAATGATCGTGGGTAAATTTTTGGCGTCGCTGGGCATGTTGCTCATATTAGTGCTGTGCAGTCTAGCGTATCCGGTCGTGATGTCCTTTTATGGGTCGCTGGATTGGACACTGGTATTTACATCTGTGATCGGTCTATTTATGCTTGGCGCAGCCATGATGGCGATCGGCTTATTCGCTTCGACGCTTTCACAGCATCAGATGATGTCGGCGGTCGTCGGTTTTATTATTTTACTTGTGTTCTGGATGCTGGATTCGTTTGGTGGACAGACGGGTGCATCTGCGGCGGTACAGCAATGGCTGGAACCTTTTTCACTAACCGCACGGTTTGACAGTTTCACCAAAGGATTGCTGAATGGAGCCGATGTGATGTACTACGTGACGGTGGCGGTGCTCTTTTTGCTATTCAGCATCCAGGTGGTTGAACGGAAACGGTGGAGGTAATGAATATGAAAAAATGGCTGGGTCATACCAATAGTGTGGTACTATCAGTTGCTGCTATAGGTATTTTTATTTTATTGACGTTATTTCTGCGGTCGTTAGGGGGCTTTCAACTGGATCTGACGGCAGGCAAGCAGTATACGCTGTCTGACCAAACGTTGACGACCATCCAAGGTGTAAAGGAAGACGTACGGCTCATTGCTTTTACCGTATCTACTTCACAAAATCAGAAGCTGAACCGGGATGTTACGGACATGCTGAATGAATATGCCAAGCGTAACAACAAGCTTAAGGTCGAACAATACGATCTGAATCAGGAACCGATACTGGCCAAGCAATATGGTGTTACTTCAGCATCTATTGTGTTGGTGCAGGGGGAGAAGAAGCGGGTTATAGATATTGGGAGTCTATTTACGCAAGCTCAGGGGAGTGGTGAAGGGGCATACCAATTTACCGGGGAAGAAAAGCTGACTAGTGGACTGCTGGGATTATCATCTACCCGTCAAGGGAAAGTGGTCTTTCTAACTGGACATGAGGAAATCCCATTGTCCCAAATGACTGAATTAAGCAGCTCACTGTCACAAGATAATGTGAAAACAGAGGAAGTTCAGCTTAATCAGGCGGGTAGCGTGCCCAAAGATGCGTCTGTATTGGCTATTGTCGGACCAGAACGTGATATCAGTGCAACGGAACTGAAGAGTATTCGTACGTATCTGAATGAAGGCGGAAAGCTTTTTATGGCACTAGGCTTTCACCCGAACATGGGGGCCGATTGGAAAAACCTTGATGCATTAGCAGCTGATTATGGAGTGAAGGACACTCATGCCATCGTGGTGGATCAGGAACAGACGAATACACTTGGACCTCTATGGACGGTTCCTACCTTCGGCAGTCATGCGATCACCGATAAGTTGGCGGCTTCCAATCTGTACCCGGTTCTTTCACTGTCTATTGCTTTGCAGGCAGGAGAGCAGAAGGATTGGAAGACGACGCTTTTGATGAAATCTTCTGCAGCCAGCTATGGTGAAACGAATATCCAAGGACTGCTGAACAACGAAACGCAAAAGGATGACAAGGACCCGCAGGGGCCGCTGAATCTCGGTTATGCGGTAGAAGGGAAAGACGGCAAGCCCAAAGCCGTTATTCTCGGAACGTCGGCCCTCTTAAGCGACACTGAGATCAGCACAGGAGGCAATCGAGACTTTGTGCTGAACAGTCTGAATTATGTGCAGGAACACTCTGATGGACTCACCATTCGTCCTCGTCAGGAGCAGGATTATAAGGTAGCGTACTTGACTCCTGCACAAGCGAAAACGATATTGACCATATCTGTCATCGGATTGCCGTTGCTGTTCGCGGTCATCGGAATCTTATTATGGTGGAGGCGAAGAAGAGCATGAGAAAATGGATACCCACAGTGCTACTGTTAGTTGTATTGGGAGCGGGTATAATCTATGCAAAGAGCCAAAACTTCTTTCGTGAACAAGCGCCGGCGGCTCGCCAGCTGGTTCAGCTTACGCAAGGGGATATTACGTCTTTCGCGATCACTGGAAAGGACGGCAAGTCGGTGGAACTTGAACAACATGATGGTCAATGGAGTATGAGCAAGCCACGGACTTACCCATTAAACCAATATACAATAGACAATTGGCTAGCGGCGATTCAAAATGTAAAGTTGGGTGAAGTGGTGGAATCTTCTCCTAAAGACGTAGCCAAATATGGGATCAGCTCTACCAATGATCAGATTGAGATTAAGACCAAGAAGGGTGACGTTCGTACCTTTGCCTTCGGTGAAACGTTGCCTTCCGGAGAGGCTGTTTATGTATTATCAGACAAAAAAGAGATAGCTTCTGTACCTATAGATACACTTTCAGGGTTGTTGCTGGGTGCTGATGATTTTATAGATACAACGCCGTTCGATTGGGACGATACCAAGCTGAGCGGAATAGAGTGGGAAGGCCAAAATGCTTCATGGATGCTCAAATCCTCCGGTAACAGCGGAACCGGAGACAGTGCTTCCACATCTTGGACGCTGAACGGAAAGTCAATAGCCAGTGACACGGCGACTTCCCTCTCGCAGCAAATCAAAAACCTGGCCAGCAGTCAGGCCTTGCGCAAAGCCTCTGAGCTGAACAAGCCTGTTCACCGCTTTACGCTGAGCATATCGCTGGGTAAGGATGATTCCCAGCTGGTCTATCAGGGCTGGACGCTTAACGATGATCCAGATACCGTATGGATTGTACCGCCACAAAGTAACTGGGCTTATGGTCTGTCAGTATCTGACGTGAACCGTGCTGAACAGAATGGACACGACCAAGCTCAGACTGGAAAATAATCATTAGAATTAAATTAACGCACAAAGAGGCTCCAACGGCGGATGATCGTCGTCTGGAGCTTCTTTGTGTTCGTTACTCGTCAGGTTTGCTGCTTTTGGAAGAAGAATTGTTAGTGTCGTTTAATTCTTGGATAACCTGAATCAGCTCATGAAGTGAGAGATCCAGCTTGTCCAGCTTTTCCTCCATCGTGTGCAGGATGTGCCGCAACAAAATAAAACAAAGTCCAGCCGGAAAGCCTACGTTGGTAACCAGAGAAAGAGCATCATCCATTTGCAATGTATTCCCTCCTTTTTAGCCATATATAAAGGAAGGTAAATTAAAAGAACCATATACAACTGATTGTAAAAATAGTATAATAAATAAGAACAAGTGTTCTGATTTTGGTTGTAAAATAGGTTTGGAAATTACCCTATAGTATGAGGATTAGAAAAAGTCAAATCCAAAGAGAAAGGGTGATTTACAATGGATCAGTCTCAGCTAACATTGGTGGAACAATATCGAAAGAAGCTGTACCGCATTGCCTGGAGAATCCAGTATCGTGCTCGGGTACAAACCAATCATGAATTTGTAATGGAAAAGAACGAAGCCGTCAGTACCCCATCCTTTACAGAATCTTCAAACTCTAATATGTACACATTACAGCTTATCAACTCTCTATCTTCTGAGATCGGAAAAATGATCATCTTTGACCTTTACATACTAGATAAAACCGAAGCACAGATTGCAAAAGAGTTAAAGCTATCCCAACAGGCGGTGAATAAATGGAAAAAGAAAATGCTCAAAGAGTTATTTCGGATGCTGAGTTCGTCCAATTGCTAAAATTAGTACGAAGTGGAGATCAGGAGGCCATGTATAGGATACTTCAATTGTTCGAGGAAGACATTCAAAAGACCAGTCGGTATATTCGTATGTCCCGTGAAGATGCTGTCCAAAGCATTGTAACTGATTTTATAGAAGAACTGCGACAAGAGTTAAAAACAGTTCAATAGAAAAGTGGACAATGGATATAGCCTTGGCTATCCTTATCCGTAGGTTTACTTATTTAACGGAGGGCTTATAAGTTTATGAGTGATAACAGGGCTTCTTTTGAGAAAAGTATGAAGATGTACCCAGTCAACAGTATTCGTTCCAATGTCATCATTCTTGTTTTATTACTGTTAGATCTGTTTCTGGTTATCCCCTTAGTGGGAAATCCATACATTGCAGTTTACGTTTATGTACTGTTGCCACCGATTGTTATGATAAACATTTGGGCTCTAGTACTGGTCATCATGCCACGCAAATTGCAGTTGAATTACATTTTATTCCGTGGTGTATTTGGTTTGATTTGTTCTATAGGCTTCATGATCATGACACAAAAGTTTGCTTATGGCATGTTGGGTCTGGATACTTCATGGTATTTTATAGGTTCCTTTGCCCTTTATGGAGTCGCCTTGTATTCCTTTATAAAATATAATTTGGCGAAATTCAAAGATCCTTCAGAACATAAGAAGAAACCAAAAGTTAAGGAAAAAAACAAGAGAGCGCCTGTAGTGACGATCACCACATTTACTGGGGCTGGTTATCTGATAGCTAATGTTTCCCTCGGATTTGCTACACAACAATTAGTTGCCACAGTATTGATCAGTGTATACTCCATGCTGGCATTTGTTCTTTTCCATTTTATTATGGATTTACACCGCTACTATTGGCTTCATAAGCTGAGGAATCAGACAACGGATTGAACACAACGAATGGAACGAAGTATTACCTCTATCAGGATGTTTTGTAATGAATAAAAGCCTGCAAACGCCCCATATATGTAGGGGTTCGCAGGCTTTTTAGGTTGTAGATTTATTTAGTCAACATACTTATTGCCGTCAGCATCAATATAGATGGATTGAACAGCTGTGCGACGGTACGGATAACCTGCCTCTGTGGTGCCGCTAATTTCATAGGTTACAGAATAGATGCCGGGCTTGTCCGCTTTGGATAGCTCTATTTGTCCGGTAGGGTTAACGGTTTTTTGCTGTACCGTCAAACCTTTGGAGGCAGAAGTGACTCCTTGCTGCGGATCACCATAATATTGAACTTGGTAGGTAACTTGTGTAACATTGTCCGGGGAATCCTGTGGTTTCAGGTTTAGCTTCGGGCCCACTGCATTCAGATTGTATTTCAGCTCTGGAACTTGAACAGCCTGGTAACGTGCAATCAGGAGATATGCTCCTTGATCAGGAACTGTGACGTTCAGTTTATAGGTGCCCGGTTTTGGATTTTGAATGACGGCGTTATGATGCCAGGCACCAGCAAAAATATCGTCATCATAGCCTGCTTTCAGATTAATAATTTCACTGGTACCGTCAGGCTTGGTTAGTTCCAGCTTACTCACACGTTTATCGCTGATCCAGTCCAGATCAATGGATTTGACACCATTTTCAACAGTGAGGGTTTCTGAGGCTTTTCCATTATAATCGCCGCCTCGGATAAAGTATGAATTATCGATCTCGTTATAGGTGGATTGTACAGCAGAAGCAGTCAGGGAAGATGCTGAAAGTGCTTCAGTTTCCTGATTCAATGCTGGAGTGTTCGCTTGGAGGTAGGGTTGGATCAGGGAGAAGACGTAAGAACCGGTACGAACCTTGGCATGATCCCAAGATCCTATTTTAACTACACGTCCGCCGGGGAGCTTAGCGTTGTCGACTGTGACCACCCCATCATTTTTACCAAAGGTTGAGAGGTAAAGTCCGCCGAGTATGTAGGAAGCAGTGCCGTCAGACCAGTTATCACCAGCAAACGTGAAGAATGGAATTGTAGTTGCGTTGCTGAGTGCATCGGTCTTGGATCGGAAATACTTCATATAAGATGTTTGTAAAGTGGAGGTACCGGGATTTTGTGAGCCGACGATGTCTGCCAGCCATCCGGCCCAGCTGCTGTAGGCGAGATCTGCAAGTTGTGAGCCATGATGGGGACTGCTGAGGGTGATGACACGTTGAACATAAGGAGCAGCTCCGTTATATACGAGAGCGGTTTGAGTATCCACTCCACCTTTGCTGTGGGCGATGACAATGAGCTTTTTTCCAAAGTGATTACTGATGACCTTGATTTTGTCGGCTAAAAGCTTACCATTGTCCCACATATCCTGGGATGTACCATTTGTATCGTACAGATTAATGGTGGCCGTCTGGTATCCGGCGTCACGTGCGCGATGAAGCATGTCGTTATTATTTTTGGTCCAGACTTCAGCGCTACTGTTTAAACCATGTACGAATAATAATGCAGGTTTGGCAGGATCAACGCGATTAGGTGGTGGGCCTTCTGCCCAACTTCCGGCGGGATCTTTCGGGGGTTGGGGGGTAGTGGAGCCTGCAAAAGCGCCGACGGGTACAAGAGTAACGGATAACATAAAAATGAGCATCAAAACAGTGATCTTTTTCAAATTGAAAATCCTCCTTTGTAAAATAAAGTATTTTTCAAGCTTATTATACATGCCATCTTGTGGTAAATCATCAATTGTATTTCATATTTACATTAAAATTTTATTTTTTTAGTCATTTTTTAGTCAGGATATCCCTATGATTCATAGCGCATGATAATCTCGTCACACATTTTATAATGTATGGAGGATGAGTTCATGCCAGGAACTAAGAAGGTCATCAGTTTTACGATTTCTGCTGCTTTACTCGCCAGTATGGCTGCTTTGACCGGGTGCGGAAATGCCGATCATAACGTTCGTACGAACAGTACACGCTATAACGCGCAAAGCACACATCATATGGATGGTGTGAACCGTAATGGTATGGATGGTGTGAATCGTTATGGGGTTAAGTCCAATGGTATGGACGGGATGTCATTGAATGAAAATGGCAACCGAACCGGACATCCAGTCCGTAATCTGCAAGTCGATCGCAGTTTGTCCAAACGTATATCTGAGATGCCGGATGTAAAGTCTGCGACAGTGCTGGTCGGTGAACGACATGCCTATGTAGCCGTTTCCTTGAAAGACCAAGCCAACGAAACAGGTGTCGGTGCTCCAAGTATTGACGGTACTCCAGGTGCTAATAGTATTGGACGTAACGGTAATGTACCGAGTGTGAATGGCGTTAATGGCACTAGAGGAAACCGTACTACAGATACTACGACGCCTGGAATGACAGACAATGGAGTTGCCGGAAATGGAGTTACCGGGAATGGAACGCCAGCGCGTCGTGATGACGGTTTATTCGGTACGATGGGTACAGGCTCGTACGGTATGTTGCGTGGCTTGACGGACAACAATCGCGGAGATAACGGAAACACCACAATCGAGGGAGCAAGAACTGCATATGAACCAAGTGATGCAGTCAAGAGCCGTATCGCGAATAAAGTTAAGCAATTTGCACCTTCGATTGAACAGGTACATGTATCCGCTAACCCGGATTTTGTCAAACAAGCCACTGACTTTACACACAGTGTGCAAAATGGTCATCCGATTAGAGGCTTGAGCAATGAAATGGTGGATGTGATTGAACGTGTATTCCCGACCTCGGCGGCTGATACAAACCGTCCAATGGAAAATACAGCACCCACACGTCCACAAAATCATACGCCCGCGCCGATGAATCATCGCTAATTCAAACCCTATAAGTGTGTGCAATGCCAAAGAAAGAGCTATCCATCTCAGCGAATACGCTGGTGGATAGCTCTTTAGTTTTGGGGAATGATAACTATAACTGAATTATTTGCGCAATCCTTTAATCCATACGCCTTGCAGCTTCAAGTCTCCATCCAGTAACAGGATATCTGCTTGTTTACCTGCTTCAAGCGAACCTGTACGATCATCAATGTGCAAGGATCGAGCCGGATTCAGGCTGGCCATTTGTGATGCCGCGGGAATACTCATACCTACATGTTGAACCAAATAGCGGAAGCCTTCAATCATCGTTAGTGTGCTTCCTGCCAAAGTGACCCCATCCTCCAGTCGTGCTACACCGCCCTGCACGATCACCGGCAAATCGCCGAGCGTATATTTCCCGTCTTCCAGACCAGTAGCAGACATGGCATCTGTGATGAGAATGAGATTATGATCCTGCTTTAACCTAGCGAGCAGGGAAATGGCGGCGGGATGCACATGAATGCCGTCCGCGATGATTTCTGCTTCAATGCGCGGATCAGCAAGTACGGCTCCGGCGGCTCCCGGCTTGCGATGATGCAGCGGAGTCATAGCATTAAACGCATGCACCGCATGGTTCAGCCCCGCCGTCGCTGCCTGTTCAACCTCTTCATACGTAGCATCTGTATGACCGAGGGCCGAGGTAATGCCATGGCTGCAAAGCCATGCAATCAGTTCCAGCGCTCCTTCCCGTTCGGGCGCAAGCGTGAGCTGGCGAACAAGGCCTGGATAGCGCTGCTCCCATTCTGCCACCCATGAGAGATTCGGTGGCACGATATGTTCCGGGTTTTGCGCTCCTGGCCAGTTCGGACTGATGAACGGCCCTTCTAGATGTACGCCCTCCAACTGAGCATAGGGCATAGGTAGTGCCATATAAGCGTGAACTTCACTCAATACTCGGTCAATCTGTTCCTTGGGCGCGGTCATGGTGGTAGCCAGCATGGCCGTCGTTCCTTGTGAACCGTGAAAGGAGGTGATCGTATCCAGCACCTTTGGACTGGAGTCCATAAAGTCCTCACCGTTACCGCCGTGAACATGAATATCAATAAAGCCTGGTAGCAGATAGCCTCCTTCCAGACGCACAATTTTTACCGCTCTCGCTGCACTTTCTTCCTGATTTGCCAAGACTACCGATGTCCAATCGGCGGGCAAATTTCCCTCGGAACCAGCATAAACAATGGACTGCCCCTCAATGACGACAACCCCTTTTTCAATGATGTCATTTCCAACGACAACTTGCCCATACAGTAGCTGGGGTACGTTACCACTCATTTCATCTGACTTCAATTGAACCAACCTCCCGCTTTCTGATCCAGTAAAATAAGTACGTTGGGGTGACATTGCAGCAAAGAAGCCGGACACTCAGTCGTGACAGGTCCAGTTAAAGCCTGCTTTATAATGTCGGCCTTATCCGCACCAAAAGCTACCAGTATAATTTGCTTCGCCTTAAGAATCGTGCCTACTCCCATCGTAACTGCTTGCCTGGGTACAGCATCTATTTCGCCAAAAAATCGAGCATTCGCCGAGCGCGTACTTTCTTTCAAATCTACAACATGTGTGGCTCCAGCCAAGCTGTGACCGGGTTCGTTAAAGCCGATATGCCCATTATGACCAATGCCAAGCAACTGCAGATCCACGGGGCCATGATCCAGAATAGCCTGCTCGTGCGCTGCACATTCTGCTGCCAGATCTAGTGCATTCCCGTCAGGAACATGTGTATGGGATATGGGAATGTCGATATGCTGGAACAAGTGCTCATTCATAAAGCTTCGATAGCTCTGCGGATGTTCTGGGGGAAGACCAACATATTCATCAAGATTCACGGAATAGGCGCGTGCAAAACTGACCTGTTCCTTGCGGTACATATCCGCAAGATGTTGGTAAATGCCAATCGGCGTACTACCGGTGGCCAGGCCAAGCATGGCCTGTGGTTTGGATAGCAGCAAGCTAGCGATCACAGCGGCGGCAGTAGCGTTCAGGTCTTCACGGCTGTTCAAAATGCGTATGTTCATCTTAGTGACCCCCTGGTTGTTTTTTGAGCTTGCTCACTTGTTGATATGAACCTTCTAATCTTGGAATATATTTGTCAAAATCCGCGCTCACCATACCTGTAAACAGAATATCTATAATATGAAGCTGGGCGATGCGAGAGGCCATATCCCCACGTCGCATTCCTTCCTCCAATGAAGAGGAAAATAGCGCAATATCCGCAAGGCCTGCCAGCGTATTGTTTCCGAAGGAGGTTAGGGATAGTGTCTTGGCCCCCTGTTCCTTTGCACAGCGTAGAGCCGCAATGGTCTCCTGGGTTTCCCCTGAATAAGAGACGGCAAAGGCGACATCTTCCGCTCCGAGCGAGGAGGCAGAGGTGATCTGCATATGGGAATCTGCAAAGGCAGTGCTGTTCTTGCCAATACGGATGAGCTTCTGGTAAAAATCCTGGGCCACAATCGACGATGTCGCCATGCCATAAAGATCAATGCGGCTCGTGGCTGACAGCCATGCAATGGCCTGCTCCAGCTTGTCGAAATCCAGCAGTCGGGTCGTGTCTGCAATGGATGCGGTATGGTTCGCCTGAATAGCCTGCACGATTCGGGAAAGTGAATTTCCGGCGACAATATCCTGATAGGATTCTTCACCATTACGGTTGGAATGAGACAACTCGGCGGCCAGCTTCATTTTGAAATCGGGATAGCCTTTAAAATGTAGTGATTTGCAAAACCGCGTAACGGTCGCAGCACTTACACCACAACGCTCTGACAGCTCCCGAATACCCAGATGCAACACATCTTCCGGGGATTGCAGGATGGATTCCGCTAGCTTGCGCTCCTGTACGGGTAGCTGCTCCAGTCTATGGGCTAATGTATGAAGAATGGGGGACATGAGCTGTGCTCCTTTGGCTGTAGAGTGTTTGTGTGAAAATAAGTATCGTATATAAGGAGGATTTAAAGAAAAACATTTTCACGTGTATTGTAAAATAATTCTGCTGCACATGCAAGAGATGTGAGAAGAATTTTTATTAGATTTTGCGAAAAAATAGCCAGCGAAAATTGTAGAAGTTATCATACATTAATTTACATATTGCGAGTTTTACTTACAAAACAACCTATTGACTTGTCTCTTCATTGGAGGAGTATAATTGAATAAAGTTCCAGTGAAGGAATTTTTCTAGGAGCTTTCTTTGCAGAGGGCATCGTTGGGTGGAACGAACAGAATCTCATTCACAAGGAGGAGTTTGCTATGCAAAGCCAAGTGATTGAAATGATCAGCGCGGTTAAGGAAGATCCTGAACTGGTCGCTAAGCTGGATGGACATTCGGACATTATTCATGATGCGGGACTGGATTCGTTGCAGTTGGTTCATTTCATGCTGCAAGTGGAGGATGCGTTTGATGTGGAGATTGATTTTGATTCCTTTGAGCTAGAGCATTTGAGCTCGGTAGATGCGTTTTGCAGCTACATTCAGGGGATCAGCGATGCGGAACAAGCGCCGCATCTGGAGGGAATGGAGACGGTCTGACGTACAGCTAGGTACATGTGCCTGAAAATCCATTAAACGAGGTGTTAGCATGCAGCCCAAAAGCAATGTGCTGATTGATGAGAAAGCGTTCAAGCTCATCAAGCGTAACCTGAAAAACGCTTCTGTATCTTACCGTAACGCCACACAGGACCCTACTTTCAAAACGGACATGCCCCAGACGATCGGCATTAAGCTGACTAACCGCTGCAACCTGAGATGTACACACTGCTTTGAATGGAACGAGGAAGGCTACCATCACCAAATGGATAAAGAAGAACAAAACATGGATCTTGCTCCGGACATGCTCCGGCAAATTTTGAGCGAAACCAAGGAAGCCAAGTCCAGACTGTACATGTGGGGCGGCGAACCGATGTTTCATCGACGTTTTGATGAAATTTTGGACGTGCTGGCGGAAGATCGGCGCGAAATGACCTTTTGTACAAATGGGTTACTTATTGATAAATATTTGGACCGGATTTTGGATTTGTCCGAAAATCTGGAGTTATTAATAGCGATTGAAGGTTTTGAAAGAGAACACGATTTAATCCGCGGTAAAGGCACTTTTCAAAAAACAATGCGGCAGATGGATAAGCTGATTGAACTGCGCGACCAGGGATTGTACAAGGGACGGGTAACTGTCCATGCGGTCATTAACGATAACATGATCGGACGGATGTACGAATTTCTGCAAATGCTGGAGGACAAAAGGCTGGATCTGGTGCTGCTGACGTTCCCCTGGTACATTTCCAAAGAAACCTCCCTCAAAATGGATGAATATTTTACACGTAATTTCTCCTGGCTCCGACAACTTGAAGAAAAAAATATTAGTAGCTGGCATGCTTTCAAATATAAAATCAACCCGGATAACATCGATCCTCTGATGCAGGAACTACAGCGGATCAATGAGCGAGTATGGAACATTCGCGTGCGCTATCAGCCCGGTTTGGATTATGAGGAAATTGATAAATTTATCCATGGCGAGGAAATGGTCAGTCGTTGTTCCAATCATTGTTTGGCGCTCACCTCCAGAACAGATATTTTACCAGACGGGAAGGTCATGCCTTGCAAATTTTTCAGTGAATTCACGATTGGAAGCATGCGTGAGCACAGTCTGAAGGAGATATGGAACTCGGATGCGTATGAGAAAACTCGTCAAAAGATTAATCATGAAGGATTGACTCCGGTGTGCTCCAAATGCAGCGTATTGTATCTGCATGGGGCAGGCTCTCTGAAGTACATTTAGTTTTCTATGGATGTTGTTTGTTACTGGATGGAAGAGAGAGGGATGATGACAAGACGTGACGACTAAAACGATTAACCTTGTGGAAGCGCTTGCGCATGAACGAGACCATGGAGTCCTGATTTGGCTGTTTAATATCGGCGCAGAGCAAGTGTGGCATCCATCCCCCCGCAAGGGGGGCATGGTAGACCGGGATGAACAGCAAGTCGTAAACCGGATGGAGGAAATGAATCTCCTGCTATGTCGAAGTCAGGATGTCATTGTACTTCGGGAACAGCCGGATGAGGCGTTTCTGGACATGCTTCAACGGTTGGGCTTTAGCCTGCCGCGTATTGAGGTGCCGGAGCCTTCTGATCCGCTAACGCCGATCTCAGAGCTGGTGCTGGCGGATGAGGCGCTTTTGGCACGACTGCGTACGGTTGCAGATGCAGGCCACAGCAGCGGCGGAGCCAAAGCGTGGCTCGTCCCCTATGCGGTCACACCGCAGGAGGAAGCGATCGCGGAGCTTTGCGGGCTGGAGCTGATCGGCGCTCCATCCGCGGTCAGTGCTCAGGTGAATGATAAAATATTCAGCCGCCTGACCGCGCAAAAGCTTGGTTTTGCTGTCAGCGAAGGCGCTGTATGTGCAGACGAATCGGCGATCCGCAGGGAGTGTGCCAGACTGGCTGACTTATCGGATGGACCTGTGAAGCTGATTATCAAGCAGCCGCACGGTGCCTCGGGACAAGGCATGTATATGCTGGACGAGCTGTCCAAGCTGGACACGCTGCTGAGTGTGATGAGGCGCTTTGGCGGCTCGTCGCCATCTTCCGGCGGCTGGTTGGTGGAGCGCTGGCACAATAAGCAGATGGATCTGAACTACCAGCTCTGTATTGACGAGGGCGGTGGTGTGACGATGTTTTCGCTAAAAAGACAAAACGTGGATGGCACCGTATATATCGGATCTCAAGTGCCGGCTGAGATTGGTGATGCGCTGGAGGAAGAAGTGAGACGTTGCGCCTATCAGCTGGGTACGTATCTCTATTCCATTGGGTACACAGGAATGGCCTCTATTGACGGTTTTGTTGACGAAGAAGGTTTGCTGGTTCCAGTCATTGAGATTAACGGTAGGTTTACGTTATCTACCTATATTTCATTCCTGTCATCCGTCCTGGGAGAACAGCATAAAACATTATCCCGTTATTACCGCAACGTTACTGCTACACCTCTCACCTACAGCCGCTTGTGCGGGTTGCTCGCAGAGGAAGGCTTGCTCTATACGCCCGAACGTCCAGAAGGGGTGTTTGTGTATACGGCGGGTACATTGTCTGGTATCCCTGTGAAGCGGGGCTATGTGAACCGAATTTTCACACTTATTTTGGCAGACAGCTGGCAGGAAGCTGATGCGTATGCGCACAAATTGGAAGGTATCATTGCTGGATTAGGATGCTCATAAATTGGAGGGAATCAAAAATGAAAACAGATGTATACCATGTAGTACCCTTGCTGGAAAAGATTTTGAAGCTGACTCCGGGAGAGCTGGAACAGTTGACTCCAGATCAGGATCTGCGAACCTTGGGGCTGAATTCCTTATCCGCTGTGGAATTAATTGTAGAGTTGGAAAATGAGCTTGATATTACGATGGAGGACGACGATCTAGTGCTGGAGCATCTATCTACACTGCAAGGCATTGAGCGTCTGCTGGGCAAATATGCATAAGGGCGCCGAAAAGACAAGGTTGATGCAGGGATCCGATATGGAGACTCGTCATGATTCCATTGTGGACTATGGTGCAGAAGAAGTGGCAAACGCTCTTCCAGGGAAACATTGTGTATATTCTTCCCTGCGTACTTCATTGCGGAGGTACGGGGTGAACATGGCCGAATCCGAGCTATTCATGCTGTGTGGGAGTATGTGCGCAGAGTATGGTGGAGATTTGAAGCGCTTCGGACCTGAGAAATATCCAGAGCAGCTTCAAGAAATGGCAGCCAGTGGCGGACCTGTTATTCGGGTGGAACCGTGGGTCGCAGGTGTCAGCGATGAAACCGACCTGTTGCGGGTACTCACATCGGGCTACGGTACCATGCTGCATACGTCGAGCACCGCTTTAACCTATCACGATGTATATGTGAAAAATTACCCAAGGGGCCACGTGATTGAGTTGTGCGGGTTGGACTTGCAAGAACGGACAGCACAGGTGAATGATAGCTTTCTGCTCGATTCCTCGGGACATGCCATGACTTATGTGGGCTCAGCCCGGCTCGACGATCTGATGCAGGGCATTATTGAGTATGCATGGCTGGTGGAGCAGCCTGCCCCGCTTTCGCCAAGTGAGATGCATGCTGCGTGTGCTCATCATATTCGACAGTATTTGACTGGACACGAAGCCATCTGGAGAGGCGTACCTACGTCTAATGAGTCGGAAAGTCAAACGGGGAAAGCTGTAACAGGCAAGCAGGTCAAGCGGGGAGATGAGGGGTACCGGGCATTTGTCGGTGACTTCCGTCTGTTGACAGACATGGAGGATCAGGATTTTCGGACGTACTGTCATGAAATCTATTACAATCTGCGATTGGGCAGTGCCCTTCATTTGACGGATTATACAGCTGATTATTGCCTGCTGCATCAAGCCACGCTGGGGCCACAAACACAGCATGTAATTGAATTGGCACAGGGGCTGTACGCGGATTGGCACAAGCTTAATCTGCATATTTACAAAACAGGGCTTCAACTGCGCAAGCATCGGATGCCTGAGATTACGGAACGAGCTTTGCATTTAATTGAAAGACAGCGGCATATGCTGGAGGAACTGATGATTTTAGCAGAGCAAGCAGCCGAGTAGTTCAGAGCACTCGGCCTTATCAGACACAGGTGTCCTGCACAGAGGAAAGAGGAGGGGAATTGATTGCCGTCCATTACATTAAACCAATTGTCGAAAACATTTACGTACTACAAAAAGGAGCCGGGCGTGCGCAAATCGTTACAAAACTTGTTCAAGCGTGAGCAGCTGACCAAAGAGGCTGTACAAAATGTCAGCTTTAGCATTGAGGAAGGCGAAATTGTCGGATTTCTCGGTCCAAATGGAGCGGGCAAAACAACGACGCTCAAAATGCTGTCTGGCATTCTCCATCCCACGGACGGGGAGGCATCAGTACTCGGCTTTACCCCGTGGAAACGACAAAAAGAGTTTAAACGTCAGTTTTCCATTGTAATGGGACAGAAAAACCAGCTCTGGTGGGATTTGCCTGCAAGCGAGTCATTCGAGCTGAACAAGCTTATCTATGAAATTGATGAAAACCGTTACAAAGAGGCGCTGGATGAACTGGTCACCCTGCTTGGGGTGGAGGAACAGCTTCATGTGCAGGTTCGGCGGCTGTCTCTCGGCGAGCGTATGAAAATGGAACTAATCGCCGCGCTGCTGCATCGTCCACGGGTCATTTTGCTGGATGAGCCGACTATCGGACTGGACCTTGTTTCTCAGCGGCGGATTCGAGAGTTTTTCAAAGCCTATAACCGCACGCACCGGACGACCATCCTGCTGACAAGCCACTATATGAAGGATATTGAGGATTTGTGCGGTAGATCCATCATTATCAGCGGGGGCAGATTGGTCTATGACGGAGACTTACACAAGGTGAATGAGGTCATCGGTGCCCGTAAATTACTTAAGGTTCGACTGGAGATCCCCGTATCCAACCTAACATTGGCGAGCCTCGGCAAACTTCGCTCCAACTCGGAGCTGGAGGCGGTATTTGAGCTGGATGTAGAAGATACCTTGGCTTGGTCCAAAAAGATTTTGGACGCACTGCCTGTCGTTGATTTTACGATTGAGGACGTCCCGCTGGAAGAGGGGATAGCCAATTTGTACGATGGGGGCAGGCTGGCCGATGCGAAATAACAAATATGTGAAGGTACTCCAGCTTGGCATGCAAAACGAAATGGAGTATCGGGCTAATTATTGGCTCCAAATGGCGGGATTTATGCTGCCGATCATGACGCAAATTTTTCTCTGGCTAGCTGTATTCGGTTCTTCGGGACAAGCAAGAGTGTTGGGCTATTCTCTGCCAGAAATGCTGGTGTATGTGGTCATGGCGGGAGTAACTGGAAAACTGATTGCTACGGGCTTTGAATACGAAATTGCTACAGATATCAAGGAAGGTGGACTGGCAAAATTCATGGTACAGCCTGTGCATTATTTCGCTTACCGTTTTTGCCGGTTTATCGGAGGCAAAGTCATACAGTCCGCGGTCGTGCTGCTGGCGGCTGCTATTTTGCTGTTATGTCTTAGCCTGGAAGGACAAATCAGCTTCGGGCTATCGTACATCTTGCTTTACATATTGGCGTTGCCGGGAGCGCTTGTGCTTAATTTTGTGGTCTATTATGCGCTGAGCGGCATAGCCTTTTGGGTGACGGAATCGGCGGGGCTATTTTATACGCTGTCGCTTGTCATTTACGTAGCTAGCGGTACCGTGTTTCCGCTGACGATTTTTGGAGATGTTTTGGCCCGTCTGTTCAGTCTGCTGCCGTTCAGCTACACCGTATTTTTTCCGGTGAATGCGTTAACGGGCAAGCTGACTTTGCTGGAAGCCGCTAAAGGCATTGGCGTGCAATGGCTCTGGATTGTAGTGCTGGCGGCCGTATCACGCTGGGTGTGGCAAGCCGGGGTCAAACGCTTTGTCTCGGTGGGGGGTTAACATGAAAAATGTTTTCCGAAACGTTAGGCGCTACATCAGACTGTACTGGAAGTTTGTCCAGTTTTCCGTCATGTCGCAGATGGAATACCGCATTAATTTTATAACTGCTTTTCTGGTTGAAACGGCTTATTTGCTTATCAAGCTGCTGTACGCATCGGTTCCATACCGCGCCGGGACGGACATTAACGGCTGGTCTCCTGACGCCATATTGTTATATATCGGCGTGTTTACGATGATGAGCGGATTTTATAGTGGATTGTTCTACAGTAATTTTACAAGCCTGCCTGACAAAATTCGTACCGGCTCACTGGATGTGCTCATGACCAAACCCGTATCACTGCAATTTATGGTGACACTGCGTCAATTTGAACTAGGCTATACCGTGCCGAATGTAATTGGCGGCGGAATTATGACAGGGATCGGCTGGTATCGACTCGGATTGCCATTTAATTTTGAAACCGCAGGAGGGTTCTCTGTGCTGCTCGGATGCGGAGTGCTTACGGCATACTCCGTATTTTTGCTCCCCCAACTGCTGGCCTTCTGGATTATCCGCACGAACGGCGTTACGGAGCTGTCCAACAGCATTTTCGAGACAAACTATGTGCCGATGGCCGTGTACAGTAATCTGATTCAGCGTATCGGTTTGTTCGTGCTTCCAGTGTTTGTCATTTGTAATTTTCCGCCCATGTTCATTCTCGGCAAAATGGATACCGGGTTGGTGGTATGGGCATTTCTCGCACCTCTCTGGCTGCTGGCGATCATCCGCCTGATATGGCAGTTTGCTCTACGTGATTATACGAGCGCGAGCCAGTAGTGCTACCGTGTAGCGGGCCAATAATGAAGCAGGAAAGGAAGCAAATCATATGAATGCGATACCGAATCAGCGTCATTTGTATATGGGAACGTTCGAAGCGGAGGCTTACTGGCGGGATGCCCAGTTAGCTTCCCTGCCAGCCCTGCCTGACCGGGCTTCTTCTGCGATTGTAGCAGCCATGGATGAACTGCTGTTCAGCTTTTGCCAGCCAGGAGATGCGTTATTGACCCGTTATGCTATTTCGCCTGTACATCGTCAGTATATCGCGCAGTTGGGCTTTCATCCGGCTGTCAACGAACGAGATTTGACCGACGGCATGGAGCGTGCAGGCAACGTATCGGCCGCTTCAGTATTTGAACTGCTGGGCAGTCGTAAGGCCGATGCTGGAGAGGGGTTTCCTCAACTGGAAGGCTGTGTGCTTAGCCCGTTTGCGGGTTTACCGCATGTGGAGGAGGCTGCACGTGCTTGGGGGATAACACTGCATCAGCCACCGCTGGAAACGATTCGCAAGGTAAATGCCAAAACGTATTCCTCTGATCTGAAACGCAGTCTCGGTCTGCGCAACCCGGGCTATATCGTGACTTCGTTTGCAGATGTCGCTGAGGCGGGGCGTAAGCTGCTGCGGGATGGAAGCTTTTTAATCAAGGATGATTTTGGTGTATCGGGCAAAGGGAACCTGCACATTACCTCGACACAAATGCTGGACCGGATCGTATCGTATTTGCGTGGACAGGAGCGTAAAGGCAAACAGGTGCTTTTCCTTTTGGAGCCTTTTCAGGAGAAAGAGCGGGATTTTTCATGCCAATTTACGATTGGTGATGATGGAAGTGTCGATATCCTATCTGTACAATGGCTGGCTAATACTCAATTCTCTTATCGGGAATCCTTGTCGCCGGACGGGGCTTTTTTAGAGCGGCTGGAGCGCGAGGGCTATTTTAGCTTAATGCAGGATGTGGGACGGCAATTGTATCAGGATGGTTATTACGGCGATGTATGCATTGATTCCATGACACTTCGTGGTGGGAAGCTGGAGCCTATTATCGAAATTAATGCTAGAAAGTCGATGAGTTTGATCAAGCATCAGCTCGATACCTTTCTGGCCGGGAAAAATATGCGTGGCACGCTGACGAATTATTCACTGTCCCATGATGGCAGTCTATCCTATGAAGAACTGCTGGAAGGGCTGAAAGGTGAAGGATTGCTGTTCACAGGTGAACGTGAAGAAGGTGTCATGCCTCTGGGTGCCAATACATTATATGTGAACACAGGTGGACGAGATGGCGAGAACAAGATTGTAGGCCATACAAGCACGCCAAGCAGAAATGCAACCGGGCGCGGAGGCAGATCGCCTGCCAAGCAGGTTCGTGTGAGCGGGATTGGGGCCAGCGATGGCGGATCAGAAGGGAACGGCATGGCTAAGCTGGACTTGAATGGTAACAAAGAAACTGCTGGAAGCGAACGGGCACGAGGTAAGGGGCGTCTTTATTTAGAGCTGGTTGCTGCGAGCGATGAGGATAAAATGCGATTGACTACAAAGCTGGAGCGTTTTTTGGCAGAGCATCATTTTACAGTGCTGAATTAAACGGGAGGCGTATGAGCATGCGTAAGAGTACGGATAAGCTTATGAAGGTAACGATTTTGTGTTCCGGTTTCGGATTGGGCTTTTATACCCCTGGCTTGTTGTTGCAAGCGGGTCTTCGCAGGCTGGGCGTGGATACGGCGATTCATGTATTTGAAAATGTGCTGCCAGAATCGGCTCGTCTCAAGGTCGACAAAAGCCGCAAAGCTTACCATGACAATTTTGCGGTGGCCTTAATGTCACAAAAGGTTCCGCAGGATATGCGTAATTCACTGGATCTCGCTGCGATGGAAGTGCTGCTGAACCAATGGATGGAGGAGGATCGGCGGTATTTTATATGCTTATCCGGTCATTGGATGTATGTACTGGAGGAGTATCGTAAGCGCAGAGAACCGGAGTCGGTGCATGTGGACATCGTGTACATGGATTCGACACCTTCTCCTTCCTGGAAAAATCTAGCCAAGCATAACCCGCGTTTTGCGGAGGGCTGTGGAGAAATGACCTTTTTTGAAAATGATAAGAATAGAGTCAGCCACTATATTGATGTGCCGGCCGTGGAGTATGTACCGTTTGAAGCACGGCAATCCCGCTTATTCGTACATGGCGGCGGTTGGGGGATGGGCACATATCGTGACAAGGTTGGAAGGTTGGAAGAAGCGGGCTGGGAGCTGGATCTGCTGTTGTATGATCAGGATCAACCGGATGAACAGCGGGACAGTATACGCTATTTTCAGATGGACCCGCAGTGGAGGACATGGCAGCGTAATGAAGCCGGGGAGCATACATTTCCGCCTTTCGGAGAGGTAAAAAAGGGCGAGAAGACAGTGTATCAGGTCGGACCGGATTACCATAGCATGCTGGACCAAGCATGTCGTGTCCAGGCCATTGTCAGCAAGCCAGGTGGTGGCAGCCTAACCGACTCGTTCGCTACGGCCACTCCACTCATTATGCTGGAGCCATTTGGTGTGCATGAGAAGCATAATGCGGATCTGTGGGAACGTTTGGGATTAGGTATGCGCTACGAGACGTGGATTGAAACCTATAGTGGTAGTGCTCAGATACTAGAGGATATGCATCGGAGGATCGTAGAGCTGCGCAGTCGGACGCCGCGTTATATAGAGTCGTATGTGAATAGCATACAAATGCAGGCAAGAGCATCGGGAATGGAGCAGGGATTATGAACGCTGCGGCGGCTGCGCAAGAGCCTGCGATGCGAGATATTCGCTTTGGGATCATTGGCTGTTCTGCCATTGCTCCCCGTGCGTTGCTGGAACCGATCCGACATGTTGCAGGGGCACGCGTGACCGCGCTTGCGAACCGCACGGTTGCCAAGGCAGGAGAAATGGCAGATCGTTTTGGCGTCAGTGTCGTTTATCGGCATGCTGAGGATATGCTAAAGGACCCGGAGATCGATGCTGTATATATTGCGCTCAGCAACGACTTACATGCCGAGTGGATTGACAAAGCACTACGGGCTCATAAGCATGTGCTGGTGGAAAAACCGTTATGCCTGAATACGGCTGATCTGGCTCCCTTGGCAGCAACAGTCGAACAGAGTAGGGCTTACCTGCTGGAGGGAGTCATGGTGCAGCACCATCCTTGGCAGCATGAACTACGGAGGATCGTAGAATCGGGGCGTTATGGTCGCTTACGCTCCATAGAGACGAGTCTATGCATTCCGGCAAAAGAAGGACATGCGGACAATTACAGATCTCGTCCAGAGCAGGGTGGGGGATGCTTTTGGGATCTGGGCGTGTACTGGCTCCAGCTGCTTCAAGCCGTCGTTGGATTAGAGCAGGCGGAATTCCACAGTCAATCGGATTTCGATGGTCCTCATGGCTGTGACTGGACATTTCGTGCGCAAGCCCGTTATCCGAGTGGATTGGAGGCATCTGCCCTCTTTTCATTTGAGCGCCCTTATCGCTGTGCTCATGTACTGACCTTTGATTCGGCAGTAGTCACCTTGAAGGACTGCTTTCGGGCAAATTTAGGTTTTTATAAAATAACACTCAGGACGGAAATAAAGAAGGATATCATGCCGAATATAACAGATGTGGACGCACTGCCTGGGTTATCACAGACATCTTCGCATACCAAAACGGTTTTCGAGCCTATGAACTATTATGTCAATCAGTTGAATACCTTTTGTAGCATCATCCGGGGAGAAGCGGAGCCCATTCCATTTCGCGAGGCTGCTGAACGCGTCAGACTGCTGGCAGCCATTCATGAAGCAGCACGCTCGGGCGAGACGACTTATGCAGTATGAGTATGATTGTGTATTCGAGCGGAGGGAAGCGAATGATGCAAAATACTGAGTATCAAGGCATAGAGAGGAGGAGAACTCAGGTGATGGATAAAAAGGACGAAGCCTTACTGGAGCGTTTCGGCGAGCATCCGACGCCATTTTACTATTATGACGGAGACGCGCTACATGCCCACGTCAGCTCGTTGCTATCCCGATTGCACCCGGCCGTGCGTGTACATTATGCACTCAAGGCTAATGGTAACGTAGCCTTGGCTGGATTGCTGCGTTCGTTAGGTTGTGGTGTTGAGATTGCTTCTGCTGGAGAAATGTTCGTCGCTATGGAGGCCGGGTATGTTGCGGAAGACGTGCTGTACGCCGGACCGGGAAAAACAGTAGCTGAGCTGAACGAGGCGATAGCCTATGGAATCGGCTGTATTCATGTCGAATCGGTGAGGGAGCTGCGTCTGTTGGAGGACATTGCTGCCCAAGCGGGCCAGCTTGTTAGGGCAGCGGTTCGCATCAATCCCGATAACGATCTGTCTGGAGCAACGATTAAAATGGGTGGTGTTCCGCGCCCCTTTGGAGTGGATGAAGGGCAGCTGGATCACTTTTTTAAGGTGCTGGAAGATTGCCCACACGTCCATTTTCAAGGTATTCAGGTATATACAGGTACGCAAATGTTGAAATCGGATCAGATTTTAGCTTCATTTGCGAATACGCTGCAGCTGGCAGAACGGGTACAGGCTCAGTATGGTGTGGCAATGCATACGGTCAATTTGGGCGGCGGGTTTGGTGTACCTTATTTTGCTCATGAGCAACCACTTAATATGGATCACGTCATTGACGGACTGAACGCACTCGCGGAGCAGACCCGAACCCGCATGCCCGGGGTTAAGCTAATCATCGAAAGCGGCAGGTATCTGGTTGCTCAATCGGGCATGTATGTCTGCCGAGCATTGTATACAAAGGAATCCAAGGGAGAGAAGTTTGTCGTGGCTGATGGTGGCATGAATCACTACGCCGCAGCTACTTTTCGAGGACGCCGTATTAGGGACAACTACCCGGTGCGAATTATGCGCAGGCAAGCGGGAGAATCGAAAGAACCCAAAGAACGAGAAGTGGAAGCAACCCTACGGATGGGGCAGAGAGATGCTTCTGCTCAAACGGCTGTTACTGTCGAACAATCATTAGAAGAGGTCGCAAGCCGAATAGGGGGGCCTCCGGAGGAAGCATCCTTGGAGCTTGAAACGGTAAGTATTGTTGGTCCGCTTTGTACACCCGAGGATTGTATTGTGAAAAAAGCGCAGCTTCCTCCGATTCACGAGGGCGATTATATTGCCTTTCCGAATGCAGGTGCCTATGGATTAAGCTATAGTCCACTACAATTTCTGGGACATGCTACCCCGGCGGAGCTGCTCGATTTTCGTGGGGAGGTGCATGTCATTCGTGAACACGGTGACCGCACAGACCTGCTGCATCATCAGCGCATGATTCCGTTGCCTGAGGATGCGTTGTAAGTATGTAAAAAAACGCCAAACTCATGGGAACCGATACAAATCGGACCTGTGATTTGGCGTTTTTTACATGATGAGTAGGGTAGTATCGACTTCATTGTTACTTGGAGCTGTGCATTTCTTGACGCACAAGCTGCCATACCATAAAGATCAGTACAGCGATTTGTGGGACAAAGGTTTCCCAAGTTGGATACATTCCCAGCCAGCTAATGGACGGAAGCGAGGAGGCAGTGTGCCCCGGAAGCTTGCCAGCCACCTGAAGCGAATGAATACTTTCGCCCAGAAATCGGAATACGAGATAGTAAATCAGTACAGTCGCAGTCAGGAAAAAGGCACGAATCGGCAATCGTACACTGAACTTAATGATCGCAAACGCCAGAATGACTAGAACAACCGTCGCCGAGCTAATGCCGAGCAGCAATTGCGAGGTTTCGATGGCTGGAGCCATACCGACATAAAAGATAGCTGTCTCGGCTCCTTCACGCAGAATTGCGAGCGCAGAAACCGCAAATAGCGACCACAGACTTCCCCGTGCCAGCGCGTTGCCCACGCTGTTTTCCACAAAGCGGTTCCACGCGGCAGCATTAGATTTGCTATGCAGCCAGCTACCAACGGTCAGCATCAGCACGACCGCCACCAGCCCGGTGACACCCTCCAGCAACTCACGCATGCTGCCTGATGCGGCAGCTGCCACCAGTGTGGTGAACAGTACTGCCAGAATTCCGCTCAGCACCAGCCCCGTTCCGGCTCCTGCCCATATCCACCGTCCAGCCACGGCTTCGCCGCTTTTTTTGGCATACGCCAGCAGAGCTGCGAGCACGAGGATGGCCTCCAGGCCCTCACGCAGCAAAATCAGCGCAGCATCCCACGCAGTGTAAGAACGTTCTTCCGTCAACGGACGGAGTCTGTCCAGCATCTGATCAAGAGTCTGAATGGCTTTGTCCGTATTCGGTGGAGAAGACAGCAGATATCCTGAAGTCTCGGTCATTTCATTTTCAATTGCAGTGTAAGACGTCGGATCGGCAATTTGTACATGTCCTTCGACAGAAGGCCACAGAGCGATAAACTGCACTACCTTGTCAGCCGCTTGCTCTGATTGATTAGCTACAGCATCTTGGCGTGCGGATTCGAGCAAGGTGACTGCATCGCCTAGGGAAGCTACCGAACCATTCGCCGTTCCGGCAATCGTATTGCCTGCATTCGTTCCTTGACCTGTGTTCATAGATTTACCCTGACTATAATCAGACAGCAGAGTCGTTAATTCCTGCATTTCCTTGAGAGCCTGTTCTTGGCGAATGGGCTCAGCTTGCATGGAGATGCGGATGAGACTGATTTTAGTTTCGAGCGAACTGTATACCGGGAAATTGTCCAAACGAATCGGTGTTTCTACCTGATACCAGTCTTTGACGATTCGATCGTAATCCACCCGGGCAGCAGCCCAATCGCCTTTTTGCATGGCGGCCAGACTGCCCTTCGCCATGGGAAGCAGTTTTTCCGCTGCTTTGGCTCCAGCCGGGGCTGGTTTGTCCCCTTCGGCAGCAGTGACGTACTCATTGACCGAGCGCGCCAGCACGGATAAGGCAGCTTTCGCTGGTTCCCCGCCACCACTGGCGAGTGTTTGTTCCGCATCGGTGAGTGCTTGATCTACAGCCGCGATGTGAGCTGAATCTCCGCCATTTGTTTTGGCGGCCTCCCACAGCGTGCGGAATTCTTTCAGATCCTTGGAGGCTTCCGTCCATTGGGCTTGTCCCGCCTCCACTAGTGCTCCGCCCACTACAGGCATTAGCTGATCATTGGTGACAGCTTTGGCATCTGTTTGTGCAAAAGCGACCGACCCGGAAATGAACGGAGCTACGGTCAGCAGCAGAGCTGCCACCAGCACAAACACCCATCCCAAGCTTTTATTGCGCCGATTCATATAAATCCCCTTCCTTGCCTGCTGTTAAAATAACGTATCCCCGATGTAGCCGCCTTGCGATACACCTGGGAAGCAGGCGAACACCGCACTGCCTTTGTGTACAATGTATTCGTTCAGCTTGTCATTGCGTGCAAGCTTCTCCTGAATATGAACGAACTGCTTGAACAGATCACGCTGGTAGCTGATGAACAGCAGCCCAGCATCCAGCTGTCCTGTTTGCTTGTCCAATCCGCTTGAATACGAATAAGACCTCCGTAAAATATTAATGCTCCCGTCCCCATGAGCCAAAGCGACATGAGAGGTGGGAGGTGTAACCGGCTTGCCTTCCGGATTTTTGGCCGCCAGATCAAGCTTGTCGAACTCCTTGACCTTGCCGAGTGGGGCCCCGCTGCTGCGATGACGTCCAAAAGTATCCTCCTGGTCGCCCAATGTTGAGCGATCCCACACCTCTACTCGCATGCGTACACGGCGAACAGCCATATAGCTGCCGTCGCCCATCCATGCTGGTCCGTCACTGGCCTGTGTCCACACCAGCCGATTCATCTCGTCTGCCTTGGAGGTGTCGGGGTTCCCTGTACCGTCCTTGAAGCCCAGCAAATTGCGTGGTGTGCTTCCCGCAGGATCAGCCTGTGCTGTTCGCTGGAAGCCTTCCTGCGTCCAGCGAAGCACCGCCGTTCCTCTGGCGATACGTGCCAAATTACGCAGGGCATGGAAAGCTACCTGCAAGTCATTGGCACATACCTGCACTCCGATGTCGCCACCGCACCATTGCTCCTCCAGGGCATCCCCTTGAAAACGGGGCAGCTCACGGAACCCGGCAGGTTTAAGCCCTGCCAGGCCGTATCGTCCATCAAAAAAGGATGGGCCCACACCAAAGGTGATCGTCGTGCGGGATGGCGACAATCCTGCCGCCTCGCCCGTATCGGAAGGAGGGAGGTTGAGATTTTCATTATCGTTGCCAAGCAGCACGCCAGAAGTCATTGTAGCGCTTGCTTCCGTCCAGGCTTTGAAGAGGCTGCGCACCTGTTCCTTGTCGCTGGTTGTTAGATCGAAAGCGGCGAAGCAGATGAAATCCTGCGCCGGAGTCACAATACCTGCCTGATGCTTACCGTAAAAAGGGATTACATCTTTGGTATCCACATCCGTCATCATGCTTTCGAGACGTTGACCGGCTGACAGCACGGCTCCCACGCCCCCGCCGCCAAGCAGGAGGCCTAGTCCACCTACCCCGGCCAGCTTCAATAGGTCTCGGCGTGATACGGATTTGCTTTTTCCTGACAGCTCATCTTCCACTAGCTTCGCATCCTTTTTTACCAGATCGGCCTGTTCATTATGGGATTCCGCATACTGCGGCTTTTCTTGCCCTTTTTGCCGCTTAAAGCCTTTCATATCATTACACTCCTAACAATTTCCCCATTTGGGACAACGGTTCTGCCAAGGCATCGAGGTTTTGGCTCAACTTTTTAACTTCTTCCGGTTTCAGTTTTGTATACGACACATAGCCTTCTCCGTCCTTAAAAGGAGCCAACTCTTGCTGTAAGGCCGTAAAGCGCTCACCAATTTGTTTTTCCAACGCCGCATCTTTTTGGTTCAGATCTGTTTTCAAAATGTCATATATCTTTTGTGCGCCCTCCACATTGGCTGCAAAGTCGTACAAATCCGTATGAGAATATCGCTCCTCTTCACCCGTCACCTTCGAGGTGGATACTTCATTCAGCAACTCCACTGCACCCGTTACCATCAGGCTGGCGTCAATATTAACTGTTTCTACTTTGGCACGCAGCAGCTTGGCATCACTCAGCAGTCGGTCGGAAAACTCGTCCATTCCTTTGGTTGTGTTTTCTTCCCATAATGTTTTTTCAATCCGGTGAAAGCCGCGCCAATCCGCTGCATCCACATCACCGTCACGTGCATCAATATTCGGGTCAAGATCACCCAGCGCTTCTGCAATCGGTTCAATCCGTTCATAGTACATACGTGCAGGAGCATACAGCGCCTTGGCTTTATCCAGCTCGCCAGCTTTGACTGCGTTCGTGAATTCTTCTGTCTTCTTCACAAACGTATCGCATTGCTCGATGGCATAGGTGCGGTAAGCTGCTACCGCTTGATCAAAATTGGGGGCAGAAGCGGCAGGAGTCGTTGTCTGTGTTGTTGCTCCTGCATCTTTGGTCGTCGCGGCAGGCTGCTGAGTAGCAGTTCCGGTTTGTCCGCAACCTGCGAACAGAATAGAAGAGACCAGCACTCCGGCCGGTACGGCATAACGTAGTTTCATAATCAATGAACACCCTTTCTGGCCAAACTGGCCTTGAACCATAGTCTGTTGCGCGATACCTATATCGAATTTTTATTTTGATAATGATTATCAGTCGCGGTTTTTCTTATCATAAGGCTGGCCCATATGCCTGTCAATACATAAATTAGACGCAGAGTCCAACCCTCCATCGAAGGGAGTTAGTAAGGTGCCTATGCCCATTTTTATCCGCATATTGAACCATACCTGAGCACATGACATAAAATGTGTTGACTGTATCCCTTAACCTTGTTACACCACACAAAACCCGAGCAAGGAGGGGTGAAATTGACGAAGGGTAACGACCACAAAAACAAGTTTTTGTTAACTCACCGTGAACGTGAAGTATTTGAACTGCTCGTGCAGGACAAAACAACACGTGACATCGCCGGACAGCTATTCATTAGCGAAAAAACGGTCCGAAACCATATTTCCAATGTAATGCAGAAACTGAACGTAAAAGGTCGTTCACAGGCGGTCGTGGAATTAATCAGGCTTGGCGAATTAAAAATCTGACCTCTCGTTCCTTGCGGGGTACAAAGTCTTCTCGATGATCCTTCGACAGTGAAGGGTGGTCGGGAAGGCTTTTGTTTTGTGGTATGTTAGCTGATCAAACCTAGCAAGTTTATTCTATATTTCAAATTGAGGAGAGAAGCTGGAAAATCTATTGTAAACGTAAAACAAGCGAGTGTCATAGCAATGGACATTCGCTTGTTTTGATCGTTTTTTAGTTTAGAAACGATAATCCTGAAGCTGTTCCTGGCAGTTATCTATTCTTGCTAGCTCTGATTTGGGATAGCCCAGTCGTTTTGTTTTATTACTGCACATCCAGCAGGAACAATGGATTTTTCCTTTGTAGAATACACCATCGAATTTGATGACCCATACCCGGTGTGCTGAAAGCCGTTTTTTACGCTGAATAACACGTTTTCTGTGGTGCCTAAAATAAGCTCGATTACGATTTTTTTGATTAGGTTTCATTACCATCACGCTCCCTTGGGCAAAGGCTCAGCCCGCAGGAGAAACCAAGGGTATAAGTAATACTTCTACGGGCTGAGCATGATGGTAATCAGATTTAAAGGAAGAGACATGTATCCACCTGCTTGGAATTATTTTAAAGGTGAAAGTGGGGAGTGGATGTTCATTAAATCAAAGTCAACAATTAATTTTGTTTTTAGCATAAAATCAATGCCTAATATACCATCAAATCCATACGGGTCTTGAATAGAGCTTAGTTGAATTGGAAATGTATCTAATTGAATATGACCGATTTTTAGATGAGGAATTACCTGTTCGTAGCAAATTTCACTTGTACCGCCCACCCCGTACATCCGCTTTGCTCTCCCGTTAATGAAATCAATGTGAATGCCGATTTGGGCAAGTAAATCCGTATCAAACACTGTTGCAGCGCACCCTGTATCGAACAATACGTTTGGTAATAGAGCAGTTTGGTCGTGATGTCTCAAAGTTAAGGAAACAATTGGCAAACCATTATGGAGGTTAATCTTCATGTACGCTGCCGTACTCCTGAGAAAAACTCTTCTACAACCTCGACATCGGATCGACTGGTATGGAACACATACAGTTCGCGTGACGGATACAGTTTGTGAAAATGTTTATACCCGCTCCAAGCATCTTTTGGGTTATCGTAATCCTGAATAACCGCCATGTCTTCAAGATTGCGCACGCGATTATTGGAACTGGCTTTTATAGCCTCAACCAACACAAATCGCCTTGGATGTGATTCGGCAATTTCTTCCCATTTCATCGACTTCACCTCGCTCTTTTTGCTTTATTTTATTATAACATAAGCGGGGGGACGGCAAGGAAGCAGTAACCTCTACCATGTGATCAGTCCCGTAACCCTTTTAAAAAGGATGAAGGCTTTTGTTTTACAGAATAACCGCTGAAATATGTGGGAATTTGCGTGTAAATGATGTACTATATATAGAAGGAAGAAACTACCATTAGAGATCATAGTGCAACTAACAGGAGTAATCAAAACATAAGACTGTACCACAAAGTTATACTAAGATAGAAATGCATCTGGTGATAGTCTAAGAATATAAATCCCTACAAAAGCAGTATTCAGCATGACGACAGGATGGAAGATGGATCAGGTTTTGAGTTATACTTTTATATATAGGTGTTGAAGAAGAATCACAAGGCAGAAAAAGCTCGTTGCTTCAGGTAGTAGGAAGTAGCTTTTGCCTAGAGCTACCTGTGGTATATTCTTGATCGGAGGTGAATGTTAAGACATATGACACCCAACCAACACTTGATGACTTATACGCTGAACAGCGGTATAAAGGGAACGGTCGACCTAACCAGTAAGCAGGTGCAGGAATGGATCAAAGCATATCGAATTGGCAGCAAGTTTGTAACGGTTGTGGGAAAACAGTATTTTGGTTTAAACCCTGAGTTGGTAGCAGATTTCAAGGTACATAATGAATACTCGGAGCAGAGAGAACACATATCCATAATACAGCCTGTAATAGAACGCAAAGCTGTAGAACTGGACCCACTGGTAGAGGCGTACAGTCAGTATAAAACATTAATTCAGGTAGAATGTAAATGTGGTGCTTCCTATATAGAAGAGTCACCGCACAAAAGAACCAAGTGGTCATGCAAGGAGTGTAATAACATTGTGTTCCTGGATCGTAAAAAGGGCATGGTGGATACAGATAAAGGAAAGGCATGGTACATGACCAACAAATACTATGTGGAAAGACAAAGCAACTGACAGATTGTCAGTTGCTTTCTAACTATACACTCACACCTCTTGTGTGCCTACTAAAATGATATTAGGTCTTTTGCCAAATAATAAAATTGATGTTTTTTACGCTTTGTAGTACATTATCAAGTGTATTATAAGGAGGCTTCTCATGTACGGACATAGACAAGATGATACTTTATACATCATGACTTACACATTAAATAGTGGTATCAAGGGCACAGTGCCTTTGTCTAATCAACAGATACAGGAATGGCTTGAGTGTTACAGAATCGGCAAGAAATTTGTAACCGAGATTGGCAAAGAGTACTTTGGACTGCATGCGGAACTGGTGGCTGATTTTAAAGTGCATAATCAGTATTCAAGCTATCAGGAGGTTATTATCCCGATTCAACAGCCGGATACTGGCCTAAAAGAGTTGTCCCAGGCTTACAAATCAACTGAAACCTTAATTAAAGTAGATTGCAAATGTGGTACATCGTATGTAACAGAATCTCCCTTTAAGCGGACCAAGTGGTACTGCACCAAATGCCGGGAGATTGTTTTTCTCGACAACAAAAAGGGAATGGTGGATACTTCCAGAGGCAAGGCCCATTATATGACCAATAAGTATTTTGTGGAACGGGAAACAACTGGCGTATAAGCCGGTTGTTTTTTTGTTCGCAAGGTTTGTGTACGTCCTGACTTTTCAAAGCCGATTGCGCTATAGTGAAAAAGGGGAAAGATAAATCTTGATATAACGATAGTCAGGTGGTGAATGTCATCCGGGAAGATCATACGAATGGTGCAAGAAACCGCATGAGCACAAACAATGTGTACATAAACGAAACGCTTCATTTGGAACAAATCATAAGTGACCTGCGGGTGATGGGTTATGTGGCTTTTCATCATCATCCGCAAATCACAGGTGAGATTGAAGAGCTGGAGGCGTTAAAAGAGCAACTATTATCGTTTTTTCAACAGCATCATGTATTGTGGATTGAGCTTGACCCGCTAACGCAATATGTGGTGGTGAATAACATGGGGAAGGCCACGGTTCTCAAACTCATGGGTCGAAAAATGAACCCGCTACGGGATCTGAGAGCAAACGCTGCTTTGGCTGGACAGCCGCTGCATGAGTTGGATCGGGAGATAGAACGGCTCAATCGGCTGGCTCACCTGTTGCGCTACACCCGTTTTTCTTAAGCGACGGAACTAACGTAAAAAAGCATTCACGAAGTATGGATGATCCCATGCTGTGAATGCTTTTTAGTATCTATTTTTTACCGCATAAGATGAGCAAATCTACTGTGACATACGGTAAATTTATTTCCTGCACTCGCTGCCAGTCTGCTTCCGTAGCTCCCCACGATAAGGGAGTCATATGGAGCAAAGGTTTCAAGAGGTCGGCATTTAACATAAAACGATAGGTTACCCGTTCGGCGGATATAAGTTTAAAATGATCTTTAAATCGGCTTAATATATTGTCATTCGAATAAGCAGGCTTATTCTTTTTCTGTTCATACAAGCATCTCAATTCCCGAAGATAATATCGTTCGGGAATAACTTTCAGGACGCAGCCGTCCTCCGAAAGAATTCTTGTAAATTCAGCATAATTAGAAGGGGATAAAATATTGAGTACACCGTCAAATTGTTGATTTGAAAATGGACAATGAGCCAGATCGGCAACACACCAGAGGGGATGAGGATATTCTTTGGCTGCGGCCACAATACCTTCTTTAGACAAATCCATACCTACGCTTGTTAGCTCGGTGATTCCCTTCCAAGTCAGGTTATCCTGAATGTGGCTCAAATGAGTGCCTTCCCCGCAACCTGCATCGAGCAAGTAAAGGTGTGATTTTTGATCAAACAGCGGCTTCATAAATTTCATTATAGTGCTGCTTATTGCTTCATTTAAGGGATCGAAAAATCCGCTATTGCACATCATTCTTCTGGAGGAAAATAGTTGTTTATCATATTTGGTCTTATAGGACCGGGCGGCTAAATGTAAATACCCGTATTTTGAAAGATCATAGCAATGCTGACTCGTACATAGGAGGCTTTTACCTTCCACCATACGCATCGGTTGAGAGCATAGAGGACACCTAAAGAGATGTTCATGCTTACCAATCAGGCCAGCCTTCATCTCGTGTTTATTCCATTTGGACACAGAAAAGCACCCCGTTCATTCGTATTTGGTGAATGAAAAAAGGCACAGCCAAATAGACCCAACCCCTTTCGGAAAATGGTTGAGTTTTCATGAACTGTACCTCACATTACCGTAAACGAATAAACTGAATAATCATATTATGTAGCGCTCCTCCAAAAAAAATAGAAAGGGCTTTCGCCCTCTCTATTGTAACTTAGTCATAAGAAGTTGTCATGTGCTTACACCGATTTCAAAAACTCTACAATCGTCAGCAGACCCTTGTCAAAATTGTCTAAGTTGAAATGCTCGTTAGGCGCATGCAGGTTCTCATCTGGCAAGCCGAAGCCCATCAGCACGACTGGGGCAGTCAGCACACGGGAGAAGGTTTCCACGATTGGGATGGAGCCTCCATCCTTGGTAAAGAGGGCACGCACACCGTATACCTTCTCAAAAGCATCGGCTGCCGCTTGCAGAAACGCGTGGGACGGGTCGATGTTAAAGGCGTTTGCTTTTTCACCCTGTTGAATATCCAGAGTAGCTCCTGCCTGAACATGAGCGCGTAAATGGCGCTCGATTTTGTCCAGAATGTCTTGCGGATTCTGGTTAGCCACCAAGCGGCACGTGATTTTAGCATGAGCTTCTTTCGGAATGACCGTTTTCGTGCCTTCCCCTTGGAAGCCGCCGTATACACCGTTCAGCTCCAGTGTTGGACGCGCCCCAACACGCTCAACGAAGCTGAATCCTTCTTCGCCATAGAGGGAATCAAGTGCAAGATCTTGTTGCAGCTTGCTCTCATTGAAGCCTTGCTTCTCAAATTCTTCTCTCATCTCTGCCGATAATGGAGCGACATCGTCGTAGAATCCTTCGACGCTTACGCCGCCTTTGTCGTCATGCAGGGTTGCCAGCAAGGACACCAGAGCATGCAGGGCATTCGGCACACCGCCACCGAAAGAGCCGGAATGTAGATCTGTGTTCGCCGTGTGAATGGCGACTTCCAGTGAACATAGTCCACGCAAACCTGTGCAAATGGCAGGCTTCCCTTTTTCGATCAAGGAAGTGTCGGACACCAGTACAGCATCGGCAGCCAGACGTTCAGCTCCAGTTTGCAAAAACTCAAGCAAGTTCGGACTGGACACTTCTTCCTCGCCTTCAATGCAGAATTTGATGTTCAGCGGCAATGTGCCTTCCTGCTTCAGAATGGCCTCAACTGCCTTAATGTGCAAGAAAACCTGTCCTTTATCATCTGTCGCTCCGCGCGCATACAATTTTCCATCACGGATGGATGGCTCAAACGGCGGCGTTTCCCACAGGTGAAGCGGGTCTACGGGTTGTACATCATAGTGTCCATACACGAGGATCGTTGGTTTACCAGGTGCGTGCAAATGATCGGCATATACCAGCGGGTGCCCTTTGGTTGGAATGATTTCAACGTTTTCCAGACCGGCAGCAGTCAGTTTGGCAGCCAGCCAATCAGCTGCTTGGTTAATGTCCTTTTTGTGCTCCGATAATGCTGAGATACTCGGAATGGACAACCACTCCTGTAACTCGCCTAGTTGTTGCTCTCTGGCTTTTTCAAAATATTCGGAATAACTCATAAACTATGTATCCTCCTTTTTCAATGTAAATCGTGTGAATGTTGCGCTATCCTCCGAACCGAGGTTGTGGACGATATGTCTAGTTTACTACGTTTTGTGCTGAACGAAAAATAGGGAGATAAAAAAACGATTCTACCCGGGTCTGTTCAGACCTGAGCAGAATCGCCCCTAACCAAGCATATGGATGCACTTATGCGCGAATGTCCAGTTGACCCCCGAGATGAGGCTGTACGCTTTTTTCCATCATCTGCACTAAAGCCTGTCCTTGTTCACCGGCCTGATCCTTAGCCATACTTAATACTTTCACACTTACGGCTTGAGCTAAGCTGGCCTGACTCATACCTGTTGATAATGCTGCGATATCCATGTTCCAACCCTCCTTCATTGTGAAGACTCTTTCTCTGTATTTATCGGTTGGAACGGTTATTTTGTTTCATCCAATTGGAATTGTGTCAGTAAATCTTGAAGCTGCTCTGCCAGACGGGTCAAATCTGCGGCAGACGAACCGATCTCTTCCATGGAGGCGAGTTGCTCCTCTGCGGCTGCGGACACGGTCTCTGTATGGGATGCCGCTTCTTCAGCGATGCGTGTAATTTCCTCCATGCTGCTGACGACTGTACTCGTTCCATCTGCGACGCCAGCGGTAGAAGCTGCGACGTTATCAAGCTGCTTCGCTGATTTGGCTACTGCTCTACGGATGCGAGAGAAGGAGCGACCGGATAGGTCAATGGAATTGATACCATCATTTACGCGTTCCTTCGCTGATTCCATAGCAACCAGAGCTTCAGACACACCGTTCTGTATCCCTTGAATTTGTTCACGAATTTGTTGTGCGGAATGAGCTGAGTTTTCAGCCAGCTTGCGGACCTCTGTCGCCACGACAGCAAAACCTTTGCCATGCTCTCCTGCGCGTGCTGCCTCAATGGAAGCATTCAATGCGAGCAGATTAGTCTGGCTGGCAATTTCCGTAATGACAGTGACGATCGTTCCGATTCGTCCAGATCGGTCACTCAAAGCACCGATAATCGTATCCAGTTCTTCCACGGTAGTACGAATGCCGTCAATGGAGACGACGCTGTTGCCGATATGCTCACTGCCTGCATCCGACGCCTGAATGGCCTGTGTGGAGTAAGTGGTCATTTCAGCCATAGTTTCAGTCATCGCGGTGATGTCTGTTGCCATGTCGCTAACCCGTGTCTGATTAGCTTTAGCGCTGCCCACTTGGCGTTCGCTGCCTGCGGCCACATCTTGAATGGCTATGGTCACATGCTCGATAGCCCGGGTCGTTTGTTCTGCACCTGCTGCAAGCTCCTGCGAGGATGCCGACAAATTGCCTGTCATCGCTTGAATTTCTTTAATCATGTTACGCAGGTTATCTACCATTTGTTGAAAATATCTTGATAATTCACCAATTTCATCTGTGCTGGTCGTAGCTACGTTAATCGAAAGATTACCTTTGCTGATGGCATCCATAGAATTACGTAATCTTTGGATGGGCTTAAGTATACTGCTGATTAGCCACATTGCGAGTACACCAATGATGATGGCTGCAATCACCAACACGATGATCGTCGTGATAAGAATCGGCTGGGCGGAGGCACTGGTTTCTGCTTTGTCCATCGTTCCGGCAATTTTCCAGCCCGTCAGCGCATTAGTTTTGAAAATCAGGTGTTTGTCTACGCCATTAAAATCGTAACTAAAGCTACCTTCCTCGGAGGCAAACAGTTTGGGTATCGTTTCCCCCATTTTGGTACTTCCGCTGACTTCTGTCGGGTGGGTTACGATACGTTTGGTACCATCCAATATCATAATAAAACCATTTTGTCCTATTTTTAACTTTGTGATTTCTTTTAAATTATTCAGGTTCAGGGAAAGACCAAGAACGCCGCTGTTGTCGGGAAGTGTGCGTGAAATATACACAACGGGGACCTTAGCCGTATTGAGTCCAACCGGGCTGATTACGGTTTGTCCGGGTTTCTCCATGGCCTGTTTGTACCACGGACGCTCACGAGGATCGTTTGTGGAGCCTACGGCTTTACCAATAATGAGTTTACCTTCGGGAGTTCCGACAAACATATCAACAGCTTCTGCATGCATTTTTAAATATACTTGTAATTTTTTCAGAATGGCATCATCTGCTTCAGCACTGTTATCACTAACCGTCATCGTTGTAGAGTAATATTCGAGATCAGCAATTTTGGCCTGAATCGTTTGAGTAACCGCACGATCAGATGCGGTAACGCTAGACGTTGCACTGTCCAGTAATTGGCGATCTGTCTGGTTGTACGCTGCCTGATAGGAGAAAGAGCCCACAATAATACTAGGAACAAGCATGACCAGTAGAAATGCTGCTGTCAATTTCTTGCGTAGTGTTAATGTTTTCAGTCGTTTCAGTTGTTTCATTAAACCCCTGCTTTCTATCTACATATTCATTTCTGATATTTATACCATATGTAATTACTATCGGTTATTTTGAGCTGAATTGATAGATTTATTACTAATTTGTCCAATACGCTAAAGAATTTCTTGCATAGCATGGAGTATCTTGCAATTTGGAGGGATAGGGTATGGGTTTTTTTCTGGATATGAGAAGCTCCACCAATTCATCAAAAACAGGTGAGGGTCCCGATATACAGCTGGGTCCTATACCGGAGCGGTTCGGTTTGATCACCCTGCGAACCTTTCTTGTGCCGGGTCCGATTGTAACTTTTAGTGGTTCCATTGGTCTGATCGGTGAGCTTGGCGATACGTATGCGGTTGAAATCGTGCGTGGAGCCGACTATGATCCGAGCGAGGTAGTCTACCGCGCCGAGGGAGTACTGGGCGTGACTGGATCTAATGAAACGCAAGCTTTTAATGCACAGGATCTGTCCGCTCCCTGGGCAATACAAACCGTATATTCTTCTTATATTTCTGGTGTATCGACCACTGTTCGTAATGGTCCAGAGGTATTCACGGGTATTGCTTCGACTCCGTTTTTGTAAATATATCAGGTGAATATTTCTTTAGGAAATGCTCGCTGCCTGTTCGTGGTTCTCCTAGGATAGGCCGCTGCGCCCAAGCTTAACTAGCCACGAGCATAGACAGACATCTGCTGCAGGCTCGTGGCTATAATTCTCAACAACACCTAGAGCACAAATGACCTAGTTGTCGTAATTTCCTTTATGAGCGTGTTCTACAGAGTTGATTGTGCTTCTCGAATTCTAATTTTTTAAGATCTCTCGCAAATACACTGTCAACTCATCTGCTGCTTTGGCATGGGCGGAGAGCCCGGGATGGCTGCGAGATCCTATCGTTTCTTCCGTCGTGTTAGGCAGTTGGAATACGGACACATTCCGATCCATCGTTCTTTTCTTGTATGCGTCTACCGCTCGGTAGATTGAGGGCATCATCGGAGTACCCAGCATCCCATAGGCCCACACAATATGGGCAGCAGGATTGCAGGTCCGAAGATTGACAAGAAAACATTCGATAGCGCTTTCAAAATCTTGTAAATCCTCTTCATTGAATGTACCGTCCTCGTTCAAGCGTTGCTTGTACACTTTCCCGTTTGCTGGGTCCGTCCATGCAGGAGAATAAAAGGCTCCTCCGTCATTAGTCCCCAAATTCACTACGACCACGTCCGGCTGCCATGAGGTAAAATCATGATCTGAAAATGCCCCTAATGCTTCATTTCTCTCACCGGTTAGCACACCACATACCTGCTCATAATATGCGGGTATGTTTGCATGCGGATTATTATCCCAGCTTGTTAGGACACCCCATCCGCTTTGTGATAACACTCGGTAGTCCGCATTCAGTGCTTCGGCTGTTATGGCTGTATAATTGCGTAGTGCTGTGAACAGCATGGGAACCCAGTCTGTCTCCTCCTTCGCTCCAATCGTTCCTTCTCCCGAGGTAATGCTGTCACCGATAAATTCCACCTTGAGGGACTTATCAGTGACTGGCAGCAATTCCCCGTCAACCTTCAGGGCATGGATTTGCAACAAGCAGCGCGAGTCCGAACTCATAGGCTGGACATCCTTGACCACACGGACATTTTTGACCGTATCAGGGTTCAACCCTCTCAAAACACAGATCCAATGTCGTCCCGCGGTCACCATCAGGCGACTCATCGGAACATCATTGATGACAATACTGATCCAGGGTTCATACACCTGGTAATCGGCCTCAATTTCAATCCACAGCTCTGAGCCTTTGATGTTCAATTCAATGCCACTGCCTGTCCAAAACAGAGTAAGAGGTGAACGTGTTTGCGTAGTTCGACCATGAACCTTTACATGCTTTGCTTTTGTAAGTGGGTATGTCTTCAATCTCTTGTTATGTGACATTTAAACACCCTCCTCATGGTATATAAATGAATGCTAGTTTCTGTAATATTGTAAAAGAAGTGACAGGGAATCTCAAATTCTATTTCTAAACAAGCAAGGGTCCAAGGCTTTATATGGATTATTCTTTTCGATCACGGACTTTAGAACAACATATGATATCAAAGAAGCACCAGCCCATTGAATTTTGCTGGTGCTTCTTTGATATACGGAGCAAAGATTACTTGCTAAGTGGATTTTTTCACAAATATTATTTTATCTATTAATTAGCTTTGCCAAACATGACGATATTAATCGCCTTGCCGAAGTCTATACCTATTTTGCCAGTTAACTCTGCTGTTTTTTGTGCTAACACGACTGCATTGACACCACAAGAGAACAGCGCAATATCAAAGTCATCTTTATGTGCTGCGATCCATTGGAGTGTTTCAGGCATTTGTTCATATTGATGAAATGCCAGCGTGTGCGCGATATGCAACTTGTACGGATCGGCCTCAAGAACAGGCTTTACTTCAGCAGCCGCTCGGGTGACTAGCAGAATGCGTCGATTTTTCAGCATGTCCCAGAAAGCAGGTGTCTCAGCCAAATACCGATTCAGGCAGGCATGGCAAGTCAGCGCGGGGGAAAGAGCATAGTGAGCAAAAACCTGATCGGTCAGCTCCCGCTTCATATAGGATGGTGCTTTAATAGATTCGTCATCATATGGCAAAATGCCAGCAATGCTGGCTTTGCTCACTGCCTCAGCCACCGCGTCCCGTAGTTCCGTATTCGGTAGAAACAGTCCCTTTTGACCGAGATTGGCTTTGACCGCCCAACGTTCCTGCAATACCTTTTCCATCGGCCAGACGGTGTCCTGCGCCAACACCAAATTTTCACCATCCCCAATACGAATGAGCGAAAAGGACTGGTGCTGATCAAGTGCCAGCTTCAAACGTTTCAGTACCTCGTCAATCTCCAGATACTTTGGATTCGTCATATCATGTTACCTCCCTGTCGTTCCTGCTTGTTCAACTTTTCAGATGGAGTAAAAAACTTTGTATTCTATCATATGTCGAAAGCGAAAAGGTTTTTGTATGAACGGCTATTCTTTTTGGATTCTACCTATTTTTACAAGATTCGTTGCATCTGTACGTGCCGTTTCAAAAGCGTCTTCATAACTTGAGAGAAGACGGTTGAAAGGGAGGAAGATCAATGAATCGCAAGATTGTAATTGAAATTAATTTTAATAACTATGGGATGAACCCCAACCGCCTGACACGTGAGTGGATCAGTGAGCGACTGGATATATTCAGAACCTTTACGCTGCGTAGTTTACTCAGTCAGACAAATACGGATTTCTTATCTGTCGTCAAGCTGGCGGGCGGATGCAGTGACATTGTGGAAGAGGAGCTGGCCAAGCATGAGCCCATTCCCGACCGCATTCGTTTTGGTACGAGCATTGAAAGTAAACGTCGTATCAATGCGTATATCGAAGATGCGGACGAACTGCTCATTGCTCGAATAGATTCTGACGATTTGTATCACCAGTCATTTGTACAACAGTTGCATGATTACAAGTTTCAATCGGAGACGGTTGCGTTGGTGAACCAGATGGGTTACCTGTGGGATGCGGTTGAGGGACAGATGGCACCGGTGTTTCACCGTTCGCCTTCTTTTTATGTGTTTCGCTATCAAGTGGAGGATTTTCTAAATGATTACCGTGTCGTCATTCCTGGGAAGGGTACGCACGGATATGTAACGGAGCTGCCGCATGAGGTCATTCCGCTTCGCAACTATGTGAACGTCATTCATGCCGCCAATACTTCGGTGAAAAAAGTGCCAGAGAAGGATCGGCTGTCAGAGAATGAAATGAATGCTGTGCTGGCTGAATTTCTGGGAACAGGCATTGCCAATTCATAACGGTCAGGAGGAGATTATATTGTTCAAAGGAAAAAAACTGCTGGTGACCGGAGGAACAGGATCTTGGGGGCAACGCCTAACGGCTGAATTGCTGAAGGAGGGACCGGCAGAAATTCGTATTTTCTCACGCGGTGAATTTGCACAGATTGCCATGCAGCGGCAATTTCAATCTGATCCGCGCCTGAATTTCATTATTGGAGATATTCGAGATCTTCAGGCATTGCAGGAGGCATGTCGCGGAGTGGACTATGTATTCCATTTGGCGGCATTAAAGCATGTCCCCGTGTGTGAGAGACAGCCGGAAGAGGCTTTTAAGACGAACGTACACGGTACGGAAAATGTGATCCGGGCCAGTATTGAACAGGGAGTCGCCAAGGTAATTGATGTCTCTACAGACAAGGCGGTAGACCCGGTGAATGTATATGGCATGACGAAGGCGATAGGTGAAAGACTGATGATCCGCGCCAACACTTTAAGTGAGCGTACTCGCTTTGTGTGTATTCGTGGCGGCAACGTGCTCGGAACAAGTGGAAGTGTCGTGCCCCTGTTCAAGCGCCAGATCGCGGAAGGGCAGGATTTAACGCTGACGAGTCCAGATATGACACGCTTTTTCCTCACGCTAGGAGAGGCGATTGGCTTGCTGCTGAAGGCTTCTGTCACGGCGATTGGGGGAGAGACACTTGTGATGAAAATGAAGGGCTGCAATATTGCAGATCTGGCAGAAGTGATGAAAGAACAGGCGGGACAGCCTGCGTTGAAAGTGAAGGAGATTGGTATACGTGGTGGAGAAAAGCTGCATGAGGTGCTGATTTCGCCCTATGAGGTGCCGCACACGTATCGCTATGATGATCGTTATTTTGTTATTCTTCCCCAGCAAGCAGACGAACGCTTACTGAGCCAATATGGTGGATTGGAACGAGTGAGCTTCGATCAATATCGCTCGGACGATGAGTTGATGAACCGCGCTGGAATTGCTGAGCTATTGAGAGGCATGGAGTAACGATGAAAGAGGTGGGTATTTTGCAGCTTATGGAAAAAATAACTAAAGGAACTGTAAAGGTTGCGGTCATCGGCCTCGGTTATGTAGGGCTGCCCATGGCAGTGGAAATGGCAAAGGCTGGTTATCATGTATATGGTGTGGATTCCGATCCCGTCAAAGTAGCCAAGCTCCTTCAAGGAAAGTCGTACATCATAGACATTGGCGATGATGCGTTGGAAGGTCTGATCGGGCAGCAATTGCATCCGGTTACGGATATCAAGGTGCTGGAGCATGCGGATGTCGTTGTGATCTGCGTGCCTACGCCACTGACGGACGGACACCAGCCGGATACGTCCTATATTGAAACGGCTATTGATCAGGCCATACCTCATTTGCGTAGACAAACACTGTTGATTCTGGAAAGCACCACCTATCCCGGAACGACCGAGGAACTGATTCGGCCGGTGATAGAGCAGCGCAGGGGCTGGACAGTAGGTAAGGATTTTTATGTGTGCTTTTCACCGGAGCGTGTTGATCCGGGCAGCGTTCATTTTAACATTCGCAACACACCCAAGGTGATCGGCGGTTGCACACCGGATTGTCTGGCAGCGGGAGTAGGTTTTTATGGGTCCTTTTTGGACCAGATTGTACCAGTCAGCTCGACAACCGTGGCGGAAGCCGCCAAGCTGTTCGAGAATACATTCCGCAGCGTCAACATTGGAATGGTTAATGAGCTGACAGCCGCCTGTGAGAAAATTGGCATCAATATATGGGAGGTACTGGATGCGGCGGCAACCAAGCCATTCGGTTATATGCCTTTTTATCCGGGACCTGGGATCGGGGGGCACTGTATCCCGGTTGATCCGCTATACTTGTCATGGAAATCCGAGCAGCATGGTTTTCCACTGGAATTCGTGGACTTGGCAGATCGCATGAACCGGCGTATGCCGCTGTATATCGCGGAGCGAATTGAAGCCATGCTCGCTCAGAAAGGTAAAGCCATAAACAAAGCCAAAATTATTCTGGCAGGTGTGGCCTACAAAAAGGACATTGATGATGTTCGGGAATCCCCAGCTCTTGTCCTGTTTGAACATCTAATAAAACTGGGAGCTTCGGTGAGCTTCACCGACCCGTATGTATCGAGCTTTAAGCTGAACGGTGAAGCAATCTCCTCTCGAACAGCAAATGCCCAGTTATGGGAAAGTGCAGATATCGTAGTCATCACGACAGACCATTCTGTGGTGGATTACCAACAGCTGGTCGACCATGCCCCGCTGGTCTTTGATACACGTAATGCGACTGCACATTGTACAGGTGGACATGTCGTCATCTTGGGGCATCCCGGTGATGGGGGGGGCGCCGCTGTTGGCTAACCGTGATCAGGTAAATGAACGTTATTACGGGCAAATCAATTCGGAAGAGTCCCATGAAGCCACCCGCAATAGAATTCACTGGATTTGCCGCCATGTACAGGGCCATACTGTGCTGGATGTTGGGTGCAGTCAGGGCATAACGTCCATTTTGCTTGGGCGGGAAGGATTTAAGGTAACGGCCATTGATTTGGAAGAGGGCAGCATTTCTTATGCGAAAAAAGAACTTCGCCAGGAATCCGCACCCGTCCGGGGAAGAGTCCACTTTCAGTTAAAGGACATTTCACAATTTGAGCGTCCTCCCGGTGGATTTGACACCATTATTTTAGGGGAGATTTTGGAACATTTTGCGCATCCCGACACCCTGCTGGCTCATGCTTATCGCTTGTTGAATAAAAAGGGAACGCTCGTCTTGTCTGTACCTTATGGATACCATCCGTTTCATGATCACAAGCGGACTTACTATGCTGGGAGCCTCTCCCGTGTGTTGTATCCTTATTTTGATGAACAAGCGCTGGAGGTGCATCACAAATATTTGTGCTTTGCCGGCCGCAAGAAGTCGAAAGAACTGCGTGAGGCCAAACCAGGGGTAGAGCATCTGAATGAGTGGATGAAACTGGACGAGGAGCAATTTCGATTGGTGGAGCAGCAGCATGTTCGCAAAATGAATCAGCGAAAGGCCGCACTCGATAAGGCGGTACAGCGAATCCGGCATATGGAGGAACAACTTTTGCCGTTGCAAAGGTATTCACGTGTCGAACAGCTAGACAAGACGCAGGCTGAAAGGAGAGGTGCATATACTGATGGAGAGTCTACCGGAAAAGCGACGGCAGAATCAGCCAAAGGTAAAGGGGATGACGTGAAGTCATGATTGAGCATCCAATGACTATCAGCTTGTGTATGATCGTAAAAAATGAGGGCAGACACTGGCCCGCTGTCTGGATTCGGTCGCAGACCTGATGGATGAAATCATCATTGTGGACACGGGATCGACGGATCAGACGAAGACGATTGCAGCCCGCTATACGGATCGGCTATACACGTTTGTATGGAGGGATGATTTTGCAGCCGCCCGTAATGAATCGTTTGACAAGGCGACGTGTTCCTACATCATGTGGCTGGATGCGGACGATGTGCTGCTGGAGCCGGACCGTGAGCGCCTGCGTGCCTTGAAGCAGCGTTTGTCTATGGATATCGACGCAGTGGTAATGCCACTTCATCTGGCAGAGGGGGAGCAGGGTGAACTGTTGTTCACCTCACGCCGTATCCGTCTCGTGAAGCGTGAGCGACAATACCGCTGGGAAGGGCGTCTGCATGAGGATCTAGTGATACCTCAGGGGCAAATCGTGCATTCGGATGTGGCAGTAACTCACCGTCGAATGCAAGACCACACGCTCCGTAACCAACGTATTCTCGCCCGGTGGATCAGCGAAAGCGGCAAGCTGGAGGGGCGTCTGCTGTATTTGCACGCCAATGAATGTTTTGACCGTAAAGAATATGCCGAGGCGGCAGAGGCGTTCAACCATCTGTTGGAGGAGCCAAGCGGCTACCGTGAGGATCGGATTACCGCTTGTGCGCGGTCGGCGGAATGCTATCTTCACCTCGGGAAGCCGGAGCAACAGCTGGATAATCTGTTACGCTCCTTTCGATACGGTGTACCGCAATCAGACTTGTGCTGCATGATCGGTGACTGGTTTTTCACACGAAACGAATGGACCACCGCCGCATACTGGTATGAAAAGGCATTAGAGCAACAGCATCACCTTCCGGGTATGCGACCTGTTTCACTACCATGCTATTCCTGGTTACCTCATGTGCGGCTTAGCCATTGCTATGCCCATGTAGGTCAGCTGGACGCTTCGTATGAGCATAACCAAACCGCTTTACGCTATTTGCCCGACGACCCGCATTTACTGGATAATGCACGCAAGCTCAAGGAGGCTATTTCCAACTCCCCACCCTCAGCCCGTTCCTCAAAATAGTTCAAGCTGTTCCGGTCCGTTATCCTCTTCGGGTGGCTTGCGAAGGGGAAAAGGTTTAGGGTCCATGCCAAGCATGGTCATGAGCTGCTTGGCGTTAGCAGCGGCGTCTCCACCTGAATTGTTATTGAAAATAACACACACCTCACGGCTTTGCTGTTCCAGCTCCAGCAATCTGTCTCTCCATTCGGTCAATTCTTGTTCATTGTACCGATACAGATAACGAACCTCCCGCCAATTAGGCGCGGAGCTTTGATTCCAGCCCGATATGTTCCGTCCGTGGAGACGTACAACTGTCAGATTGCCGTCTGTAGCCAACGGCACAATGGGAACCGACCCCGGTCCCGCCTGCGGCTCGTCGCATACGCTGTGTATCCAGCCTTCTTCACGCATGAAAGCCAGCGTTTGTTTCCGAAAATCAGGTGTGAACCAGCTTTGATGTCTGAATTCAAGTACGGATGGGACCTCTCCCATCCTTTTTTTCGTGTCTCGCAGTACAGCGACATTCTCACGTGTACAGTCGAACCAGGGTGGGTACTGAAACAGCACGGCTTTGAGCTTGCCCGCTTCTCGAAGAGGTTGTATAGATGCATGCAGTGCTTCGTACATGGCATCTATTGTTTTGAAGTAAGGCTGCTTGCCGCGGGTATGTCCAGTCATGCCTTGATAGGCTTTGACGAGAAATGAAAAAGAGTCAGGGGTTTCCGCCGCCCAGCGTGCCATACGATCTGTGGGCTGCACCGCATAGAAAGAACTATCCATCTCTACTACCGGAAAATGGCTTCCATAGATGCTTAGTTTTTGGTTAGCTTTGGTGCCGGTTGGATACAAGTCATCATGATCGCCCCAACCCGTAAGTCCAATTTGAATCATAACTTCCCGGCTCCTTTCTCTTATGAATCCTTCTAAAGACGTTCCCATGAATCATTTTAATGATAAAATGGGGTGAATCACATGAAGTTGGTATGAAGTTCCTATGAATATTTAAGACTCAAATGAATCCATTTCATAAATGATTAAACCATTTTGATCTATATGTACTCTTTATTAAAGCTACTGAAGGTATTATGAAATGGATTCAAATAACGATTATTGTAACATGTTTGTTGTTCAGGTTTTTTTGTAAAACCCTTATTCGTAATGCTTTTGAGTTTCCAGTTTGAAAAAGCTAATATAGTATGTAATAGAGCGAAATGAGTTCATGGAGGAGAAACGATATGGCAGAATGGTACGAGCAAAGCTTTGGGGAAGATTATTTATTGGTATACAAGCATCGCGACTTTCAGGGAGCCTATCAGGAAGTGCAAAAAATGATCTCCTGGCTCAAATTACCGCAAGGCTCCAGCGTATTGGATTTATGCTGTGGGATGGGACGTCATTCGCTTGCACTCGCAGATGCAGGTTATAAGGTGACAGGTGTAGACCTTTCCAATGTGCTGCTGAGAGAGGCTCGTGCAGCTGATTCCGAAGGGCGGGTAAGTTGGCATCAAGGGGATATGAGAGAGGTGCCGCTGGATGAAAACTATGACGCGGTGATGAATTTGTTCACCTCCTTTGGTTATTTTGAAAAGGATGAGGAGCAGCTTAAAGTATTAAAGGAAATATATCGGCTGTTGAAGCCGGGAGGACGCTTTATCATAGATTATTTGAACCCTGCTTATGTAACCGCTCATTTGGTACCGCATTCGTCACGGGAGGATGAAGGGAATTGGATTGAGGAGCATCGGGTCATTGAAGATGGCTTTGTGAAAAAACAAATTGCGATTCGGTCAGCTGCATCCGTTGCGGGCACTGAGGTAGCCTCTGCTCTGGGCACGACTCCTACTGAGGGAGAACCTGCGCGTGTGTATCATGAACGAGTGAAGCTATATCCATATGAAAAGTTTCGTGGATTGCTAGAGCAAGCCGGACTATCTGTAGAGCAGGTACACGGAAGCTATAATGAAGATCAATATATTGAAGATGCTTCGCCTCGAATGATTTTTGTCGGCGTGCGGGCTTAAAACAGAAAGGCGGATGGAAGCCATGAAATTGCCAGAGCTTACACCGTGTGAGCGAATAGACGGAGGCTTTCAGGTCAAAATATCCATGTCCTTTCCGCTGCGCTGGGTGAATAGCTATGTGCTCAAGGGACAGCACGGTTTTACGATTGTAGACCCGGGGCCGCGCAATATGGACACTGAGGCAGAATGGGCGCATGTCTTCCAACAGCTGGGGATGTCTTTTGGGGATATCTCTGACATTGTGGTGACTCATCATCACCCCGATCATTACGGATTGGCGGGCTGGATGCAGCAGCAAAGTCAGGCTCGTGTACATATGTCAGCTCGAAGCCATAAGGAAGCGATGATGATGTGGGACGCTCCAGAGTCGACGGTCGCTATGGAGAACAGGCTTCCCAGCTTTTTTGTCCAGCATGGCTTTCCTTTGGAGCAAGTGTCGGCCTTGGAATTACATATGCGGCAGGCATATTTGCAAGTAAATCCACAGCCTGAAATTACCGTTATTCCTACCGGAATGGACGCTCGTCTGGAATGGGGTGAACGTAGTTGGCTCCCCGTCGAGACAGGAGGACATGCGCCCGGACATGTGTCCTTATATGACCCGAATAGCGGCGTTATCCTCTGCGGTGACGCAGTTTTGCCACAGATTTCTCCTAATATCAGTCTGCTGCCGGGCAGTGATGCCCAGCCGTTGAAGTCTTATGTAGACGGCTTGCAGCGTCTAGGCGAGCTGGAGGTAGCGTGGGCATATCCGGGGCACCGCAATCCGTTTGGTTATTTTCGGGAGCGGACGCAAGCGTTGCTGGCGCATCATGAAGAACGGCTGGAGAAATTCCAGCAGCTGATCCAACCGGAGGGCAGCACAGCCTATGAGCTGTGCATTGCCATGTTCGGTGGCAAGCTGGGTATTCACCAGCTAAGGTTTGCCATGTCCGAGACGCTGGCTCATCTGGTGGAACTGGTGCGCCTTGAACGGGCCTCTATGAGCGAGACGGACTCAATCACGCGCTTCTATCCCCTTTGCCGTCAATAGTCGCGGAAAGTTAACCAACAAGTGACATGACGAAGCAACATGACAAGCGGCATGCATGCCGGAAAAGAGGATTTTATGAATTTGCTGCTGCTGGGAGCTACCGGACGCGTAGGACGGTACATATTAGATTATGCATTAGCGGACGGCCATGCCGTTACGATCCTTGTTCGTTCACCGGACAAGCTGGAGGATTACGCACCCGGATACGGGAATCAGCTGCAAATCGTACAAGGCGATGCCACTAATGCAGAGGACGTAGCACAAGCGCTGAAGGGTGGGGCGACGGCTGTGATCAGTGCGCTGAATACGGATGGAACGACTACTTTATCCGCTAATATAGCCCTGCTGATCCGGCTCATGCAGGAGCGGTCCATTTCCCGGCTCATTACGGTAGGAACGGCAGGGATTTTACAAAGCCGGACCGAACCAGACCTGTATCGGTACGAGTCCTCCGAGACCCGGCGACGCAGCACTCGTGCGGCTGAGGAACATCGGCGAGTGTACGAATTGCTGCGTGAATCAGCACTAGACTGGACAATCGTATGTCCAACCTATCTGCCAGATGGAGCGCGGACAGGGATTTATCGTGTGGAAAAAGATTTTTTGCCTGAAGGTGGCTCACAAATTACCACCGCGGATACGGCTGATTTTACCTATCGTCAATGCAAGAGTTACGAATTTGTCCGTACACGAGTAGGCATTGCCTACTAATCATGGAACGCCAAACATAGCTTCATTTTTAAGTATTCAACCAGAGCGCGGTAAGTGTACCTACTCATTGCGTTCTTTTTTTAATTTGACAAACACTCAGGCTTAGAATACTATGATTCTTAACGGAAACACTGTTACCTAAAAATCTTATGTAGATCTTTAATTTATTATAGTAGCATCAAGCTACAGTTCTTAATAAGCAAAAGGAAGTGTATTGAATCATGTCCGAGCCATCGCATCCCTATAAAACCTATTCGGAAGTGAAGCTACAGCAGCAGCAATTGCTACGTAAAAATGTCATCGATGCGGCATGCATCCTTCTTGCGGAAGAAGGGCCAGAGGCCGTGACCGTGCGGCGAGTTGCGCAGAAATTAAGCTGTTCCACCAAGATCATTTACAGTATTTTTGGCAGTAAGGACGGTCTTGCCAATGAGATGTACCTGGATGGATGTCGGCTATTGGCTGAATCCTTCCAGCAAGTACCTGTTACCGAAAGTGTACTCGTTGATCTTGAAGCTCTATGCTGGGCGTACTGGGAATTTGCGCAGCTTCATTCAGCTTATTACAAAATGATGTTTGGCGGTGCATTATCTGATTTCAAGCCGGATGAACAGAGCTTGGAGGGTACCACAACGGCATTGTCACGAATTCTGCACACCGTCACACATGCTATGGAGATAGGGGCACTGAAAGAGGAAGATCCGCTGTTGGTTGTCCGAATGCTGTGGTCTGCTTTACATGGAGTCATACATCTTCAGTTTGCAGGTCATTTTTCAGATGTAGATATGGCTCAAGGAGTGTATACATTTACACTGAAGAATACGCTCGTAGCATTTAAAAAATCCTCATCCCCATCGTAAATATGAAGTGTACTGAGGTCGTCATAGTAGATGACTTCAGTTCATTATAGAGTAGTGGTAACAATGTTTCTAAAATAAAACTATGATACTATGGAGGTTATCATCATGTTTATGTACGCAAACAAAACAGCTCTGATCACAGGGGCTTCATCAGGGATTGGCGAGGCCTTTGCCTATTCGCTCGCAGCTAAGAAATGTAATCTCATTTTGGTTGCACGCAATGAAACCAAATTAGAGACGCTGGCTAAAGAACTCTCAGCTAAATATAACGTAAAAGCAACGGTGATTGCGATGGATCTTTCCACACCAGGAGCACCACAAGCATTGCATCAGGAGGTTCAAAAGCAACAGCTAAAGGTAGATCTCTTGATTAACAACGCCGGTTTTGCCACCTATGGATACTTTGAGCAGGTTTCAGGAGAACGACAGCATGAGGAAGTGATGCTCAATGTGGCTGCTTTAGTCGACATCACACATGCATTTATGCCTGATTTATTGCGTAAGCGGGATGGTGGATTAATCAATGTTTCTTCCACAGCTGCATTTCAGCCCGATCCTTATATGGCGGTGTATGGAGCAACCAAAGCATTTGTGCTTTCTTTTACTGAAGCGCTATGGGCCGAAAATCGGAAACGGGGGCTTAAAGTTCTGGCCCTTTGTCCAGGCTCAACAGAAACGCCTTTTTTTGATATTGTTGGCGCAAGTGAAGCGTCAGTTGGAATTAGGGAAACTCCCCAAACCGTTGTGAAGAACGCGTTGAGAGCATTTGAAAAGGGGCGTAGTCACGTCATTTCCGGTCGCCAGAACTATTGGGTAGCTCAGGTGTCCCGGTTATTCTCTCGTCAATCCACGCTGGGAATTGTAGAACGTGCACTGCGTCCAAAAAATGGATTGTAATTTATGAATGAAGGTAATCTGGGCTTGAAATGTCAGGATTGCTAATCAATATGTTGTGAGTTTTATGCACCGGGTCTGATCGTTTCTAACTCGACTTGAATCAGACCCGGCGTTCCTATTTGTATAGATCAAGCACTTAGACCCTATTCAAGCCCTCGGGAATATAGTAAAATTCCATCCCGTTTCTCCCAGCCGTTAGCTGACCAGAAGCGTTGACCCCCTGCGTTATGCTCCATTACAAACAGATGACATTTATCAATGCCTTCTCTCAGCAAAGCAGATAACGCCTTATCCACCAGTCTGGGCGCGATCCCTTGACCACGATGTGCTGTGGCTACACCCAGATGATACAAAAACCCCCTGCGAGAATCGTGACCCGCTAAAATCGTGCCTATAATGTTTCCGTTGTACTCACAGACAAAGCTAAGTCCTTCGTTCCGTTGTAAAAAGCGTGCAATCCGCTCCGGTGAGTCGGCCTCGCTTAATCCTAATCCGTCTAAGCCATTCCAAAGCTCAATGGCCTGATCATAATCGTCAGCCTGCATCGTACGGAATGTATATCCTTCAGTTACGTTTGCCATGTCTAGTTCTCCTCTAAGCTTGTCTATATCTGTTATATTCCAACGTTTTGTTTATAATTTAGGGTGTTGTTGTTTTTTTAACGTGTTGTATTCGGTGCACTTTCTTCCCCAAGCTCCTGCTCGCGCTCTGCCTGTTTGCGATGGGCGATACGGCTGCTGGCCGAAGCTGCGATAGCGCCCACGATGTCGTCCAGGAACGTATGGATCGGCCCGAGGCTTTTATCGTTCAGGCGTTCCAGCACACCCGGTTTGAGCTTATCGACATAACCGTAATTGGTAAATCCAATGCTGCCGTACACATTTACGATGGAGAAGGCCAGAATCTCATCCACTCCGTATAATCCCTCATCATTCTCAATCATGTCTTGCAATGGGGGAAGAAGAGCGCCCTGTTCAGCAAGGATATCCAATTGGATGCCCGTGAGTACGGCATTTTGAACCTCGCGCTTCATCAGTACCTTGTCCACATTCTCAATACATTCTTCCATTGTTAGGGTTGGGTAATATTTCTTTTGTAAAAGCATGACCAGTTCTGCAATTTCAGTCAGGTGTACACCACGCTTGTGCAGTAACTCGCGGGTGGCATCGGCTACCTTTTTACTATTCAGGCTGTATGGTGCTTTTTTCTTGTCCATAAAGTTGAAATTCCCTCCTCGTATAGATCCTGATTTCTACTGCAATTATGACCAGTGTGTCCAGTCTGCTGAAAAAGTAGTTATTTTTTACGCGAGGCTCGTATACATATTAGTACAATCTGTACAAAATTGTTAGGGAGGAACTTCACTTATGAATATAAAACACCCATGGCGTATGACCTCTGTAGCTGGACTGCTATCCCTACCCCTGTTGTTGTCAGGCTGCAGCCTTTTCGGCGACGAATCGGCATCTATTGACCCCCCGCCGTCCACGACAGAGCAGTCCATGATTAAGGCTGTAACCGGAAAAGCACCTGCCAGTACAGGGCAACTGAGGGCTGTTTTTTTGCAAGATCATAACGGTTTGCTGGCCCCGGTATCTTTACCGATTGCTACAGGCGATGTGCAGGCAGATGCCAAGTCAGCGCTGGAAACATTGGTTGAGGGCGGGCCGTATGCTGGATTATTACCAGAGGGATTTAAAGGGGTAATACCCCAGGGTACAGAAGTAAAAAGTGTGACAGTGGACAAGAACAACAAGCTGGCTGTTGTCGAATTCAACAAATCTTTCGCCAACTATAAGCCACAAGAAGAACGAAAATTAATGGAGAGCTTGACTTGGACCCTAACCGACCGTCCCGATATCGAGAGCGTACAGATCTGGGTGGAGGGCAAAAAGCTGAACGAAATGCCTGTTGGGGGCACACCGCTGGATCATCCATTGACGCGTGCAGTAGGTATTAATTTGGAAATTGGTCATGGCGTGACACCCCTGGATTCCAGTCCGGTCACTGTGTATTTCTCTTCCTCTTCACCTGCTGGAGTTCAATACTATGTACCTGTAACACGGTTGGTTAGCCCTGAGAAAGATCGTGTCCAGTCAGCACTGCATCAATTGATTCAAGGGCCGCAGACCAAAGATGGGTTACAAGAAGTGATGACAGGGGAGACGGCGCTGAAATCGGTAGAACGCTCCAAAGACAACGTAATTACGGTATCTCTCTCAGATGATATGTTTGCTAAAGGAGAAGCTGTGCCTGCTGAATTTTTGGAATCGGTTGTGCTGACAGCGGCAGACAATTCAGATGATGCGGTCAAAACAAAAATTCGGATTGAACTGAATGGTGAAAAAAGCGTAATTGGACAAAATAATCAAAATTATGGAGAGCCTGTAGCCAAGCCGCAACATATTAACGAAATCCCTCTTTAAGGGCGGGAATCGTCCTTGGGGTGCTTTTGCCTGCACACTTTGGTAAAATAAACATATAAGAACAGGTTGCATACGACGTAGGAGGAAAAAGCATGAGTAGATCTAACGGACGAAACGGTGATGAGCTGCGCCCGATGAAATTGACAGCAGGAGTAAATAAATACGCGGAGGGCTCTGTTTTTATAGAGGTTGGCGAGACGAAAGTCATTTGCACGGCTACTGTAGAAGAACGCGTACCCCCCTTTATGAAGGGACAAGGAAAGGGCTGGGTGACCGCGGAGTATTCCATGCTTCCGCGTGCGACTCATAGCCGTAATCAGCGTGAAGCTGCGCGTGGCAAGCTGACAGGCCGTACCATGGAAATTCAGCGTCTGATTGGAAGAGCGTTGCGTTCGGTGGTCAATTTGCAGGCGCTTGGTGAACGGACGATTACGTTGGATTGTGACGTCATTCAGGCGGACGGCGGAACACGCACAACCTCAATTACCGGTTCTTTCGTAGCGTTGGCGATTGCGGTTAATAAAATTGCCATCCAGCACAAGCTGCCTGTTTTTCCAATTACCGATTTTCTGGCTTCCGTCAGCGTAGGGGTTGTTGGTGAAAAAGCGTTGCTGGATCTGAACTATGAAGAGGATTCCAAGGCCAAAGTAGACATGAATCTTGTCATGACTGGCAGTGGAAAATATGTTGAGCTGCAAGGTACAGGTGAAGAAAGCCCATTTGACCGTAACGAATTGGATCAACTGCTTAGCTTGGGCGAACAAGGGATTCTGCAAATGATTGAGCGCCAAAAAGAAGTGCTTGGACCGATTGCTGATAAGATCGGTGCTGGACGTACAGGAGCTGGCGCCTAATGCGGCTGGATGGTCCGGTCGTCATTGTCGCTACGAAAAATAAAGGAAAGGTGCGGGAATTTGCACATGCTTTTGCGCCGTTTGGCAAGGAAGTCAGAAGCATGTACGATTATCCCGACATTCCTGATGTCGTTGAAGATGGCAAAACCTTTGCCGAAAATGCACTGAAAAAAGCTAAAGCGGTTGGAGATGTGCTCGGATTGCCCGTACTGGCCGATGATTCCGGCCTCTGCGTGGACTTGCTGGACGGTGCACCGGGGGTATACTCGGCCCGTTATGCTGGAGAAGGTGCCAGCGATCACGAAAACAATATTAAGCTGCTCGACGTTCTAGAATCGAAGCAGCTGGGTGATGATACGGGACAGCCTTTGCTAAGCCCGGCTCAATTCGTCTGTACCTTGATTCTATATAATCCGCAGACTGGCGAGACGTTGGAATCGACAGGCTCTGTGGAGGGCTGGATTACTACTGAAACCGCCGGCAGCGGCGGGTTTGGGTATGATCCGCTGTTTTATTTGCCAGAGTTTGAAAAGACAATGGCCGAGCTGACGTTGGAACAAAAGCAGGCTATCAGTCACCGAGGGATAGCTCTGCGTGATTTGGCAACAAAGCTGGGTAATCCACAGGCATAGCATTGGTAACAGGGGCGAAATCATCCCCCATTCACATAATGAAAAAAAGGCTATCCGTCAGTCATAAGCTGCGGATAGCCTTTTTGGTACTTTCTGTTCCCCATATAGTACACAGCGAAAAATTGCCGCTGCCGCTTAGAAGCTCTATTGCTTCAGCATTCAGCGTAGCTTATCGAATAGCAACCTTGTAAGTGCGTAACCAGTTATCCACTTGAGCAAAGTAGGCGAACAACTGGGGACCCGACATCAGCTGACCAAACCAAGGCAGATTGGTGGATGCCTCCGGTGAGGCGGCAATATCACGTACCTTTTGCGCATCGATCAGCTTGAGCAGTGGGGAAGAGGAATCATCCAGCAGTTGCAGCGCCTGCTTTTTCACAGCGGCAAGATAGGAAGGATTATGCGTTTTAGGATACGGGCTTTTTTTGCGATACAGCACATCATCCGGCAATACACCCTCCAGCGCCTTGCGTAAAATACCTTTTTCACGTCCGCCTGTCATCTTGATACTCCACGGAATGTTCCATACATATTGTACCAATCGATGATCGCAATACGGCACCCGCACTTCCAGTCCGGCCCCCATACTCATCCGATCCTTGCGATCCAGTAGAGTAGGCATAAAGCGGGTGATGTTCAAATAGGACATGACGCGCATTTGCGCAGCTTTTCCTGTTTCCCCTGGTAGCTTCGGCACTTCTCCTACCGCTTCTGAGTAGCGATCGTTCAAATACTCCAGCGGCTTGATCCAGTCCCGTACCTCAGGAGACAACAGACTGGCTCTCATATCGGGTGCAACTGCCCACGGGAATGTACCCGAATTCAGCATATCCTCCCGGTGGAACCAAGGATATCCGCCAAAAACTTCATCCGCAGCCTCGCCGGAAATAGCGACCGTAGCTCCTTTTTTAATCTCCCGGCAAAAGAGATATAGCGACGAATCCACGTCCGCCATTCCGGGTAAATCCCGCGTTAGTGTGGAGTTGTTCAGAGCTGCTACGACTTCTGGCGTATCGAATTCAATCCAGTGATGATTTGTCCCTAATTCATCCACCATCCGCTGAATCCAGGGGGCATCGGCTCCGGGTTGAAACGCATGGGCTTTAAAATGCTTGTCGTTATCCACATAATCGACCGAATACGTATGAACTTGTCCCTGCCCGGTACGTTTGTAATAATCGACAGCTAATGCGGATAGAGCGCTTGAATCCAGCCCGCCAGACAATAAGGTGCACACTGGAACATCCGAAATGAGCTGCCGCTCCACCGTATCCAGCAACAGTTCTCGTACCTTAAGTGCCGTTTCTTCGGTGTTATCCTCATGCGCAATGCTTTCCAGTGTCCAGTAGGCTTGGATGCGCACGCCGTCGCGGCTGTAGGTTAACGTATGTCCGGGGCGTAGCTCCTTCATAGACGAATAGACGCCGTGTCCGGGGGTACGTGCAGGCCCGATGATAAAAATTTCGGCCAATCCCTCGGCGTCCACTGCTGCCTCTACCGCTGGATGCTGGAGCAGTGCTTTGGGTTCTGAGCCAAATACGAATACTTCTTCGGTTTGGCTATAAAATAGCGGCTTCACTCCCAGCCGATCCCGTGCCAGAAATACCTGCTCCCGCTCGCTATCCCAGACCGCAAACGCAAAAATGCCGTTTAACCGATCCACACATTCAGGGCCCCATTCGATATAGGATTCGAGCAGCACCTCCGTGTCGCATTGTGTACGGAAAAAATGCCCGCGCTGTTGCAGCTCTTTTTTCAGCTCAGGCGCGTTATATATTTCCCCGTTATATACAATCGTATAAGTGATATCCTCCAGCTGCCGGATCATGGGCTGAGCACCATTTTCCGGGTCCATAACACTCAATCTTCGGTGTCCGAAGGCACACGGGTTGGATATCCAGGTACCCGCAGCATCCGGTCCGCGATCGGAGAGCGTTTGTGTCATATTCAGCAGCAGCTCAGATTGATGCATTAAGTCTCCGTTCCACTGTATGAAACCTGTAATTCCGCACATGTCTGTTCATCCTCTCTTTGTCGTGTTCATCCAGTGTTGGAATGAATCAAAACTAAATCCCCAGTTCATCAGTATATATGCCGAAAAGAAGCATAAAATGTCTGTCCGTTCCGAAAACTACAGATGGGGCAACCCGTCTACTCGCAAGGAAGGAGGGAGACCATGTACTACATCAAGGATGCCAAAATACGCCGCTTCACTGAACTTGACGGAGTGCGCTGCGCTGAGGTAGAGGTGCGGCCCGGTGCCGCAGATGACCCGGAACTGCTGGTCTATATTACGGCCAAGGATCAGACGGATGGTCAGCATGACTATGACATGGTACGGATCATCCGCAATGACGCCGATCTGGAGCTGGATTGGTACGACAATAATCTGCATTCGGCATTTGAGGAAGTGACAGACAAGGCCTTTACCGACTCTACACACATTACTGCCGGTGAGGAGCGAGAGAAGTTTAAAAAAGAATTGCTCTCCTATGGGCAGCTCAGCACAGAGTTTGCCAAGGAGTTCGGGGCATGAGGATATGGTGTGCTATGCCCCGGCTTTTGTTGATTTGGGCCCCGGCGCCATCGCCGGATCAGTGTGAAAGGAGGGGGAAATCATAGACGGCAAAGCGAATTATAAGAAAAACAAAGGCAGCAGTTATATTCATAACAATGAGTTCGCGGAAGAAGTGCTGGAGAAAAACGTAAGACATGAAGTACGGAGAAGTCCTAAACGCTTTGGGAATAAATAAGCAGCCATTGAACCAAATAGCAACAGCAACTCATCAAGAATGACCCTAAAGAAGCCTCCGTATCCCGCCAAATTAGCGGTATGTAGGAGGCTTCTTTTTGAACTAAGCCGCTTCACGCAGCGTCATAATCCCTTTATAGATGTTATAAACAAAAACCCCGAGATAAACCACTACGAATAGCAGTACAAACCCGATCACTGAACCTGCATGATTCGCCGTAATAATAAAATACACGAGCGGAATTGCCGCAATAATGGGGAAAATATGCGATAAAATAGCTTTTTTTGCATGTCCCTGAACATATTCGTCCCGTACTGCAATCCACACAATGACAGGCACTAGAAAAGGTGCGAAGAAAATGCTGAAATAACAAAGTGACGACAAAAGACCTCTCACGGCTTTACCCCTCCTTTATGCATGGTTCTTTGTACATAATACCCCGTTAGTGTCCAAATGATTCCTTTTGCAGCCCACTTCCCTACATCATGAAAAAATGCTTTTGACAGTTGCTCGAAATGTGATATAATAATCAATGCGCTGAATACATAAGGTTTTATTGATCAGCATCTTGTCCCAGTAGCTCAGCTGGATAGAGCAACGGCCTTCTAAGCCGTCGGTCGGGGGTTCGAATCCCTCCTGGGACGTCGAAGCGTTCAGATATGTAAAGTTTGAACGAAATTAAAAATGCTTCAAATCCTTGATATATAAGGGTTTGGGGCATTTTTTCTTTTATTGGGGTTACGATAGAAAACGTTAGAAAAAGGTGTGATTAATACACCTGTTTACTCAAATTATACACACGATTTTTACACGCTATATAAATGTTCAAAAATGTCTGTTGTTTTGAATCCTGTCCACGTAGCTCTTTCATAAGGTGGGCATATGTAGAGGTAGTGATATCTAATGAGGCGTGACCAAGCCGCTCCGAAACATACAGTAAACTAACACCTTTATATAGTAGCACGCCTGTTGAATAACCACAAAATGGTAGAAAAAAGATCGTCTTTTCTGTAGAATCGTTGGTACCATCCAAACGAATCCGTAAGAAGACGATCTCATGAAAAATTCTATCACGATTACATCTATCCTTCAATCCATGCTGACTCCTGAAGAAGTTCAAAGGGTTGTGAAGTTAATAGGTTATGAAGACAAAGCCCGCAAGTTTACGGTCTACCATTTACTCCAATACTGGTGCATGGCTGCGTTGGAACAATGGGGTAGCTATCGATCCAGCGTAGATTATGCGGCTCTCTGTGGCTTGCCCGTCATCCACTACTCACGCTTTTCAACCAAAGCCGCCGAAGTCCCGTTTTCCGTATTTAAGGAACTTTTCCATCTACTTGTTTGCAAATGTAACCGGGAAGCACGTCGGAAACTGACTTTCCCAAAAGAATTATTACTCATCGATTCAACCACGATGACGGTGGGAAAAACGCGTTTGCCTTGGGCTCCTTATCACGGGGAGCGTGCAGGTATTAAACTTCAAGTCGCTTTACGAGCAGAAAATGGGCAACCCTTCAGGTGGTCGAAACGCTGGGCTCCAAGCATGATGGCCCCATGAGTGAAGCGTTGGCTCAACCGGACTACATTTTGGTGATGGACCGTACTTATGGGAAACTGGAGCGTCTGGATCACTTCAAAACCCATGGACAATCGTTTGTCATTCGGCTTCGCGACAACGTCCATTTGGAAAAGCCTCATGCGCTACGTCGCCTTACGAAGCCAGATTCATCCGTCATTCGGGATATCACTTGCCAGTTGGGAACCCCTCAGTGTCGTTCCAGACAACGTCATCGTGTGGTGATGTTTCGGGATTTTGAAGGTCGGGAAATTCGGGTGGTTACCGATTTAATGCAGGTGACCGCAGAACAAATCGCACAGATCTATAAGGCTCGATGGCAGATTGAAGTCTTCTTTCGTTGGATCAAGCAACATTTGAATATTCCAACGCTGTTTGGTACGACTGAAAATGCGGTCTATGGGCAATTATTCTGTGCTCTAATCGTCTATGTCCTGCTCAATTGGCTATTTGTTGCTGCTCAGACTTCATGGCCCCAACATGCCGTTCATTCCTTTGCGCGATTTTCTCGTCTATTTCTTCTTCAAAACTACCTGTTGAATGGCTGATTCAGATTCGGCGCGTTCTTCTTCAGTGCACCTCTTGTTTCATGAATTGAGTTACTTATTTTGGTTATTCAACAGGCGTGGCAGAATCTAAAAGTATCTATAATCATAAAAGATTTATTCCACTTTTAGATAAGGATTGAGAAGACCATTTCAGCTAACTGCGGCTTTAGTTTAATAACAACTTCCATAAAAGAGCGCGATTCTATAATAAGGATCAGTTCGTTTTCATTAAAGGGCCATATTATATCTTTTAATTTAAGTGAAACTGCCTAAAAAGTATGTTAATATCGGATTTAACAGACAGACAAACTAGTATTTATAGAGGCGAAATTATGAGAAAATATAGAATATATCAAGTAGACTCATTTACAAAAAATAGATTTCATGGTAACCCTGCTGGGGTTGTTCCAAATGCAAATGGACTTACAGATGAGCAGATGCAGAGAATTGCAAGAGAATTAAATAATTCGGAAACTGCATTTATTTTTGAAACAGATTCTTCAAATTATGATGTTGAAGTAAGATTTTTTACTCCAACAACAGAGGTTCCAATTTGTGGTCATGCAACAGTAGCAGCACATTATATTTATGCAATTGAGAGAAAAGCTGAAACTGGAAGAATTATTCAAAAAACAAAAGCAGGTATATTGCCTGTTGATGTTATAAAGTATGAAGATGACTATTCTATTGTAATGACACAGGGAGAACCTTCTGTATCAGAGCCTTTAAATGATGAAATAAGAAGTCAGATTGCAAATGCGTTAGGTATTTCTTGTAAAGATATTTGCATGGAATATCCAGTTGCAATATCTTCAACAGGTCATTCTAAGGTAATGGTTCCGATTTACTCCAATGAAATACTACATAGTTTAAAACCTGATTTGCAGAAGCTTACAGAAATCAGCAAGCATATTGGATGTAATGGATATTATGTTTTTACATTAAATCCACAAGAGGATATATTGGTTCACGGAAGAATGTTTGCTCCTGCAATTGGAATAGCTGAAGACCCGGTGACAGGAAATGCAAACGGACCGCTTGGAGCCTATTTGGTACACTATAACATTTTGCAAAATGAGAATGAGCAGTCTTTTGATTTTGATATTTTACAAGGTGAGGCAATCAAAAGAGAGGGAACAATGCATGTTCATGTGAAAAAGGAACAGGGAAAACCCGTATTAGTTCAAATTACGGGGAAAGCGGTTATTGCTTTTTCAACGGAGATCATACTTTAAAAAAGTCTAACAAATTTATCAATAAGCTTAATGACGGATTGTCAAGCCAAGTACAAACCCAATAACACCAACGTCCCAGCAAGTACTCCTGGGACGTATAGCAAAGCTTCCTACATGTAGGAAGCTTCAGAGTGTCGAGAAAGTCCAGAGGACTTTTCGACACTTCTATTTTTATATGGGGAGACGCATCTTTTAAAACAAAAATCGATTTAAAACGATCTGAGGACCCTAGTTTTTAGACCACTAAGACAGTTTTAAACCCCCTGCAAAAAAACAGGGGGTTTCTCGACAGCCTGAAGCTTCCTACATGTAGGAAGCTTTTTTGTGTTCCAGCAGGATGATAGCGACCTACCTTTTTATACCGTCGCCTTCTCTTTATGAGCAAAGAACTGCGGCAGATGCTCTTTGTGTGCCTCCAGCAATTCATCCAGCACGGTTTGAGCAATATCCCCACTTGGTACGAGCGGATTCAGGGTGAAGGCTTGCAGTGCGGTTGCATAGTCACCGGTGACCGCCGCTTCAATCGTCAGCTCTTCCATTGCCTTCATTACTTGCAGCAAGCCCCGCTGTGCAGGTGGGAATTTGCCAAAGTTGACAGGTTCGGCACCATGGGCGCGAATGACACTGGTCACTTCGATGGCGCTATCATAAGGAACATCATCAATCGCACCATTGTTACGTGTACTAACGACCATCAATGTGCCTTTGTTGTTATAAATGGAATTAATGATCTCACAGGCTGCATCGCTGTAATGCGCACCACCGCGTTTGGATAATTCCTCTGGTTTGTAATCCAGATTCGGATCTTTATACAGTTCGAACAGACTTTCTTCCAGACGTTTGACCACTTGGCCCCGAGTTCCTTCGTTTTTGGCTTCCTCTAATTCTTCCTTGAGCATGTTATCCGTCATATAGTAATACCGATGGTAAGGACAAGGCAGCATTTTCAATTGACGAACTTGATCATACAGGAAGCGCATGTTCTTAATATTTTCAACGACTTTCTCTGGCTTTGCACCCGGAGCGTACAGTCCTTCAATAACTTGCTCTGTTAATTCGGCCCCTGTTTTGTCATAAACCTTGTGCCAATGAAGGTGGTTAATCCCTGCAAATTTAAAGAACAGCTCTTCTTCCGGTTTGTCCAGCACAGCTGATGCACTCTTGATCGCGCCGATTGGAACATTACATAATCCGATGACTTTATCCCACTGACCATAACGAAGCACGGCTTCGGTGACCATACCCGCAGGATTGGTAAAATTAATCAACCATGCATTCGGACATAGTTCTTTCATATCTTCCACAATACTGAGGATAACGGGTATGGTGCGAAACGCTTTGAACATTCCTCCGGCCCCATTGGTCTCCTGACCGATCATGCCATGTTTTAACGGAATACTTTCATCCTTAATCCGGGCTTCCAGCAAGCCTACCCGAAATTGGGTCGTTACAAAATCGGCGTCCTTCAACGCTTCCCGACGATCCAGCGTCAAATGTACCTCACAATCAATGCCTGCGGCCTTCACCATCCGTTTGGCCATAGCACCTACGATCTCCAATTTTTCACGTCCTGCCTCAATATCTACCAGCCACAATTCCCGAATGGGAAGCTCTGCATAACGTTTGATGAAGCCTTCTACTAGTTCTGGTGTATAGCTGGAGCCTCCGCCAATGGTTGCAATCTTTATGCCTTTTTTCATAGTTAGTGCCTCCTAAGTATGTTTTGTAAACCGCTTTCTTAAGCACAAATTCACTGTAACCCCTGTAATGCATTACAGGTCAAGCGCTTTTAAAAAACTTATTTTGGGAAGGTGACAATTATAGGGCGGACACTACGAACATGCTAAACACGAACATGCTAAAATAGAAAGAACGAGGTGAGAAAAATGGCGAATATTCATGAAATTGCAAAGCTGGCGGGGGTATCCTCGGCTACGGTATCCCGTGTCATTAACAACCATCCGTACGTGAGTGAACCCACAAGGCAGCGTGTGCAGGAGGTCATAGATCGGCTGGATTATGTTCCCAATTTAAATGCGGTATCTTTAAAAAAGGGCATGACCAAGCTCATAGGGATTATTTCACTTTCTTTTAATGATTCATTGGGTTTATTTGTGCGTGGATTTACAATGTATGCCCAGGAGCATGGCTTTAATATAGCGCTATTTATTACGAATGGGGAGAAGGGGCGAGAACTTGAAGCGCTGGAAATGTTGCGGAGAAAGCAACTGGACGCTTTGGTCTGTATGATTCGCGTCAATGAGTGGAGTGTGATTGAGCATTATACAAAATATGGTCCGATTGTGACCTGGCAGCGTGTAAACATTGAGGCAATCCCGTCTGTATTTATGGATCAGTATCAGGGCTATACGCTGGCATTGGAACATTTGTACGCTCGAGGATATCGGAAAATTGTGAATGTGTACGGCAGCATGCGGGGGTTGAATACAAAAGAACGCATTCGAGCTTATCATGACTTTTGCGAAAAATATGATTTGGACGCTGAGGCCTTCCCGCATTTTTATGATTTAAATTCAATAGCAGCTGGTGAACAAATAGCTCATTGGTGGGCAGAACGAGCACAAACTGACAGGCCGGACGCCTTTGCCTGTTCTACCGATTATTTGGCAGCAGGTCTTTTGACTGAAGCGCGTAGGCTAGGTGTTTCTGTACCGAGTGATTTTGCAGTAGTAGGCTTTGATAACACCGAAATCTCGCATTTGCTTGATTTAACTACGATTCATTACCCGATAGACAAGCAAGCTGAGAACGCGTTCATTATGATTCGAAATGCCCTCGAAGGGCTGGATGAAACGATACATCATCTGGAATTCAAATTAGTAGAGCGAGCGACCACCTGATTCCAAAAGGGACTTCATGTTAGTGGTTATTAATTTCCATATTAAAGTTTATATAGTAGGAATAATGGAAGAAAAATGTTGACACATGTTAAAACTTGGTGAATAATTTGAGGTGAAAGTATAAAATTTGGATTTTTTGTATGAAGGGTGGTTATGACTTGGGACATACACCTACGATTTTGACGAAGTTAGAGGATTATTTAGGGGAAAACAATTTGACGCTGGCACAATTTGCCGAACATTCAGGTGTTCATCAAAGAACACTTAATAATTGGATTGCCAAGCATCGTCCTGTTGCTATACATCAGCTTGATCGAATCACTTGGGCTATGGGACTACCAGAAGGTTTTTTTTACGAACTATACATAGATAACTACATCATTGAGCGTTCCCCGGATTGGAGGCGAATTGAGCCGTTGTTGTTTCGCTGTGCGGAACTGGACAAGTTGGATGCTATCCAGCTTGTAGTGGGACATATTATGGACAACCTTCTATATTCCCCAAAGTTATTTGATGCAGCAGAAAAATTATTCGCACAAGGCCAGCACAATGCTGCATTGTTGCTCTACGAAGGGATTGCGGAAGGCGAGAAGTACCAGCATTCTGAACGTTTGGCTATCTGTCAGTATCGTCTGTTTACCATTCAGGTGGGTAACAATCAGATCCGAAATCTCAAGGCGGCTACACGATTTGAACCCTTTGTCGAACGTCTGAATGAAATAGACCAACTTGATGCGTTAAAAGATTTGGCGAATGTGTATCGTTCTCTGCGTGAATGGGACAAGCTCGATGCAACTGCTCGAAAAATGAGAGCCAAAGCGGAGATCCAATATTCTTTGAAGCATCAACAGAAAAAGCGAGAGTGGGAGGAGTCTGAAAAGAGGCTGAGTCGTCCGATGTTTGTGTACATTACCTATGCTGATTTACTGTGTGCGAGTGTCTGTGAAGCCCAAGGCGATTATCAGCAAGCATTACAATTTACAAATGCCTACGCAGATTTAGATTGGGTGATCGAGACAGACCAGAAAACTCAACACTGGGTCAACTTGTTCAAGCATTGGGCAGAAGGTAATACTTATGTAAATAAACTCCTATCTGGAGATACGAATGTGCTTCCTCAGTATGTTGAATATATTGCATCCACATCAATCACTACCGAGAATGAAAAGCTATCCAAGTTGCTGAACGTTATGATAGCTGCTAACCGATATGCAATAGATATCAATGATGTCCTTTCACGTTTTGAAGTGGAGATTAATTCTTTTGCTCTGCTATCACAATCTACTGATATGTACACCCAACAAGTGATGCCGGATTATTTTGCATGGTTTGGTTATGAACTGGCTTATTACTATTTAAGACGGGGAATGTTCAATGATGGCTTTAAACACTTAATATATGCATTGGTAAAAGCCCACATACTAAATAATGAGACTTATTTTATAAACTGTACGGGACTTTTTGCACATTTCCAAGCACATGCGCTTCCCGAAACGAGGGAAGAGTATTTCAAACTATTAGAAAAGGTGTGGTTAGACAATGTTGAAAAAAATGATTCTGCTGGTCATCGCAGCTAGCTTCTTGTTTATTTTAGCAATGCCTGTTCAGTCGCATAACCAAAATCAAAGAATAACGCCTCAAGTACAAATTGGAGGTGCTTAAAACGGTTAGGTTGTATGTTCTAATATTCATTGAATCTTTTTATGAAAAAAGCCTCGGTCCCGCTTTATTAGTGGAGACGGAGGCTTTTTTACGTGGATTTTGGGGCTTCGCTGTTTATGCAAACTTTTGGGATGTTCTTTTTTATTAGGCGCATCATTTGGAAATCCAAAAAACGTCTTTTTGTTATAAAATATGACATATAGGAGGGATCATGCTGATGAATCAAAGTGTGACTTTACTTTGTGTCGAAAGAGCTAGGAAGAAACTGTACCAGGTCCAGAAAAAGTATGGATTTTTAACACATCCTAAAGTAATAGAACAATCTAAAAAGCTGGATGATCTGTTGAATCAATATCAAACATGTAGATCGGATCATTGAGAAATGAGACCATATTTTTCTTTAATTCCTTGACCACATCTCTAACCTGCTCTGTCTGTGTCACGGCTGAAATCACCGCTACACCATCTGCACCTGCACGTGCGACTTCCTCAACACGGTCCACTGTAATACCTCCGATCCCAACAATCGGCACATCAATTCCCGCTTTACGCATCTCATATAAAATTGCCGGTCCCTGTACGGCACGGGCATCATCTTTCGAGATGGTGGGATAGATGGGCCCAACGCCGAGATAATCAGCACCTTGCAGGATGGCTCGACGTGCTTCCTCAATGGTATGGGCGGAGACGCCTAAAATTCGATTTCCGATACGCTCGCGGACGGAATCGGCGGATTCATCGTCCTGACCGATGTGAACACCGTCGGCGTCGAGTTCAAGAGCCAACTCCACATCGTCATTGATGATGAAGGGGACACCAGCGTGACGGCACAGTTCCTGTAGCTGGCGCGCAAGTTCGAACATAGGAACGCCCGTTAACGCGCCGAGACCCTTTTCTCGGAACTGGACCATGGTTGCCCCGCCAGCCAGAGCCTCCTGCACGACCCAGCCTGGTTCCGCGAGGCAATTCACGCTTCCAAGCACCAGGTATATCTGTAGATGGCGGCGCACTACCTCTGACAATATTCTGCCGCTCATAGAAGCATCTCCTGACGACGTCGGTAGGCCCAATGATTGGTTGGGCCGTGTCCCTGTCCCAGAGACAACGTATCCTCAATCGCCGCCTGGATGAAGGCTTTACCATTCGAGATAGCCTCCGGTACAGACATCCCTTTCCCTAATTCCGCGGTAATCGCTGCCGAGAAAGTGCACCCTGTTCCGTGTGTATGGACAGTCCGTACTCGCTTGCCGCTCAGCTCTATAAAGGCGGTTCCGTCAAAAAGCAGGTCAACAATCTGTCCGCTGATGTCGCTCTCGTCAGCGTGGCCACCCTTGATCACAACGAATTTTGGTCCCATACTGCTAATATGTCTCGCAGCCTCGCGGCGATCCTCCATCGTATGGATACTGATCCCTGTCAGGGCTTCCGCCTCCGGGATATTCGGTGTAACGACCAGGGCCAAGGGGAGCAGGTCGTCCTTCAAAGCCTGCACCGCTTCCAGCTGCAGCAGTTCAGCGCCTCCCTTGGCAATCATCACGGGATCGACGACGACCTTTTTCCAGCCGAACTTTCGAATCTGCTCGCTCACAAGACGGATGATGCCAGCATTAAACAGCATGCCAGTCTTCAGGGCATCCACTCCAAGGTCTAATCCTACGGATTCGATCTGTTCCGCTGTTGCTTCCTCTGGTAGCGGATATACGCCGTGGACCCCTAAGGTATTCTGTACGGTAACGGCTGTAATAGCCGACATGCCGTACACGCCAAGTTCTTGAAAGGTTTTGAGATCAGCTTGAATTCCGGCCCCGCCGCCACTGTCCGAACCAGCAATCGTCAGCGCTCTGGGTACACGAACGTCTGTCATCGCGCACCACCTGCTGCTGTTGTTCCGGCTTCATGGATCGAGACATGCCCTTCTAGTGAACCTGTATGCAGTTTGGCCAGCTCGTCGAGAAAGGCAATCTGGAAGCTGCCGGGCCCCAGTTCTGCGGTACGTGCTGCGGCTCGAGAAGCTGCTGCACCGTAAAATGCCAAACCTGCTGTACCTGCGAGCAGCAGGTTGGGTTCAACAGCTGCAAAGGCACCTAACACAGAGGTCAGCAGGCAGCCTGCTCCCGTTACCTTCGTGAGCAGCGCGTCTCCGCCGCTAATCATTCGTGCTTCGGCCCCATCGGTGATGACGTCCTCTTTTCCAGTAATGACAACCATCGTATTGAGCGTTCGAGCAGCCCGAATTGCCAGATCGACATGGCCGCTGGCAGCACTGTCACCGGCATCTACGCCTTTAATCTTACGCGCTTCTCCAACAAGATGTGCGACTTCGGCTGCATTGCCCCGCACCAATGAGATTTTGACTTCACTCAGGATTCGCAGTGCCGATTCGGTTCTAAAGCTCGTTGCTCCCGCACCGACCGGATCTAGCAGCACCGGAACACCGTGTGCATTCGCCGATTGTCCAGCAATGATCATGGCATCCACCAGTTCGCGGTTCAGTGTACCGATGTTTAACACGACGGCGCCTGCTATTTTTGCCATATCTGCTACTTCCTCAGGTGCATAGGCCATCACCGGGGAGGCGCCCAATGCATACAGACCGTTGGCCGTAAAGTTGGTGACTACCACATTGGTCATATTGTGAACGAGGGGTTTGCTGTTTTGTACCTTCGTCAGGAGATCCGAATAACTTTTTTTCCATGTACTCATAATGATTATCCTCTCTATAGTTGGTGGTTCAACAGGGCATTAACCGTACTTCACACATCGAATCGCCAGGCTGACTATTCCAAGACCGCTGCCTGCATCTGGACCGGCCATTCTTCCTGCTTATAAGCCATGTCCCAGAACTTATATTCCAGCTGGCAGCTCAGTATAAAATGCTCAATCATCCGCTCCCGCTCAGCAGCCGTTGCGTCTTCCGCCCAAGCATCTACACGTTCTCGGAACTTGAGTGTTGTATCATCAAGCTGGTCTCCATAGAAGCCAATCCATTCATAGAACGGATGAGACTCATCCGGCTTTACTTCATCCAGCAGCCTGCGACCAATCTCGGCATACGTCCACATACATGGCAGCAGCACAGCCAAGATCTCGCCCAGGCTACCCTCATGCGCAACCGTCAGCATGTGACGGATATAGTGATGAGCCGACGGAGCGAGCGGATATCCCTGCAACTCTTCATAGGTCACCCCTGCGACAGCACAGAAATTTTGATGCGGATGAACCTCGCTGTGGAGAATAAAAGAGATTTGTTCATTAAATACAGCCATATCCTCCCGATTCGTGCATTTGGAGATTGCGATGCCGTATATCCGCATGTAGGCGTTCAAATATTCAAAGTCCTGTTTTACATAGTGAATCAGCTGTCCCCTTGTCAAACTGCCTTCAGCAATACCTCTCACAAAGGGGTGCTCAAAAATCGCTTGAAAAATGCCGTCCGCCTGCCGACGGAGTTCTTCTGTAAAACTCAATTTCCCCACCTCCATCAAATTGAAGAGCAAGAAGTCCTGTAAGAATATAATTCCGGAACAACGCTAAAAAGCCGCCCCGGAAAAATGGGAGCGGCTTCAACAATAGGCCCAATACGCAAAAAAACGTTTGAAACCTTATATATGAAGGCTCCACTTTCCTACGCTAGTACGAACTAGATCAGGTTCAAAGGGTCCAAGATACGTTCTTGTCTCAGCCATAGCGGCTCCCCTAGTGGACTTCTATTCTTTTGACTATTACTGTACATACGTTCATACGCTATGTCAAACATAGTGTGCAAAATATTAAATTTCCTCTAGTTAGGTGTTTTGAGCTTAGTGAGGGTGATGAATTACACTTTCCACAGCTTTGACCTTGGCATATTCCGGTTTCCACATTGCATCTCGTATAGCTTGTTCCACATCTGAAATGTGCGCCTGAGCTACCTGATCCTGTATCGCGGCTTTTGCAACCGCAATCGCAACAGCGTACGAAACTTCGCGTAATTTTCGGATATGAGGGAGTAGCGCACCGCCAGGCGTATTCGAATCTACACCATTGGCAACAGCAACTGCTGCCGCTGTAAACATCGCAGGGGTAATCCTTTTGGCTTTAACCACAATCGCACCCAGACCCAGTCCCGGAAAAACAAAGGCATTGTTCGCCTGTCCAATCTCAAATTTCGTACCGTTATAGGTGACGGGCTCAAAAGGACTTCCGGTTGCAATCAGTGCTTTGCCATCGGTCCACCGGATCAAATCCTCGGGTACTGCTTCTGCAAGGTTTGTAGGATTGGACATGGGCATAATGATCGGGCGTTCTACATGTTTCGCCATCTCCTTGATGATCTCTTCAGAAAAGGCACCTGCTACACCGGAAGTTCCAATCAATATCGTAGGCTTCACCTGACGGATGACCTCTAGCAGTGGTATTTTGCCGTCACCCGATCGGGTCCATGAGCTGACTTCATCCTTTTTGCGCACATACGGTTTCTGATACTCCAATACGTCTTCCATATCTTCCATTAACAGCCCGCGATAATCAAAGGCCCAAAAGGACTTGAAGGAATCTTCTGCGGAAAGGCCGTCCTCAATCATAGCACCCCGAATTTGATCAGCATTACCGATTCCTGCTGCCCCTGGGCCGAAAACAAGTATTTTTTGTTCACGCAGCGGAGTCTTGGTGACATCCACCGCCGAAAGAATCGCAGCCAAGGTCACCGCTCCTGTACCTTGTATATCATCGTTGAAGGTGAGTATGCTTTGACCGTATTTTCCTATAATATGGCGTGCATTTACGCTACCCACATCTTCCCAATGTAAAAGCGCTTTTGGGAATTGCGCTAACGTTTTGCTGATAAAAGTATCAATAAACTGGTTATAGGCTTCTCCGCGAACCCGTTTATGGCGGTTTCCGATGTACAGTGGATCATTCAGCAGCTTTTCATTATTTGTACCTACATCCAGTACAATTGGCAGCACCCGCCCGGGATGAATGCCTGCCGCAGCCGTATACACTGCAAGCTTGCCGATAGCAATGTTAATCCCCCCAACGCCCCAGTCACCAATCCCCAAAATACTTTCGGAATCTGTCACGACGATCAGATCCACATCATGGCCGCTCAAACCAGAATTATGGAATGCTTGTCCAATACCGTTCAGGTTATCTATCGACAAATATATGCCTCCAGGGCGGTTGTACTCGTGACTATATTCTTGAATCGCGGTTCCTACGGTCGGCGTGTAGACTACGGGCAGCATTTCACTCAAATGATCGGTTAGCAGCCGGTAGTAGAGTACGACATTTCGGTTGTGAAGGTCGTTGAGAGAAGCATTTTTTCGCAGCATGGTGGGTTGCGCCAGAAACTGCTGATATGCCCGTACGCTCTGTTTCTCCAATGAAAGGACGGTTGGAGGAAGGATTCCTTCCAAACCCAGCTCTTTGCGTTCTTCTTCTGTAAAAGCGACACCTTTGTTCAAAAGGGGATTTGCCAACACATCCTTTCCCCGTAATGGAGTAGATAATGACCCATCGCGATTGATATAAAATGCTTCCATAGAAAGACCTTCCTTCTCTTCATTTTCATAACTATTCATAACGAAAGATGACATGTTGTCCATAGTATGGACGTGCAAATATGTTTTATTCTTGCATTTATATATGACAAAATAACCATATTTGTTTCTTTCTAATGATATAAAAGAACTAACTTTCAATATAGATTCGCTAACCATTCCTGATGACTTTGGTTCTAATGAATCAGGTCTAAATACTCTGTTTTTATCAAATATGAAAATTAGTTTTTCTTCTCTTAACTCCATATATATCATGGAGTGTCAGTTATTTTGTTAAGGAAATATGAAGTATTTGGACATTAATTTAACTCCTATAAGCAAACATTCTTAATTCTTTTTCAACAAAATAGAACTATTCGGAGGAAAAGGAGAGGTTTGTGTGCAGGGACCTATAGCCATTTTTAGCGATAACGACAGGGCTATTGATTATCCCAATGTGATTTGTTTTTACCAATATATACAGTGCGAGGACACGGAGGCAGCTTCAGTCTACGAGAACGCATGTTGTTGCCTGATTGATTATAGGGAGCCGGGGCAGGCAGTGCGGAAAGCCAATCAGATCCGTAGCCAATTTCCGCAAATGCCATTGTTACTGGTGACGGATGTAACATTTCCGTTCAGTGATCAGCATATGGTGCAAATCATCGGAGTAGGTCGTTTGCGGCTGCTATTTTGGCAAGCCAATGACAACGAAGAAATGCTTTCGGAAATACAAAGCTTGCTCTATCCCGAGTATTCGACCAAAAGCCAACATATTGCATTTATCTTGTCTGTATATAACGAAGAGCAACGTTTTGTTCATGTCAAAACCTTTGCTGAACGATTGCAGGTCTTTATCCGCAGCCATATTATTGAAGGTTCGATTTATCTCATTGATGATGGCAGCTACGATGGTACGAATGCCTTGATTAAAGCGCTGGAGGCAGCCACGGACTTGTCCGTAAACCGGATTAATCAGAATCTTAGCCCGCTGCTTCAAACAAGGGAATTGGGACGCAATACACGTAAGGCAGGCACGTATCTGGAAGGGATGCGGACCATTGGTGCGGATTACTACGTATTTGTGGACGCAGATGACTCCTTTTTTATTGAGGATATTGCCAGAATGATTAATGTTGTTCAGCAGGGCTATTATGATGTCGTGATCGGAACCAAGGATATGACCGCCGAAAATCGATCTTTTTTGCGATCTGTCGTCAGCTTTGGTAAGCGGGTCATTTCCCGCCCTTTTTTACCCACAGGTGTGGTGGATTCCCAGACTGGGCTTAAAGTGATGAGTTCGGTTGCAGTGAAGCGAATGTTTCCGCATTTAAAGGAACAGCTTGGACTGGCGTTGGATTTGGAAATGATGTTTATTGCCAAGCGACTCCAGCTTCGTGTGCTGCAATTACCCGTCAAATGTATTGACCGGGATGGCTCGCACATCCATGTCTGGAAGGATTCTATTCGTTTTTTGCGCTCCATCATTGATATTTGGCGACTGGATCGGCGGGTGAGATAACAACGTGAACAACCGAGTACGATCGTTGATGTTTCCTCTCTTTAATGTGCTGCTTAACGGATTTAATTTTTTCTTCCACATTGCAGCGAGCTGGTATCTTACCGGACAAGCTTATGGCCAGGCGAATGCGCTGCTGGCGCTTTTTGCGCTTTTATCCGTTTTGGGTTTATCCATCCAGCTATTAACTGCCAAACTGGTCTCTAAGGGAGACCAGAAGCTTGCGCTACGAAGCTTACCGCTCGGTTCTCTATTACTCAAAGCACCTCTGGTGCTAACCGTGCTTGCCATGATCATTTTACTCATCTTTCATCCGTTACTGCGTTCGCTATTAGGCGTCGAATCCGGCCCGCTGTTCATGCTGTATGGCTTGATCGGACTGCATATTCTTGTGAGTTCGTGCCGCGGAGATTTACAGGGCAGGGAACGCATGTTGGCGCTCAATGTGAACTATTACATTGAGGTATTAGGGAAGCTGAGCCTGTTTTTTGTTCTGGCTGCACTGGGGTTAAAGCTGGAAGCCCTACTGTTAGCGAGCTGTGGGGGAATGTTACTGTCGCTGCTCCACGGCTGGATCGTTTCGGCTCGTGGCTTGTCCTTATTCACATACGGTAGAGAACATATCCCTTCTGGGCTATGGAAATCATTGAGTCAGGATTTCACCGATAGCCTTATGACAAATTTATTCATTTTGTTTTGTATCTCCATCGACATGTTGTATGTACAGCATTACTTTCCCGAGCAGGCCAGCAGCTATGCCATTGCGCTGAAGTACAGCCAGTTGGTCTATTACGTTTCGTATAGCCTCATTGCTGCCTTTATTCCAAAGATCGGTGCGCAGGGGCATGACCGCCAAGCTTTGGGCAAGTTGATTGCCGTCTATGCCGCATTAATGGCTGTAGCTGCGATCTGTGTATATGTGGGCACGACCTTTGTGTTCCCATCCTCTATTTCTATATTATTCGGAGCCTCTTACCAATCGGCTGAGGCCTATATTCCATGGGGAGGATGGGTGTACTGGCTATTTTCCATCGTGCTGTTTTTTGTACATGTGCACGTATTGGTGGGCAGACGCAAATTTATGTTCAGTTTGATGGCAGGAGCCGCGGCTTTATTAGTAGCCTTTCATATTGCCCACACAGATCCGGTAGATTTTTTGCTATCTGAGTTCATTGTTTATGGGGCTATGGCTCTCTACTTTGTGATAGACGCCTATGTGCATTTGTTTAAAATAAAGATAAAGGGGGATTTACCCCATGAATACCATACATGAACAGGACGGTAAAACCGTAGTTCTATTGCTTTCCTGGCGTGACATTCGTTCACCTAAAAGCGGGGGAGCAGAAATTTTCACCCACGAAATGCTTAAACGCTCACAGCAAGGCCGCTTCCAATTCATTCATTTTTCACCTCAATTTGAGGGGATGTCTGAACATGAAGTTATTGACGGTATTACGTATATTCGAAAAGGGAACATATACAGTGTTATTTATTATGCGATGCGCTATTACCGTCGTCATCGAAGGAAGATCGACTATGTGATTAACCAGGCGAATACGCATCAATTCTTTACCCGATTTTGGGTGGAGGCATCCAAACGGATTTTTTTCATACATCAGCTAACAAGGGAAATATGGTTTGAGAACGCCAAATTCCCGCTAAATGTTATTGGGTTTCATATGGAGCCCTTGATGCTTAAGCTGGCTCGTAAGGATCGGACGCTTACGGTATCTCCGTCTACTCGATACGATCTACTTAAGCTGGGCTTTCACCCGGATCGTGTCCATCTTTTACCGGAAGGCATTGAGTTTGATCATTGGCCGCGCGAACAATTTTTAACGAAGGAGTCTAATCCGACCTTCATGTATGCTGGGCGCTTCGTCAAATATAAAGGGATCGATCTGGTCGTTGAGGCCTTTGGGCAGCTCAAGGAAAAGTTCCCTCAGGCTATGTTATGGATTGCCGGAAAAACCGATAAAACCTATGTGGCAGAACAATTGTTGCCGATTATGAAACGATATGGATTAACATACGGAGAACCGGATGAACAGGGGCAATCGCAAGCCGATATTACCTTTTACGGATTTGTTTCAGCAGAGCATAAGCTGGAGCTGATGAGTCGTGCCCACGCGCTGGTGTTTCCTTCCTTGCGTGAAGGCTGGGGGTTGACGATTACCGAAGCGGCAGCCGTTGGAACGCCCAGCATTGTCAGCAATTCACCGGGGCTGGTGGATGCAACGGATTTCGGAAAAAGCGGGTATCTATGCTTTCACGGCGACATCCGTGGATTATCTGAACAAATGGAAAGAGCAGCCAAGGGCGGCGAAGATTACATGGCCATCCGTGAGCGGGCGTATCAATATGCGTTAAGATTCCATTTTGATCATACGGCTGCTGCGTTTGAGCAGTTGATGGAAGATTGGGTAGAGGAGGCGGAACAGAGTGGACAAAGTGGTCATTCTCTTCTCCACGTACAACAATGAGCGGACGATAGAGCCTTGTTTGCGAAGCTGTATGGGGCAAAATTACAAGGATCTGCATATTGTAATTGCTGATGATGGCTCCAATGATCGGACCGTCGAGACGATTCGTATGCTGTCGGCAGGGAGTTCAGTACCCGTAACGGTACTGGAGCTTCCCCATGGGGAGCGGGGAGTCGCTAGGGTCAGGGCGGTTGAGGAAGCGAAACACTTGGGGGCCGAATACATATTTGTATTGGATTCCGATATGATTTTAGCCGAACATCTGATTCAGCAGAGCATCGACTTTTTTGACGATCATCAGGATATTGGCGCCTTGGTCATTCCGGAGGAGGCGTATTCGGAAGCGGACAATTTTTTTTCCAAAGTGAAAGTTTTTGAGCGAAATGTGATTAATAACGCGGGTGAGACCTTGGGAAAACGCTCCATTGAAGCGGCACGCTTCTGGCGAATGAGCGCTTATGAATCGACGGGCGGGTTTAATGCGGAGCAGATTGCTTTTGAAGAAATACAGCCAACCTTGCGTTATATAGAGTCTGGCGGAGTTATTCGCCGGGCGGTATTTACACGGGTATACCATGATGAAAAACAGGTGTATCTGCACGATGTATTACGTAAAAAAGCCTATTACTTTTCGGTGATGGATCGTACGATGTCATCTGAAGAGGGCGGATTGCGAAAGGCGCTGGAACGTTGGTACTTCTTCCGTCCGGTGCTGTATACATGGGGGAATATGAAAAAATATATCCGTCACCCCTTGCTGACGATAGGGATGTTGTGGATGTATGTATGCCTGACTGTGATTGGGGTAGCCGCCGTGTTAAAGGGCGGCACCCGTCACTCAGGCGATCTCGCTAAGGCGGATAAGGCGTAACGATGAATGGCCGAGGGTCAGCGTATCCAGCGTGTACAGGTCGGGATCAGAAGATTCCGACTCCTCATACGGTATATATAATGAATGCGTGGTTAACTGAATACCTTCCCCGTCAGGATGACGTAGTGAGCAGCCGACAGGATACAGCTCAGCGAGTGCAATGTGTACAGCGGTTACGATATCTTGTTCATTCAGTAGCACATAGGGTCGGTACGGAGCGTTCAAAATGCTGTCTATAAATGCTGACAGGTCGGAAGCTACGTTCTGTTCTGCATGCAGGCTATTTCGGTTGAGTTTGGCCTGATCAAGCGCCTCATACAGTATTTTTTTTAGCGTATCATCATCCAACTCCAGCGGTTTCGTCAAAAAACGGAACACACCGACTTGATTAATCGCCGATAAAATGGACTGCGTATGCAGGTGACCAGACAAAATGATTCGTACGATATGCGGATAATCCTTCTTAATCATGCGAAGGAAGGTAATCCCATCCAGACCAGGCATGAGCAGATCGGAAACGACCACATCAATCGGGTGCTGTTCCAGCACTTGTAAGGCTTCTTTGGGCGTGTGAGCGGTATGTAAGTTAAATGCTTCTTGCGTCAAGGTCCGTTCGAGCAGGGACAGAACCATAGGGCTGTCGTCAACAAATAGAATGTTTTGGGGTGTCATAAGAACTGCGCAACTCCAATCAGGAAGTAAGAAATGAGGAACTACATGTATAATATCAGCGTTTTGGCATTTTTGAAAGATGTCAATACAGAACGGGCGTTGCGTCTTTTTTGTGAACGATTTGATTCGGCTGAACATGCCCTCTGGGAAAAAGGTATGCGTCTCCTTCATCAGTATCATGCTGCACGGCATACAGGGGTGACCCTGGCTGTCTCCAGCGCACTTCAGCATATGGACGATCGTCATGATATTTACGTTGTTGATCTGCGAGAATACGGCGAGGAAGAGCTGGATCGCTTATATATCGCAAAAACATGCGAGTTGATCCTACTGACGGACGGGGCAACGGAAACCGCTGCGAGGTTTGCTGCCCTCCAGCGTCGCACTCCCCGGTTGCTGTGCGCACGGCTACCGCTGGTCAGCTACGAGCTGGAATGCCTGATGCAGGCTATTTTGAGCCGTCTTGAACAAAATGGAGGGGACAGGGAAGCATGAAACAATGGGCTTTGTTGAAACCAGGTTGGCAAAAGCTGATCCTGTACCTGATCGTTCTGGGTGTGACAGTGTTTTTGGCCGCCGTGCTTCAATGGTTTGTCGTGCGACAATTCAGTGTTCACTTAGCGGAGATTCAGAACGAACGGCTCCAGTATGAGGTACAGGAACTTTCTAGCAGCATAACCGAGCGTTATGCCGCATGGCAGGCTGAACTGAAGGAGCTGTCGTCCAGTCTGGGCAGAGATATGCTGAATCAGGGAACACGCCAGTATCCTGAGGGTTTTAAGCGTGAAAGCGGGGCCTTTTATGTGCTGGATGAGCAGTATCATGTGATGGTCGGACGAGATAATCGTGAGATGAAAAGTGTAGTCCAGCAGATTAAATGGCTGCAAAATGGTTGTGCAGTAAGCTCTTTTGTGACAGAGGATCATCAGCCTGCCCAGTATATAGCATGCAGGATTCAAGGGGCGCAGATGGGCGGTTTTATGGTGCGCACGGTTGACGCTGATATGCTCAGCGGGATTATTAAAAGTAAACCGATTAACCAGCATGAGACTTTATTTTATAACGGTCAATTTAAGGTCGTAGCTTCCCGAAGTACTTCGGATATTAACCGAACGGACATCACGGGCGTAACCCGTAGGTTGCTGGAAGGCAATACAGGTATCATCGAAGATGGCGGAGAGAAACACGGAATAGGATTCAGCCGCATTGGGGAAGAGGCCCTTTACATATCGGTTAAGGATGTCAGTGAGGATACAGCTCAGCGAATCAGCTCCTTTCGCAAACAGTTATGGATGGCCATGGTTCTGATATTGTTCATTCTGTGGGCCATGCTCGTACAGTTCCGCAAACGGATTGTAAAGGATGCCATCGTGAACAATCAGGTGCGTGACCAACGGCGAGATGAAGATATGCGACAGCAGCAGGACACATATTATTTGCCGTTAATGCAGACGATTGAGCAGCAACTACAAGAGCTGCAGGAGCAGACTAGCCGTCTCACGGGCGGCGACGATTTGAAGCTACTGGGATTTTATCATGATCTAGCAAACCGCTTTGAAGCGGCTTCGAGTCAGGGAAAAGGAGCCTCTCATGAGGAACTGGAGTATTTTCGCGAGTTGAATGAAAATTTCATCCAGGGTCGTCTCAGACAGGAATCCTCACTGGGAGAGTTACTGACGGGAGTTCGTAGCTTGCGCGATGAGCTGGAAGAGAAGATGCATGATAATAGTGGAATTAGCTTTACAGATATGAATGAAGTATTGTCTGAGTCGCTGAAATGGGCGAACCGTTCATTGAACATGAAGAACATTCAAGTGATCTTGCGGCAAGAGCCTGTTCCATCAATTGCAGCACAAGCACCCATGCTGTACAAAACGATTCAGGGGCTGCTGGAAAATGCAGTGCAGGCCATGGGCCAAGGTGGGGAGCAGCCTGAGAATCAGGAAAAGGGCCGAACAGGTCTGCGGTCCAAGCGGCAATCTCAAGTGCTTAAGGTTAGTTCACGGCTGGAAGAAGGAGAAATTATTATTAACATTGAAGACACGGGCGGCGGGATTGATGATAAAATGCGTTGGAGCTATTTCCAGCCAGACTATTCCCAAAACTCACAGGAGCATGCGTTCAGCCTGTATCATATGGATGCATACCTGAAGACCATAGGCGGTCGTTTAAAGCTGCGTAATACCGATCAGGGCTTGCAGGCAATCGTTCGTTTGAGAAGATAGGCCCAAGATAACCGACAGATATACGAGAAGTTCAAGAGAGGGGGACAAGCATGAAAAAATGGATATTTCGCTACCGCTACGATATGGCGGCAATGATGTTGATGCTGATTGCGATTGTTGCATATCTTGCACCCATCTATGGACCAGGGCAAATTGTGTTTAGCGACATTGCTTTTGGAGCCACCTCTCATCGGTATCTGGAGGAAATAACCGGAGTATGGAACGAGCGATGGTCTACCTCGACCTTGTTCAATGCTCCACGTATCCTGTACATCTTGCCCTTCTATGGACTGTCACTCTTATTTGACGAAAGCGGCCCGGTCTTGCTCAAGTCGTTTATTACAGGCTTGTTATTTGTTTCGGCATTTTCGATGTATGCCTTTGCCAAGCGTCTGGTTAGCGTGTATTATTCACCAAGCTTTACGAAGACCCGTATTTTTGCCATCATGGTTGGCTCGTTGTTTTATGCGCTGAATCCGTGGGTTATTTTCCGCATTCAGCATATTTATTTGCTCTGTGGATATAGTCTGTTTCCGTTAATGCTGCGATTCTTCTTTAGTGCGGTGGACCCCAAGTTTCAAATTCAACAAATTAAAAACTATCATCCCCACAAGCTTTATCAACGGAACTGGATCGACCTGTTCCTGTTGGCTGCGGTATTCACCGTTAGTGCTGCGGCAATTCATTATTTTTTCTTTGGCATGATTTATTTGGGATTGTTCACCTTGTTGCTACTGATCAAACTAACTTGGACCCACCGAAAGGCTGGTCGCAGCTATTTGCAGCCGTTATACGGCAATTTTTTGCGTAAAGGGATCATTTTTGGCGTCTTTTTTGGTCTGCTCAGTTTTTATTGGTTGTCTCTATATGTCGGTAGCATGTTGATGGACGCTCAAGCGTCTCAGCATAATATCAACGTCGTGGATACGTTATCTCTGTTCAGCCGCAACAGCAGTTTATATAACGTAGGTTATTTACTGAGCTATTGGTGGCCCATGTTTTCCTTGTCCTCACTGCCTAGCATGTTTTATGTAGGAGGGGGATTTTTGTTGCTATTGATCGGATATGCGATGGTGACACGTTCACATAAAAATCCGATTATTCTGATCTTCTCGCTACTTACGCTACTGTTTCTAGTTGCAGCTACCGGGACGACGTTCCCATCCATTGCCAAGTGGTTTGTCATTTTGGTTACGAAAACCCCTGTGATTGGTTCGGTTTTCCGTGACCCTAACAAATTTATTGGACTGATTGCCCTTAATTTCGGGGTGTTGCTGACCTTTGGTGTCATTCAATTTATGGAATGGTTCGGATCATCCCCGTTACAGCGTGTATATAAAAAGCTAGCAGTAGTTATCGTTGTCTTGTGCCTCGGGGTATATTTTGCTCCCTTGCGTACTCAGTTCATTGAGGGGTACTACAAGCCGGTACAAGTGCCGGAGGCTTATAGTCAAATGGCTGAAAAGCTGACTGACCCGGATCGTTACGATAGCAAGGCATTATACTTTCCGATTGCTGACAATATGATTCAGAGCTATAACGGAGTAGCCACGCCCAAATGGAATAAAGGGAAGACCGCAAACGAGAAGGCAACCGGAGATTTTCAGGTATACTCTTCTCCTAAAAATACGATCTTTCATCATGAGGGGAATGATCCCGGCATTACATACTATATGAATTTTCTGCAGTATGTCATGGACAATGGATTAAGCTCTCGATTAGGCTGGCTGTTCTCTACCTTTGGGGTCAATCAGTTGGTCTATCATGATGAATATGTGGGGCAGGAGAAGCGGCAGGATTTCCACCTGTCTCAGCTGGAAGGTCAGACCGGGCTGAAACGTACGTACCGGAACGGGCTATTTTCCATATTCAATCTCGATCAGACACCGCCCTATATGAACATCCTTGCGAGTAAAATTGTAACACCTTACGGTTTTAGCCGACTGGAGAGCTACAGTCATCTGCCTGGTTTTGATTTTAACCGCTTTGGAGTGCTGTTCAGTGCGTTAAGGCCTGAGCTAAAAACCATCCAGACGATTAACAAAGGGGATTACGTGGAGGCGGCGTCCTTTAATGACTTGCTGTTGTCACAGCTTCCAGCAGAGGATTACTTACGGCCTTTTGATGCCATTGAGGATGGTAATGCCTTTTTAAAATGGTCCAAAACCTTTGCCTCGACCAACGATTGGTTATGGTATTTATCCTCTCAAAATATACGGAACTTTCCGTTCGATATGGAAATGGATGCAGGGATTGCGGTTACCTTTGCCAGTAAGAAGCTGGATGTGGCCCCGTATCAGATGAGCAGCATCGATGGGAAGACGGTCGTGGACTTTGATTCCATGTTGCGGACCGAAACCTTCTTCAAGCCGGATAATCCGCAGTTGTTTAGTGTGCAGGCTAATCCCCGTGAGGAATTGAATGATGTGCCCACTCTGCATGGCGAAATTATGAAGGGAGACCCGAGTAATATATGGCAAGTCGCTAGATCGGGTTTGCTGGAAGCCAAGGAGAATAATCCGTATCAGTTCCAAATCACTGTTTCTGGCCGCGGGACGAACAAAATGCATGTAAAAATGAGATTTTACGATAAGCAAATGCGTGAGCTGGGGGTTAGCTATGTTGTGGCGCCCTCGGAGGGATATAATTTTGACAGTGTGAAATTTTACGGGGAATACGTTTCGCCGCCAGGCAGCTATTGGATGCGAATGGATTTGTTAACCTTACAGCGTCCACAGCAAAAAAATTACTGGTGGATTCATGATATCCAGCTGCGTGATTTGGGGCAATACAGCAAGCCTAATACGTTTACGATGCACAAAAAACTGGACCAACCTCAAACCTCGCATGTATATGCTAGAGTGTTTATGAATAAGGCAGGCGGGAAATTGCAAGTCACACTGCCCGACAAAGTGGTTAGTATCAAAACTCAGGATGATGGCTTGAACCAATTCCAATGGATCGATCTGGGAGTGCATGCCTTTCCCAAAGGAGATACCCCGGTCACGGTTAATAACCTGCAAGGCTTTAATGCGGTCAATCAATTTGCGATTGTGCCTACAGACCAGCTAGATCAGCTATCTTTTCCCGTGGAGCAGGCATTGAAGCGGGGCAAGCTCTTTTTCACCTTGGAGGCAGAGAACGATTTTAACGCCCAAGGGAATGTGCAGACGGAACGTGCTTTACCAAGACTTAGTATGGGGCGGGGGATCAGCTATCAGAAGGGGACGTTAAGCAGGGATGTGGAAGTCGCCAAAACGGGAACCTATGCCACAGCTATTTTGGCTAATCTCCCCGCCGGGTACCAGGGGGCATTAACGATGAAGTGGACGAATGAAGAGACTGGAGAGGTGTTGACCAGAACGATTCATACGGGGGAGCCGTATAAGCGATTACCTGCTACCTCTTTATCCGAAAAGCAGGTTATTGAAACGGTGCCCAATCAGGATGGTTTTGCCAAGAAAATCATACAGATTCCCGGTCTGCTGAATGACTATGGCCGAGTCGAATTTAAAAATCTGTTCCTAACCAAGGGGAAGTATCGCTTAACCCTTGTCCTGGATAGTCAGGTGCCGTCATTGAGCCGTTTTGGAGATATTCATCGAATGGGCGGGCAGGAAGTGACGGTGATGCCTGGGGAGGATACGAAGGAATCATTGAGCACGACGGATGTCGGATGTGTGGCGGATATTCGACCTGGGCAGACGAATCTGTCAATCAAGGACACAGGACTGTCTATCCGTTACGCACCTAGCTATTCCTGTGACTGGAATATTTATGCGTCCAAGAAAATGAAGGCAGAGCCGCTGCAAGAGTATGCCGTGCAGTTGGATGCGCGATCAGAACAAATTGGAAGTCGGCATATGAAGGTCATTTTTTTGAATAAAGCGTCCCAGGTTCTCCAAACCTCCTATATTGATGAGGTGGAGGAGAGAGATAAGGAACAATGGAATCATTACGATCAAATTGTGAAGGCTCCGGCAGGAACTGCCTTGATGCAGTTTCAGATTTTGGCGCACGCGCACAAGAAGCAGTCAGGCTTATTTCAAATGAAGCAATATTCCATCATCCCTTATCAAGCGATGATTACTGTGGATCAATTTACGTTGTTTGAGGGAACGGATTTGGATACCTTTTTTATGGCTCCCCACACTTCGGAAAGCATTCAGGCTACTCGTGAAAATTCCATGGAACGCAGTTTTACGCTATATAATCCAACGCATGAGCAGGTGCTGATCCGGGAGACCGAATCACCCAATCCACTGTGGGAGTTCAGGCTGGGTAGCGAAAATCAGCGAGCCCGTCTGTCCGTCAATGGAGTGACTACCGGATTCATTACCGATGGTAACGGAAACGGGAAAGTCGTCGTTATTCTGGCTTCCGCCTACCGTTTCGGCTGGGTGCTATTCCTCATAGGGATACTGGGTGGAGCAGCTTGTTTTCTTCCTTATCGGCGATGGAAGAAGCGAAAGCTTCCATAAAAAGCAAGCTGCTCAGTGGGGAAATGGGTAGCCATGATACGGCTACATCTCATATTTGTAGCCTCTGCCCCATACAGTACGGATGTGCTGAGGATTTTTAGGGTCACGTTCTATTTTTTTGCGGAGGCTGGAAATATGTACGTCGATAGTGCGATCCAGATAAGCGCCATCTCCGCCTTTGATCCGATCCATCAGCTCACTGCGGGTAAAGACTTTACCTGGATAACAGGACATCTCTTTTATAATAGAAAATTCGATTTGAGTAACTTCTATTTCTTGGTCATCGACTAACAGACAATGACGGTAATCATTCACCCAAATCCTTACCTTTTTAATCTTTTGAGTTACCGTTTGCGATTCAGTGAGCATGTTGCGGCCGCAGCGGCGCAGCAGGGCTTTAATGCGAGCATTTAACTCTATCAGACTGAACGGCTTGCATAAGAAGTCATCTGCTCCGTCATCCAGAGCCTTTATTCTTATATTCAGTACGGTGTTATTAGAGATGACCAGCATAGGGACTGTGGTAAATTGGCGGATTTGGCTGATCAGCGCACATTCGACTTTACCGGAAAACATCAGAGCGGTCACAATAATATCCGGCTTAAAACGCATAAGTGTAGGAATTGCAAGTTTAGAGTCATAAATAAGCTCGGTATGATAGCCTTCCTCCTGAAGATGAAGAGCAATCATATCTGCCAAACTTTTTTGATCTTCAATGACGAGTATTTTTATGGGCATGACTGACATCTCCTGTACAGACAAAGATACAATAGCAGTGCATAATCATGTATTTTCCACGATAATACATACTTATGTATTCGGCAGAAATGCGAAAATTGAACAGTCCTATAATGTAAGAAAAATATTAATTTACAGGAAGAAGGTTGCATCTTTGCGAATGATTTTATTATCTGGAGGTTCGGGTAAACGTCTATGGCCCTTATCCAATGTGAACCGTCCCAAGCAGTTTCTTTCCATACTACGTCACGACGAACGGCCCGAAAGTATGCTGCAACGAATATGGAGGCAATTAGATGACGCGAATTTGGCAGATAAGGCCTATTTTTCGACGAGTGGAACTCAGGCCGAGCTGATCCGGGGGCAAATTGGCGGAGGTGCTGTAGTCATTGAGGAGCCGACTCAGCGGGATACCTTCCCGGCCATTTCCCTGGCTACGGCCTACTTGCATGATGTTGCAGGCGCATCACGCGACGAGATCGTAGGGGTCATGCCTGTGGACGGGTATGCGGGGGATGAATTTTTTGAACATCTGCGCAGGCTTCCTTCAATATTAGAGCAATCAGGAAGCCATATCGCATTAATGGGGGCTGCTCCAACGGAGCCCTCTGATAAATACGGATATATTGTGCCTTCAGCCTCTTCTTCACTTGACCAGCCATATTATAGAGTTAGTTCATTTGTAGAAAAGCCGGATATGATCCGTTCAGAAGCGTTGATCCGCGAAGGGGCCTTATGGAATTGCGGGGTGTTTGCTTTTAGACTGGGCTTTTTGTTGGATATTCTGGAGCAAATGGGTTTACCAGCCGACTACAATTCTCTTTCGACAAATTATGCAGACTTGCCTAAAACTAGCTTCGATATTGCAGTAGTAGAGCATACTCATAAGCTCTCCGTGCTTCCATACTATGGAGAGTGGAGAGACTTGGGCACATGGGATTCGTTGGTGCGGGAAGTAAGTTCGAAGCTAAGTGGCCCAGGATATATTTCAGAAGCTTCACATGACTCGCATATCATCAATGAACTGGAGATTCCGGTTAGCATCTGGAATGTCCCGGACATTATTGTCGTTGCTGGTCCAGATGGCGTGCTGGTTACGGACCGACAGTCGTCAACAGGAATTAAGGATATGGTGGCGGAAATTGAAATCGGCCCGCGTTTTGAAGAGCGCTTCTGGGGAAAGCAAACTGTATTATCCCATCAGCAGGCGGCAAGTGGATTGCAGACAGTGACCAAACGCGTGGTCATATCGAACGGAAGATTTATCAGCTATCATGAGCACCAGTACCGTAAAGAAGTATGGACCATAGTTTCTGGAACCGGAAGTGTCTCTATCAATGGCGTGACACAGATAGTCAGCCCAGGTGAGATTATTGTCGTAGAACCCGGTACAAAGCATTTTATAGGGGCAGTAGAGGGAGATTTAGAATTCATTGAGTCACAAATCGGACATATCGTATCCGAAACAGATATTATCCGATATGAATTTCCTGATTCGATTGACGACCATGCTCTATAAGTGCCTACCATTATAGGGACTGATAGATATGAATGAGCGTTTATCAGAACGCAGTGAAGAGTAGGAGGAACTATTTTTTATTAGAGCTTGGAAGACCTGTGCATTCCTAAGAAAAGGTATTCATGCATTATAGACATGAATACCTTTTTTTGCATAAACAGTTCTTTGTGTTTGTAATGAAATGAATAGAAAAGAGACTTATAAAATAATTTTCTTGGAAGTCAGCCACTCTTTTACGGCGTCCGTACTGAGGTCTCTTTTAGGTGTCCATTCTATTTTATCAACCAGTTTGCCATTTCTGAATTCTGCAATGGTGGGGGTGTATTTAACGTTGTAATCCTCTTTGAATTTATTCCATTGGGACTTGTCCTTATGGATTTTGTGAACGTTCAAAAAAGTAATTTTAGAGCCTAGATTATACTGCTCAATCATCTTATTAAAGTTAGGCTCAAACCGGTTGCAGTCGCCACAACTGGGTCTGCCGACATAGACAAGTACACTTCGATCCTGTTGAATTAAACTCTTAAAATTTTCAAATGTAACCGCATTCAAGTGGTCATATATTTCCGGGTAATTGCTTTTGCTCGCTTGGATTTCTTTGTCTTTTTGTTGAACAACCTGCTCTATGTCTTGAAATTTAGCTACAGCTGAAATAGCGATACCAATGATAAGTAATACAATGACACTTAACCCAGCGATATATCCTTTTTTCACAGAAATCCTCCTTTTTTTACAATCTTACACTTACAGTAAATGATATTTCCATTTCTAGCTGTAACACTTGTCTCATTATGTATAAAAAAAGAAGCTTTCCATTGTTGGGAAAGCTTCTTTAGTCTGATAGTTAAAACGTTAGACCACAACAGTCAACAAGTAATCCTCACGCTTCACTTCAGTTTCCATTGTGTTCAACACATCCAGGTATTGAGCGGAATTTGTTACGATAATTGGTGTAGCTGTAATATAGCCTGCCGCCTTAATTTGCTCGATATCAAATTCAAGCAACAGTTGTCCTTGCTTAACCACATCGCCTTCCTTGACGCGCTTGTCAAAGAATTGTCCTTTCAGCTTCACTGTATTCACACCCACGTGAATCAGAATTTCTGCTCCGTCATTGGAAGTAATACCGATTGCATGTCCGGTCGGGAATACTGTTGTAATCGTTCCATTGACAGGAGATGTCAGCACACCCTCTGTAGGATCAATGAGGATTCCTTTCCCCATAGCACCTGAAGCAAAAGCAACATCAGAAGATTGTTCCAAAGGCAATACTTTACCTTGCAGTGGGCTTACGAGAATTTCTTTCTCGATTGCCACTTCTTTCTTTACGGGTGCAGCTTCTGTTTTTGCAGTTTCTTCTTTTGGATCTTCAAAGCCCAAAATCATAACCAACACAACTGCGAGTACAAAGGCAACGAGCAAACCGATGACTACCCACAAGAATCCAGTTCCAAAATAAGTTGGCAACGCCAGTAAACTAGGCAGGGAGAAGGATTTTGCAGTCGCTCCGCCAGAAGCGATAATAGCGCCCCCAATACCACCGGAAATACAAGCATAAATGAAAGGCTTTTTCAATTTCAAAGTTACACCATAAATCGTTGGTTCAGTAATACCGAATACAGCTGCCAGTGTAGAGGAACCAGCCAAAGCCTTCATCTGGGTGTTCCGGGATTTCAGGAATACCCCCAGTGTTGCACCGGCTTGAGAAAGTACAGCTGCTGTAAGCATCGGAAGCATCGTGTCATACCCCAATGTTGCAATATTGGACAGCATGATAGGAACAAAGCCCCAGTGTACGCCGAAAATAACAAATACTTGCCAGAATGCTCCGGCAACAGCTCCGGCGATCAATGGGCTTAAATTGTATACCCATGTAAAACCGTTCGCCAAGCCCTGACTGATCAGGTTACCGACTGGACCAAAGGCCAAAAACGTCAACGGAACAACGACCAGTAGTGATAGCATAGGTACGATAATGTTTTTAACTGATTGATGGATAAAGGAATTGAACCAGCGCTCCACATAGGACTGTACCCATACCGCGAGAATAATTGGGATTACGCTAGAACTGTATTTAATTAAAATGATTGGAATCCCGAGAAAAGCCAGTTTTGCCGGATTGTCCACCGCCGCAATAACATCCGGGTAGACAAGGGCTCCAGCAACTGCGACAGATACAAAGGCATTTGTCTTAAATTTACGGGACGATGTAATAGCCAGAAATAGAGGCAAGAAATAAAATACACTGTCTGAAGCGGCGTTCAGAATCAGATACGTACCGCTTGTATTATCAATCCAATGGAGCGACAAAATTAATGCCAGAATCCCTTTGAGCAAACCTGCCCCTGCAAGAGCTCCCAAAAGAGGAGAAAAAATGCTGGAAATGATATCGACCGCTTTTCCAAGGAAATTCGTTTTTTCGGAAGACTCTTCCTTTTTCGCATTTGGATTGTCAGCATCCTGTAAATTTGTTTCTGCCATCATATGTTCAAACACTTGACCTACATTGTTGCCGATGACCACTTGAAACTGGCCGCTGCTTTCCACTACTGTAATGACACCAGGGGTTGCTTCCAGTGCGGCTTTGTCTGCTTTTGTACGATCATTTAATTTAAATCTCAAGCGTGTAGCGCAATGGAATACCGAATTGACATTCTCTTCGCCACCAACGAGGGTCACTATTTTTTTAGATAGTTCTTTATCACTCATGTTCAGAACTCCTTATGGGTTATTCTTGCTACTGATAGGATTTACTGTTTACAGCTGTTGCTAAGATACGCCGGCGTGCATCTTTTTAAACTTGTAAACAAGAAAAACCTAAACTCATGGTGAAAACTACGCACTCTCTCCTATAAGGGAACGTCGATTTCACCATCAGTTTAGGTTTTGCCTGCCTTACCAGTCACAATCCATGAACGATGAAAGTATGAAATTGTTAGTCTTATATGTTATTACGTTCAGTTACGCGATGAATATGGATAGTTAGATATACGTATTCATCCTTGCTTAAATATTGATCGTATGTTTTTTCCAGATACTCATTGATCTTTTGAGCACAAGCAAAAGCTTCGGTATACGTCTGCTTTACCTGGTTGTACAAAAATTCTTCACCACTGTGAATGACTTCTTTGCGAATCACTCGCATCGCAAAATATTGCAAATGTGTCAAAAATCTCGAGTAGCTAAAAGAAGACTCATCCAGCACAATTCCGTAATGATACGTAATAATGTTCAAGATATGTTGGACAATCTCAGTCATTTTCAGTGTGGACTTCATTTCGTTACCGTCGATCCGTGCATTCACCATATGCAATGCAATAAATCCCGCTTCATCTTCGCCTAATTTTACTCCGAGCGTATTTTCAATTTTTTGGAGAGCATCCAGCCCAACTGCAAATTCCTTTTTGTAAAAGCGTTTAATTTCATACAGCATCGCGTTTTGGAGTGCCAGTCCTTTTTCTTGCCGTTGTATGGCAAAATGAATATGGTCGGTCAACGTTAAATAAATATTATCGCTTAACTCCGTATCCAACACTTCCGTTGCATGGGTTACGATTTCATTCACGACCTCCAGATGAGATACAGGAATATCGTTCAGCAACTCGGTTAGTTTGGCCGTGAACTCGTTTTCATTTAACATGAAAATCTTATCTATTTTATCATCATCGACTTGATCGCCAGCCACCTTTTTGAAGGAAATACCTCTTCCCATCACGATGACCTCTTTGCCTTTATCGTTTTTAGTCAATAGGACGTTGTTATTGAGCACCTTCTCAATAATCATTGAAGTTCCCCCTCCCATCCTTTACCAATAAAAAATGCCTAAGCACAATTCAATACTATTGTTAGCAATAGCACTCAATTGAACTCAGGCATTGCCCGCATCACCGGTCACAATCCTTCGATATAGTGCTATTGTAGCACAAAAAAAAGCGATTTCAACATATTTTATTCTCTTTCGACAAAAAATATTTCATATCAAGGCCCTTTTGCCTAATTTGCAAGTACATCGTTACCTTATGTAGTCGTACGTTCAATGAGGCTGTACTCTAGCGAATGAAGCTTCATTTGGCGTCCAATCAGCTGAGGGGAAAGCATGAAAAAGGCATTTTGTGCTTGAGCCATGATAGGATTTTGAATCGTTGTAATCCCCAGCGTATGCGCCAGCTCCGTGTTATCAAATCCAACAATTGCCAGATCTTCCGGTACATTCAGTTTTTGTCTGCGTGCTTCGCAGAGAATGCCCACTGCTACATAATCGTTAGCACATAAAATAGCCTCTGGAAATTCGTCCGGATGCTGTAACAGATCCCGTACGACCTGTTCGCCATCACGGATATTATAAATAGAAGAGTGATTCCAGTGTTGCAACACGGGCAGATTGTGCTCACTCATGATCTGTTCGTAGGCTCGTTGTCTACTATGGGTATTAATACTGCTCGGACGGCCAAAAGCATTGGCTATACGAGTATAACCTTTTTGTATCAAATGTTTGAGCGCTAACATATATCCTTCATACTGATCCATAGCGACGGAGCGAATATCGGTATGCTCCATTCGTTGCCACGACACGATCGGGCCATATTTGCAATAGGTGCTCAAAAAATCAGTGTCATTCACGCAGGAAATGATGACCAGCGCATCGACTCTTTTTCTTTTTAAATCCTCAAAGGCTTGAAGCTCTTTCTTTTTGTCTTCTCCCGAAGTATAAATAATGGTTTGAAATTCATATTGGCCTGCTACTTCCACAAAGCTGTCCAGAAAAGCGAGAACAATTTCATTAATAGTTGAAGTAATGATACCGATCTGAAGCGTCTGACCCTTGGATAGAGAAATGGCATTCCGATTAGGAACATAATCTAATTCCTGCATGATTTTCAAAATCTTAGCTCTTGTTTCGTGACTAACATGGGGGGACTGATTTAATACTCTGGATACCGTAGCTTTGGAAAAGCCCGCCAGTTTTGCAATTTGATCAAGATTCGACATGGTGCTTCTCCTCACATAAGAAAAAATACTTGACATGAAACGCGTTACAACGATTAGGATGCTTATGAAGGCATTACGTCTATTCTAAGGTATCTGTCAATGCATTTCAAAGGAGAACGGTTATCGTTAGGTTGCATTGTTCGCTGAAATGGGCTTTAAAGTATTCCGTATGTCCATCCGCTGGTCGCGGATTTTCCCGAATGGCTATGATGCCGAGCCGAATGAAGCAGGATTGCAATTCTACGACAATGTATTTGATGAGCTGCGCAAGTATAATATTGAGCCGCTGGTAACATTGTCACATTATGAAACACCGCTAGGTCTGACGCAGAAGTATAATGGCTGGCTGGGACGTGAAGTCATACAGCATTACGTAAATTATGCCGAAACGGTGTTTACGCGCTATAAGGATAAAGTAAAATACTGGCTGACCTTTAATGAAATCAATGTAATGACCATGAGCCCGTTCACCGGTGGCGGTGTGGTTATTGACCTCTGTGCATGACACGTATCGAATTGATTACTTGCGTCAGCATATTGCCCAAATGAAGGAAGCGATTGCCGACGGTGTTGATCTGCTTGGTTACACCAGCTGGGGCCCTATCGACCTTGTGAGCATGTCTACTTCCGAAATGTCCAAGCGCTACGGATTTATTTACGTTGATCTGGATGATGACGGTAACGGAACGCTCAAACGCTCCAAAAAGGACTCATTTAACTGGTATAAAAATGTGATAGCAACCAATGGTGAAGAATTGTAATTCCATATCGTCTCGGGCGGGTATAGCAGAGGACATTCTAAGGATGCAATCTGCTGTACCCGCTTTTTCGATAGACACAATAATAATATTTCAGAGGGCTTCACAAACTTTTCACTTGTAATAAGCTGAAAGTTTTCTGTATAATAAATAAAAATTTCATATGTCTGGTTGATGTTTGCGGGAGATGGAACGAAAGTTCCGACCGAAGGGGCAAAACTCTCAGGTGCTTAGGCTGGTTACAGCAACAAGCGGGGACCGTAAACGGACAGAACTCTGGAGAGACCCTTAATTGGGCGCCGAAGGTGCACCGCAGAGAACATCTGCTTAAACTCTCAGGCAAAAGGACAGAGACGCGAATAACCTGTGACAGGGAGTGCTCTAGGCTTTTTTATAAGCTATTAGAGGGAGAAACCTGCACAAGATGGTTGTATTTTTTCGTGCCTTTAACCTCTCCAGGAGTCGAATCAGCGGATTTGACTCTTTTTTGTTTTCTAATATGCTGGAGGAGCGGGTTGAAATGAATTTGGTACATGTATTAGAAACGATTGACAGCTGGATATGGGGAGCGCCGCTTCTTATTCTCGTAATGGGCACTGGGTTGTGGCTAACGATCCGTTTGAAGCTACTTCAGATTATTCGATTGCCTTTGGCGCTCAAGCTAATTGGTAAAGCGCCGGACGAAGGTAGCGGAGATGTAAGCAGCTTCGGAGCATTGAGTACGGCACTGGCAGCTACTGTAGGTACAGGAAGTATCGTCGGCGTGGCAACAGCGATCAAACTGGGTGGGCCCGGTTCATTATTCTGGATGCTGGTTGCAGCTTTTTTCGGGATGGCAACCAAATATGCGGAAGGATTATTATCCGTTAAATACCGTGTTAAAGACCGGAACGGACAATTTTCAGGTGGCCCGATGTATTATATTGAAAACGGGCTTGGCCGCCGTTTCAAGCCGTTGGCGATGTTGTTTGCCTTTTCTGGTGTTCTTGTAGCCCTATTTGGAATCGGTACTTTTCCGCAAGTAAAGGCTATCGTTTCTTCGACGGAAAGTAGCTTTGGAGTGCCAACGGTAGTTACAGCGATCATTATTGCCGTGTTAACTGCTGTTGTTACGATTGGAGGACTCAAAAGTATTTCCAAGGTATCCACAAAGATTGTTCCATTCATGTCGGGGCTCTATATCGTAGTTTGCTTAATTGTACTCATTAAGTTTGCAGGAGAGCTTCCTCATGCGATTGCTTTAGTATTACAAGGGGCCTTCTCGACCACATCTGCAACGGGTGGATTTGCCGGAGCGACGATTATGTTGGCGATGCGAAGCGGAGTTGCCAGAGGTATTTTTGCTAATGAAGCCGGTTTGGGAAGTGCGCCGATTGCAGCAGCTGCTGCTAAGACGAAATGGCCTGCAGAACAAGGGCTGATATCCATGACAGGCGTATTTATTGATACAATGATTATTTGTAATCTGACGGGATTTACGTTGCTGGTTACGGGAATATGGAGTGGAAATGACGATGGAGGTCTGATGACCCAGCATGCGTTTTCCAGTGCCTTTCCGGCTGGTGCAGAGCTCGTGACGATTAGCCTTATTTTATTTGCGTTCACAACGATACTTGGCTGGAATTACTACGGGGAACGTTGTGTTGAATATTTACTGGGTGTCAAATGGATTAAACCATACCGTTATCTGTTCATCGCACTTGTAGCAGGAGGTGCGTTCATCAAGTTGGAAGCCATTTGGCTGCTGGCAGATATCTTTAACGCAATGATGGCTTTCCCGAATCTGATTGCACTGCTTGGCTTATCGGGAATCGTAGTTGCAGAAACCCGAAACTATATGGATTCTCTGTATCCTAATAAGAAAAAGGGCATTCTTGCAGGTGCCAATGTAGGGGCAGCTATTCAAGTAGAAGAAAAGGGACACACGGTTAATTCATAAATTCCAAAAGGGAGTGCCCTCAGCCATCATAGGCTTGAGGACACTCCCTTTTGAATGTTATAACGATGCACGCAAAATAGCTAAAATATCTTCTTGATTCAGCTTTTTATAATTACCAAAGCCTCCGTATTCCATTTCATGGGCTGCAATGTTTGCGATTTTTTCCAATTGCTCATCATTAATATTGTAATCGGCCAGGGTGGAAGGGGCACCGAGACTTGTCCAGAATGCACTAAGACGGTCAATACCTTCCAAGGCGATTTCTCTATCTGTTTTACCTACGGTGTCTAAGTCAAACATGCTGAGCATCAGCCGCTTCATGCGTGCAGCATCCTGATCCACTGTATGTCTCATCCAGTTGGGAAACAGAATTGCCAGACCGCCAGCATGAGGAATATCATATACAGCGGATAATGCATGTTCAATCGTATGCGAAGCCCAATCCCCGAAGTAGCCCATTTGCAGTGTTCCGTTAAGAGCAATCGTTCCGGCATATAAAATCGTTTCACGATGCTCGTAGTTGTGCAAATCCTCCAGCAGTTTAGGTGCAGTTTCGATCACGGTTTGCAGCACGGAAAAGCACATACGATCTTGCAACGGTGTATTTTTAACATTGTGAAAATACTGTTCAAACACATGGCTCATCATATCCACCATGCCATATACCGTCTGATCACGTGGCACAGAGAAGGTATTTTTAGGGTCCAGAATCGAAAATTTCGGATGCGTCACCGCGCTGCCCCATACGTATTTTTCGTTCGTTTCCCAGTTGGTGATGACAGAATCCGGATTCATTTCTGAACCGGTGGCGGCGAGTGTGAGGATGGTGCCGAATGGTAGAGCCTCGGTCGGCATGTGCTTTTTGTTGATAATATCCCACACATCGCCGTCATATTTAGCCCCTGCTGCGATGGCTTTGGTGCAATCAATAACGCTTCCGCCGCCTACTGCAAGTAAGAAGTCGATGTTGTCGTTTCGGCAAATGTCGATGCCCTTTTTAACGGTGGACAAGCGCGGATTCGGCTCTACGCCGGACAATTCATGAATGTTAAGATGTAGCGGCTCTAACGCGTTTAATACCTGGTCATACAGACCATTTCGCTTGACACTTCCGCCTCCGTATATCAGTAAAATATTTTTGCCGTAATTCAGCAGCTCCTGCTGCAGTTCTTCAATTTGATTGTCTCCAAATATTAATTTGGTGGGGTTATAATATGTGAATTTGTTCATCTGGAAAGTTCCCCTCAGTTCATAGTTCATGTTCAAATCGTAAATCGCTTAACCTGATTGCCTGTTGGATACCTAACTTCATCATGTAAGCTATTTGAAATGACGATTAACTATTATACATGAAATGAATAAGGGAATTCAAGTAAATCTAATCTTTGACCGCTCCAGCGGCAAGATCGGAAATAAACTGGCGGCTAATGAAAAGAAACAAAATAATAAGTGGCAGTACAGCCAGCAGGGTGCCCGCAATGACCATCGCATAATCCGTATTGTAAATTCCGTTCAATTGTGACAGTGCAATCTGGAGCGTGAATTTATGCTCATCCGTTAAGACGATTAGCGGCCATAAATAATCATTCCAAGCTCCTATAAAGGTAAAGGCGCCGAGAAAAGCGAACGCAGGACGTAGAATAGGCAGTGCTACATTCAAGTACAGTCGAAAAAAGCTGCATCCGTCCATCCGGCCCGCATCCAGCAGCTCCTTTGGGATGGATTCTTCCGCATATTGACGAATCCAGAAAATGCCGAAGGCATTTACCATCCCCGGGATGATAAGCGCTTTGAACGTACCTACCCATCCAAAGGAGGCCATCATGACAAAGGAGGGGACAAGCGAAAGTTGTGAAGGGACCATCATCGTAGCTAGCAGAATGATAAATAGCACTTTTTTGCCCGGAAAATCAAACTTGGCGAATGCAAAACCTGCCAGTGAATCGAAAAACAGAACCAATAGGGTAACAGAACTGGCTACAAAAAGGGTATTAAAAAAGGCTCCGGCAAAATTAATCTGCTGTAATACTCTCGTTATGTTATCCAAGAAGTGGCTGCCAAACCACAATTGCGGTGGAAAACGGTAGATGTCTGAAGTGGTACGAGTTGCCATGACGATCAGCCAGTAAAATGGAAACATCGACAGGATGATTCCCACTAACAATCCGGCATATAAAACAAAGGATTTTGCGCGTGTCTGCATCATGTTGTGAAGCTCCTTCCCATCGTTATTTTTTACCTTGAACGAGTTTCCAGTTTATGATGGAGAATAGAGCAATGATGAGGAGCATGCCCCATCCGACGGCTGCACCATATCCAAAATAGTTGTTAATGAACGACTCGCGGTACAGGTATAAAACGATGGTCATGCCACTTGCCCCGGAACCGCCGTCATTACCGACCAGGACCTGTGGCTCGGTGAAGAGCTGCATACCGCCGATGGTGGACGTAATGACCGTAAACAGAATGACTGGGCGCAGCATGGGGATAGTGATGCGGAAAAAAGCTTGCGCTCCGGTTGCCCCGTCTATTTTGGCGGCCTCATACAGCACATGCGGAATACTCTGGAGTCCGGCCAAATAGATGATTGCGTTATAGCCCATCCATCTCCATACGACCATAGAAGAAATGGCAATTTGGATACCCCATGGCACATTCAACCATTGAACCATGGGTAGTCCCAAGAGTTGCAGAAGGTAGTTGAGAAATCCAAAATTGTTGGCAAATAAGGCACCAAATATGATGGCAACAGCCACAATAGACGTCACATTGGGCAGGAAGAATCCAACTCGCCATAAGGTGCGCATTTTCACAAAAGGGGCATAAAGCAGAAAGGCAATAATCAGTGCGAAGAATAGCATCGGAATCGTTGCATACACCCAGATCACAAAGGTGTTGCCTACAGCCTGCCAAAATTCATTGTCTGTCACAAGGTAGCGAAAGTTGCCCCAGCCGTTGTAGGTCATGTCTCCGATCCCGTCCCATTTGTGAAACGCTAGATATAATGAAAAGCCAATCGGAAACAGTCCAAAGATGCCAAACAGCAGATAAAACGGCGAGATCGCAGCATAAACGGCACGGTGCTTCCAGATTTCTCTCAGCATAATGTCCACACGCCTTTTTTGAATTTTGTTTTTTATCGCTGTAATTCCCGTTCGATTCGATCCATGGTTTCCGTCCATAATGCATCGGGATTGGCATCCTGCTTGGCGACATTAGCAAGGCGACGGGTCACAATGCCGTGGATGACAGGATAGCGCTCGCCGAAATAGCTGCTTTTCACATGACGTGCGGAAGTGGCAAAGATGAGTCCGGTGGCCTGACCACCAAAGAAAGGCTCGGGTGTCTCCATGATAGGATCGTCATAGACGCCGGGAGTGGACGGGAACAGTCCGATTTTGTGGTAGGCTTCCAGCTGGTGTTCCGGGTTTTGCAGCCAGGTCAGGACTTCAAAAGCTTCTTTGGGATGTTTGCTGGATTTGAGGATAGAAATGAAAGAACCACCCAGGTTGCCGTCTCCTCCAGGAGCACGGGCGACTCTCCATTTGCCCGCTGTATCCGGCGCGGCCTCTGTGAGAACTTGCTTCATCCAGATAGCCCCTACAAAAGAGGCAATTTTGCCGTTATTGACCGAAGCGTTCCATTCGGGAGTCCAGCCATCCGCATTGGCGAGCAGATGCTTCTTGTGGAAATTGACAGCGGTTTTCCAGCCCAGACGGATGTCAGGAGATTGATTGCCGATGTAGCTGCCATCCGGCTTGAAGTAAAGGTTTGTGTGCTGAGCGAGTACCTGATTGTAAACGTTTACAATATTATCAGCCAAAAATGAACGGCTTCCGAATTTCTGCTGAAGTTGTTCTCCGGCTGCCATGTAATCATCCCATGTGCGGATGGAGGCACTAACCTTTTCAGGCTCACTAGGCAAGCCTGCTTGTGCAAACAGATCACTTCGATAGAAGAGGGCGGTAGGCCCAGTATCCATGGGAAATGCAATCATTTTACCATCAGGAGTGATCCCTTGATTCCATTTCCATTCCAAATATTGATCCTTCAAGCGGTCTGCTCCGAGTTCCCTTAAGTCATAAAAACGATCCGCACTGGGGAACAGCTCCACCATCCAATCGTTCAGAGCTACGATGTCTGGTTCACCAGAACGAGCTGCGAGCGTTGTCTTCAGTTTGGCTTTGAAGTCACCGCCTATTTTTTGAGTTTTTAATTCAATGTTGGGAAATTGTTTTTCCGCCTGAGCGAGTAGTTCATCGTCAATGGAACGGTTCCAGTACCATAATGTAAGCGTTATCTTTTTTCTGCTTGACAAATTAGTTTCAGATGATTGACTTTCAGAGGACGAGGGTTCACTACAAGCACTGAACATCGTGAGAAAAGCAAGACATAATACCAGCCATTGTACTGTCTTCACATCATTTCCCTCCTTGCTGTCTGAGATAATCTGCCTGCTAAACAAGTTGTAAATGGTTTAGCTCCATCATATGAAGCTGTTACCCATTTATGTGCATTGCCTTAACCAAAAACAAAAAATTTGAAACGTTTATTACTAAAAAAAAGCACGCGCGTCTGTTATAAGAAGAACGCACGTGTTTAAGTTAGGGATTCAGCCTATGACATCAGCCGCTGTATTTCATCTTTCAGAATTTCGGACCGAGTCCCGAAAATAACCTGCAGGGTACCATTACCAAGCCTGATGATTCCCGACGCTCCGAGCTGCTTGAGAGCTTGATCGTTAACCGCTTTGTCGTCTTTGACGACAAGACGCAGCCGCGTGATGCAGGCATCAATGCTCTGGATATTGTCCGTACCGCCGAGATAGGTTAGTATTCTGCCTGCCTGACTGGATTGAGTGTCGGATGTGGTGCTTGCCTTTCCATCGGATATAGTTTCGTTAACCTCAGACAGGAGACTGTCTTCTACATCATCTTCACGCCCAGGAGTTTTTAGGTTGAATTTGAGAATGATAAATCGGAACAGAAAGTAATAGATGAGGGCGAACACAAGCCCGACCGGAATCATTCGCAATGGGTGGGTGGAGAGTTTCATATTGACCAAATAGTCAATGAGTCCTGCTGAAAAAGAAAAGCCAAGTTTGACATCCAGTAGGTATACGACCAGGCCACTCAGGCCTGTCAGCAGAGCATGAACGCCGTAAAGCAATGGTGCAATGAACATAAACGAAAATTCGAGGGGCTCGGTAATTCCGGTCAGGAACGATGCCAGCGCAGAACCGATGAAGATGGAAGCGACGGCTTTACGTTTTTCCGGTTTGGCGGTATGGATGAATGCGAGGGCTGCTGCTGGCAGCGCGAACATCATAATGGGGAAGAAGCCGGACATGAATATACCCGCCGATGTATCGCCTGCAAAAAAACGCGTCAGGTCACCATGAACGACTTCACCGGCAGCATTGGTGTAGTCACCAATTTGAAACCATGCGATCGAGTTCAACACATGATGCAAACCGAGCGGGATCAGCAGCCGATTGGCAATCATGAATACCATTGATCCGATTCCGCCAAAGCCGACAATCCAGTTGCCGAAGACTGCAATCCCATCTTGTACCGGACTCCAGATCATACCGAGCAGAATGGCCAGAATCATGGTCGTAAAGGCGGTGATCATGGGGACAAAGCGTTTGCCTGAGAAGAAGCCAAGCCAATCTGGAAGTTGAATATTGTGATATTTTTTAAACAGAAAAGCAGACCATCCACCGATAAAAATACCCCCCAATACGCCCATGTCCAGCTTGACGTCGTCTGGAATATATGCAAATATACCCGGCACTGCCGCCAAAATACGGGTCAGCACCATATAGGCAATGACTGCCGATAATGCGGCTACTGCGTCGCCTGCCAGACCAATGGCAACACCAATGGAGAAAATGAGCGCAAGGTTACCGAAGATGGCCCCCGCCCCCTCGTTCAGAAAAGGAGTGATATAATGATTCAGAAATCCGCCAACTCCGGGACCAAGTGGTATATCCGTTTCATAATTAATCAGAGCTAATCCTTGCAAGATCCCTGCAGCGGGTAGAGTGGCTACTGGAAGCATTAACGACTTGCCGATTTTTTGCAGAAATTTCAGCATAACATTCTTCCCTTCTTCATCGAGTTTGGGAGTGTCGTATTCATCCTGAAATCCTCACATTAAACCATTTTTTCACATCATAAATCGGAGAATCTAACATGGTCAACGATTATTTTAAGCTATGAAAAAACGTAAATCCGCAGTTGACATCGCTTACATGCTTATATAGTATCAAATTTAAGTTAATAATCGTGACGGAGACAAGAGAGCCACGCAGACATCCCATGGTACAGCACAGGGTTGGTTTGTGATGGCTTTTCTTTTTTTGTGCGATGAAAGCGATCAAAATCGGATGATCTATTGAGGAGGTAGGTTGTATGTCGCCATACGCAGCCGAATTCATAGGGACAATGATTCTTATTGCCCTAGGTGGCGGAGTGTGCGCAGGGGTGTCCCTGAAAAAGTCATTTGCCCACGCTTCCGGCTGGATTGTGGTCGGAATGGGTTGGGGGCTCGCGGTAGCTATTGCGGTGTATGCAGTGGGTCAAATCAGCGGAGCGCATTTGAATCCGGCAGTTACACTGGCGTTGGCATTTCAGGGTAGTTTTCCATGGCAAGATGTTCCCGGCTATATTGTGGCTCAGCTTCTCGGGGCCATGGCGGGTGCAGTGATCGTTATTTTGCATTATTGGCCCCACTGGAAAGAGACGGAGGACACAGCAGCCAAACTCAGTGTATTCGCGACAGGACCAGCTATTGATCATCCGTTTGGCAACGTGCTTAGTGAAATGATAGGTACTTTCATCTTTGTTCTTGCTTTACTGTCGTTTGGCGCCAATTCATTTACAGACGGCCTGAAACCGTTGATTGTTGGTTTTTTAGTTGTGAGTATCGGTTTATCCCTTGGAGGCACAACGGGCTATGCCATCAATCCAGCGAGGGATTTTGGGCCGCGTCTGATGCATTATTTACTACCGATTCCCGGTAAGGGGGCGTCCAACTGGAAATATGCATGGGTGCCCGTTATAGGACCGCTATTGGGGGGATCTTTCGCAGGGCCATTTTATCAGGCCGTTTTTAAGGGGAGTGTGACTCCGGCTTTTTGGATTTTACTAGGGATCATCGTGATTGTACTCTTGATTACCTTCCGTATGAGTCGAACTTATAAAAATCATAAAATGGATCACAAACTTACAGCGTAAAAACGGTGGATTTACACGGGGAGAGATGAACAATGGGAAAATATATTTTGTCACTAGATCAGGGAACGACAAGCTCAAGAGCGATTTTGTTCAATAGCGAAGGAGATGTAGTGTACTCGGCTCAGCGAGAATTTCCGCAGTATTTTCCTCATCCCGGCTGGGTAGAGCAGAATGCGAATGAAATCTGGAGCTCTATTCTCGGGGTCATTGCCTCCTGTCTTTCCGAATCCGGTGTAAAAGCAAATCAAGTGGCTGCCATCGGCATTACCAATCAGCGAGAATCGGTGGCTGTATGGGACAAAAATACAGGAGTGCCCGTGTATAACGTACTCGTATGGCAATCACGCCAAACCTCGGACATCTGTGAAGAATTGAAGCGGCAAGGGCACGAGGAGCTTTTTCACAGCAAAACAGGCCTGTTGATCGACCCGTATTTTTCAGGCACTAAAGTAAAGTGGATACTGGACCATGTGGAGGGCGCGCGGGAAAAGGCGGAACGAGGTGACCTGTTATTCGGTACGATAGACTCGTGGCTGATCTGGAAACTATCCGGCGGAACGGCACATGTAACGGACTACTCCAATGCAGCCAGGACGCTGATGTACAACATTTATGAACTAAAGTGGGACGAAGAGCTGCTGGACATTCTGGGTGTTCCGAAAATCATGCTACCTGAGGTAAGACCTTCTTCCGAGGTATATGCGCACACTGTGGATTACCATTTCTTTGGTCAGAATGTACCGATCGCCGGTGCAGCAGGTGACCAGCAGGCAGCCTTGTTTGGTCAGGCATGTTACGAAAAAGGGATGATCAAAAACACTTACGGCACAGGCTGCTTCATGCTGATGAATACGGGGGATCAACCAGTGGAATCCAAGCACGGCCTGATTACGACCATCGCTTGGGGACTGGAGGAAGGCAAAGTGCAATACGCACTCGAGGGGAGTGTGTTTGTAGCAGGGTCGGCGATCCAGTGGCTGCGAGACGGGCTACGTATGTTCCGTGAAGCGAAGGACAGTGAACCCTATGCCGCGCGTGTTTCGTCTACGGAAGGAGTGTATCTTGTACCCGCTTTTGTCGGACTGGGCAGCCCCTACTGGGATAGCGAGGTGCGCGGAGCGATGTTCGGCCTGACACGCGGGACCACGAAGGAGCATTTTATCCGCGCCACATTGGAGTCACTCGCTTATCAGACCAAGGATGTGCTTACAGCCATGGAGATTGATTCAGGTATTGCAGTGAAATTGCTGCGGGTGGATGGAGGAGCTGTATTGAACAATTTTCTGATGCAATTCCAGAGCGATATTTTGGATGCAACAGTGGAGCGGCCAGTTATCCATGAGACGACGGCACTGGGGGCTGCATGTCTGGCAGGTTTGGCTATTGGATATTGGAAGAGTACGGATGAACTTCGCAAGCGGGTGAGAGTGGAAACCTCATTTGCCCCGAATATGGATGAAGCAACACGTGAAAGCTTGTATGAAGGCTGGAAAAAGGCTGTGAATGCGACGATGGCCTACAAGTAATAGATTAAGCGATGGGTCTCAGAATATTAAACTGCAAAAAGATGACTTCTGAATTTATCAGGAGTCATCTTTTTTAAGACATATGCTAACTCTTGACCTTCGTATGGTCCCAATGTTGCCGGGCTCCGCAGGAGCTACGAATGACTAGTTCCGGCTCTACTTTAATACATTTCGTATCCATTTGTTTATTCATCAGGTCAAACAGCACCATAGCGGCTAGACGGCCTATTTTTTGCTTGTCTTGTTTTACAGTCGTCAGTGGAGGCTCGGTATAACGACAGGCTTCTATATCATCACATCCCACCACAGCAATATCCTCGGGTACCCTCAAGCCGCTTTCCTTGAAAGCACGTATGGCACCAAAAGCAAGCAGGTCGGTCGCCGCAAAAATAGCTTTTGGTAAATTTCCTTGCTGTATCCACGCCTTCGCGACCTGGTATCCATCTTCTGCCGCGTAGTCCTTACAATACACGACCCATTCAGGTCTAACGTCAAGACTAAACCGCTTTAGTGAGGCGATAAAGGCTTCCTCTCTCTCTTTAATAACCAAAGAGGGGCGTTCAATGCCTATAAAACCCATTTGGCGGTATCCATTCATGTAAAAGTGCTCAACAACCTTCATTGAAATCTTCTGATTGTCGGACATGATATAGCAGGAACTAGCTCCGGTTAGCTCAATATCGACACCGATGCAGGGGATAGGGCTGGCATCGAGATCAAAAACACTCTTCTCCACCTCATCTCCAGCAATAATAATGCACCCGTCCACTGAAAAATATTTCGAGCGAGCCAAATAGTCCTCTCCATTATCCAGAAATTTCTCATTTGAGAAAAATAGCAGATCGTAACCGAGCAAGCCAATCTGTTTTTTGAAGACATTAATGATATCTACAAAAAAAGGATGACTAAAATCAACATTCAGCTTGCCGGCAAATATAACACCTACCAGATTAGATTTTTTGGTAGCAAGCGTTTTAGCCGAGGAGGAGGGTCTATAGCCTGTTTCCTCCATGATTTTAAGTACCCGCTGTCGGGTTTCCTCACTGATGTCTGTGTAATTGTTAATGATTTTCGAAACCGTTGCCACTGAAACGCCTGCCATGCTAGCTATTGTTTTTATATTCATGGAATCCTCCGTAACTAAACTGATTTAGTTAAATTAACTTTGCTTTTCAAACTTAATGATTACTCGTATTCTATGCTACCTCATAGAAGTGAGTCAACAGTGTGAATAAAGGATGTTGCCTAATATTTCAAGGAGTAATAACGGTGATTTATGTTTTATTTGATAATTTACAATTCTCTATTTACAAATACAGGCTATCCGATACATAATAGTAGCTGTAATTAACTAAACCGCTTTCGTGAAAGTAAATGCATTTATTCTAAGCGTACAGGGGGAATTTTGCAATGCTGAAAAAGTGTTTTTCCTGATATCCATTAGCCTGGGATTTTACAATACCCAGCTTGGTTTTGTTTTGCTGAAAACAACAGGTACCGGCATCGCTTTTCTGATGTTTGTGGGGTATATCAAGTCTGTCTCCCGAGAGCTGGATGAAGCGGCTGCCATGGACGGGTGCGGATATTCACGATATTTGTTTACAATTCTTGTCCCGCTGATGAAGCCGGTGTTGGCAACAGGCATTATTTTGACAGCTATAGGGGCGTGGAATGACATTATAGGTCCTACTATTTATTTGTCTGATCCTGCTTATCAGCCAGTGACCAAGGGATTGTTCTCTTTCTACGGACAATACATGAACAACTGGCCGCTGCTCGCTTGCGGCATTCTGATTGTTACACTACCGCTCGTTATTTTGTATATTTTCCTCCAGCGCTTTATTGTCGGCGGTGCAATGGCCGGAGCTGTGAAGTCTTGATTCCTGAAAGGATGATACCGAGTATGAGTGAGAATACCTATACATTCCCCACCACGTTTATGTGGGGAACTTCGACCTCTTCTTATCAAATTGAAGGTGGCGTGGATGAGGAAGGAAGAACGCCTTCTATTTGGGATACTTTCTGTCGAGCACCCGGGAAGGTGATAGGAGGGGACTGCGGAGATGTGGCTTGTGACCATTTTCACCGCTTTAAGGAAGACGTGCAATTAATGAAGCAACTTGGCTTTTTACATTACCGTTTTTCCGTGGCCTGGCCGCGCATTATTCCCGCACCCGGCGTGGTTAACGAACAGGGGTTGCTCTTCTATGAGCGTCTGCTGGAGGAGATTGAGTCGGCCGGGCTAATTCCAATGCTGACGCTGTATCATTGGGATCTACCGCAGTGGATTGAGGACGAAGGCGGTTGGACGCAACGAGAGATTACCCAACATTTTAAAACGTATGCTTCTGTAATCATGGATCGATTTGGACAGCGTATAAGCTGGTGGAATACGATAAATGAACCCTACTGTGCCTCTATTTTGGGCTATGGCACAGGAGAGCATGCCCCCGGCCATGAGAACTGGAGGGAAGCCTTTACTGCCGCTCATCATATTCTGATGTGTCACGGGATAGCCATGAACTTACACAAGGAAAAGGGCCTGACGGGCAACATCGGTATTACGCTGAACATGGAACATGTCGACGCAGCCTCTGAACACCCCGAAGATGTAGCCGCTGCTGTCCGGCGGGATGGTTTTATTAATCGATGGTTTGCCGAACCAATGTTTAACGGGAAATACCCTGAGGATATGGTGGAATGGTACGGGGCGCACTTGAATGGATTGGATTTTGTACAGCTTGGTGATATGGAGCTGATTCAGCAGCCAGGGGATTTTTTGGGCATCAACTACTACGCCCGCAGCATCATTCGAGCGACTACAGACGCTTCGTTGCTTCAGGTCGAGCAGGTTTCCATAGAGGAACCGGTAACGGATATGGGATGGGAGATTCACCCTGAGTCCTTTTATAAGCTGCTAACGCGGATTGAGAAGGATTTTTCCAAGGGGTTACCCATCCTGATTACGGAAAACGGAGCAGCGATGAAGGACGAACTGGTGAATGGAAAGATTGAGGACATTGGACGTCAGTATTACATTGAGGAACATTTAAAGGCATGCCATCGCTTTATTGGGGAGGGAGGTCAGCTTAAAGGCTATTTTGTCTGGTCATTCCTCGATAACTTTGAATGGGCCTGGGGATACAGCAAACGTTTTGGTATTATACACATCAATTACGACACGCAGGAACGGACACCCAAACAAAGTGCGCTGTGGTTCAAGCAAGTGATGGCGAATAACGGGTTTTAAATAGAAAAGGCGTCGAAGACTTGGTTTCACAGCAGCCTGTGACGACGAATAAAGTGTCTTGTGGGTTTAGCGGCTACACAGCACGACTGGCGGCAGGTACTGCCGTCAATCACTGTACGATCATCGGGCATGTGAATGATATTCACTCTATCAATGAACGGATTACGGAAATCGCAACCATGCCTTATATCGAGCGGTAGGTGGAGGAAGCCAAAGCGCTGATCGAAGAGTTGACGGATGAAATGGCAACGCGGACATCCATTCCGTTATTTGACGAATACTGCCGTCAGAACTATCTGGATAACCTGTTACGTGGTGGTTATCCATTGCTGCTGGACAACGGCACTGAGCAACCGTTTGTATATCATGTATTTTCACGCAAGCATGGGGATCTGGAACGTGACTATAATTTCTTTAAGCTCCAGGCGGGATATTATTCTCAAGGAAATGGTAATTTTCGCGATGCAAACCAGAACCGGAGAAATGATGTGTGGTTTAACCCCGGCATAGGAGATTTCAATATCCGTTTGTTTATGAGCCTGATTCAGCCGGACGGCTATAATCCGTTTGTTGTAAAGGGGTGTAGCTTTCAAATACGAGAGCTGGAACCGTTGCTGGGACAGGTGGAGGTGGCAGATCATTCGTCTTTGCGTGCTTTTTTCCAATTGTCGTTCACCCCGGGTGAGCTGATTCAACATATCATTCATGACAACATTGCGCTAAAGCAAACGGTTGAGACGTTTGTAACATTTATATGAAAAGCTGCTGTCATTGGCAGCCATCAAGCTGTCCACGCTGGACCCGGAGGGCTTGGGAATTGAGATGGAGGCGGGCAAGCCGGGATGGAATGATTCCATGAACGGACTTCCGGGGCTGTTTAGCTTCTGGATTCAGTGAACTGTGTGAATTACAGCGACTTGTAAGATTTTTAATACATGCACAGGAGAAGCTTTCGGGCGATTCTGTGCTACGGCTACCGCGAGAAGTTGCTAAGTTGATCCAAAAGCTGAGGCTCGCAATGGAGGAATACTACCACGATTCGGATGAGGCTGATTACAGGGATGAAAGCAAGGATTACAGCTTCTGGTCACGGATTTCCTTCTTTTATTATGAAGCCAGAGAATTCGAGGTACAGGAGGATGACTGCGAGGGCAAGCTCGTAAACATACATTCCTTCGAACGTAAGGATACACCATATTTTCTAGAGGGACCGACTCGGGCTATGAAAGTGGTTGGCGACATTGTAAATGGGCAGGAGCTATATCGGCAAATCAGGCAAAGTGGGCTTTACGACAGGAAGCTGGGCATGTATAAGGTGAATGAAAGTCTGGCGAGGCAGCCGTTTGGCTATGATCATAGGGGACTATCCTTGAGGCTGAAGCCCAAGCTGCCAGGCTGGCTGTTCACAGCTACAGGTGAGCTATCTTTCTGTTTTCTCGGAAGCTGCCAGGTGACTTATTTTAATACGGATCGTAAGGATACTTATGCACCGAAATGTAGAGCGACCCAATATGTACTGCATTACGTCAGTGGCGAAAAGAAGACGATAAGCCATGCTGTATTAGATCAAAAAGAGGCGCAAGATGTGAGAGAGTGGTTGATTTCCCGTATCGGGGTATATTGGGGGACATAGCTCCATTAATTAAAGCCGTCATGCTGCCATAACAGAGCATAACGGCTTTTTAAGGTTTCATAAATCCTTGTGTCAGGGCAGGGGGGACCTATGCTGAAATATCTTTCAAATCCAATCTCACAGGGCAGTGGTCACTGCCTGTAATATGACAATCAATGCTCGCATCCATCAATAGCGGACGAAGTCTCTCCGAGACGAGGAAGTAATCAATCCGCCAGCCAATATTCCGTTCTCTCACCTTCGGCATGTAGGACCACCAGGAATAAACATCCGTCCGGTCAGGATAAAAGGATCTGAAGGTATCTATAAATCCGGCGTCTAGCAGCTGTGACATGCGTTCCCGTTCCTCAGGCGTGAATCCGGCATTTCCGTAGTTAGCTTTGGCATTTTTGAGGTCGATCTCCTGATGAGCTACGTTCAAGTCTCCACAAATGATGACAGGCTTCAAAGCATCCAGTTGTTGCAGGTAGCTGCGAAAACGGTCTTCCCATTCCAGTCTGTAGGGCAGTCGGGATAAGTCCCGTTTGGTATTCGGTGTGTACACATTGACGAGATAAAATTTTTCGAATTCCAGAGTAATGGTTCGGCCCTCTGGTTCTTCGTTTTCCTCAAGTCCATAATGCACAGAGAGCGGCTTGATTTTGGTGAAAATAGCCGTGCCGGAATATCCTTTTTTCTCAGCGTAATTCCAGTATTGTGTGTATTCCTCCATGTTCTCCATGAGGATTTGACCTTCTTGAAGCTTCGTCTCCTGTACGCAAAAAATATCGGCATTTGTTTCTTTTAGATAAGTATAAAACCCTTTGGTCACACAGGCTCTTAAGCCGTTTACATTCCAAGATATTAATTTCATTTGATTAATCTCCTTGCTAATTCACGCAGTCAAGCGATGTGATTTGATATCCTTTGTTGACATAAGCTTATAGAATCTTCTATCTGGACTTCATAGGTTTTTTATCAAAATGGTCCTGAAATGGTGCAACATGATAGATGATAGCAATTTCTGCGATTTTTTGAAAGAGTAGAGACTTGAAACCAGCGCCTAAAGTAGCGTTGGGCAGACTAATCTTTCTACATTATTTATAATGAAAAAAAGCTCCCTTGTGGAAGCTTTTCAGGCTGTCGAGAAACCCCCTGTTTTTTTGCAGGGGGTTTAAAACTGTCTTAGTGGTCTAAAAACTAGGGTCCTCAGATCGTTTTAAATCGATTTTTGTTTTAAAAGATGCGTCTCCCCATATAAAAATAGAAGTGTCGAAAAGTCCTCTGGACTTTCTCGACACTCTGAGCCTCCATTATGGAGGCTTCTTGTTATGACGTCCCAGGAGGGATTCGAACCCCCGACCGACGGCTTAGAAGGCCGTTGCTCTATCCAGCTGAGCTACTGGGACATAAAATTCAAGCGAATATTAATATATCATATGGATAAAAGAAATTCAAGTCTTATTTTGCATATATCGCTTATTTAGGCTTTATACAGCATAAATTCTGAGTAGACGTAGTTTTTTTTGCCTTATAAAAGGGTATGTTAGAATACAGGTGAATATGTGTAAGACGAGTGGTTGGACTTCGGCTACTGTTTCTCATATAATCTACAAATACTTGAGCTTGCGCAGGAGAGGGGGTGCCTTGAATAAAGGACTCCAAGGTGACGACAAAAGAAAATAATATTGTATTGTTTCCGAAGACACTGGACTATTATCAAATTCAACTTACTGTGATGCTTGAAAACGAACGTTACGGAGAGGCGATGGCGATGCTGCGTTTTTTAATGCAGTGTCAGGGACAGGAGCAGAAGCAATACGATGAATGGAACGCTCTATTACAATGGCTGGAAGCTGCATTTCCACAGTACGCTGACAGCGGGGCGGTAACGGACGCTGTGGAAGAAGAGGTCAGTGAAGTAGAGTTAGCTCGCCGTCATGCACGCTTTAAGCAGGAGCAGGATGCAGGCTACGGCAACAAGCTGTTGCGGATGGCTATGGATGAACCCTTATCCGAACAGACGATTTTAGCGTTGGAGCAGTTGTCCTATCTGGAACTGCCAGAAATCGACGATGCCTTGCTTCGCTGGATTACGGAACGGGAAATCCATCCTTTACTTCAATTCCGTGTTCTACAGACAATGCGACGACGTGGAATGGAAGGGACGATAGAAATCAGACGGGGTGATGAACAAGCGGAAATCGACATTGAAACGGTTCCGTTACAGCCAGGTGATTTTCCAGAGTCTATTATGCGTATTTTGGAACGGGTGGCCGATCAAACTGAGGTGCACGAGCCTACACTATTCTATTTTGCACAGGAGCTGTGGTCACAGTTTGTGATGGCAGTATACGGTACGAAAAATTATAGATCAATGTTGGTGGAAGAGGACGGAATGCCGGATATTTGGGCTGCAGCACTCCATCAGACAGTTTCGGAAAGTTTGAACGGAAATAATAATGAGGAAGAAACCCGTGCTATTTATGGTATTACAGATGCGCTGCGCTTCCGTTTTGAGCAGGCGTATCGGTCGATGCGACTATTCGTAGCGGCGGGAATGAACACTCCTTAATGACCGGAAACGTTTACCTGTGAAGCATTCAAAGGGCTGCTCTTGAAAAAGACAGTAATGTTAGATATACTATAGTGGTTATTTTGTGTGCGTTGATTGTAATGAAAACTAAGTGAAGATTTTGTTGGAGGGGAAAGCATAAAATGAAAGCAACTTGGGAGAAAATAGAGAAGAACCTTGGGGTTCTTGAAGTTGAGGTTGACGCGGATCGTGTAGCCGCTGCACTCGACAAAGCTTTTAATAAAGTGGCAAAACAAGTAAGTGTACCAGGATTCCGTAAAGGTAAAGTACCACGTCCTATCTTTGAAAAACGCTATGGTATTGAAAGTCTGTACCAGGATGCAATTGACATCCTGTTGCCAGAAGCTTACAGCCAAGCTGTAGAGCAAACAGACATCTTCCCGGTTGACAGCCCTGACGTTGAAATTGATCAATTTGCTAAAGGCGAATCTTTCAAATTCAAAGCAAAGGTTACTGTTAAACCTGAAGTGACTTTGGGCGATTACAAAGGCGTAGAAGTGCCTGTAAGCAAACTCGAAGTAAGCGACGAAGAACTGGCTCAAGAACTGGAGCGCCTGCAACAACGTCATGCTGAATTGGTTGTCGTTGATGAAGATGCTGCTCAATCCGGTGATACAGCTATTATTGACTTCGACGGTTCCGTGGATGGTGTACCATTCGAAGGCGGACAAGCTGAGAAGTATTCTTTGGAACTGGGCTCTAACACATTTATCCCTGGTTTTGAAGAGCAAGTGGTTGGTTTGCACACTGGTGATTCCAAGGACGTTGAAGTAACGTTCCCTGAGAACTACCATTCTGCTGACCTCGCTGGCAAACAAGCGGTATTCAAAGTGAAAGTTCACGAACTGAAACGCAAAGTTCTTCCTGAACTGGACGATGAATTTGCTAAAGATGTAAGCGAATTTGACACACTGGCTGAATTCAAGGAAGACTTGAAAAAGCAATTGTTGGATCGTAAGGAAAACGAAGCTAAAGCAGCCCGCGAGGGTGCTGTAGTGGAGAAAGTTGCTGAGAATGCAACAATCGACATTCCTGAAGCAATGGTGAAGAGCGAAGTGCAAAACATGGTTCGCGATTTCGACAACCGTTTGCGTAGCCAAGGTATGAACCTTGAAATGTTCCTCGGATTCTCTGGTCAAAGCAAGGAAGACCTGGAAGAGCAAATGAAAGCTGATGCTGAGAAGCGCGTACGTAACAACCTCGTGCTGGAGCAAGTGGCTAAAGCAGAAAACATCGAAGTTTCCGAAGCGGAAATTGATGAAGAACTGAAAAACATGGCTGAAGCTTACAAACGTTCAGTTGAGGAAATCCGCAGCATTCTGGAAGGTAACGGCTCGTTCGCTAACCTGAAAGAAGAAATTTCACTGCGCAAAACGATTGCTTTGTTGGTGGAAAACAGCAAAGAAGTAGAAGCGCCAGTTGAAGCTACTGAATAATTCAGACGATAAAATATACGGAGTATGCTGTAACAAGCTGCAACGTAGCAATTAGATAGGGATAAGGCACGTAGTGAAAGTTACGTGCCTTATTTTTACCTTTGGTAACCCAAATTTTAGTCGTTTATGGAAAGTGCTGTGAGTCGTGTTTTTTTGTTTTACATAAGTCACTACCGTATATTTGCACATACATACGAAACATGGTTAAATATGAGAAGGTCTCGGCAGAGTGTACTTTAAACAGCCCGCACTGCATATATGAGCGCATGCAAATATGACACGAGACTCTGAACATGTTAAAATATTTTGTAAGGTGTTCACGTTTCATGCTTGCTGCTTCCGTTTTAATGGGACATAAGGAAGCGGATGAATACAGGTGTTCATTTTAATAAAGAAAAGAGGTTGGTCGTGATGAGTCTCGTCCCTATGGTTGTGGAACAAACGAATCGAGGAGAACGATCTTACGATATTTACTCGCGGTTGCTTAAGGATCGTATTATTTTCCTAAGTGGCCCGATTGATGACGATGTCGCCAATCTCGTCATTGCACAGTTATTGTTCCTTTCTGCGGAAGATCCAGAGAAGGATATTAATTTGTACATTAACTCGCCAGGCGGTTCTGTAACTGCGGGCATGGGTATATATGATACAATGCAATTCATTAAGCCGGACGTATCGACGATCTGTGTAGGCATGGCTGCAAGTATGGGTTCGTTGCTGCTCACAGCGGGTGCGCCAGGCAAGAGATACGCGCTTACCAACAGTGAAGTCATGATCCATCAGCCGCTCGGTGGCATTCAAGGGCAAGCCTCCGATATGCTGATTCATGCGGACTGGATTATCAAAACACGTGCTAAGCTGAATCAAATCTATGTAGAGCGTACGGGTCAGCCCCTCGAAAAAATCGAACGTGATACTGACCGGGATTTCTTCATGGAAGCGGAAGAGGCAAAAGCATACGGTATCATTGACCAGGTGCTGTCTAAACCGATTAATCTGTAAAGGGGTGGCTCTATGTTTAAATTTAATGATGAAAAAGGACAATTGAAATGTTCTTTCTGCGGTAAATCTCAGGATCAGGTTCGCAAGCTTGTTGCTGGACCGGGCGTATATATATGTGACGAATGCATTGAGTTGTGCACGGAGATTGTAGAAGAGGAATTGGGTCATGAAGAAGAAGTAGATCTGAAAGACATTCCGAAACCAATGCAAATCCGTGACATTCTGGACCAATATGTCATTGGTCAGGATCAAGCGAAAAAATCGTTGTCTGTAGCGGTATATAATCACTACAAACGTATTAATACTCAAAACAAAATTGATGATGTGGAACTGCAAAAAAGTAACATTTTGATGCTTGGACCTACTGGTTCGGGTAAAACGTTGCTTGCGCAAACCATGGCTAAAATTTTGAACGTTCCTTTTGCTATCGCAGATGCCACTTCCCTTACGGAAGCAGGTTATGTGGGTGAAGACGTTGAAAATATTTTGTTGAAACTGATTCAAGCTGCCGATTATGATGTGGAAAAAGCCGAACGCGGCATTATCTACATTGACGAAATTGATAAAGTAGCCCGCAAATCCGAAAACCCGTCCATTACGCGTGACGTATCGGGTGAAGGTGTACAGCAGGCGTTGCTTAAGATTTTGGAAGGCACAGTTGCTTCTGTACCTCCGCAAGGCGGTCGCAAGCATCCACATCAAGAGTTCATTCAAATTGACACCACGAATATCCTGTTCATTTGCGGTGGTGCCTTTGATGGTCTGGAGCAAATGATCAAACGCCGTATCGGTAAAAAGGTTATCGGCTTCAACGCTACTAGCGAACAAAAAGATCTGAAACCAGGCGAATATACTTCAATGGTATTGCCTGAGGATCTTTTGAAATTCGGTCTGATTCCGGAATTTGTAGGACGCTTGCCAGTAATTTCTACGCTGGAGCCGCTTGATGAGAACACATTGGTTCGTATTCTGTCCGAACCGAAAAATGCGTTAACCAAGCAATACCAGAAGCTGCTTGAACTGGATAATGTGCAACTAGAGTTTAAGCAAGATGCTCTGGAAGCTATTGCTCGCGAAGCGATCAAGCGTAACACGGGTGCCCGTGGCCTTCGTGCGATCATCGAAGGTATTATGCTGGACGTAATGTATGAGGTTCCTTCCCGTGAGGATGTGACTACTTGCGTCATCAATGAGCAGGTTGTAAAAGACAAAATTGCACCGGAACTCGGTGGTACAGATAAGGATAAAAAACAAGAAGAGAGCGCCTAAGGATTGATACTTCGCGATCTCTAAAACATGAGAAGCCGGATCTCCACTTCACTAAACCTGTATGAGGTTTTAAGGGGTGGAGGTTTGGCGTTAATGGGAGAGAAAAGTACATGTTCTTAAGACAAGACACACGTCCCGTTAAAGTCGGGAATCTGACGATTGGCGGCAGCAATGAAGTCATCATCCAAAGTATGTGTACAACCAAAACAGCAGATGTAGAAGCAACTGTAGCCGAGATTCTTCGCTTGGAAGAAGCTGGATGTCAACTGGTGCGGGTTACCGTCAACAATGAGGAAGCTGCCGCAGCCATTAAGGAAATAAAAAAACGGATTCATATTCCGTTGGTTGCAGATATTCACTTTAATCACAAGCTGGCTCTACTGGCAATTGAAAATGGAATTGATAAGGTTCGCATTAATCCAGGTAACATTGGACGACGTGAAAAAGTGGAAGCTGTCGTGAAGGCATGTAAGGAAAAAGGGATTCCGATTCGGATTGGTGTGAACGCCGGATCATTGGAACAGCATTTACTGGATAAGTATGGATACCCTACGCCAGAAGCGATGGTAGAAAGCGCACTGTATCATATCGGGATACTGGAAGAACTTGATTTCCATGACATTATTGTGTCACTGAAAGCGTCTGACGTTCCTATGGCGATTGCAGCTTATACGAAGGCCGCTGAAATTATTAAGTACCCGCTCCATCTGGGTATTACCGAAGCGGGTACACTCTTTACTGGTACGGTTAAAAGTGCGGCAGGTATGGGCGCTTTGCTGGCCTCAGGCATCGGCTCTACAATGCGTATTTCGCTCAGTGCTGATCCGGTGGAAGAAGTGAAGGTAGCACGTGAGTTGCTCAAGACATTTGGATTGATTACAAACGCAGCTACACTGATTTCTTGTCCGACTTGTGGACGTCTGGATATAGATCTGTTCTCTATTGCCAACGAGGTGGAGGACTACATTGCGAAACTCAAGGTACCGATTAAAGTATCAGTACTGGGTTGTGCAGTAAATGGCCCGGGTGAAGCGAAGGAAGCTGATATCGGAATTGCTGGGGCACGCGGTGAAGGCCTTTTGTTCCGTTATGGAAAAATGATTCGCAAAGTACCAGAGGCTGATATGGTCGACGAATTGAAAAAAGAAATTGATATCATCGTCAAGGCATATGAGGAAACAGGGAAAATCCCTGGACGTGAAGAACGTCATACCGCCGAGAAGGTGTAGGCAAAGCAGTTATATAAAGAGGCATAGTCATAATCTATTGTCATCATTTAAACGCCGTGGAGAGCAGCTCTGCTACAGAACTGTTCTTCACGGCGTTTTTGTATTTCTCTCTGATCTTTTGAAAGACCGCCGTTTAGCTATCGCGGAAAAGGAAATACTGTTTTTCATAGAGCGGCATTTTTCAAATTGCTGAGATGAGAAACGGAGGAAATACGATGGACTTGACTATGATTTTGTTATTGGTGCAAATGTTTTTCGGGATTGTAATTGGTCTGTATTTCTGGAACCTCCTGCGGAGCCAGAAAACAAACCGTAGTGCGGTGGATCGGGAATCCCGCAAGGAATTGGATAAGCTGCGCAAATTGCGCTCTATTTCACTTACTAAGCCGTTGGCTGAACGCACACGTCCTGCCACATTACAGGATATCGTGGGTCAGAAGGACGGACTGCGCGCACTCAAGGCAGCGTTATGTAGTGCGAATCCGCAGCATGTCATTATTTATGGCCCGCCGGGTGTAGGGAAGACGGCTGCTGCACGCGTGGTGCTGGAAGAGGCTAAGAAGAATCTGTCCTCCCCGTTCAAGGGAGATGCCAAATTCACGGAGATTGATGCTACGACGGCCCGCTTTGACGAGCGCGGTATTGCGGATCCGCTGATAGGTTCAGTGCATGATCCAATCTATCAAGGGGCAGGAGCGATGGGGGTGGCTGGAATCCCGCAGCCTAAGCCCGGAGCTGTGACGAAGGCGCATGGGGGAATGCTGTTCATTGATGAGATTGGTGAGCTGCATCCAACGCAGATGAATAAACTGTTGAAAGTACTGGAGGATCGCAAGGTATTTTTGGAGAGTGCGTATTACAACTCGGAAGATTCGAACACTCCTGCTTATATCCACGATATTTTCCAAAACGGTTTGCCAGCCGATTTTCGTTTGGTAGGTGCGACGACCCGTTCGCCGCATGAACTGCCACCTGCGATTCGCTCCCGGTGCATGGAGATTTATTTCCGTGCCTTACAGCCACAGGAGATTGCTCGTATTGCAGAGGATGCTGTCCACAAGCTAGGCTTTGGCCCTTGCCCTGAGGCGGTAGAAGTTGTACAACGTTACGCAACGAACGGTCGGGAAGCGGTCAATATGATCCAGCTGGCTGCTGGTTTGGCACTTACCGAGAAAAGGGAGCGTCTCAATGCTTCCGACGTGGAATGGGTAGCGGGCAGCAGTCAGATTCAACCACGTCCTGACCGAAAAATACCGGGCTTGCCGCAAATCGGATTCGTTAACGGATTAGCTGTATATGGCCCGAACATGGGGATGCTGCTGGAAATTGAAGTTACAGCAGTTCCGGTTCCTGAGGGAAAGGGAATTTATAATATTACGGGGGTCGTGGATGAGGAAGAAATTGGAGGTGGGTCCCGCACGCTGCGCCGTAAGAGCATGGCTAAAGGTTCTGTGGAAAATGTTTTAACCGTTTTGCGTACGCTCGGATTATCTCCATCGAATTACGATTTGCATATCAATTTCCCTGGGGGTACGCCAGTAGATGGCCCATCCGCAGGAATTGCGATGGCAACAGCCATTGCTTCCGCGATGCGGGGAATTCCGGTGGATCATGAAATTGCTATGACTGGCGAAGTTAGCATCCATGGTCGTGTCAAACCGATTGGTGGTGTATTAGCCAAGGTTGAAGCCGCTTTTCAGGCTGGAGCCAAAAAGGTGATCATTCCGCAGGACAACTGGCAAGCTCTTTTTGACGGTATTGAGGGTTTAAAAGTCATTCCTGTACAGTCAGTTACCGAAGTGTTCCGACATGTGTTTGGGGAAGAGATGACGTCAGATTTGCCTGTGCATGCGCCAATTGAGACTTTTCGCCCATCCCAATCTTCCTTGTTACAGGCTGATGGAACGCATAACGGGACGATATCAGATACAGGATCTTGCTGATGAACCACCCTTTCATTGGTTTTTTCATAAAACATTTGATAAAATATGAAAGATAACAACGTGAGGATTGTAAAATCCGGAACCTGAGAATCACTGGAGGTGCGAAAGCGATGGGACCCACCAAGACAAAAGGTCGTCGTTTTCCTTTGCTGCCTTTAAGAGGACTTCTGGTCTACCCGAGCATGGTTCTGCATCTCGATGTGGGCCGGGAAAAATCGGTCAAGGCTTTGGAAAAAGCGATGGTTGAAGACAATTTGATTCTCCTGTGTTCTCAATCAGAAGTAAATATTGAAGAACCTACACAAGAGGACATCTTTCGAGTCGGCACGGTAGCCAAGGTGCGCCAGATGCTCAAGCTTCCTAATGGAACTATTCGAGTATTGGTGGAAGGGCTGGAACGCGCCGAGATTATTCAATATACGGACAATGAAGAATATTACGAGGTAATGGCGAAGGAGCTGCACGAGGCAGAAAACGTACAGCCTGAGACGGATGCGCTTATGCGCACTGTATTAACTCAGTTCGAGCATTATATCAACTTGTCCAAAAAGGTAACACCGGAGACTCTCGCTGCGGTATCCGATATTGAGGAGCCGGGACGGCTTGCAGACGTGATCACAAGTCATCTAACGCTCAAAATTAAGGAAAAGCAGGATATACTGGAGACCGTCGACGTTACTCAGCGTCTGGAGAAGCTTCTGGATATTTTGAACAATGAGCGTGAAGTACTGGAGCTGGAACGTAAAATCAACCAGCGTGTGAAGAAGCAAATGGAGAAGACGCAGAAGGAGTATTATCTGCGTGAACAAATGAAGGCGATTCAAAAGGAACTTGGCGAGAAGGAAGGCCGCGCAGGAGAAGTTGAAGAACTGCGCAACCAGCTAAGTGAACTGGAGCTACCTGTTCCGGTGAAGGAGAAGGTCGAAAAGGAAATCGATCGTCTGGAAAAAATGCCAGCAAGCTCTGCCGAGGGTGGCGTCATCCGTAATTATGTTGATTGGTTGTTAAGCTTGCCGTGGAACAAGTTTACCGATGATGATCTGGATATCGTCAAAGCGGAAGAGGTACTCAATAACGACCACTACGGACTCGATAAACCCAAGGAACGTGTATTGGAGTATTTGGCTGTGCGCAAGCTGGTGAAGACCATTAAGGGACCGATTCTGTGTCTCGTAGGCCCGCCAGGGGTCGGCAAGACCTCGTTGGCCCGTTCGATTGCCAAATCCATGGGTCGGGAATTTGTTCGCATTTCTCTCGGAGGTGTGCGGGATGAAGCGGAAATCCGTGGTCACCGCCGGACTTATGTTGGCGCGATGCCGGGGCGGATCATTCAAGGGATGAAGACCGCAGGAACGTCTAATCCGGTATTTTTGCTGGATGAGATTGATAAAATGGCTTCCGATTTTCGGGGGGATCCATCGGCAGCATTGCTCGAAGTGCTTGATCCTGAACAAAACAATACGTTCAGTGACCATTTTGTCGAGCTGCCGTTTGATCTGTCCAATGTGATGTTTGTAACGACAGCCAATGCTGCACACAACATCCCGCGTCCGCTAATGGACCGTATGGAGACACTCTATATTCCAGGCTACACCGAATTGGAGAAGCTGGAAATCGCCAACCGGTACCTATTGCCCAAGCAGAAGAGAGAGCATGGCTTGAACGAGGAACAGTTGGTCATCGGGGAGGATACGCTCCTGCGTGTCATTCGTGAATATACCCGTGAATCCGGTGTGCGGAATCTAGAACAGCAAATGGCTTCTCTGTGCCGCAAGGCAGCGAAGTCCGTTGTATCTGGTGGCGAAGGGCCGATTCAAATCACACCGGATAATCTGAAGGATTATCTGGGTATCGCTAAATTCCGTTACGGTGTTGCAGAACTGGAGGATCAGATCGGTACGGTTACAGGCTTGGCATGGACAGAGGTCGGTGGTGAAACACTGATGATTGAAGTGACGGTCGTACCTGGTAGTGGTAAACTGATTCTTACGGGTAAATTGGGAGACGTTATGAAGGAATCTGCCCAGGCGGCATTCAGCTACACTCGTTCCAAAGCAGTTGATCTGGGCATTGAACTGGACTTTTATGAGAAAAATGATATCCACATTCATATTCCTGAGGGTGCGATTCCGAAGGATGGTCCATCTGCGGGAATTACTATTGCTACCGCATTAATTTCAGCTTTGACCAACCGTCATGTATCCAAGGATGTAGCTATGACGGGCGAAATTACTTTGCGCGGCCGAGTATTGCCGATTGGTGGTTTGAAAGAGAAGTCGCTGGCTGCCCATCGGGCAGGCTACAAAAAAATTCTGCTTCCCAAAGATAATGAACGGGATTTGAAGGATATTCCCGACAGTATCCGGCAGGATGTTGAATTTGTCCCCGTTGCCCATATGGATCAGGTGCTAAAGCATGCTTTGGTTGAGCAGGCAAGGGTACATTAGAGAGGAATTAAGAACACAATGAAAGTAACAAAAGCAGAATTTATAATAAGTGCGGTTGGCCCCGATCAGTTTCCTGTGGACGCTTTGCCAGAGATTGCTCTGGCGGGGCGCTCCAATGTAGGAAAGTCTTCACTGATTAATCGGTTGATTAACCGTAAAAATTTGGCACGTACCAGTTCTACGCCAGGTAAAACCCAGCAACTCAATTATTACCGGATTAATGATGATCTTTATTTTGTCGATTTTCCCGGTTACGGTTATGCCAAGGTATCCAAAACGTCCCGCAAGGCTTGGGGGCAGATGATTGAGTCTTATTTGCTGGAGCGTGAGCCACTTAAGCTGGTGCTTCAAATGGTGGATTTGCGTCATCCGCCGTCCAAGGACGATATCATGATGCACGATTGGCTGCGCCATCACGGGCTTCCAGTCTGCGTTGTAGGCACTAAGGCAGATAAAATCCCTAAAACGCGGCGAGAAAAGCATTATAAGGTAATCAAGCAGGAACTCGGAATACTTCCCGGGGGATTGTTTATCCCCTTTTCATCCGAAGAAGGTATGGGCAAGGAAGAGCTGTGGTCTGTCATCTCCAGCTATATAGAGAATGACGACGAAGAGCAGACGGAATTGTAAGGTTAGGGACGTCCTTAAGGGCGTCCTTTTTTCATGATTCGGGCTTTGAAAAAAATTAAACTCACTAAATCGGTGGGAATAATATATAATAACTAAAGGCACTGATGGAATTTAAGCAGAAAAGTGAGGATATGGGGTATAATGCAGTCTCAACCCTATCATTTTCCGTTTATTTCCGATGTATGGCGGAAATTTATGATTTGATGTGCAAGAAAAGCGTTGTAGGTCTGATGTATAATAAAGCATAAAGCTTAAACTTATAGGTTCAGGAAAGAATTGAGGAGATTGGTATGGCTCAGCGGTTAGCCACAGAGTATGTTAAAACCACTTTGACCTTGTCGGAAACTCAAATGGACGAATTTTTGCGGGCAGTGGATGATCCCCAGGTGCATTACTATATTAAAGTTCTAGATAACGGAAGACAGGAAATCGTTCTGGAGCATAGTGCGGGTGAGGAAGTTCATTTGTTTTTTGAAGCCCAAGAGGGAGCGTTTGTGTGTGAATTGACTTGCCGCTTAATTCATCCGCAACTAACCCTGTTTATACGCAAACTTTTTGTTCGTTTTAAGGGCGAAGGCATCGTTTACCGAATATATCAAGGATTCACTATGGTGTATTTTTATAATGAAGGTACGGTTCGTAAAATTATGGAGAAGAATGCCGTAGGCTCCAGGCTGGTATTTGAATATAAAAATACGGTTCAGGAACTGCAACAGCTTTTTCAGCATCAGAACGTCGAAAATGAAATATCAGACGTATATCATCTCATTAATTCGTTGCTTGACCAGCGGAATTTGGCGCGTACTTTCTCGGAGTTGGAACAGATTGACCACAAGCTTCGAATGAGTTGCTCGAAATTATTTGCACTGGAAGCTTAATAAGGCATGAATACATGGAATGAATCGTTATGCAGTGTAGTCCCTTTCTTTACCGAAAGGGGCTTTTTTATTCCAAAAAAATGATTGCATTTGCTTCACATAGATGTTATTTTTAATCTCGTTGAAAATGAATATAGGAACCAGGATTCACTCAGGACATTGAATGTTGCGAGAGGTTATTCCCTCGGGAAGTGAATGACGTAGGTCCTAGCGGATGAAATTTTTTCAAACATTTTATTCCTAGGAAGGGGGAACCGAAAGATGGAATTGGAGTACTCAACTTTCGGAAGACACGTTGCCGTAGATTCTTGGGGTGTTGAGTTTGAATTACTGAATGATGCGCAGTTTTTGGAGGCTCAATTAGTTGAAGCAGCTGAAGCTTGCGGAGCAACGGTGATGTCCGTTCAATCCAAGCAATTCGAACCACAGGGAGCTACCGTGCTTGTACTGTTGTCGGAGAGTCATCTCTCTATTCATACGTATCCTGAGAGAGGATTTGCCGCTATTGATTGTTATACTTGCGGTGAGACTGTCGATCCGCAGCTGGCTATTGATTACCTGGTATCCGTTCTAAAACCGAAAAAAACATATGCGAAGAAGCTGATTCGCGGCTTGGGAGAACTTCAGGTGGAATCACCGGAGTGCAAGCTGGCCGAGTTGGTGTAAATCGTTCTTTTATGGAGCCATTTGTGCGTCCTATATTATAACCATGGAACATTTCCATGGTTATTTGTTTTAAAAGTGGTTTACACTAAATCAAATCATACAGAACGTGCTAGATATTCATGAACGTCATCCAATTTTCATAAACAATTCATAAAACAGCCGGAGGACATTCGGACTTCTGTGATATAATTAACATAGTTTATGATAACAGTGGTTATTCTTATTACAGTTTAGGCAGGTGAATTTGCAATGCACATCGTCGTTGTTGGGTTGAATTATCGTACGGCGCCTGTGGAAGTCAGAGAGCGTTTTACATTTGCAGAAGAAGATTTGCCAAAAGCGCTGGAACAACTCAAACTTACCAAAAGTGTGTTGGAGGGCGTAGTTGTCGCAACCTGCAATCGGACTGAAATATATGTTGTGGTGGACCGCCTTCATATGTGCGGTTATTTTATACGCAGTTTTATGGAGCAATGGTTTGGCATTCCACGTGATCAATTTACACAACATTTATATATATATGAGGACGAGCAGGCGATTCGGCATTTGTTCCGTGTGACTTGTGGCCTTGATTCTATGGTAATCGGAGAAACACAAATTTTGGGACAGGTAAAGAACGCTTTTCTTCAGGCTCAATCCCAGAAAATTACGGCAACGTGGTTTAATATGTTGTTTAAGCAAGCCGTCACATTGGGCAAGCGTGCCCATTCGGAGACGTCTATTGGAGAAAGTGCCGTATCTGTCAGCTATGCAGCAGTTGAGCTGGGCAAACGGATTTTCGGGATGTTTACCGATAAAAAGGTACTGATTCTCGGTGCTGGTAAAATGAGCGAGCTTACTGTTAAGCATTTGTACAGCGGTGGAGCAGCTGAGGTTATTGTAGCAAACCGGACCCTGTCCCGTGCGGAAGACCTTGCCTCCAAGTTCCATGGAACGCCGGTTACGATGGAGGAAGGCATGAATCGGTTGGCGGATGTGGATATTGTCATTAGTTCGACAGGTGCCCAGGGTTATATTCTGGATCGGACTCGGGTTGAAGCAAGTATGAAACGTCGACAGTCCCGTCCTTTGTTTATGATTGATATTGCGGTTCCGCGTGATCTCGACCCGGCTATTGGTGAATTACAGAATGTTTTCCTGTACGATATTGATGATCTGGAAGGGATCGTGGAGAGCAATTTGGAAATGCGCCGTACCGAAGCTACAAAAATCGAGCATATGATCGAAGATGAGCTTAGCGAGTTTTATCAATGGTTGAAAACGATGGGAGTGCGTCCGGTGATTCGTGCATTACAGGAAAAAGCGGAGTCTGTACATCAGGATACGTTGGAAAGCTTGTTCAATAAGCTTCCTGAGCTGGATGAACGGCAACGCAAAGTGATTAGCCGCTTGACGAAAAGTATGCTGAATCAGATGATGCATGATCCGATCAATCGGGTAAAGGAACTGGCTGTCCAAAAGCAGGGAAATGAGGCCCTAGACATGTTTAGCCATATTTTTGCTCTGGAGGATCGTTTGGATGACGCCGCTCAGAAAGTAGATAAAAGCGATGCATCTGCGTTAATGAAACCGGAAGCCGGTGTTCATGAAAAAACCGTTCAGGCTCAGGCTTTGCCAGCGTCGTTTGCGCCGGCCAGCCTGTAAAGGTGGGTGAACAGAAGTGGCTTCAGGCATGCTTATATATGATTCAATGATTTATGTTTTTGCCCTGAGCCTTCTGTTTGTATTCTCGGATGGGATTCGTCGTAATGCGAATGCTAAACGGACAGGTACAGGGCTTCTTGTTGTCGTTCTGGTGCTCCAGCTTGCTTATATGGGGATAAGAACCTGGAATGAAGGGCATCTTCCTATTTTCGTGACCTATGATTTTCTATTTCTGTTCTCAGTTATTTTGGTACTGATTTCTTTGATTCTGACACGTTATCAGCGATCCGAATTTGCGGTATTGTTGCTTAATATTATTAGTTTTGCAGTGCTAGTGCTCAACAATATATGGATGGAGCCTCTGGACAACCCACTTGGAAATTGGCATACCGTGCATGGTCTGCTCCTGATTCATATTGCGCTGGCTAATCTTGGTTTTGTAGCAATGACGGTAGCAGCTGTATTTTCGGGGTTATATCTGTTTTTGCATCGTAAATTGAAAGTAAAGAAATGGAATGACACGATCCGACGCTTGCCGAGTCTAGAAATGATGGACCGGTATACGCATATGGCGCTGTTGATTGGTACTCCTTTGTTGGGAGTCTCTATTGTAGTTGCCGTTATTTCTATTATTGCCGAGGAACGCTGGCGTCTCTTGCTAGATACCAAGGTGCTGATGACAGCGATTGCCTTGTGCGTGTATATTATATTTTTAGTGAGCAAAAGATTGAATCAGCGTTCAGGGCTAGTAATGGCAAAGTGGGCATTGGTGGGCTACACGCTATTGATTCTTAATTTTTTGCTAAATTCCTGGTCTGTATTTCATCAGTGGACGGGAGAGTGAAAAGCCTTTTGCAGCATTTTGTCCCGATTTCGTTGAATTGTAAGAATAAGATCTGTTGTGTTGTAGGTGGCGGTAGGATTGCGGAACGAAAGGTAAAGGGGATGATGGAAAGTGGGGCATTCATTACCGTCATTAGCCCGAATATAACGCCGGATTTACAGGTTCTGGCGGATCACAAGCAGCTCCACTGGGTAAATCGCGTATATCGCGAGGGTGACCTCCAGGGAGCCTTTCTTGTATATGCGGCGACGAACCAGAGAGAAGTGAATGATGAGGTTGCGCACGAGGCCAGACAAAGGGGTATACTGGTAAATGTGGCGGATCGATCGGAAGAGGGAAACTTTATAACGCCGGGTACCATTCGACGAGGAAGACTGACGATTAGTATTTCCACAGAAGGGGCTGGCCCTGCTGTGACCACTGATATTACATCAGCTTTGAATACGTTGTTTGGTAGCGAATACGAGCCATATCTGGATTTCATGCACGATATGCGACAGATCATCAAACGTAAGATAAGTTCCCCACAGCAAAGGACCAAACTACTGAGGCGCTTGGCGAGTAGCGGAATTTTGGATCAAATACGGCGTCATGAATTTATGGCTTGGACCGAAAAAGAAATAGACCTATGGATTGCGCAAAATCAGGAGGAATAACATGCGAACAATTGTGGTAGGCAGCAGACAGAGTGCGCTGGCGTTAACTCAGACCGGGCATGTCATTGAAGATTTGAACGCGCTGTGCGCGAAGCATGGAATGGATTTGCAATTTGTCGTGAAGAAAATCCTGACCAAGGGTGATCGAATATTGGATGTAACCTTGTCCAAAGTGGGTGGCAAAGGGCTTTTTGTCAAAGAAATTGAACAGGCCATGCTGGCTGGTGAGATTGATATGGCAGTACATAGTATGAAGGATATGCCTTCCGAATTGCCGGAAGGGCTTGTCAACGGCGCTGTGCCGCGCCGTGAGGACCCACGTGATTGCCTGATCACATTGGGCGCCAAGAGCCTGGAGGATTTGCCTCAAGGGGCAAAGGTGGGCACGAGCAGCCTGCGCAGAGCCAGTCAAATCAAGTCCATGCGACCTGATCTACAATTGGAGCCTGTGCGGGGTAATATTGATTCCCGTCTGAAAAAGCTGGAGACGGAAGGTTTTGATGCTATCATTTTGGCGGCAGCAGGCTTGCATCGGATGGGCTGGAAAGAGCGAATTACATCCTATATATCGGAAGAAGACTGTTTGCCGGCGGTTGGGCAGGGAGCGCTAGGTATTGAATGTCGTGCGAGCGATGAAGAACTATTGGCCTTGCTGCGCCTTTACAACGACCGGGATACCTCGGCTACCGTTGCGGCAGAACGAACCTTTCTGGGCGTGTTAAATGGGGGGTGTCAAGTGCCGATCGGGGCTCATGCGGTCTGGGCTGGTCAAGAAATCAGCCTCACGGGCATGGTAGGCTCGCCAGATGGCGAGGTTATTTTGAAGGAAACGCTCCAGGGAAATGATTCGCAAAAGCTGGGAGAAGCGGTGGCGGCCAGTTTGATAGCCAAAGGAGCGGAACAGATTCTTGCGCAGGTGAGGGGATGATAGCATGGCAGGAAAAGTATATTTGGTAGGTGCAGGACCCGGAGACGCAAGATTAATTACGGTCAAGGGTTGGGAATGCATTCAATTGGGCGATGTCATTGTATATGACAGACTGGCAAGCCCGCGCCTCTTGGGATTGATGAAGCCAGGTGCCCAAAAAATCTATGTCGGCAAGTTGCCAGATCGTCACACCATGAAGCAAGAGGAAATTAATCAGCTGCTGGTGGATTTGGCCTTGGAAGGAAAAACAGTTGTTCGTCTTAAAGGGGGAGACCCCACTATATTTGGACGAGTCGGCGAGGAAGCCGGGCTACTGCGTAAACATGGTATTTCTTATGAAATTATACCCGGCATCACATCAGCAATCAGTGTGCCCGCCTATGCGGGCATTCCAGTCACACACCGGGATATGGCCTCATCGCTGTCTATCATTACAGGTCATGAAAGTCCCGATAAACTCGACAAAAGTATTCATTGGGATAAAGTGACGAACGCAACGGGCACACTGATCTTTATGATGGGTGTAGCAAAGATCGGCTATATCAGTGAACAGCTGATAAAACACGGCAAGCCGTCAAATACTCCTGTTGCCTTGATCCGTTGGGGGACCCGCGCTGAGCAGGATACGCTGGTGGGTACGCTGGCGGATATTGAAGCTAAGGTGAAGGCCGCGAATTTCCAACCTCCCGCCGTCATCGTTGTCGGAGAAGTGGTCAATCAACGTGAACAGTTAAAATGGGCTGAGGACATGCCTTTGTTTGGCAAGCGGATTTTGGTTACTCGCGCGCGTGCGCAGGCCAGCAGTCTGGTTCACCGGATTGAGGAGCTTGGTGGCGAGCCATATGAATTTCCAGTTATTCAGACGGTCGCCCCTTCGGACGAGCCAACCAAACAGGAAATTAAAGAGGCATTTGCGCGACTACCTGAATATGATTGGGTGTTTTTCACCAGCGTTAATGGAGTTGAATACTTTTTCACGCACTTAAAGGAACAGGGCAAGGACGTACGCATGCTGTTCAAAGCGCGTATTGCCGCAGTCGGACCAGCTACAGCAGCTGCGCTTCGGACACACGGAATTGTGGCAGAACAGATCGAAGGCCCTTTTCAGGCAGAAGGCTTGCTCGAAGGGTTTGAGCAGGATTTGCAGGCAGGGCAGAACGTATTTCTACCTAGAGGTGATCTAGCACGGCCGTGGCTGCCAGAAAAGCTGAGGGAGATGGGGCTTCATGTGACCGAGGCTGATTTGTATCAAACTGTGCTGGCAGCCAACACACAGGATGACGAGCTCCTCAAGCTGCTTGAGGAACGTGCCATTCATGCGATTACGTTTACGAGTTCCTCAACCGTCACCTTTTTTCTGGAAGCGCTCAGGCAAATGGGGATCCATGATCCGTTGTCGCTGCTGGAGGGAGTTACGATTGCTGTAATAGGTCCTTTGACCGGTGAGACAGCTACCCAAGCCGGTTTGACTGTGAGTTTTATGTCAGAGAAGGCAACCATCGAAAGTCTGATCCAATCGTTATGTGACTGGAAACGATCAAGTACTCTTATGACATTATAATTTTTTTTGTTTTTGCTAATGAATGTATAAAAAATGGAGGTTTGTATTCATGAGTGTTCCTTTTACTAGACATCGTCGTTTGCGCCAGTCGGCTGCAATCCGCAGTATGGTGCGTGAGACGGTATTGAATCCCGCTGATTTTATCCAACCGATCTACGTAACATTTGGCACTGGGGTGAAACAGGAAATTAGCTCTATGCCAGGTGTATACCGTTTTTCTCTGGATCGGCTGGAGGAAGAACTAAAAGAGATTAGTGAGCTTGGCATTCCCGCCGTGCTCCTGTTTGGCATACCGGAAACAAAAGACAGTGTAGGGACTTCGGCTTTTGTGGACGATGGTATTGTTCAGGAAGCTACTCGTTTGATCAAGTCTCGTTATCCCGAACTGCTGGTTGTGGCTGACACTTGTTTGTGTGAGTTTACGGACCATGGACACTGCGGTATGGTACACATGCATGAGCATGATGGTGAGGTATGCGGTGAAGTATTGAATGATGAATCTCTGGAGGTGCTGGTACGTACAGCCGTTTCTCAGGCCAGAGCTGGTGCGGATATTATCGCGCCATCTAATATGATGGACGGTTTTGTACAAGCGATTCGGCAGGGGCTGGATCTGGAAGGCTTTTCACATATTCCGATTATGTCGTATTCCGTCAAATATGCGTCTGCTTTTTATGGTCCTTTCCGGGAAGCCGCAGATTCTGCGCCGCAGTTTGGTGACCGCAAATCCTATCAGATGGACCCTGCCAATGCACGTGAAGCATTGCGAGAAGCGGAGTCTGATGTGCTGGAGGGTGCGGATATGCTGATGGTGAAGCCTTCTCTTTCTTACCTGGACGTGATGCGCACGATTAAGGATCAATTTGATCTGCCTATGGTGGCTTACAACGTTAGTGGTGAATATGCCATGGTCAAGGCAGCCGCTCTTCAAGGCTGGATTGATGAAAAAGCAATGGTGTTGGAGATTCTGACAAGCATGAAGCGTGCGGGTGCAGATATGATTATTACCTATTCGGCCAAGGATGCGGCAAGATGGTTGAAGCAATAAGTCTATTTTCAGAAGATAGGAGTGGTCAGATTGATCGACGAACAACGAAAAGTGCGTAAGGATACGAACTCCAAAGTAGCCTTTGATGAGGCAAAACAATACATTCCGGGTGGCGTTAACAGCCCGGTACGGGCTTTTAAATCTGTTGGGATTACACCTGTATATATCGACCATGGCGAAGGATCGCGTGTATATGATATTGATGGTCAATCCTATTTAGACTATGTATGTTCATGGGGACCGCTTATTATGGGCCATGCACATCCCGAAGTGGTTAAAGCTTTACAGGCTGCTGTTGTAAAAGGAACCAGCTTCGGCGCACCAACGTTGGCAGAAACCGAAATGGCCAAGCTCGTATGTGAGCGTGTTCCTTCTATGGACATTGTACGTATGGTTAACTCCGGAACTGAGGCGACTATGAGTGCGATTCGACTCGCACGCGGATTTACGAGCCGTAGTAAAATTCTTAAATTTGAGGGATCATATCACGGTCACGCGGACAGCTTGCTGATTAAAGCAGGCTCTGGTGTTGCGACATTAGGTTTGCCCGATAGTCCGGGCGTACCTGAAGTCGTAGCTACCCATACCATCACCGTCCCTTATAATGATTTGGCTTCGGTGAAGCTAGCTTTTGAGAAATTTGGCGAAGAGATTGCCGCAATTATTGTCGAGCCAGTAGCAGGCAATATGGGAGTTGTACCGCCACAGCCTGGATTTTTGGAAGGTTTGCGTGAGGTAACCCAGCAGTACGGAAGTCTGCTGATTTTTGATGAAGTGATGACTGGATTCCGGGTTGGACTTCATTCGGCTCAAGGTCGTTTTGGTGTGACGCCGGATCTTACCTGTCTGGGTAAAGTGATTGGTGGTGGACTCCCTGTAGGTGCTTACGGCGGACGTCGCGATATTCTGGAACAGATTGCTCCATCGGGGCCAATTTATCAAGCGGGTACGCTTAGCGGAAATCCGCTGGCTATGGCAGCAGGTTATTCGACACTTAAATTGCTGACGCCAGAAGTATACGATCGCCTGGAAGAGCGGGCAGCAAGACTTCAAGCCGGATTCGAACGTAATGCGAGCGAGCTGGGTATCCCTGTCACGATCAATCGCGTGGGTTCCATGGTTTGTCCATTTTTTACAGAAGAAAAGGTTGTCAATTTTGACACAGCTAAAACGAGTAATCAGGACCACTTCCGCCGTTACTTTACTGAAATGGTGAATGAGGGAGTCAGTGTGGCACCATCTCAATTTGAGGGTATGTTTGTGTCGGGCGTGCATACGGTAGAGGATATTGATGCCACCATTGAGGCGAACTATCGCGCGCTCAAACGTCTATGAGCTGGCAAGGTGGCTGGAAAAGAAGAGGACCGTGGCTGGAAGTCACGCCAGGACGGGAAATCACAGACGGGGAAAAAAACAATGCTGATGCTGTAGATCAGTGGTTGCTGAATCGTTTGGAATTACCGGAAAAGCTGTGGCGCAGACTGCGTCATGCAAAAGAGATTGAACTTACAGGGGACCGGCTGCGGCTGGCCCTTTTTCCTGTAATGAACCTTGGAATCACCCCTCGTTGGTATGATTTGAAGGTACTGTATGAAGATGATTTTTGCCTGGTAGTGCATAAACCGGCAGGTATGGCAGTACATCCGGACGGCGCTGTGCAGGATGGTCCGCTGACGTTGGATCATGCTGTCGCATCCTACTATGAGATGAATGGCATTCATGCGGCGGTACGGCATGTACATCGTCTGGATGTGGATACGACGGGCCCAGTGCTATATGCCAAAAATGAATTTGCGTTGCTCAAGCTGGACGAGCAAATGCGAGCTAAGGATATAGGCCGCAGGTATGTAGCTTTGGTACGAGGGAAAGTACCCCCATCGCTGCGAACGTTGGATTGGCCGATTGGCAAGGACAGGCATCATAAGCAGCGCCGTCGTGTATCTCCAACTGGGCAAAAGGCGGTTACCCATATTGAACTCGGAGAAGTATGGGGAAGCGGTCCAAGTGCAGTGAGTCTCGTATATCTGACGCTGGAGACAGGCCGGACGCACCAGATTCGCGTACATCTTAGTCATGCTGGCTACCCGTTGCTTGGGGATGTATTATACGGGGGGCGGGCTACTGATTTTGGCAGGCAGGCGCTGCACGGAGAGCGTCTTACCTTCTGTCATCCGCTGAGTGGCGAAACGATTACCGTGGAGGATGCTTGGCCGGATGATTTTCAAAAGCTACACAAACAGCTATAAAAGATGGCATGCCTTCTATTTTGGCGCATATACTTGAACCTAGAAACGGTTTGCAATATGGAGTTTCCGTGCGCCTGACCAGAAGTCAGAGGATGTGCGGAGACTGCCCAAAGGAGGATGCCATCCTTGAACAAACAACAGAATGATCAGCCGCAAGGCTTGCGTTTTGATATTTATGAACGCATTCATTTGACGGAGGAAGCTGCCGGGATTGCTGAGTTGGAGGAAATTGAGCTTCTGCCACGCATTCAGGTTGTAACCCACGGCGACCATGCCGCTTTGCGAGGGCATTTGCTGCTGGAGGGCGTGTACCGCACACCTGAACAGATCACGAGCGAGCTTCATCATTTGATCCCTGTGGAAATTACCATTCCGCTAAACCGCGTAGGGAGATTGGAAGATATCTCTGTCGAGATTGAAAATTTTGATGTGGACCTGCTTTCTTTACGTAGTCTAAACATTACAGGCGTTCTTTCTTTGCATGGCGTGGAAAGCTCGCACGCGGAGGAGACGGCGGTTTGGCTGGATGAGGAATTTACCGTAGTGCATGCACCTGAGCATCCGGTTCAATCCCTTTCCGCCGATGGAGAGGATCATCATGCAGAGGCCTATTCTACCAATGACTCGTCCTCCGATCACGTTACAGATCCTGAAACTTCCTACAGAGTGCCAGCACAACAGGAGTCCGTTTCTTGGGAACAGCCGTCTGAGGACCATGAGGAACAGAAGTCATTGTCGGAACAGCAAGCTTATGAGTCGGCAGTAGATCCTAACCGATTCTATGAGCCTTGGACGGGCAAAGCAGTTGGAGACAGCTCTCCCGAGGTCAAGCATGAGCATGCGTCTCCGGAAGTGTGGGGATTTCAGCAAGAGGAAGCATGGGCAGGGGGAAATGAGCCCAAAGTATCTCCCGCATCTCCTAATATAGTATATGAACCTTTGCTGTCTGAACCGCATCCTGCCACGGAGTCCGAGGTCTATCTGGAGCCACAGTTGGAAGCGAGTCAAGTAGATAACTTCGACTTCAGGCCTGAAGCGTCAGAACAGGTTAACCACGAGGCCCATGATACCTTTACTGAGGATAAGCCAGAGATGCGTGTAGCGCTCAACAGTAAAAAGGATGAAGGGGCAGACGAGCCAGACCCGGTTGTCTACTCATCATTGCTCCAATCCAGCCGTTCGGTGAAGGAAGCCGAATACCAGCAGCAGTTGGAGCAGGAGCCGCAGGATCAGGATCAGAAAGCCGAAGAAGAGCGAGAGAATGCCAAGTGGAAGAACCTTTTTTTTCATACACAAGATGAAACACCTTTTCGCAAGGTGCGGTTATGCATTGTACAGCGCGAGGATACACTGGAAACCATAGCTGACCGTTATCAGCTCAGCACACGTGAGCTTCAACTGTATAACAGATTGGCGGAGCATCATGTGGAAGAAGGACAGGTATTGTATATCCCTTGATCCGGTTGCTGAAAAATGCACGGCGGGTGTTGACTATAGTCAATGGGAAATGTATGATGTGGTATAGTTATTGAAAGACTGAGATCGGGAAGAGTAGGCAGCAAGCCCTTCAGAGAGTGGAATTGCAGCGCTGTGAGGTTCCGCAGGAAGCTACTGGCCGAAGTCACCCGGGAGTCGCCTGTTTGAACGGTTCCTCATTTAATTCCTACGGAAGATAAGAGGCTCACGGTAGAATAAGGCCGGTCCGCAACCGTTATCTGCATAAAGTGTCACACCATGTGTAATGGATCAGTGGATACATACACAAGGGGTGAAACAAAGGTGGTACCGCGAGAGAACAGCCTTTCGTCCTTTGAGGATGAAAGGCTTTTTTTATTTGCCAATTGAAAAATCATGGAGGTATCCTGATATGTCAGAACAAGACAACAAGACAACCTTGGAAATGCCAACAACGTACGATCCAAAATCAGCAGAACAAAAATGGTACAAAACGTGGATGGAGAAGGGGTATTTCCGCGCTGGTCAACATCCAGAGGCTGAGCCTTTTACAATCGTTATTCCACCACCGAATGTTACAGGTATGTTGCATATTGGACATGCTCTTGACTTTACTTTGCAGGATATTATTATTCGTGCCAAGCGGATGCAGGGGTATGATGCCTTGTGGCTGCCAGGGGCAGACCATGCGGGTATTGCTACCCAAACAAAGGTAGAGCAAAAGCTGCGTGAAGAAGGCCTGACACGTTATGATTTGGGCCGCGAGAAGTTTTTGGAGAAAGTGTGGGAGTGGAAGGATCTTTATCTAGATAATATCCATAACCAATGGGAAAAGATGGGTTTTTCTCTCGATTATTCTCGTGAGCGTTTTACGCTGGATGAGGGACTGTCCCAAGCGGTACGTGAGGTATTCGTTAAACTGTACAAGAAAGGTCTGATTTATCGCGGTAAACGCATCATTAACTGGGACCCTGCTGCACGTACTGCATTATCGGACATTGAGGTGGAATACAAAGAGGTGAACGGAAATCTGTATCACCTGCAATATCCACTGAAAGACGGTAGCGGATTTATTACGGTAGCCACTACACGTCCTGAAACGATGCTGGGCGATACAGCTGTAGCTGTACACCCGGAAGATGAACGCTACAAGCAAATGATCGGCAAAACGCTTGTGCTCCCAATCATCGGACGGGAAATTCCGGTCATTGCGGATGATTATGTTGATAAAGATTTCGGTAGCGGCGCGGTTAAAATTACACCGGCTCACGACCCGAATGACTTTGAAATGGGACAACGTCACCAGCTGCCACAAATTACGGTGATGGACGAAACGGGAACGATGAATGCCGAAGCAGGCAAATATCAGGGCCTTGATCGTAGCGATTGCCGTAAGCAAATCGTCGCTGATCTGAAAGAGCAGGGCGTACTGATTCGTATTGAAGAGCACGTACACCAAGTAGGCCACAGTGAGCGTACAGGTGTAGTTGTAGAACCTTATCTGTCCACACAATGGTTTGTGGAAATGAAGCCTCTGGCAGCTAAAGCGATTGAAGTGCAGAAGGCTGGCAACGGTGTAAACTTTGTCCCGGATCGCTTTGAACGTACTTATCTGCATTGGATTGAAAATGTGCGTGACTGGTGTATTTCCCGTCAATTATGGTGGGGACACCGTATTCCGGCTTGGTACGATGAAGAGACCGGAGAAGTTATTGTATCGGCGGAGGACCCTACAACTTTGCCTGAGTATGCTGGCAAAAAGTTAAAACAGGATGAGGATGTGCTGGATACTTGGTTCAGCTCGGCTTTATGGCCGTTTTCGACATTGGGCTGGCCTGAGCAGACAGAGGACCTCAAACGCTACTATCCGACTAATGTCTTGGTTACAGGCTATGACATTATTTATTTCTGGGTATCGCGTATGATTTTTACCGCGTTGGAGTTTACGGAAGAGATTCCGTTCAAGGACGTACTTATGCACGGGTTGGTTCGCGATGCGGACGGTAGAAAAATGTCCAAATCCCTCGGCAACGGTGTTGATCCGCTCGACGTGATTGACCAATATGGTACCGATGCCATGCGTTATATGATTTCCACCAGTAGCACGCCTGGGCAAGACCTTCGTTTCCGCTGGGAGCGTGTGGAGCAGGCCCGTAACTTTGCCAATAAAATCTGGAACGCGTCACGCTTTGCGCTGATGAATCTGGAAGGCGTCACTTCGGCAGATATAGACATTACTGGTGACTTAAGCACTGCTGATCGTTGGATTTTGCATCGTCTAAACGAAACTTCACGCGACATCACGCGTCTAATAGATGCTTATGAATTTGGCGAGACAGGCCGCCTTCTGTATAACTTTATTTGGGATGATTTGTGCGACTGGTACATCGAGTTTGCGAAGCTTTCTTTATATGGCGAAAATGCAGAGGCGAAAAAGAAAACGCAGTCCGTCCTTGCATATGTATTGGATCGGACACTGCGCATGATTCATCCGTTCATGCCGTTTATCTCTGAGGAAATATGGCAGCATCTTCCGCATGAGGGAGAGACGATTACACTGGCCGCTTGGCCTGTTTATGATCCTTCTTTTGAGGATAAGGATGCAGTTGCAGAAATGAATTTGCTGATCGACGTAATTCGCGCTGTGCGCAATATCCGTGCTGAAGTCAACGTGCCGATGAGTAAAAAAATTGAATTACTCATAAAACCCGGTGATCAAGCCGTTCTCGATATCATTAACCGCAATGGGGAATATGTACGTAGATTCTGTAATACGTCTGAATTCGACGCGGGATTAGAATTCACCGTTCCAGATAAAGCGATGACATCTATAGTTAGCGGCGCAGAGCTATACCTGCCGCTGGCCGGACTGCTTGATATTGCCCAGGAAATTAGCAGACTGGAAAAAGAACTTCAGCATTTGAACAGTGAAGTGGAGCGCGTGGAGAAAAAGTTATCTAACCAAGGCTTTGTGGCGAAGGCACCAGCTAAAGTCATCGAGGAAGAGAAGGCCAAGCAAGCCGATTACTCAGATAAGCGCGCTAAAGTTATCGCACGTATTGAAGAACTCAAGGGATAATTTCACTCACAATAAAATGACCTGAAGGTGAAGAGGATGTCAGATACGATCAGGGGCGGAGACACGGCTCCTTTACAAAGCTATGATGAAGCAGTGGAATGGATTAACGGCTTGATTCCGTTTGGTATCAGACCCGGATTGGAACGAATTGAACAGCTAATGAGTAAATTGGGTGATCCGCAACGACATCTGAAATTTGTGCATATTGCGGGAACCAACGGTAAAGGCTCAACTTGTGCCTTTCTGACCTCTGTGCTACTGAAATGTGGGTACGATGTCGGAACTTTTACGTCTCCGTACATCACCCGATTTACGAACCGTTTTCAATTCAATGGGACTGATATTCCCGATGAAACGCTGGTTTTGCTTGCCAATCGCTTGTATCCGTTGGTGAAAGAAATCGCAGATAGTGAATTGGGATCACCTACAATGTTTGAGGTATCGACAGCATTAGCTATTTTATACTATGCTACGGTATCTTTCCCAGATGTTGTGGTATGGGAGACAGGTCTCGGGGGAAGGATGGATGTAACTAATATCGTGAATCCAATCGTCTCAGTTATTACGAATGTCGGCTATGACCATACGGATATTTTGGGAGATACGCTCGAACAGATTGCAAGGGAAAAGGCCGGTATCATCAAACCGGGTGTACCTGTCGTCAGTTGTGTTTCCCAACCCGAGGCTATTCAGGTCATACGTGAAACGGCGACAAAGCAAGGAGCTACCTTGTACCTGGCAGGAGAACAGTTTACGTATGAACGGCTAAATGGGGATGAAACAGCTCAGACTTTTTCATTCGCGGGGCCCTTCCGACATATGGAAATTGACATCACGTTGTTAGGCGAGCACCAATGTTCTAATGCGGCAGGAGCTATGATGGCACTTGAGGTCCTACGTCAGTATATGGCTTTTGTGTTGGATGATGCAGAATTGCTGGAGGGCTTTAGGCAAACTGCCTGGGCAGGGCGTCTCGAACAAGTCAGTACCTCGCCGAGGATTGTCCTTGATGGAGCTCATAATCCAGAAGGAGCACAGACGCTGGCCAAGAGTCTTCCTCAAGTGTATTCGTACAAAAAATTGGTTTTAATGATGGGAATGCTGTCAAACAAGCATCATGAAGCATACTTGCAGCATATACTGCCACTAGTGGATACGCTTATCCTGACCGAGCCCGATTTTCGCCGCAAAATGAATGCCGCTGAATTGGCTCATCTCGTGGAGAAGCTGCGGCCGTCTTATGCCAAAACGGATTTAAAAATAATTGTAGAAGGTGACTGGAAAAAGGCTCTTGGCCTGCTTCAGTCACATACGGAAGCGGAAGATCTGGGGGTGGTGTCCGGCACGCTGTACCTTATTGCGGATGTACGGGCTACCCTTATGTATCAAACCGATTCGGAAAAAGGTTGGTGAAATTTGTTGATTACTTCGGAACATGTTCATTTTATCGGTATCGGCGGCTACGGGATGAGCGCGATTGCTCGGGTCATGCTGGAGATGGGTTATACCGTGACTGGCTCAGATGTGGCATCACAGGAGCTGACAGAAAAACTGGCAGCAAAAGGCGCAAAAATATATATTGGACACACACCTGAGCATATTGCAGGCGCGGATATCGTCGTCTATTCAACAGCATTGTCACGTGACAATGTGGAGCGGGTGGCAGCGGAGGAATTGAATATTCCAACTCTGCATCGTTCGCAGATGCTGGCTCGCTTGCTTAACGAACGTAAGGGAATAGCTGTTGCGGGTGCGCACGGTAAAACGACAACCTCTTCCATGATCGCTCTGGTTATGGAAAGATGTAACGTTGATCCAACGTATATTATTGGCGGCGAAATCACGAATTTGGGGACGAATGCTAAAGCAGGTAAAAGCGAGTTTGTCGTTGCTGAGGCGGATGAGAGTGATGGTTCTTTCCTGCAATATCATCCTTGGCAAGGTATTGTAACCAATATTGAAGCGGATCATTTGGAAAATTACGATGGCGACTTTAATCGTCTGAAAAGTGCCTATGTACAGTTTTTGAGTCAAATTCGACCGGATGGGGCGGCTATTGTATGTGCAGATGATCAGAACATCCGGGAAATGTTGCCTCAGCTCCAGACTCGGGTCATTACTTATGGAGTGGAGCATGAAGCGGATTATATGGCGACAGATATCCAATTAGGTGACCGTCGATTAAGCTTTACTATGAGCCGTAAAGGAACAGCACTCGGAACGATCGAACTATCAGTGCCGGGTAAACATAACATGTATAATGCGATGGCTACTGTGATTTCCTGTTTGGAAGCAGGGATTCCATTCGATCAAATCGCTGCTACTATTGTAGAATTTCACGGAGCGAAGCGTCGTTTTCAAGTACTAGGTGAAAGCAATGACATACTGATTATTGATGACTATGCGCATCACCCAACAGAGATTGAGGCTACGATTAGCGCAGCGAGAGCGACTGGCAAGCGTATTATTGCTGTATTCCAACCGCAACGCTATAGCCGCACCTTTTTCCTGCTCGATGCGTTTAGCCGCGCGTTTAGCGAGGCTAGTGAAGTCATCATTACCGATATTTATTCACCAGCGGGAGAAAAACAGATTGAAGGCGTGCATTCTTCTAAGCTCGTGGATTTAATTGTCCAAAACAGCAATGCTAATGCAATCTATTTGCCGACCAAAGAAGCCGTGATCGAGGAGTTGAAAGATCGATTACAGCCGGGGGATCTTGTGCTGACGATGGGAGCGGGAGATATCTGGAAAGCAGGTGACGCGTTAGCGCGCCATCTTCGCGGACAGCAAGTGTAATACGTATAATAATGAGCTGTTACGCCAATGAATTACATTTATTCAAGGGTATTCCGAACACGACTGTGTTTCGGGATACCTTTTTTTTGTAATGCTGGGGCATATATTCTTAGCTTGACTCATACAACAGACTATGAGGAAGTATGGGACAAGGAGGGAGTGCATCCATGAACAAGACCAAGATGACATTCCGGTTCGACCAACAGTTGCCGGAGACAAGCCGGGAGGATAAGCTACAGGTGCTTCCGTACAAAAACGAGTCGATTACGAACGAACAGCGTGAAACGATTAGAGGAATGAATAAAAATGCTGTAACTACGCAAGAAGCAGAGCTCAATGAGCCTGAGGATCTGAATAAACGCATTTCAAGTCGGCGCTTTGCTCCGACATTAAGAGTACAAGAGGGATGGGATGACCCCTTTGGCCGTTCGGCGGCTTCTTGGTCAGATGCAGACGTTCTACCAGATAGCCTAGAAGAGAATGAGGAAGCTTATCATTCTGGCCAAGAGTACAGAAAACGTCCGCCCCACCCTTCTAGATGGAAACTGGTTGGCTCTGTAGCCAGCGCACTGGTGACCGGGGGGATGTTTGGATATATTATGTTGTTACTGTTTAACGGAGGAGGCATGGTCCCGGGAGCAGATCCCTCAGTAGAGGAGGCTGTACCGGTCTTTAAAGAATCCGTTGGTGTGGATGCAATATCTGCAAAAGAGAATTCTGTCCCTGTCCCTGTCATAGAGGCTCAGGTACCTCCACAAACCTACTATTTGCTGCAATATGGGGTTTTCAGCACTCCAGAACGGGCCTTACAAGCAAAAGAAGAACTGTTGAAGGCAGGCATTGCAGCAGGAGGGGATACCGAGGACCAAAACCGGGTATATGCAGGAATATCACCGGATAGGGAGCAAGCTAAGTTACTCAGCAATCAGTTGAAAACACAAGGAGTCGAATTGTATGTTCGTGAGCTTGAATTGCCTGGATTCGAAAAAGCGGCTTACGGAGGCGAAGGCGATAAACTCACTGGCTTTTTTCAGTTAAGTAGTTCATTGGTGGGTAAGTTGAGCGGACTTTCCTCAACCTTGCTGGGAGAAGGAGGTCCGAATACGGTGCCAGCCTCCGACATGAAGGAGCTGAACGACCTGCATCAGCAGTGGACACAAAATATCACTGCACTTCCTACCGGTCTTCCAAAGGAAGCGGTTGCTTCCGCAACCTCACTTGAAAAGGCGATGAACAGCGCGATCTCTGCACTTGGGGAATATAATAAGAATACAGCCAAGGAACACATTTGGGAGATTCAGTCCTCCATGATGGAATATGTTTTGCGTGAGAAGGAATTTATCCAATTCATAAAACAATAGACTAACCATATTTTCCGGCAAGGAACTGGAAATAGTTCCCCATGCCGGATTTCTGTTTGTATTGCAGTACAAATCACCGTATAATAATGAAGGTGTCAAAAAATGGCGAGGGAAGATCAGGATGAAAAAAAATGTAGGAATGCTTATACTGTTTTTGTTGCTCGGTTGGCTCTTGGGTGCATGGATTGCCAAAGCCCTTCAATCGATCAAATTCCTTTCCTTTCTGACCCACCCCACTAGGATATCTTGGTCGCCGAGAGCGGACCTGGATATTATCAGCTACAACATAACGATAAATTTTGAATTGAGCCTGCTTAGTCTGATCGGCATCATTGCCGCGTTCTGGCTGTACCGCAGGCTCTAACTGATGAAAAGGAGCTTCCCTTATGGACGGGAAAATTACGCCCCGCATTATTCTGGCATCGACTTCACCAAGAAGGAAGGAATTACTCGCATTTTTGAGACTCCCCTTTGAGGTGGTGCCGAGTCATGCGGATGAGAGCACGCCTGAGAGCTGGACGCCTCAGCAAATCGTGGAGACCCTTGCGGCACGCAAAGCCGAAGCGGTCGTGAACACCGCCACTCAGTCGAAGGAAGCCGGACTGGTGATTGGCAGTGATACCATTGTCGTGCTGGATGGTTCGGTACTGGGCAAGCCTGCCGACCATGCGGACGCGGTTCGCATGCTGACTGCATTGCAGGGAAGAACACACCGTGTGTACACCGGGGTAGCCTGCATACATACCGGAACCGGCGAAATGCTTGTCAGACATCGCCAAACGGAGGTTACAATGAAGCCTCTGAGTCAAGAGCAAATTGTGGCATACGTGAATACTGGTGAACCGTCTGATAAAGCAGGAGCGTATGGCATTCAAGGCATGGGTGCTACGCTGGTGGAATCTATTCAGGGTTGTTATTTTAACGTCGTAGGATTGCCGCTTTCCTTGCTGTCGGACATGCTGTCCGATTTTGGAGTGAATGTGTTGCGTCCATAAAGGGGATAAACATATGCTGGAGTCGCCAATACTGATGCTTCGCGACCTCCCCCATGAAGAACGACCAAGAGAGCGCATGATGACATATGGGGCGGATGCCTTAAGCAACGCGGAGTTGCTGGCAATATTGCTGCGTACAGGAACGCAAAATGAGTCTTCGGTGCATTTAGCGCAGCGTATTTTGCAGCAGGCAGGAAATTTGCGTCAACTGGTGGATATGAGCTTGAGCGAGTTGACCCAGATTAAGGGCATTGGGGATGCTAAAGCGATACAGCTAAAAGCGGGTATCGAACTGGGGCGTCGATTAGCATTGTCTCGCCATTTGGAGACCCCGGTGATTAGTTGCCCGAGGGATGTGGCAGATCTGCTGTTTGAGCAGCTTCGTTATTTGCAGAAAGAGCATTTTGTATGCTTGTTCCTTAATACTAAAAATCATGTCATTGCTCAGGAAACACTATCTATGGGTAGCCTGAATTCTACCATCGTGCATCCTCGTGAAGTATTTCGGGCAGCAATCAAATGCAGCAGTGCTTCAATAATTTGCGCTCATAACCATCCGAGCGGTGATCCGAAGCCAAGCCCAGAGGATGTTCAGTTGACTCGCCGCCTGATGGAAGCGGGCAACATCGTGGGTATCGACGTGCTTGATCATATTGTGATCGGGGACGGGACCTTTGTAAGTTTGAAGGAACAAGGTCTGATATAATATAATATTTAAATCAAACATTTAAACACGACCGGATAATCCGGCCTGAATAAACCGTTTATACATGGATAACAGATTTCAGGGAAGAGAAAAGGAGATTACATCATGCTGGGTGGCTTTACAAAAGATTTGGGAATAGACTTGGGGACGGCAAACACGCTTGTATACGTAAGAGGTAAAGGAATTGTGGTTCGTGAACCATCTGTAGTTGCTTTGCGTACAGATACAAAAACCATTGAGGCTGTTGGTGAATCTGCGAAAAAAATGATCGGTCGCACACCGGGAAATATCCGTGCGATTCGTCCGATGAAAGACGGTGTCATTGCTGATTTTGATACAACAGCAACGATGATCAAATATTTTATCCGTCAGGCGCAAGCCCAACGCTCTTTGTTTCCACGTCATCCGAACGTGATGGTTTGTGTGCCTTCAGGCATTACTGCGGTGGAGCAGCGTGCTGTTGAAGATGCGACGAAGCAAGCAGGTGCAAGAGAGGCATATACGATAGAGGAGCCGTTTGCAGCAGCAATTGGCGCTGATCTTCCTGTATGGGAGCCAACAGGAAGTATGGTTGTCGATATCGGTGGAGGTACAACCGAGGTGGCAGTCATCTCCCTGGGCGGGATTGTAACAAGCCGCTCCGTGCGTGTGGCAGGTGATGAAATGGACGAGTCCATCATCCAATACGTAAAGCGTCAATACAATCTGATGATTGGTGAACGGACTTCAGAGCAACTGAAAATGGAAGTTGGCTCAGCTATGCCATTAGAGCAAGTGGAAACCTCGGAAATCCGCGGACGTGATCTGGTAACAGGTTTGCCGAAGACGATTACGATTACTTCTGATGAAATTAGCGAAGCATTATCGGATACAGTCAATGCAATCGTGGATGCGGTCAAAGTAACACTGGAAAAATGCCCTCCCGAGTTGGCAGCGGACATCATGGATAGAGGAATCGTACTGACGGGTGGTGGAGCACTTCTGCGTAATCTGGACAAGCTGTTGGCAGGTGAAACCGGAATGCCGGTGATCGTAGCAGAAAATCCTCTGGATTGTGTGGCAATCGGTACAGGCAGAGCGCTGGAAAATATTCATTTGTTCAAATCGCGCAGCAGTTCTGCCGTCCGTTCCAAACGTTGAATCGGGGGTGTAGGAACTGTTTAAGCTGTTTGGCAATAAAAGACTATTTGTTCTATTGATCGGAATCGTTCTGTTTATTGCCCTTATGGGGATTACACTTGGACAGAGAAATTCCTTAACCTGGCCCGAGAAGTTCGCCAGAGATTCAATTGGCTTTGTGCAAGGTATCTTTTACAGGCCCGCTTCAGCAATAGCGGGCTTCTTTGAAGATATCGGAAATATGCGCAGCATCTACGAAGAAAATGAACGATTAAAAATTGCTGTGGCAAAGCTGACTCGTGACCAGATTCAGACCCATAATTATGTTGAAACAAATGCCAGACTGCAGAATGAACTGAAGTTCACCCAAACGCAAAAGGCGAAAAATAATTATGATTATCGTGTTGCTCAAGTGAACAGCGTCAGCAATGATTCCAAAACGCTTGTGATCGATATTGGTGAGAAGGACGGAGCGAAGGTTGGTCAGGAAGTCAGTTCGCTTGAAGGATTTGTAGGAGTCATTAGTCGTACGGGGAATTTTACGTCCACCGTTACGTTGTTGACTACATTGGATCCTAAAAATCCGAATTCTTATGCCATTGCAGCGACAGTCTTGGGCAAGGAGAATCAATCGTTTGGTATGATTGAAAGCTATGATCCGGGTACGAACAGATTTCAAATGACTCGCATTGAAGAAAAAGACCCAATCGCAAAGGGCGATCAGATTATTACATCTGGTGCAGGTGGGAAATTCCGCAAAAACCTAATGATTGGAACGGTAGAGAAGATTCAGGTTGGGGAATTTGGCAAAACACGGACAGCGATTATTAAACCGGCAGCCAGCTTTGTGGATTGGAAAGAACTGCTCATCCTTTATACTCCTGAGGTACCGGAATAATGAAGATGCGCGGTCAGGTTCTAATACTGCTGCTGTTTGTACTGTTTATAGCTGAAGGGACGATTCTTCCGTGGCTTCTTCCGGATAGTTGGCATTCAAGAATGGTTCCGAATTTTGTATATGTCGTGATCTTGTTTGTGTCTGTGTATTACAGTCGTCATACAGCATTGGTGCTAGGTATTGTTTTTGGACTTATTCATGATGTAGTGTTCTACGGGTTTATCATTGGACCTTATTCTTTTGCAATGGGGTTGTCTGCATACTTATTGGGGCTTGTTTTTACAGCCAGGCGTGCGCCGATGCCTATTATGATGGCAGCCGTGTTGATTGGTAGTTTCCTGCTGGATTCTATGCTTTTTGCTATTGATCAGCTGTTCCAGCTGAATCATCAGACTTTCAATTGGGCACTTGCTCAGTATATGATTCCTGATTTATTTATCCATTTTCTGTTCGCCCTCATCATTTATGTCCCGGTTCGCAAGCAATTGCAGCGTTTGGGTACCCGTGTGAAAAAGGAAGAGGCCGTCTAGGTCTTTTTACACACATTTTGTCCGGGTTAGCAGGGATTTGACGTCCCGGGGACGAAATGATTGAGATAGGAGGGACAGGCTAATGGCGGTGAAATCGAATCATGTCACGATTAAAGGCATCAAAGATGGCCTGGTATTCCTGCTGGACGATCAATGCGAGTTTGAGGATTTGCTAGGTGAGCTGCGTTTTAAGCTGGAGCACAGTCATCAAAATATTTTAACAGGCCCGATCATTCATGTGGATATTAAGCTGGGAAGCCGAGAAGTGACAGAGGAACAGAAGGAAAGTATTCTGGAGATCTTGAAGCAAAAGGGGAATCTGCTCATCAGGTCTGTAGAATCACCTGGACTGCCTGTGGAAGTGCAGGGAAAGCCCCCTATTCACACGGTGACAGGGATTATCCGTTCTGGTCAAGTGCTTCATCACAATGGGAACCTACTCTTTTTGGGAGATGTAAACCCGGGCGGAATTATAACATGTACTGGTGATATTTATGTCCTCGGCGCTTTGCGAGGCATGGCGCATGCAGGGATGGAGGGGAATAGTGAAGCGATTATTGCGGCTTCCTATTTTGCACCGACACAGCTGCGAATTTCCGAAATGATCAGCCGTCCACCAGACGAATGGGAGACACGTGAATCCGGTATGGAATTTGCGTATCTCAAGGATGGCGCTATGCAAATAGATAAAATGAGCAATATTGTGCGTCTGGGCCGCGATTTTAACGTGTTCAAAGGGGTGTAGCACATGGGAGAGGCTATCGTCGTCACTTCAGGAAAAGGCGGCGTCGGCAAAACGACGACGTCAGCCAATATAGGAACAGCGCTTGCACTGCTCGGCAAAAAGGTATGTTTGGTGGATACGGATATCGGGTTGCGTAATCTAGACGTTGTGATGGGTCTGGAAAACCGGATTATTTATGACCTTGTTGATGTAGCGGAAGGTCGTTGCCGTTTAAATCAGGCGCTGGTTAAGGACAAGCGTTTTGAGGAGCTGTATATGCTGCCAGCCGCTCAAACCAAGGACAAGAGTGCTGTTACGCCGGAGCAAGTTAAGGATATTATTTTGGAGCTTAAAAAGGATTTTGAATATATATTGATCGACTGCCCTGCGGGTATTGAACAGGGCTTTAAAAATGCCATTGCCGGGGCCGATCAGGCCATTGTTGTGACCACCCCGGAAAATGCAGCCGTACGCGATGCAGACCGGGTAATTGGTTTACTGGAAAGCTCACATGTGGTATCACCCAAGTTGGTGGTTAACCGCATTCGCAATAGCATGGTTAAATCCGGAGACATGTTGGATATTGATGGGATTTTACAAGTGCTTAGCATAGACCTTATTGGGATTGTGCCGGATGATGAAATGGTAATTAAAGCCGCTAATACAGGGGAGCCTACCGTTATGAATCCAGATTCACAGGCCGCGATTGCTTATCGTAACATTGCGAGACGAATCTTAGGCGATACAGTGCCCCTCATGCAGCTGGACCAAAAGAAAAGCGTGATGACACGCTTTAAGAAGTTTTTTGGTATGGGTGGATGAGGAAAACAGGAAGTTATGGCTGGTAAATTGCTTCCACACTTCCTACGTAATTTTCCATTGGTTCTAAGGTAGGAACTGTAGTAGTATTCATTTGTAATACTAGACACTTAAATAAGTGATAATCTTATTTAAGTGTTTTTGGTTTATCTTTTTAAGTTCCTATAATACGGTTTCTCAAAATTTAGAGTCACTACATAAATATCATAAATACAAAACATATCCGGTGCGCTAGCGCCGGTTTTTTTGATTTTTAGGTGCGTAATCCCGAACCGGACAACATAAGTTGAAGCCCGTCCTCATAAGATGTATCAAACATACCTCGCTGAGGGGGCTGAACAGGATGAATAAAAATTCCGGAATCAAGCAGCGCAGAGAAGAACGTATACAGCAGCTAATCGCGGGAAGCAAAGCGGAGACGTATCCCTCTGGCATATATCAGAACAGGCACGGGGATAAAGATATGAAGTCGATGCCTATAGACAGTGCCAACTCGCCCAGAGACCCAGAAACTGAGTGGAAAAATGAGCGGCAACGCTGGCAGCAATCTTTTGGGACGAATCGTGGTCCGTCTTTTTGGACTTCCTTTTGGCGAAGATCAGTCATAGCAACGGTGTTATTTGGAATGGTATGGGGAATGTTTCGTTGGGATATTCCCTATGCAGTGAATTTGAGAATGTTTATTGCGGATGCCTTGAATAAGGATATGGATTTTGCAGCCGTCGGACAATGGTATGAAACTTATTTTGACGGAGCACCTTCCTTTTTGCCGATTTTTGGCGAGGAGCATGAAACGCACAAGGTAGACGCAAGTCGAAAGGGCTCTCCACCGATTGAAGGCAATATAACACAACCTTTTGTACTGAGCCTTAAAGGGGTAGAAATTACGCCGAATGTTACCGATAACGGGGCAATCGCTGTTAAAAGTATAGATGCAGGTCGAGTATTAGACATATTAAATCATCCCAAAAGCGGGATTTCGATTACAATTCGACACACTGGCGGTATCACAGCAACTTACGGAAGGCTTTCCCGCTCTACCTTAAAAGTGAACGACTGGGTTCAGGAGGGAGATGAGATCGGTGTACTGCCAGCAAGTCACAGCGGCAGCGAGGCGGCGACTTTGTTTTTGGCAGTTCAGAGAGGGGATCAATACATTGACCCGTCGGAAGTGGTAGCCCTTGATTAATGTCCGAGGGGTGACCTTATCACTACATCCACTGTTTGTATTGGTTATGCTGACCTCTATATTAACGGGACATTTTATCGAGATCATAACTTTATTTACATTGGTATTTATTCATGAGCTAGGCCATGCGACAGCTGCTTCGTTGTTGGGTGCGCGGGTGCTTTCCATACAGATGTTACCCTTTGGAGGAGTGGCGGTCATTGAGGATCAGGGGAAGCTCAATGCGTGGAAGGAGATTGTCATTGCGCTAGCGGGGCCCCTGCAAAACGGAATCATGATCATCATCCTTTTGTGGTTCAGAAATGTGAGTGGACTGGAGTATGATTATGTAAATTATATCATTCAGGGGAATGCAGTTATTGCACTGTTTAATTTGCTGCCCATTTTACCACTTGACGGTGGAAAAATATTGCAGGCACTGATTAGCTTATCTTGTTCTTATCACCGCACATTAGTGTGGACTTTTAGAGCCAGTATCGTAACGAGTTTGCTATTTTGTATATATGGTATTTCGCCGTTGTTAAGGCAAAATGGACCTATCCATTTAAATCTGCTGGCGGTAGGGATTTTTTTGCTTTATTCTAATATTGTGGATTATCGGAATATCCCTTACCGTTTTATACGGTTTTTGCTGGGGAGGGACGAGCTTTTTTACCACGAAGTAGCTAAGGGAAGTATTGCCTTACCTATTGTATCCCTGCCAGTGAAACATTTGGAGCCTATTTTGCGTCTTTTCAGAAGAGATCGGTATCATATGGTTTATGTTATGAATGAACAGGGACGGATTGTAGCCGTATTGCCGGAGCAACGTCTTATTCGCTCTTATTTTGCGACACGCCCGCCAGATGGTGGAGAACCCAAGCCCAAATAATGTTTTGTGAGTTAAGGAAGAGGCTGTATCCAGAGAGGTTGAAAAACCATGAAGCAAATGATTGTACAATGCCAGCAGCAGATGACCCAAATGGCGTTGTTGGAAGAGGGACGATTGGTTGAATATGCGGCTGAACTACCGCGAAAACGGGGAATTCTAGGTTCTTTTTTCAAAGCGAGGGTGGTCAATGTGCTACCAGGTATGCAAGCCGCCTTTGTTGACATTGGACAGCGAAAGAATGCCTTTTTGTATGTAGATGACGTACTTCATGCTCATTTGGACAAGCAGCCGAAGGTAAAGCCATCCATTTCTGAAGTGTTAAAGGTAGGGCAGGAAATTGTAGTGCAGGTATTAAAAGAGGCTGTTGGTAGTAAAGGAGCCAGGGTCACCACTCATTTTTCACTTCCGGGTCGCTGGATCGTATATATGCCCCGTGCTGATTATGTGGCCGTATCTAAGAAGATCGAACGTGAGGGCGAACGTACCCGTTTGAAAGCAATGGGAGAGCAGCTACGCACAAGTGAGGAAGGACTCATAATCCGTACCGTTTCGGAGGACATGAGTATAGAGGCGATTGAAAATGATTTAAATCAACTGCGTAAGCAGTGGGTGGCTATTCAGCGTAAAGCTGGTGAACACTCGGCTCCGTGCGAATTACACCGGGATTTAAGTATTGTTCAGCGGTTGATTCGGGATGTGTTTACACCTGAACAGGATGAACTGGTCATTGACAGTGAAGAGCAAGCAAAGGATGCAGAAATAATGCTGCAACAGATTGGTCCTGCGAAAGCTCATGTAAGTATATTTCGTGGTCCAGAAGAAACAATTTTCAAAGCTTATGGCGTTCATGAGCAGCTGGAACGCGATTTTGCGCGAAAGGTATGGCTGCAGGGCGGCGGATACATTGTCATTGATCATACGGAGGCATTAACCGTCATTGATGTGAATACCGGGAAGTTTACGGGAGGCAGTAATCTGGAAGAAACGGTGACCCGGACTAACATTGAAGCAGCTGAAGAGATTGCCCGCCTGGTACGTGTGCGTGATATTGGTGGTATCATCATCATTGATTTTATTGACATGGAACAAGAGGAGAACCGTCGGGAAGTATCCTCTGTGCTGGAAGCAAGATTGAAGAAGGATCGGACCAAATCTTATGTTGTCGGTTGGACGCGGTTAGGTTTGCTGGAAATGACCCGCAAAAAAGTGCGTGAGGAAAAGACGCTCGTGTAGAGCGATGCGTAACCAAAAATCATTTTAAAACTAAAGGTTGAATGTGCACAAAGCTTGTGCTACAATCATTTAGTATGTGTGATGCGTAAGATTGGCTGCACATGCTGTAACCGCTCCAATCAGGTACTGAAGTGCAGTATCCTAAGGGAATCTGCCACCTGCTATTAGGCGAGTCTGAGACATAAGGAGGTGCAAGCAAATGTACGCAATTATCGAAACAGGTGGTAAGCAATACAAAGTTCAAGAGGGCGACGTATTGTTCATCGAGAAGTTGGAAGCTAATGATGGTGAAACTGTAACGTTCGATCGTGTTCTGGCAGTGTCCGGCGACAATGGCTTGACAGCAGGTACACCGCTTCTTTCTGGAGCTTCTGTAACAGCTAAAGTTGAGAAGCATGGTCAAGGTCAAAAGGTCATCGTATACAAATACAAACCTAAAAAGAACTACCATGTGAAGCAAGGTCATCGTCAACCGTACACGAAAGTGACGATTGAAAAAATCCAAGCGTAAGAGGGTGCGATAAGTGATTATCGTGCGTATTACACGACTGGAGGATGGCAGCATACAGGGGTTTTCCGTTAAAGGACATGCAAATTTCGCTAAATCTGGCGAGGATATCGTATGTGCTGGCGTTTCGGCGGTAACAGTAGGAACTGTCAATTCGATTGGAGCTCTTACGGACGTTGAGATGGAAACGGAAATGGAAAACGGCTTTTTAAGCGCGTATCTTTCTCCTGAAAGTTATCATGATGCGAACGCACAGGTTCAACTGTTGCTGGAGTCCATGGTGATTATGCTGACAAGTATTGCTGAATCATACGGTAAGTATATTCAAATAGAAAATAATCAAAGAAGGAGGTAGACATCATGTTGAAATTGACATTGGATCTTCAATTATTCGCATCGAAAAAAGGTGTGGGTTCCACAAAGAACGGACGTGACAGTAAATCGAAACGTCTTGGAGTGAAACGTGCTGACGGTCAAGCAGTTACCGGCGGTAGCATCCTGGTTCGTCAACGCGGAACGAAAATTCACCCGGGCACGAACGTGGGCATCGGTAAGGACGACACTCTGTTCGCGAAAGTGGACGGCGTTGTGAAGTTCGAACGTTGGGGCCGTGATCGCAAAAAGGTGAGCATCTACCCGATCGACGTTGCTCCAGTAGCAGCTACTGTAGAAGCTTAATAGCGGCTTAGACACGCTGAAAAGCCTCCGGCACTTTTGTCGGAGGCTTTTTTGCATGATGGTAATGAACTGGAAAGTTAGTCTGTGCTATACTGGATTAAGGTTCTTTAATAATCCATTTAATTTCGCAGAACGGAGAGAAGCCATGTTCCAGCGGATAAGAGCGCCTTATCTGGCGTTGGGTTCCATTCTGATTCCTTTGGTTTTTTCACTGCTCTATCCTAAAGTATTAACGATTATCTTATTAGCAGTATGGTCTGTAGTTGCTGCATGCTTTGGTATGTGGTATACGCAAAGACAGGTTGAGTATGAACGGAAAGCTGCTTTGCGTTCTTTTGAACGTACAGCGATTTCAATGCTTAACCATCATCGGCATGACTGGATGAATGACTTGCAGGTGCTTTATGGATATATTCGTATGAATAAGCATGATAAATCTGTTGCTTATGTGGAAACAATAAAAGGGCGCGTGGCGGAAGACAGTAAAATATCTAAGTTGGGTATTCCCTCACTGGTGTTTTATTTGCAGTCTTTTCGCGTGAACGCCGGTAATTTACAATTGTCGGTACAGGTTGAGGAGCAGTTAAAGTTAGACGCTGTCATGTCTCCCGAAGACGGCGAGTCGCTTGCCTCGGCCGTCATAGAAACGGTGCGTGCGTATCAATATGGCGGGGGCCGGTCGTCCTGGGGAGAAGTGCGCAGATTGACACTTTTTTTCGGTATGGATCAGAATGATGTTATCGTCCGTTTTGAAGGAAGTGACATACCTGCGGATTTGAATATCCTAAAGCAGGTCAGATCCGTACCCGGAAGTAAACGCATTCGAACAGAGAAGCTTCCTACGGGCGAAATGCTTCAAATTCGGATGCAGTGCCAGACATAAGGAAGGTGTAACCATGTTTGTAGATAAAGCGAAGATTTTTGTTAAAGGCGGTGACGGTGGAGACGGATTAATTGCGTTTCGCCGTGAGAAATACGTTCCTGAAGGTGGCCCAGGTGGTGGTGACGGAGGGAACGGTGGAGATGTAATTTTCCGTGTGGATGAGGGTTTGCGTACCTTGATGGATTTTCGGTACCAACGTCATTTTAAAGCCCAGCGTGGAGTAAAAGGTCGCAACAAAAGCCAACACGGAGCCAATGCGGAGCACATGATCGTACGTATACCACCGGGAACGGTCATCATAGATGATGATACTGGTGAAGTAGTAGCAGATATGACACGTCATGGTCAACAAGTCGTCGTAGCTAAAGGAGGACGCGGAGGACGCGGGAACATCCGTTTTGCTACGCCGAGTAATCCAGCGCCTGAGTTGGCTGAGAACGGTGCAGAGGGACAAGAACGTTATATCACGCTTGAGTTAAAAGTAATGGCTGACGTAGGTTTGGTCGGGTTCCCTAGTGTTGGGAAGTCTACCTTGTTGTCGGTTGTATCTTCCGCAAAACCGAAAATTGGGGCCTACCACTTTACAACGATTACTCCGAATCTGGGTGTTGTGGATGTGGGTGATCATCGTAATTTTGTGATGGCGGATTTGCCTGGTTTGATTGAAGGAGCTCATGAAGGTATTGGGCTGGGACATGAATTTCTGCGGCACATTGAGCGCACGCGTATTATTATCCATGTCGTGGATATGGCGGGCTCCGAAGGACGTGACCCGTTTGAAGATTGGACTAAAATTAACGACGAATTGAAGCAATATAATGCAGCATTGGCTGAGCGTCCGCAAATTGTAGCGGCCAATAAAATGGATATGCCAGAAGCTGAAGAAAACTTGGCTCACTTCAAAGAGAAGATTGCTTCTATACGTCCTGATCTTGAAGTCATGCCTATTTCCTCACTGACACGTCAAGGTGTGAAGGAACTGCTCTACCGGGCTGCTGATTTGTTGGATCAAATACCGGACGAGCCAGTTGTTGAGGAAGTAGCAGAAGTCAATGAACGTAAGGTATTTAAGCTGGATACAGCAGAAGACGATGGCTTTACAATTGTACGTGAAAACGACACATTCGTGGTGCAGAGCCCTAAAATTGAGCGCATGATGAAGCGCATGCAGTTGAACTCGCATGATGCCATTTTGAAATTAGCAAGAACGTTACGCCACATGGGTGTGGATGCTGAGTTACGCAAGCGTGGCGCCAAAGATGGTACATCTGTACGCATTGCTGATTTCGAGTTCGAATTTGTTGAAGGCAGCAGCTACTACTAAAAATCAAATAAAGGTCTAAAACCTGAACGGTTACTGTACTATAGGAAACTCTATAGAAGGCAGTAGCCGTTTTTTGCATTGTTAGCTTGCCGATTTTCATGAGTTTCGATATAATGTCCTCTATACAAAAACATAAGTCTTTGAGGAGAGGACGTTCTTGAAAGAGCGCTATTACTTGGTACGGGAAGATATTTTGCCTGAAGCTATTGTTAAGACCATACAGGTGAAACTGCTGCTGGCTTCAGGAGATGTTAAAACCGTGCATGATGCCGTGGAGCAAGTTGGGCTAAGCCGAAGCGCCTTTTATAAATATAAGGATGGCATACATTTGGTTAACCAGCTGGAGCGTGAGCGAATTGTCAATATCTCTATTGATTTAGAACATCAATCCGGAATGTTGTCCAGGGTGCTTGGCAGAGTGGCTGATTTCGGAGGCAATGTGCTGACGATCCAGCAAAGCATTCCACTGCAAGGCAGAGCCAACGTAGTTATCTCGGTAGAAATGTCCAGACTCAGTGAAGAGTTGGGTGTTCTACTGGAGGGCTTGGAGGACATCTCTGGAGTCAAACGTGTTCGCCTGATTGGGCAAGGTTAAGGCAATACAGTTCATTAGATATAAGTTTGCGGGAGGGGAATGGATGAAACCGGTCAAAGTAGGATTGTTAGGTTTGGGGACGGTAGGAACGGGAGTCGTTCGAATCGTAGAAGGCAATCAGGAAGATTTGAGCAGACAAGTCGGTTCACCGATCATCATTGAAAAAATAGCTGTAAAAAACATAGAAAAATATCGTTCCATTGAAGTGGACACGGCCAAGCTTACTGAGGACCCATGGGAAGTTATTCGAGACCCTGAAATTGATGTAATTATCGAAGTCATGGGCGGGGTTGATCAGACGAAGGAGTACATTCTTGAAGCGTTGGAGCGGGGTAAACACATCGTAACAGCTAACAAGGACTTAATGGCTTTGCACGGTTCTGAAGTATTAGCAAAGGCGCAGGAAAAGCAATGTGATATTTTTTATGAAGCTAGTGTAGCAGGCGGTATCCCGATTATTCGTACACTCATTGAAGGTTTCTCCTCCGACCGTATTACCCGCATTATGGGGATTGTGAACGGTACGACCAACTTTATTTTAACAAAAATGAGTCAGGAAGGAGCCTCGTACGAGGAAGTTCTCAAGGAAGCGCAGGAGCTTGGGTATGCTGAATCCGATCCGACCTCAGACGTGGAAGGACTGGATGCAGCTCGTAAAATGGCAATTCTCGGCACGCTTGGTTTCCGCTCTAATGTAGAACTCAAGGATGTAAGTGTCAGCGGCATTTCAAAGGTAACCAGTGAAGATATTGCTTTTGCTAAAAAACTAGGATATGAAATGAAATTGCTCGGCATTGCAGAGCGTCAGGGTGATGAATTTACGATTAACGTTCAGCCGACCATGGTACGCAAGCAGCATCCATTGGCTTCGGTGAACGGGGTATTCAACGCGGTGTATGTGCATGGTGAAGCAGTGGGTGAAACCATGTTTTATGGTGCGGGTGCAGGTGAAATGCCGACGGCAACATCGGTTGTAGCTGATTTAGTAGCTGTAGTGAAAAATCTCAAACTTGGTGTCAATGGGCTTAAAGCCATCGTTCCTTACAACCCTAAAAAAATTAGTAACGACGAAGATGTGTATTTCAAAAACTTTGTGCTTCTGCATGTGGATGATAAAGCAGGGGTGTTGGCACGGATTACGCAAGTATTTGCTGAATTTAATGTCAGTCTGGCATCTGTTGTGCAGCAACCGAATGAGGTTAACCCCGATGCTGAAATTATTATCGTGACTCATTTAGCCAGTAAAGCGAGTATGAAAAAGGTTTTGGAGCATTTTGAAACTTTAGACGTCATTCGTCGCATCAAGAGCGTATATCGAGTAGAGGGATAGTCAATAAAAGCAGGAGGAATTGTCTGTATGACCGTTTTAAAAACAGCAAGAGTGCGTGTGCCTGCGAGTACGGCCAACTTGGGTCCCGGCTTTGATACATTGGGCATGGCATTGTCCTTATATGCATGGATTGAAATGAAGGAGGCCGAACAGACGGCTTTTCATTTATACGGAGATGAAATGAATGGTGTTCCCCAAGATAAAACTAATCTGATTTTCAAGGTAGCACAAATGGTTTTTCGGGAAGCAGGTGTATCTGTTCCTGAGCTCGATATTTCGATGTACTCGGATATTCCGCTTACCCGCGGTTTGGGTAGCAGCGCTTCTGCTATTGTGGGCGCTTTGGTCGCTGCCAATACGTTGATTGGCTCGCCTCTGCCGAATTCCAAGCTGTTCGATATGGCAAGCGCCATTGAAAAACATCCGGACAATGTTGGAGCTTCCCTGTTTGGTGGTATTATTACAGCGATGTGGGACGGCGAGCATGCTAAGCATTTACGGCTTGAACCAGATGCCAATCTGGAGGTTATGGTAGTTATTCCAGATTTTCAGCTGTCCACGTCGAAAGCTAGAGAGGTTCTACCCGCTCATGTATCGTTGAAGGATGCTGTATATAATATAAGTCATGCTTCCATGTTGGTAGCAGCATTGGCGTCGGGACGAATCGATTTAATCGCCGAAGCGATGCGTGATCAGCTTCATCAGCCTTACCGCGCGGCACTTGTGCCAGGTATGACAGAGATCTTGCAGGATGCGCACCATTATGGTGCTTTGGGTGTGGCTCTAAGTGGGGCTGGACCAACGTTGCTGGCATTGACAGATCGGCGGGAAAATCGGAAAGCAGAGCTGGAGCAGTATTTAACGGATACCATGAACAAAGAGGGGATCACTGCTTCTGTTTTAAAATTGCGCCCTGAGAATGAAGGAGTTAAAGTATATACAGAAGGGAATACTCTCCCTTTTATGGATATGATTAAAGGGGAACTTACGATATGAAACGAATTGCACTTCTTCCTGAGGGGACTGTTTCTCATGAAGCGATTAAGTATTTGTTAGGAGATACGTCCCATGAATTACTTTTTTACAAACATATTGCGGACGTATTTCAGGCAGTAGGCAAGGGTCAGGCAGACTATAGTGTAATTCCCATTGAAAATACGATTGATGGCTCTGTAAGTTTGCATATGGATTGGCTTGTACATGAAGTAGACATTCAAATGCAGGCGGAATGGGTATATCCTTCAATTCAAAATCTTATTGGTCATCGTAGTGAATTTACGAAGGATTTGGACAAGCTGGATTTGAGCAAAGTGGTCAAAATTATGTCTCATCCTGTAGCGCTTCCCCAGTGTAAAGAATTCATACAGGCTTTCGCTCCTCAGGCCGAGTTGGAGAGTGCAGGAAGTACGGCAGAAGCCGTCGAAATTGTTAAACATAACCCCGGTAAAGGCTGGACCGCTCTCGGAACCAAGCTTGCGGCTGCCAAACACGGATTGGATATTTTGGCCAGCAAAGTGACGGATCACGATAACAACTTTACCCGCTTTGTCTTGATCGGTCATCAACCTATAAGTCTCCCGGGTACGCCTGAAGGTCAGCGAACCAGTATTTTGGTCACGCCGCCGCAGGATTTCCCGGGAGCGCTGCATCAGGTTTTATCCGCATTTGCATGGCGCAGGTTAAATCTGTCTCGTATTGAATCGCGTCCGACCAAAAAGCAATTGGGGAATTATTATTTTTACATTGAAGTTTTGGAATCTCTGCATTCCGTGCTGCTTCCGGCAGCCTTTGCAGAGATCGAGGCTTTGGGGTGCCATGTACGTGTTCTTGGCTCTTATCCAAGCTACAAGTATGTTGAAGCAGCGATCGAACCTATTTTAAAGGAACATTAATCGGAGGTGTGGTTTTAATGGCAGAACAATGGATCTATCTGGATGGGCAGCATGTGACTAAGGAAAACGCAAAGGTTTCCGTATATGATCATGGATTCTTGTACGGAGACGGTATATTTGAGGGCATTCGTATATATAACGGGAATATTTTTAAATGTAAGGAGCACTTGGAGCGTCTGTATGATTCTGCGAAATCCATTCAGTTAAACATTCCGTTGTCTCCTGATGAAATGTTGGAAGCAATGGCTGAAACGATTCGTCTTAACGAAATGCGTAACGGATATATCCGTCTGATTGTATCCCGAGGTGCAGGAAATCTAGGTTTAGATCCTCTTCGTTGTGCGAAGGCGAGTGTCATCATTATCGTGGAGCAGCTCGCCATTTACCCGGAAGAAGCTTACTTGACTGGCCTGAAGACAATTTCTGTCTCTCAGCGTCGCAACATCCCAGACGCTTTGAATCCGAAGATTAAATCATTGAACTATCTCAACAATATTCTCGTGAAGATCCAGTCTAACTATGCTGGTGTAGGTGAGGCTATTATGCTCAATTCCCAAGGGTATGTGACGGAAGGCTCTGCGGACAACATTTTCATTGTTAAAAACGGAGTGTTATATACACCTCCTTGCTATTTGGGGGCGCTTGAAGGGATTACTCGTAATGCTATTATCGATTTGTGTGCTAAGCTTGGATACCCCCTTAAGGAACAACCTTTTACACTGCATGATGTATATGTTGCGGACGAGGTGTTTTTTACAGGAACTGCGGCAGAAGTTATTGCAGCTTATGAAGTGGATGGTCGTACGATCGGCTCCGGCGTTGCTGGCCCAGTGACTTTGGAGCTCCTGTCTGAGTTCCGGAAGATCGTGGATCAGGATGGCTACAAAGTGTGGCAGGACTAAAATAAAACCGAATCCTTTTAACTGAATGCTCGCGTGAGTATTCGGTTGAGAGGATTTTTTTGTTTGTATGGGGTCATTCGCCCGGGAGGTGCATAGGATGTAATAACAGAAGCCGGGCGTTTATCCCGCCCGAACGAAAGTCTAGGAGGTTTGTGACCTGTGAAAATACACATCGTCAAAAAAGGTGACACTCTGTACTTGCTGGCACAGAAGTATAATGTGACGCTGGAGAAAGCTATTGCCGCCAATCCCCAATTGGCAGACCCTAATCAGTTAAGTATCGGCGAGAAAATTAAAATTCCAACAGACCCTGTTACGATGGAAACACAGCCGTCAACGGTATATCAACACAAGGTTAAGCAAGGAGATTCATTGTGGAAGTTGTCCAAGGCGTGGAATGTACCGCTTAAGCTAATTATTGATGCCAATTCCCAGCTTAAAAACCCTAACGCACTTCTGGTTGGAGAAACAGTTAATATTCCACACTACAAAGAAGAGGCGTCTGATTTTACTGAGAATAAAAAAAATACCGCAGTCAAAGAAGAGATGACACAGCCTAAACCTGAATCCCCAACCAAGCAAGAACTTACCCAGCCCAAGGAGGAGTTGACGCAGCCTAAGCAGGAAAATATGCCTAGCCCCAAAGAAGAGATGACACAGCCGAAAGAAACAGTGAATCCTCCTAAGCTCCCTGAATTAAAACTGCCTGAAGTTCCTATGGCACCCGTAAATCCTGCTCCACCTCAAATGCAGCCCATAGTTACTCCACCTGCTCCACCTCAAATGCAACCTATAGTTACCCAACCGATTGCATCTAAGCCACAGCTTCCTACAACTATTGTGAAGCAAACTGTAGCTGAAAAATTTTGCGGCTGCGCAAAATCGGAGCCGATGGTAAATTCCGAGTGGTCGATACAACAGCCGACATTTGATTATAGCTCACAAATAAATGCAATGCCGAACTCGTGGTATCCGGGGATTGAGTCTCCTCAAACTTGGGGGAATGCGCCTATAAATACCTCCTTAGCAGAATACGCCTCTCCTACTGTAGTTTCTGATCAGGGCTATCATCATGATTGTGAGCATCCATGGTGCTGGGGGGCTGTGCAGACACCACCTATAAATGCCCATCCAACACCTTATCCTGCCTATTCAGATTGCTGCGCCCCTGGATATTATCCGAGTCATGAGGCGTCTGAAAATGCATCCTACCCTGTCTATCCTCCATTTATCCATCAAGGGCATCCACAGCAGTATCCAGAGAGTACAGTCCAGAGCAGTCAATGGAGCCAGGCATGGGGAGGACCTCCATATGGTTCGCCTGCGGGTGGGCACGTGTCCGACTATAGCCAACTACAAGGACAACAATCTGCGAATTCCCCTTATCATCCGTTTGCGCATGGGAATGCACCTATGTATCCATTAGAGGGATATACAACACCCTATATGTTTATGCCAGACTGTGGATGCCGGGAAGAGAACGTCCAGTCGGCACCAGCAATTCCAGGAACGCAGGAGATTGGTAACAATCTGACTATTGCATCCCAAAATGAAGTTGGTTCTTCTTCTAAACCAAAGGATCGTAGCGTGCGTAAAGGTAAATCAAAAGACAGTTCCGGCAGTACATCCAAAGAAGAGACATCCAAAGCCAAGGTTTCCAGTAAAAATGCTACTAATAAAAAGCAAAAATCCCGCTCCTCATCCTATAATGCACGTTCGCGTAAAAATCCGTGGATTAAGGACTGACGTGGCTATATGTAAAAGGAGAGGAACCTCCTGGTAGTGCCCGGCTTTATTATTCATTAAGAGGAAGAAATGAATGTTAAAGAGACTGTTATTCTGCTTGTGGGAATAATGGTCTCTTTATTTAAATGCAGTGATTTTAAAGATGAGAAAAAAACTGAAAAAAGGTGTTGCCTTTTAGCGTAATTTTGTGGTATATTCTTATAGCTGTCTTTTGCAAGATAGTTAGCAACACGAAAACAAAGCAGAATTGATTAAAAAATTCTTTTGAAAAAAAGTGTTGCAAAGACGTAGAAAACATGATATATTATTTAAGTCGCCGCTGAGATGCGGTGGTGAAACAAAGTAAGGCATTATGCAGGTTTGATCTTTGAAAACTGAACAACGAGTGAGTAAAACGATTTTGTTCGCAAAATCAAACAAGAGATATTTTTATCTCGTCAGTTTCAACATGAGCTTATCGCTCTTTCTATAAACCAGCTTCGGTTGGTCTTTAATGGAGAGTTTGATCCTGGCTCAGGACGAACGCTGGCGGCGTGCCTAATACATGCAAGTCG